>JBHHVJ010000012.1:0-73990 GCA_046754285.1 Myxococcota bacterium | reverse complement strand
GAAGCCGGATCCCTGCCCGGCGGGGCTCTCGATCTTCACGACCCTGGACCCGCTCGCCCAGCGACTCGCGAATCGCGTCGTGCGCGAGCGCCTCGAGTGGCTCGAGACTCGGCATCCGGAGCTGCGCCGCGAGGACTCGCCGCTTCAGGCCGCGTTGATCGCCCTGGTCCCGAGCACGGGCGAGATCCTCGCGCTCGTGGGCGGGCGGGACTACCGCAAGAGCCAGTTCAACCGTGCCACCCAGGCCCGCCGCCAGCCCGGCAGCGTCTTCAAGCCCATCGTCGCGATCGCCGCGCTCAGCCGCGTCGACTCGGAAGCGCCGCCCTTCACGCTGGTCTCGACGCTCGCGGACGAGCCTCTGCACGTCTCCGTGGTGGGGGGGGGCGAGTGGACGCCCACCAACTACGACGAGGAGTTCCGCGGCCAGGTCACACTCCGCGACGCCATCGAGCAGTCCCTGAACGTCCCGGTCGCCCGGCTCGGCCTGGCTCTCGGGCCCGAGCGAATCATCGAGGCCGCCCGACGTCTCGGTCTCGAGGGGCCCATCGAGCCGGTCCCCAGCCTGGCCCTGGGTGTGGCCGAAGTGACGTTGCTCGAGATCGCCCGCGCCTACGCGGTCTTTGCCAACGGCGGCATGCTCCCCGTGCTGCGCAGCTACGCCGAGGTTCTGGACGCTGGGGGCCAGGTCCTCGAGCACCAGCGCCTCGACTTCCGTCGCGCCTACCAGCCTGAGGAGGCCTACCTGGTCACGTCGTTGCTGCAGGGCGTGGTGGACCGGGGCACCGCCCGAGCGCTGCGCCGCCTGGGCTACGAGGGCGAGGTCGCAGGGAAGACCGGGACGACCAGCGGCTATCGCGATGCCTGGTTCGTGGGCTTCACGCCCGATCTCCTGGTCGCGGTCTGGGTCGGCTTCGACGACGGTGCGAGCCTGGGGATTCCGGGTGCGGCCGCGGCCCTGCCGATCTTCGCGGACTTTCTGATCGGGCTGAAGGGGCCGCAGGGGGAGCGGAGCTTTCTACGACCGGCGGGTCTGGAGCACGTGCCCATCGATCGGGAGACCGGTCTGCGCGCCGGCCCCGGCTGCCCCGGGGAGCCTGAGCTCTTTCTGACGGGGACGGCTCCCCGCACGAGCTGCGCGCCGGAGGCCCCGGGCGGCATCGATCGGCTGCTCGACTGGGTGCGGCGGCGGCTGTGAGGCCGATGAGCGGGCGGCTCTTCCTGCTGGTGATGCTGGCGCTCGGAGGCTGCCTCAGCTTGCGGGCGCCGCACGGGCCGCGCACCCTCGAGGAGGCCGCCGCGGCCGTGCCGGAGGGAGAGGCTCGCGCCTCGATTCACCTGGTGGCCCGTGGCGAGGAGGCGCTCCGCGCCGGCGAGCTCGAACGGGCCCATGCGCTGGCCTCCCGCGCGCTGCGCCTCGAGGGAGACAACGGCTACGCCTACCTTCTGCTGGGACAGGTGGCGGCCGCCTCGGGCGAACTCGAGGGGGCGCTGCGCTACCTCGAGGAAGCACGGCTCGTCTTTCAGATCAGCGAGCCCCCGAACGAGCGCTGGCTGGCACGCACCTTGAGGCTCGAGGCCGTTCTGCAAGAGCGAAGGGGTCGTCCCGACGAGGCGGCACGGCTGCGTGCCCAAGCGGAGGTGCTCGACCCCGGAGGTGAGCTCGCTGGAAGCGCCCAGGGCCCTGTGATAGACAGCCTCCGGTGAGCCCGAAGCTACGCATTCTCCTCGTGCTCGTTGGGATCGTCCTGCCGCTCGACCAGCTCACCAAGCTGCTCATCGAGCGCTACGTCTCCCCCTACGAGCCCATCACCGTCATCGACGGCTTCTTTCGAATCACGCACGCGACGAACCCCGGCATGGCTTTCGGGCTGCTCCAGCATGTGCACGTGGGCTTCTTCATCGTGCTCACCCTCGTGGCGCTCGGCCTGATCGGCTCGTTCTACCGAAGCCTGGCCCGCGACGACCGCTTCGGATCCGCCTCGCTCGCGCTGATCCTCGCGGGTGCGCTCGGCAACCTGATCGATCGGGTCTTTCGCGAGTCCGGCGTCGTCGACTTCCTACAGTTCGATCTCGGCCTGTTCATCTTTCCCGACTTCAACGTGGCGGACAGTGCAATCGTGATCGGTGTCGGCTTGCTGCTCTTCGAGCTCGTCGTATCCGAGACCGAGGAGGCGGCCGGACAGGAGGGAGAGTCCTGAGGCGGCTCGCCTACATCGGTCTGGGCTCGAACCTGGACGGACCCATGGGACAGGTCGTGCGGGCGCTGGAGGAGCTCGCGCGCTGGGGTCCCCTGCGCAGCTCCGCGCTGTACCGGACCGAGCCGCTCGGTGACTTGCGCCAGCCGTGGTACGTGAACGCCGTGGCGGAGCTCGTGACCGGCGCGGAGCCGGAGGCGCTTCTCGCCCGCCTGAAGGCCTTTGAGCGGCGTGCGGGGCGGGACCCCGGCGGAGTGCGCTGGGCCCCGCGTGTGCTCGATCTGGACCTCCTGCTGCTGGGAGATCTCGTGCTCGACTCCCCGGAGCTGACCCTTCCGCACCCGGGCCTGCGGACCCGCCGCTTCGTTCTGGAGCCCCTCGCGGAGCTCTCCCCCCGGCTGCGGGACCCGCGCGACGGCTCCAGCCTGAGCGAGCGGCTGCGAACCCTTGACGATCCCCTCCGGGTTGAGAAGCTTCAGCGGGCGAACGCCCCCGGTACGGGCGCTTCCCGCGACTCCAGTGCTGCGGGAGCGAGAGGGCCGGGACTTCCGGAGGTTCAACAGAGATGAAATTCTTCCTGGACACCGCGCACCTCCCCCACATCCGTGAGGCGGCGAAGCTGGGGCTGGTGGACGGAATCACCACGAACCCCTCCCTGCTCTCGCGCGAGGAGGGCGACCCCCGTGAGGTTGTCCGCGAGATCGCCAAGCTCGTCCCGGGTCCGATCAGCGCCGAGGTCGTGAGCCTCGACGCCGACGGGATGGTCCGTGAGGGCCTCGAGTGGGCCAAGGTGGCCGAGAACATCGTCGTCAAGATCCCGATGTGCCTCGAGGGTCTGAAGGCCATCGGCACGCTCGCGGAGCAGGACGTCGCGACCAACTGCACGCTCATCTTCAGCCCGATCCAGGCGCTCATGGCGGCGAAGGCCGGCGCCTCGATGATCTCTCCCTTCGTGGGGCGGCTCGACGACATCCAGGCACCGGGCATGGAGCTCATCGCACTGATCGTGGAGATCTTCGCGAACTACGAGATCGGCACCGAGGTGCTGGTGGCCAGCATCCGGAACCCCGTCCACGTCGTGGAGGCGGCCCGGATGGGCGCGGACATCGCGACGATGCCCTGGGCGGTCTTCCAGAGCCTCGCCAATCACCCGCTCACGGACATCGGCATCGAGCGCTTCCTGGCCGACTGGGAGAAGATCAGGAACCGCGGGTAGGTTCGGGGTCCGGCGCGCGTGGTATGCTTTCCCACCCACCCCCGTCGGGGGTGGGTTTTTCGTTCCCAGGGCCCGACGCCAGGAGGAGCAGCCCCGTGATCACCAAGGAAGACGCGCTCGAGTACCACCGCCGGGGACAGCCCGGGAAGATCGAGGTCGTCTCGACCAAGCGCTGCCTCACCCAGCGCGATCTCTCGCTGGCCTACACGCCCGGCGTTGCCGAGCCCTGCCGTGAGATCCACCGCCGCCCCGACGACGCCTTCCTGTACACGGCGCGGGCGAACCTCGTGGCGGTGGTTACGAACGGCACGGCCGTCCTGGGTCTGGGCAACATCGGTCCCCTGGCTGGCAAGCCCGTGATGGAGGGCAAAGGGGTTCTCTTCAAGCGCTTTGCGGGCGTCGACGTCTTCGACATCGAGCTGGCCACCGAGGATCCGGAGGAGGTCATCCGGGTCTGCAAGCTGCTGGAGCCGACCTTCGGGGGCATCAACCTCGAGGACATTCGGGCGCCCGACTGCTTCGAGATCGAAGAGCGCCTGATCGAGGAGCTGGACATCCCTGTCTTCCACGACGACCAACACGGCACGGCGATCATCTCGGCCGCGGCGTTTCTGAATGCGCTCGAGCTCACGGGTCGTCGCATCGAGGAGACACGCGTGGTGTTCGCGGGTGCGGGTGCCGCAGGCATCGCCTGCGCGGATCTGTACATCAAGCTCGGCGTCCAGCCCCAGAACATCTTCATGACCGACAGCCGCGGCGTGATCTACGAGGGACGCAAGCAGGGGATGAACCCCTACAAGGCACGCTTCGCGCGTGAGACCGATGCGCGCACGCTCGAGGACGCGCTGCGCGGCTGTGACGCCTTCGTGGGTGTGAGCGCCGCCGGGCTCGTCACGCCCGAGATGGTTCGTCAGATGGCGGACCGCCCGATCATCTTTGCCATGGCGAATCCTGACCCGGAGATCACGCCCGATGAGGTCCTCCGTGTCCGGGATGACGCGATCATGGCCACCGGGCGCTCGGACTACCCCAATCAGGTCAACAACGTGCTGGGCTTTCCGTTCATCTTCCGAGGTGCGCTCGACGTGCGAGCGCGCAAGATCAACGACGAAATGAAGCTCGCTGCCACGCGGGCCCTCGCCGATCTCGCCAAGCAGGGTGAGCAGGGGCTGCCCGATGAGGTCCTGCGTGCGTACGAGGGGGAGAAGTTCGACTTCGGGCCGCGCTACATCATTCCGAAGCCCTTCGACCCGCGCGTCCTGATCTGGGAGTCGAGCGCGGTCGCTGAGGCGGCCATGGAGACGGGTGTCGCGCGCGTGCAGATCGACCTCGAAGAGTACCGCGAGAGGCTCGAGCGGCGGCTTGGGGGCTCGCGTGAGGTCATGCGCTCGGTCATGAACAAGGCCAAGCGACAGCCCAAGCGCGTGGTCTTTCCGGAGGGCAGCGAGGAGCGGGTGCTGCGGGCGGTCCAGATTCTGGAGGACGAGGGGATCGCCGAGGCGGTGCTGCTGGGCAACGAGCGCGAGATCCGCGAGAAGGCCGAGGCCTTGGCCGTCGACCTGAGCCGGGTGGTCTTGATCGACCCGAAACGCTCCGAGAAGCGCGTGTACTACCGCAAGGAGCTCACGAACCTGAGGCGCCGCAAGGGCGTCACGGGGCAGGATGCGGAGCGTCTGCTGGCCCGCCGCAGCTACTTCGGGGTCATGATGGTCCGGATGGGTGACGCGCAGGGGCTGGTTGCGGGCCTGACCAAGTCCTACCCGGAGTCGATTCGACCGGCGCTGGAGGTCGTGGGCCTCGCCGAGGATCACCTGCGGGCCGCCGGGGTCTACGTGGTGATCCAGAAGCAGCGGGTCCTGTTCTTTGCTGACGCCTCGCTCAACATCCGCCCCAGCCCCGAAGATCTGGCCGACATCGCCGGTCTGGGCGCGGAGACGGCCCGCTGGTTCGGCTTCGAGCCGGTCGTGGCCATGCTCTCGTTCGCGAACTTCGGCAGCACCCGCACGACCGAGGCGGAGACCGTCGCCCGGGCGGTGCGGATCGCGCAGGAGCGCTGGCCGAACCTCCAGATCGACGGCGAGATGCAGGCCGACATCGCGCTGGATGCTCGCAAGCGAGAGATCCGGTTCCCCTTCTCGACGCTCAAGGAAGACGCCAACGTGCTGATTTTTCCGAACCTGGCCTCGGGCCACATCGCGGTGCGCCTGATGCAGTCGGTGGGTGACGCCAGCGTCGTCGGTCCCATCCTCATGGGAATGCGCAGCCCGGTCAACTCGCTTCAGCCCACGGCCTCGGTGGAGGACGTAGTGAACCTCACGGCCATCACGGTTCTGCAGGCGCAGAAGGAGTACTAGCCCTGTCGCTCGAGGAGAAGATCAAGCGGCTCGACGAGCTCAACGCCCGCGCAGAGCTGGGTGGTGGCGTGGAGCGGCTGGAGCGTCAGCACAAGGCCGGCAAGCTCACCGCCCGCGAGCGCATCGAGCTCCTGCTCGACCCGGGCACGTTTCTGGAGTTCGACCGGTTCAAGACCCATCGCTGCACGGACTTCGGCATGCAGCAAAATCTCGTGCTGGGCGACGGGGTCGTCACGGGCTCCGGGCGCATCGATGGCCGCTTGATCTTCGTTTTCTCGCAGGACTTCACGGTCTTCGGTGGCTCGCTCTCCGGCGCGTTCGCCGAGAAAGTCTGCAAGATCATGGATCACGCCACCAAGGTTGGTGCCCCCCTGATCGGTCTGAACGACTCGGGGGGTGCACGCATCCAGGAGGGTGTCGTATCGCTCGCGGGCTATGCGGACATCTTCCTGCGGAACGTGCTCAGCTCGGGCGTCATCCCGCAGATCTCGGCGATCATGGGACCGTGCGCGGGCGGAGCGGTCTACTCTCCCGCGATTACGGACTTCATCTTCATGATCAAGGGCACGAGCAACATGTTCATCACGGGCCCGGACGTCATCAAGACCGTGACCCACGAGGACGTGACCAAGGAAGAGCTCGGCGGCGCCATGACGCACAACTCGCGCAGCGGAGTGGCGCATTTTGCAGCGGACAGCGAGCAGGAGTGCATCGGGAAGATCCGGGCCCTGCTGAGCTTCCTGCCGCAGAACAACCTCGAGGACCCGCCCTTCCAGCCTACTGACGACGATCCTCAACGCGCCGATCCGGCGCTGCTCGGCCACGTGCCGGACAATCCCAACAAGCCCTATGACATGAAGAGGCTGGTCGAGATGGTCGTGGACGACGGGATCTTTCTCGAGGTTCAGTCCCACTGGGCTCGGAACATCATCATCGGCTTTGCCCGTTTCGGGGGACGGAGCGTCGGTGTGGTGGGGAACGAGCCGAGCCATCTGGCGGGCTGCCTTGACATCGACGCGTCGGTCAAGGCGGCTCGCTTCGTCCGCTTCTGCGACGCTTTCAACATTCCCCTCGTGACGTTCGTCGATGTTCCCGGCTTCCTTCCTGGCACCGCACAGGAGTTCGGCGGCATCATCCGTCACGGGGCCAAGCTGCTCTACGCCTACGCCGAGGCGACCGTGCCCAAGATCACCGTCATTACTCGCAAGGCCTACGGCGGCGCCTACGATGTGATGAGCTCGAAGCATCTGCGTGGGGACGTCAACTACGCCTATCCCCAATCGGAGATCGCCGTGATGGGGCCGGAGGGGGCGGTCAACATCATCCATCGCGATGAACTGGCGGGCTCGGAGCGTCCGGACCAGACGCGTGAGCGGCTCGTGGCAGCCTACCGGGAGACGTTCGCCAACCCCTACAAGGCCGCGTCGCTGGGATACATCGATGCGGTGATCAAGCCGGAGGAGACGCGTCCCCGCATCATCGACGCGCTCGCGATGCTCGAGAACAAGAAGGGCGAGAATCTCCCCCGCAAGCACGGGAACATCCCACTATGAGCTCTGAGAAGGCATCTCCTCCCTTCGAGAAGGTGCTGATCGCGAACCGAGGGGAGATCGCGGTGCGCGTCACACGGGCGTGCCGGGAGCTGGGCATTCGGGCCGCCGTGGTCTACTCCGATGTGGACCGGAATGCGCTGCACGTCCGCTACGCGGACGAGGCCTATCCCTGTGGTCCGGCACCCGCGCGCGAGAGCTATCTGAACATCGACCGCATCCTCGCGATCGCGCGGGGGGCGGAGGCCGAGGCGGTCCACCCCGGCTACGGCTTCCTCTCCGAGAACGCCGAGTTCGCTCGACGTTGCGCGGAGGCCGGGCTGGTCTTCATCGGGCCTCGACCGGAGACGATCGAGGCCATGGGCGACAAGGTGATCGCCCGCCAGACCATGTCCGAGGCGGGTGTACCCATCGTTCCGGGCACCATCGAAAAGCTCGACGACGCGGAGGCGATCCGATTTGCGCGCGAGATCGGCTTTCCCGTCATGGTCAAGGCCACGGCGGGAGGAGGCGGCAAGGGCATGCGGCTGGTGCGCGAGGAAGCCGAGCTCGAGCAGGGGATCAAGCGCGCCCGCTCAGAGGCGCGAGCCTCCTTTGGGGACGACTCGATCTACATCGAGAAGTTCGTCGAGCAGCCGCGTCACATCGAGATCCAGATCCTGGGAGACTCGCACGGCAACGCCCTCCATCTCTTCGAGCGTGAGTGCTCGATCCAGCGGCGACACCAGAAGGTCATCGAGGAGGCCCCCGCCACACGCATGCCGCCCAGCCTGCGCGAGGAGATGGGTCAGGCCGCGGTGGCGGCGGCCAAGGCCGTGTCCTACGAGGGGGCCGGAACCTGCGAGTTCCTGGTCGACAAGAACTTCGACTTCTATTTCCTCGAGATGAACACCCGCGTTCAGGTGGAGCACCCGGTGACCGAGATGGTGACCAACGTGGACATCGTCAAGACGGGCATCCGCATCGCCGCGGGTGAGAAGATCGACCTCAACCAGCAGGAGATCGGTCTGAACGGCTGGGCGATCGAGTGTCGGATCTATGCCGAGGACCCCGAACACGCCTTCCGCCCGTCCCCCGGTGAGATTCTCGTCTACCGTCCGCCCGGTGGGCCCGGGGTTCGGAACGACTCGGGCGTCTATCCGGGCGCCGAGGTCACGGTCTACTACGACCCGTTGATCTCGAAGCTGATCTGCTGGGGGCGCGACCGGACCGAGGCCATCGCGCGGATGCGCCGCGCGCTCAAGGAGTTCGTGGTCAAGGGCATCAAGACCTCGATCCCTTTTCATCGGGTCGTCATGGAGCACCCGCTCTTCGTCGAAGGTCGCTTCGACACGAGCTTCATCGAGACCGAGATCCTGCGCACGGGTACGACCTCGTTGCCGCCCGATGGGGAGGAGAGGCGCGTGGCCATCATGCTGGCCGCGATCGCGGGCTACAAGCGCGACCGGGACCGGGCCGCTGCGCGTTCCCGCGCGAGCGCCGGCGGTGCAGGGACCCTATCCGCCTGGAAGCAGCGCGGCCGGCTCCGCCAGCTGCGTCGGGGACTGTAGTGTCTGATCGGGCGTCGAGGACGCGCTAGCCGTGCGCTACGAGGTCACCCACGGTCGGGACACCTTCAGCGTCGAGGTCCATGAGGCGGGCGGCTTTGCCTTCGACGTGCGCGTCGACGACGAGCGGCCCGTGCGGGTGGACGCCTGCAAGACGGCGCGCACGGTGTACTCGATCCTCATCGGTGGCCGACAGTATGAGGGCAGCGTGGACGAGCGCGAGGACGGCACGCTCGACGTCCACGTGGGAACCAGCGCCTTCGACTTCACGGTCGTGGACGAGCGCCGCAAGGCGCTCCAGGCCTCGGCGGCGGAGGTGGTCTCCGGCAAGCAGGAGCTGCGCGCGCAGATGCCGGGCAAGATCGTCAAGATCCTCATCGGGATGGGGGAAAGCGTCGAGGTGGATCAGGGCCTGTTGATCATCGAGGCCATGAAGATGGAGAACGAGCTGCGAAGCCCGATCCGAGGCGTCGTCACCGAGATCGCGGTGAGCGAGGGGGATGCCGTCGAGGGAGGCGCCCTGCTGGTGGTGATCGAGCCGCCCGAGGATTCATGAGCCCCGCGAGCGAATCCCGGCCTCTTGGCGCACGAGCGCGGGAAGCGCGCGCAGATCGTCGATCGTAAACTCTGCGTCGGGTACGTTCTCCGTCTCGGACTCCCGCCCGCGGCGCAGCCAGGCCACGCGCACGCCTGCGCGTCGCGCGGCCCGCACATCGGTGCGCCGCTTGTCCCCCACCAGCAGGGCCTCCTCGGCGCGCGCCCCGAGCCGCGCGAGGACGTGCTCGATCATGGCGGGATCCGGCTTGCGTCTTCCGAAGTTCGCCGACCAGACCGCCACGCGGAAATGCTGGAGAATCCCGGCCTCGAGCAGGTTCCGGGCGTGATGATCTCCCGGGATCACGGTGTTGGAGACCAGTCCGAGCACGAAGTCGCGCGCCAGGTCCTCGACGATCCCACGCGCCTCGGGGTAGGGGGGCTGCACGGCCTCGCGCCGAAACGCCTCGAGCAGCCGGCTGCGAAGCGCGGGATCGAGCTCGGCGAAGACGACGTCCGGGTCGGGCTGCGTGCACTGCGCCTCGAGCGCCCGGTAGGCATCGTGCAGGCGCCGCGCACAGGCCCGGATGGCGCTCTCCGGATCCTCGAAGCCGGCGTCCCGGAAGCGAGCCACCAACCCCGCGTCAGACGCCGCGCCCTCGTAGCCCGGTGGGTCCGGTACGAGCACGCCCCCCATATCGAAGAGCACGACGCGGAGCCTCACTGGCCGGTGGGCTCGGCCAGGCGAGCGCGACGTCGCACGACGAGTCGCGAGACCAGGAGGCCGATCTCGTAGAGCGCCCAGAGCGGGAGCGCGAGCATGACCTGGCTCACGACGTCGGGGGGCGTGATGATTGCACTGGCCGCAAAGATGATTACGATCGCGTACTTGCGCCATCTCGACAGCAGCGTGGGGGTGATGATCCCGGCGAGAGACAGGAAGAATAGAACGATGGGAAGCTGGAACGCCGTGCCAAAGGCCAGGTAGAGCCGCGCCATGAACGAGAAGACGGTCTGGACGCTCCAGCTCGTGCGGATCACCTCGGATTCCAACGAGAGGAAGTACTGGAAGACGAACGGGAACGCGACGAAGTAGCCGAACGTCGCGCCGGCCAGAAAGAGCAGAGTCGTGCAGACCACGAACGGCAGTGCGAAGCGCCGCTCCTGCCTGTACAGACCTGGCGACACGAACGCCCACGCCTGGTAGAGAATCATCGGCAGCGAGACCAGAAAGCCGGTGAGCAGAGCGCTCTTGACGTAGGTGAAGAAGAGCTCGGGCGGCGCCAGCGCGACCAGCGTGTAGTCACGTTCGAGCAGGGCATCCACGGCGGGCCCCGTCAGGATCCGGAACACGTCCTTGACCCAGTAGCCCGCCACGGCTGCGCAGAGCGCCCAGCTTCCCAGAGCCCAGAAGAGGCGCCGCCGCAGCTCGTCGAGGTGCTCGATCAGCGGACGGGGAACGTCATCCATCCGAGGGTTTCTCGGGCTCCGGCTTCTCCCCGGCCTTCTCGGCGGCCGGCGGCTCCGTCGACGAGGACTCGGGCTTCTCGTCCAGCGGAGCGCTGAGGGACTGACGGATGTCGCTCGAGGCGCGGCGGAACTCAGCCATGCCGCGACCCAGTGAGCGTGCAACCTCGGGAAGGCGCTTGGGCCCGAGCACCAGCAGGGCGACCACGAGGATCACTAGTAGCTCGGGCATGCCGATTCCGAACATACCCAGAGGGTACGGGATTCGCCGGTGGAGGGAAAACGCTTGGGCGGTGCATCCCATCGGGGACGCGGGGACGCGGGACGGTGCGGGCGCTGGGGAGGTCGCGGGGTGCCGCTCCGTCGTGCCCGACCCTCCCGACCCCCCAGCGGAAACGCCCGGCTCGGTCCGGAGCGGCAACGACCCGCACGTCTACTTAAATCAGAAGTGGAGTCTCAACGCAAGCGTGAACCGACAGAAAGATCGATTCCGACCACTTCGAGGCTCTCCGTCGATGTGGGTCGAAAGCGAATCAGGCTGTGGCGAGGAAAGACGAGCGGGCTGCGTCCGCCGAGGCGCCGCACCGAGAGGCTGCCATCCACCTCGCTGAAGTCGATCACCCCCTCAATTTTCTCGATGCCGCTCTCGGTCCAGATGGTGAGGGCGCGACTGAGTCGTCGTGACACGGCGAGACAGACGATCGCGCCGCGACAGCGTTGGAGCAGCGTGGCCAGGCGCTGCGGGTTGTCCCCCAGGCTGTAGGGATCGCGCGGCGGCCGAACGCGGGCGGCGCGTAGGATGCGCAGCACACGTCCGATGCTCCGAACACGCGTCAACGAGTCGGGCTCACCGAGATCGAGGAAATCCTCGATCGGCCCGGCGTGACCCCGCCGCGGTGAGAAGCAGACCCTCACAGAGCGGCCGAACGCCTCCGCATCGGTGAGGACGCACTCGATCCTCTTTTCCAGCATGGGCCGCGTCAACCCCGGCACGCTAGCAAATACGGCCGAGACTGTGCGGGCTTCGCACGGGCGAGGAGCCTGACCGAAGACTCTGTCTCGGATCGGGCTCCTACGTGGCGGCGCTCGCAAGCTCGATCAGAATCAGGTTGTCCTGCGCTCCCGAGCTGTCTACGGCAAAGCGTCCGTGCATGCGGCGAATCAGCGTGCGCGCCATGATCACCTCCGCCGGCATCCGGGGTCCCTGCGAGTCGTCCGGTGCGATCAGGACGTCCTCGGGGCTGTGGAAGCGGATCAACAGGCGATGGCGGGCGCCTGTGCCCTGGGGATCGGAAAGGCAGTGGGTTCCAATGTAGAGATCTCCACCCTCCGGAACCATGCGGAGCGCCTGACTCATGAGCCCGTCGAGCGCAAAGCGCAGCTGTGCCTCATCGGCGTGGGCCGGTGGACCTCCCTCTTCGAGCTCTCGCAGCACGACGAGCGAGCGGGCTCGCGCGTCGGTCTGGTGCTCCTCCAGCACGGACGCCACCAGCGACGAGAGGTCGATGGCGCGCAGCCGAGGCGGGCCGAGGCGGGCAAAGCGCTCCAGCCGCCCGAGCAGACCCTCCAGCCGCGGCAGGTCTCCGACCACGAGCGCCGAGAGCTCCTGGCGCAGCTTCTCGTCGTCGGGCTTGCGCTCGAGCAGACCGGCGTAGGTGCGAATCGCGAGCAGCGGCTGGCGGATCTCCTGCACCAGGGGCGCGATCAGCTCGGGAAGCACCGAGTTCGTGTCGGCGGCCCGGGGGGCGGAATCGGCTTCGGGCTCTCCGGCTTCGGTCCGGGGCGCTGCCGCCGCTGCGAGTGGGGGCGGCTCGCCCACCGGCCGCACCTCGGGCGCAGCGCTCTCGAAGGCTCCGGCCGGAGGCGGCCCGGCCGCAGTGACCGGGGGCGGTCGATCGCTCACACGCTCCACCGTGCCGGGCAGCACGGCTCGCAGCTCCTCCTCGCCGACGGTCGGGCCGGGCGTCATGGCCACCGCCCGCGACAGCAGCTCCTCGAGCTCGCGCAGGTTGCCGAGCCAGGCGAGCTCACGCAGCTTCGCGGCCGCTTCCGGTAGAAGCGTCACGTCCTTGCCCTGCTGGTGCGCGATCTCCTGCGTCATGGCGCGCGCCAGAGGCTCGAAATCCGGACGGGAGCGCAGCGGCGGCAGATCGACGCGCAGCAGCGGAAGGCCGCGCCAGGCCTCGGGCGTCGCTCGCAGGTGCGTCATCGACAGGATCCAGCGAATTGGCTCGAGGGCCAGCCCTCCCGCGCCACCGAGCAGCTCACCGATCTGGGCCAGCAGGCCTGCGGGAGCCCGCTCCAAGCGGCTCAGGTGGAGGGTCACGCGGTGTTCCGCACAGGCGGAGGAGAGGCGCGCCTCGAGCGAGTCGGCCGTCAGGGCGTCGGCCGGCAGCGCGACGAGCCGATCCCGCGGCGGCTCGGCGAGCTGGTGGATGTAGTGAGCGATCAGGCTCTTGCCGGTGCCGGTCTCCCCCACCAGCAGTACGGGCCGCGCGGCGTTGCGAGGATCGATCGCGGCCCGCAGTATGGGCAGATCCACGCCGGCATAGAGCCGTTCCATGCGGCGGGTCACCCAGGCGCGGCGCATGCGCTCACGCAGGCTCGGAATCACGTGCGTCCCCGAGAGCAGCTCAGCCGCGATCCGGCTGAGGCTCTCGGCGTCGGGCGGCCATGCGAGGTATCGAAGCGGCCGATCATCGACGAGCTGGCGCACGAGCTCCGCCGGAGGTTGACCGCCGGGTGGCTCGATCCAGAGCACGGGTGCAGGCGCTCGACGCTCCCGAGGCATGGACGCCAGAAAGTCCAGGACACCCTCGAGGCCGGCCACCTCCCCCGCCGCCCTCTCCCCGGCAGCGATCACGATCAGGTCTGCTGGGCCCACGTCTCGCCAACGGCTGCGCTCAGGGGGTCCAGCGTCGGACTCCCCGAGGTCCTGCAGCATCGCGGCGATCGTACGGGCGAGAGCCTCGTCCTCGGCGACGATCCAAATTCGGCCCATGGCTCAGTTTACACAGCTCAGACCCTTGATGGAGAAAAGCCTCAGTTGCGGGGATCGCGCTCCTGCTTTGGGGGGCTACTCTGGCGTCGTGCGGCCCCGCCTCCTTCCGATCGGCAAGCTGCCGGCAGAGGTGCTGCGTAAGCTCCTTGCCGCGGGACCGCCGCTGCCGCCCGAGGTGCGCATCGGCCCGGCGCCCGGCGAGGATGCCTGTGCCATCGAGTTGCCGGGCGGAGTGCTCGTGGCGGCCAGCGATCCCATCACGCTCACCGGGGAGCAAGTTGGAGCCAGCGCGGTCGTGATCAACGCCAACGACGTGGCCGTCATGGGTGTGCAGCCGCGCTGGTTTCTGGCCACCGTCCTGCTGCCCGAGGGCACCCGGGAGGACGCGTTGGCGCCGCTGTTCCGGGCCACGTACACCGCGCTCGAGAAGCTCGGTGCGGCGCTGGTCGGTGGCCACACGGAGATCACCCGCGCGGTGCGACAGCCGGTGGTGATCGGCCAGATGCTGGGTCTCGCAGAGGACGGCCGCGTGCTCTCGAGCGCCGCCGTACGGCCGGGCGACTCCATCGTCCAGGTTGGACCGGCGCCCATCGAGGGAGCGGCGGTGCTCGCCCTCGAGGCGTCCGCCGCCGCGTATCTCCCGCAGCGTGCGCGTGCACGCGAGGCTTTGAACGACCCCGGCATCTCCGTCGTGGAGCCCGCGCTCCTGGCCCGAGACCTCGGGGCACGCGCGCTGCATGATCCCACCGAGGGCGGCCTGGCGACGGGGCTCCGGGAGCTCGCGGACGCCTCCGCGCTGGCCCTGAGCATCGATCCGGCACGTGTCCTCTGGTTCGAGCCCGGGCTCGAGCTCTGCCGGGCTGTGGGAGCCGATCCCTGGGGAACGCTTGCCTCGGGTACGCTGCTCGCCGCGTTTGCCCCGGACCGTGTCGGGGCGGCCTTGCGCGAGCTCGAGGCACGGGGCCACGCCGCCTGCGAGATCGGTCGTGCCGAGGCGGGAGCGGGCGTGCGCGCTACGAGCGGCCACGAGCTTCCCAGCTTTGCGCGGGACGAGGTCGCGCGCGTGCTTGCTGAAGAGGAGTGCTAGTGTTCCCGCTCGAGGGAGCGGCGACGTCGCGGGGTCGATCGGGCTCGCACGCCGTGCACGCCGGCCGCGCCGCGACACGGCGAGTGGAGCGGGGGGTCGGCCCGCGACGAGGCCCCTGAATGCGGCTTTCACCGCAGGGAGGACGAGGTCGTTGGACGTTCCGGAACGGGTCAGCGACGAGGGTCCGCGCGTCACGCTGAGGCGCTATTTCGGCCGGCCGTACGACGGCGCCGTGGCCGCGGCCCGCACCTGCTACTCCGATCGAGTGGTCGAGGCCGAGGAGGTCACGGAGGGGCAGCGGCGGCGAATCGGCCCGCTGACCTTCGAGGGCGGACACCATACGGTGTACCAGCATGCCAGCTTCGAGTTTGCGCTGGAAGGTGTATCGCGCCAGCTGCTCTGGTCCTTTCTGCACCGGCACCCGTTCTACAACTCCGAGCAGCAGAGCCAGCGTTACGTGGTGCTCACGCGCGCCACGGCCCACGTGCCTCCGTCCCTTGGGGGCCGAGATCGTGAGCTCTACGAACGCAGCTTGCTGGGCGCTTGGCGGGCCTACCGGGATCTCGCCCAGGGGCTCGAGCCGGTGCTGCGCGATCGCCTGAGCCGCCACTGGAATCTCGCGCTGCGGCGCTCACGCTCCTTTCACTCCTCGATCGAGCGCGAGATCGAGAAGCGCGCCATCGAAGTCGCGCGCTATGTGATTCCGGTGGCCTGTCACGCCGCGCTGGTCCACACCATCTCGGGAATCGTGCTGCACCGACTGCGACGCATGGTCGAGGCCAGCGATGTGCCGGAGGAGGCCCGTGAGGTCGTCGGGCGCATGGTGGCCTGCGTGGATCGGATCGATCCCGACTTCTTCCGCTACGTCGGGCGGGAGCCGTTTACCGAGGCGGAGATCCCGGAGCGCCAGGTGCACCCGGACGCAGCGGCGTCCGCCGAGTGGCGCGAGGCGTTCGACGCCGCGCTGGGGAAGCGCCGCTCTCTGCTGGTCTCCTGGACGCCCGACGCGCCGGCCCGCGTGGCCGAGGCCGTTCGGGGCGTACTGGGCCTGGCGCCGACGGCCTGCTCCGACGCGGAGGCGCTGGGGCGTGTGCTCGATCCGGGGTGCAACCCCTATCGCCTCGATGCTCTCAATGTGTCGATGCACTCGCCTCTGATGCTGACGCTGGAGCACGCACACTACGGCTTCCGCAAGAAGCTGTCCCACAGCGCGGACTCGCAGGACCAGCGGCATCGCATGGTGCTCGGCTCCCGGCCGCTTCTTTCGCTGCACGACAGCCGCGAGCCTGACGTGGTCGTGCCCGAGCTGATCGAGGCCACCCCGGTGCTGCGCCGCCGATTCGACACGGCCGTGGGGGAGCTCTGGGAGGCGAAGAACACGCTGGTGGACCGAGGGATCGATCTTCGCCTGGCGCAGTACCTGCTTCCGAATGCCCGTGCGATCCGTTTCCAGGAGTCGGGCTCGCTGCTCCACCTGCTCCACAAGTGGACTGCGCGCACCTGCCTGAACGCGCAACGCGAGATCTACGAAGCCTCTGTGGACGAGGTCGAGCAGGTGCGGGAGGTTCACCCGGAGCTCGCCGCGGGCATCGGTCCGCCCTGTGTCCTGCGCAGCAGACGCGTGCGCCCGCGCTGCACCGAAGGGAGTCATTTCTGTGGGGTGCCCGTCTGGCGAATGCATCCGGACGTTCCGCGCGCGGTATGATCGCTCCCATGCTGAGGTGCGTCCTCCCTGTTGGGCTTCTGCTGCTGGCCGGCGGGAGCTCCGCAGCCGCTGAGGTCGGGACAAAGTCCGATCTGACCGGCGTCGATCTGAGCGGGGCCTGGTACGTGCTGATCCACTACCGAGACGACCGCTCGACGGATCCGAGCGTACGCAAGTTCAAGGACTTCGGCTGGGCCGTGGAGCAGAGCGAGGGCCGCATCGTCTGGCGACGCTACCCGTACGTCGTGTTCGACGACGAGACCGAGGAGGTTCGGCGCCACGCCATGATGGAGCACCTGTACTGGGAGCCCGACGCGCAGCGGCTCGCCGAGCTCCGCGAGCGGCTGCGCGTGAGCCCGCGTGCGGCGACCCGCAAGGTCCTGCTCGGCAGCGTGTCGGAGGGATTCCGCTCGCAATCCGCGCCGGGGCCCGGGGGGGCCAACGTGCTCACGTTCTCGCGGAGCTGGGAGCTCCAGTTCGAGCCCGCGCGCATTCGGCTCACCATCGTGGACTCGCTCTCGGGCGGCGGGGGTCTCGAGGGGATGGAGGAGGCGACCGTCTTCGACATCGTCGAGCGGGTGGGCGGGGGCGAGCTGCGCGGGATCTGGCGTGAGGGTGAGAATCTCAAGGGAAGCTTCCGGATGCTACGTGCGGAGAAGCTCCAGCTCCTCGATTAGAGCCATGCCGATCCGGGTGGCGCGTGCGGGTGACCGCGACGGGATCGTCGCCCTCTGGGGTGATCTGATCGAGCATCACCGACGCCTGGACCCCCAGTTTCCCGTCTTGCCCACCCTGCGCGAGGTGCTGGGGCGTGAGATCGAGCGCGGCTTCCGCAGCGCGCGCTGCCGGCTCGGGGTGGCCGAGCAAAATGGCACCCTGGTCGGCTTCGTCTTCGCGGAGATCGAAGTGGCTCGGGGCCGTCCCGGAAGGGATTCAGGCCACGGCTGGGTCCACGAGATCTACGTCGATCCCACCTGGCGTGGCCGTGGCCTCGCCGCCGGACTCCTCGAGCTCGCGGACGCCTTCTTCGAGGCACGCGGCGTGACCTCCGTCTCGGTTCGAGTCGAGGCGGCCAACCGCGATGCACGGAGCTTCTGGGCGAGCCGAGCCTTTCGCGAGAGCGCGCGTATCTTGACGCGCGGCTGAGAGCCCTCGCGCCGCACGCATGGGCGAGATCGGCTCGTCGATCCCGTGCTCACGGGGAGCGGCGCCGCGACGCGGCGAGACTCCGGGTCAGCGCCGGGGGCGCGTGCTATTCTGCGGCGTCCATGAACCCCCTCGCCGAAGAGCTGAACCGGACGCTCTTGCGGGAGAGCCCCGACGTGCACGCGCTGCTCTCGGCGCGCGGCCGGGCGCTCTACTTTCCCAAGGGCATCCTCTCGCAAACCGCCGAGGCACGCGAGAAGGCGCATCGCTTCAACGCGACGATCGGTGAGGCGACCGAAGGGGATCGCCCCATGGCGCTCCCTTCGATCCTCTCCCACCTGACCGATCTGGCCGCGGCCGACATCGTGCGCTACGCGCCCGCGGCGGGCAAGCCCGAGCTGCGTCGTGCCTGGCTCGAGAAGCTGCGCGCCGAGAATCCCTCGCTGCGTGAGCGCAGCCTCGGCCTCCCGATCGTGACGAGCGCGATCACCCATGGCCTCTCGCTCGTGGGGGATCTCTTCGTGGAGCCCGGCGACCGAATCGTGATCCCCGACAAGCTCTGGGGGAACTACCGGCTGACCTTCGAGGTGCGGCTCGGTGCGCATCTGATGACCTTCCCGGCCTACGACGATGCGGGACGCTTCAACGTCGAGGGTCTGCGCGCCGCGCTCACGGCCGGGCCCGAGAAGCTCATCCTGCTGCTGAATTTTCCGAACAACCCGACGGGCTACATGCCCGGGCGCGCCGAGGTCGATGGGATCCGCGCTGCGGTGCTCGAGGCGGCCGAGGCGGGCCACCGTGTACTCACGGTCGTGGACGACGCCTACTTCGGCCTGGTCTACGACGACCACGGGCTGCGCGAGTCCCCCTTTGGCGTCCTGGCCAACCTGCACCCGCGTGTGCTCGGGATCAAGCTCGATGGCGCGACCAAGGAGCTCTTCGTCTGGGGTCTGCGCTGTGGCTTCCTGACGTACGCGCCGCCGCCTGTGACGCGTCCGGAGGTGATCCTGACCGCGCTGGAGCGCAAGACCATGGGGGCGATCCGGGGCGCGGTCTCGAACAGCCCGAATCTGTCGCAGAGCCTGGTGCTGGCCGCGCTGCGCTCGGCGTCGCTCGATGAGGAGCGTCGCCAGAAGTACGAGATCCTTCGCGCCAGGGCCGCCCGTGTCCGCGAGATCGTCTACCGTGAGCGCTATCGCGAGAGCTGGAGCGTCTACCCGTTCAACGCGGGCTACTTCATGTGCATCCGCGTGCGGGGTGTGGAGGCCGAGGCGCTGCGTCAACACCTCCTCTCCCGCTACGGCGTGGGCGTCATCTCGATCGGGTCGAGCGACATCCGCATCGCCTTCAGCTGTCTAGAGGAGGCCGAGGTCGAGCCGCTCTTCGAGTGCATCCACACGGCCATCGGAGAGCTGCGGGAGTCATAGGCGCGCGAGCAGCCGCTCGCCCACTTCGAGCAGCCGCTCGCAGGCCGGGGGCGCGAGAAGGCTGGCCAGCACCTCGTAGTGCAGGTGTGCCTCGGGATGCGCGAGGTCGGACGCGTGGGGCAGGTAGCGCAGCCAGCCGTTGGCGATGCTGATCACTCCGCCGTTCAGCTCTCGATTGCTGGCGCGCCGCTGCCAGTCGCGCCCGACCGCCACGGTCATCTCGAGCGGGAGGCCGAGCAGGACGGTGTCCGCGATGCGCATCAGCTGCAGCTCCACGTCAAGCTCCTGACGCTCCCCGACGAAGAGGGAGACCGAGTGGTCCCGGACGTGCGCTCGAGCCTGCGCGATTGCCTCGCGGGCCTCCCCGAGTGGCCGCCCGCGCATCCGAGCCCGTACGGCCGCCTCGAGCTTGCCAGGGCTCGGAAGCCTCTCCTCGTGGATCTCGAGCCGCTCGGCCAGCTCCCGGCGCTGCCGCGCCAGTACGCTCTCGGCGGTCTCGCCCGGATCCGTCACCGGTCGCAGCGGGACCCGCGCCGTACCGCCCGCGACGCGCAGCGGTCCTTCGCGCCAGGCCACCGGGGCTTCGGCGAGCGCCCCGAGAGCGGACTCGGCGAGCTCCCGGCCCAGCACCTCGACCGCCTCGAAGCCCAGCCCCACGCTCTGCCCCGGGATCGCGAGGTCCTTGAGCCCTCGCGTGCGGGGATCGACGTCGGCGTGGGCCCCCAGCATGAAGAGGGCCACGGACCCCGTCTCGCTCTCGAGAAGTCGGCAGGCGACCCCCGGCCAGTCGGCCGAGATCTCCAGGTTCTCGTGCCCCAGGACGGTCGGATGGCAGGCACAGTGGAGGATCAGCGCGAGCGGGGATCCGTCCACCGCCTCGACGCGCAGCACGCGGAACATGGAGTCCTCGGGCCCATCGCGAAGCCGTCGATTGCGTCCGATCGCGCAGCGGGCCCGGGCCCAGGCCACGCGAGCAGGTCGCGCACGGCGAGGCGCCTCCAGCGCTGCACGGACGATCCCAGCGAAGGTCTTCTCGATGCCCGGCGGAGCCGGCCGACCGCGGGCCTCCGCTCCGAGCCCCGTCTCCGGGCCGGAGTGGGTGTGCGTGCAGGCCAACAGAATCTGGGTCCAGGGGAGCCCGCTCTCCGCGCCGATGCGCTGACGCAGCTCGCGGGCCTGAAGCGGTGTCAGCAGGCAGAGGTCCGCACTGACCAGCAGCTGGGCGGAGCCGGGCTCCTCCGCGGGGGCCAGGTAGAGGGCCCGCGCGAAGAGCGGATCGTGGACGCCGCGCGAGGGCTCCGAACGCAGCCCGTAGCCCATGAGCTCGATGCCGGGCTCGGGCGTGATGTCGGCGCGTGCGGCGCCCGCGAGCAGGGTCATTCCGGTCCGGATTCTGGGGTGTTACGGCGCGATTGGCCGCTCTCTTGCCACCCGTGGCACTATACGCCATTGATTGAGTCCGCCCGTGGGGCCCGCGTAGGTAGCGAAGCGGTCCGGATGCGGTTCATCGAGCTGACGGGTACAGGAGCATGCCGACGCGTGAGGACAGGATCATGAACCGCCGGATCCGCCACGGGCGGAGCCTTCGGGTGCGCGCTCTGCAACGGATCGGGGACGCCGGGCGCCGGGCCGGTGGCGCAAATCCCGGGCGTCGAGCCCTGGTGTCTGCGGCGCTGCTCTTCGTGCTCTCCGCCTGTGTGTCCTACGGGCTCCTGAGGGGCGGGTCCCCTCCGGATCCGCTCGGAGCGCGGCGCGTCGAGGTGCTCGACTCCCCGGCTGCGGACGGGCCGGCGCTGCCCTTCGGTCCCGTGCTCCCGGTCTCCCTGGAGCGCGGAGTCGAGCCGTTCGCCCCCGAGGAGCCGGACTCGGGCACCCTGCAGGTGCGCACCGGCCACATCCCGCGGGGCGGTACGCTGGCCATTGCGCTGCGGGACCAGGGTGTCTCGCCCGGCCTGATCGACGACATCGCGCGGGCCATGCGCCCCCTCTTCGACTTCCGGCACGCTCACGCCGGTGACTTCTTCGCGCTGGTCACCGCCAACGAAGGAGAGCTGCTTTCCTTCGAGTATCAGCGCGGCCGGCGCACGGTCTACAAGCTCCAGCGCAACGGGTTCGGGCTCCTCCAGGCCACGCGAACCGAGGCGCCGCTCCAGCGGCGCGTCGTTCAGCTCAGCGGGGTGATCGAGCACTCCCTCTTCCGCGCGATCAAGGATCTCGGAGAGGGCGGAGAGCTCGCCCAGGCGTTCGCCGACGTCTTCGTC
This sequence comes from Myxococcota bacterium, assembly GCA_046754285.1. Lineage (GTDB taxonomy): Bacteria > Myxococcota_A > UBA9160 > SZUA-336 > SZUA-336 > JBHHVJ01. The sequence goes on along the minus strand of JBHHVJ010000012.1, from coordinate 52,500 downwards.
TGGGACTTCGACTTCTCGAGTCAGACGCGACCCGGCGATGAGTTTCGCATGGTCGTGGAGAAGCTCTACGACCGGGACGGCTTCGTGCGCTACGGAAAGGTCCTCGCGGCCAGCTACCGCACGCCGCGCAAGGAGTTCACCGCGCTCTACTTCGAAGACCGCGACGGCTACGGGGACTACTACACCCCCGAAGGCTACTCGGTACGGCGGACCTTCCTGCGTGCGCCGGTCAAGTACAGCCGCATCAGCTCACGCTACAGCAAGGCGCGCCTGCATCCGGTGCTCAAGGTTCGTCGCCCGCACGAGGGCGTCGACTACGCGGCACCCACGGGCACGCCCGTCTGGGCCGTGGCGGACGGAGTGGTGACCTTCAAGGGCTGGAGCGGCGGGCTCGGACGGCTGATCAAGGTCCGCCACGGCAATGGCTACACGTCGTATTACGGTCACCTCTCGCGTTACGGCAAGGGCGTCCGTGTGGGGGCACGCGTGCAACAAAAGCAGGTCATCGGCTACGTCGGCAAGAGTGGCCTGGCCACCGGCCCTCACCTCGACTATCGGCTGCGCGTGCGCGGTCGCTTCGTGGATCCGCTCAAGGTGCGCTTCCCAAAGGGAACGCCGATCACCGTGAAGGCGCGGGTGCGCTTCGAGCAGCTCCGGGACATTCGGCTCGCGGAGCTGCGTGAGGCTCAGTCGCCCGTGGTGGTCGAAGCGGCGATGTAGCCCCCGCCCGCCTCCGAGCGGGCGACGCAGACGGCCACGACGGCATCTCCCTCGACGTTCGCCATGGTGCGAAAGGTGTCGAGGAAGCGGTCGATCGTGAGCAGGATGCCCACGGCCTCCCCGGGCAGGTTCACCGCCTCGAGCACGACGAGCATCGTGACCATCCCCGCCGACGGGATGCCCGGCGCTCCAATCGCGGTCACCATGGCCACGAAGAAGACCACCAGCTGGGAGCCCAACGGAAGATCGATCCCGTAGATGGCGGCTACGAAGACCGCTGCGATCGCCTCGTAGAGCGCCGTCCCGTCCATGTTGACCGTGGCCCCCAGCGGAAGCACGAAGCTCGACACGCTCGGAGGAACCTGGAGGTTCTCCTCGACACATCGGGTGGTGACCGGAAGCGTTGCCGCGCTCGAGCTCGTGGAGAAGGCGACCACCAAGGCCTCGCGGATCCCCCGAAACAGCTTCGCGGGGTGCATGCCGGCGAGCACGCGTGCGAAGAGCGGAAGCGTCACGAAGGCATGGATCAGGATCCCAAGGATCACCACGCCCGCGAAGCGTCCCAGGTTCTCGACCAGATCCCCGAACGGCACGCTGGCCACGAGCTTGCCGATCAGCGCGAAGATCCCCACCGGGGCGAGCCGGATGATCCACCCGATCATCTTCATGATCGCCTCGTAGCTCGCGCTCACGGTCTGGACCAGCACGGTGGCGCGTGCACCCAGCTGCAGCAGCGCGATGCCGAGCAGAATCGCGAAGACGACGATCGGGAGCACGCGGCCCTCGGCGAGCGAAGCGAACGGGTTGGTGAGAATCTGTCGCAGCGTCTCGTGGAGGAACTCGGGGAGGGAGGCGTACGCGGGGAGCTCTCCCGCGCCGCCGACGGCCTCCAGGAAGAAGCGGGACTCGAGCAGGGCGCTTCCGCGTCCCGGATGGAAGAGGTTGACGAGAACCAGGCCCGTGGTCACCGCCAGAACCATCGTGAGCAGGTAGAGCGCCACGGTGCGGAGGCCGATGCGACCGAGGTCGCGCGCTTCGGCCATCTGGGCGATCCCGTGCGTGATCGAGAGCAGAATCATCGGCGCGATCAGCATCTTGAGCGCGGCGATGAAGAGGCCGCCGATCACGGCGAGCGCCGCGACGTGACGGGCCGCGTTCTCCGCCGTGGTGAGGCCCTGCAGAGCGAGTCCGATTCCGACCCCCAGAGCTGCACCGAGCACGATCTGCCAGTTCAGCGACGTGCGCGTCCGCAGACAGAAGAGCAGCAGGCCGAGCGCCAGGGCCGCGTAGCCGAGCGCGATCCGGTCGAGGAGGATCAACGCGAGGAAGGCCCCACCCCCCAGCGCGATCCCCGGAAGGGATCTTGAGCCGTTCATCCCTTGGGCAGTATAGCAGCGCGGATGCGGCTGCCCTCGCTACACTTGCGGCGTGGGAATCGAGCGCTTCGTCGAGCTTGCGGCCGAGCTGGCCGAGCGGGATCGAGAGCTCCCGAGTCGGCTGGCCGGTGTGCGCGAGGGGGCCACCGCGCTGCACGCGATAGCACGCAGCGCACTGGAGCACTTTCAGGAGGAGCTTCGCAAGCGCGGAGCCGAGCATCTGGCGAGCTTCGCGATCGGCCCCGTGGAGCCCGACGAGAAGCACGTGGACTGTCTGCAGTTCCGCGTGAGCCGCGGCCGCTGGGAGATCCTCTGTGTGGCCAAGGCGCGCGAGGAGGGCCCCAAAGTCACGCTCGTCGGTCCTTTTCGTCGCGGCAAGCCGGAGAAGCCTTGCCGCGATTTCCCCCTGCGCAGCGACGAGGTGGAGCGGGGCCTGGAGGACGTCCTGGTCGAGCTGATCCGTCAGGCCACGGACCGATGAAGTCCGCGATGCTTCGCGTGCGCGTGGGCAGCCTGAACGCAGCCAAGCTCGAGGCCGTACGTCGAGGCCTCAGCCCTTTCTCGGCCCAGCTCGAGATCGAGGGATGTGAGGCGCGAACCGGTGTCCCGGAGCAGCCGATCGGCTTCGACGAGATCCTGGCCGGCGCCCGTACGAGGGCGCGGGAGAGCTTTGCGCTGGGAAACGTGGACCTCGGGGCCGGCATCGAAGACGGGCTGATCGAGCTGCCCGCCGCGGTGACGGGGTACCTGAACGTGGGATTCTGTGTGCTCTTCGATGGGACCGAAGAATCACTTGGCCTGACGGCAGGCTTCGAGTATCCGTCCCCCTGCGTGCGTGCAGCCACGGGCCCGCAGCGTGTGCCCGTCGGAGGGGCCTTTGACGCGCTCTTCGAGCCGCCGCCTGGCTGGCCCGATCCGGGACCCGGCGCGGGGAACATCGGTCGACTCACCGGAGGGGTGCTGACGCGCGCCGAGTACGGTGCCCAGGCCGTGACCTGCGCCTACGTGCGCCGGCTGCACCCCGCGCTTTACGGGGGGGGCGCCCCATGACGCTCACGCGTGAAGATCCGGAGCTCGCACGGCCGATCGAGTCTCCCACGCAGCTCGTGGAGTTCTTCCGAAAGGCCGAGACGCCGCGCGCGGAGTGGCGCGTGGGGACCGAGCACGAGAAGGTCGGCCTGTACTACGACAGTCTCGAGCCGCTGCCCTACGAGGGTGAGCGGGGCATCGCCGCGCTGCTGCGTGCGCTCGAACGCGAGCACGACTTCGCCCCGCTGCTCGACGAGGGGCGGCTCGTGGGGCTCGAGCGTGACGGCGCGACGATCACCCTGGAGCCCGGCGGCCAGCTCGAGCTCTCGGGCGTGCCCTTCTCTTCGATCCACGAGACCTGTCGCGAGTTTCAGGGCCACCTCGCGCTCATGAAGCACGTCTCCGAGCGCTTTGGAATGGTCTGGCTCGGGCTCGGCATCCATCCCCTCGCGAAGCTCGAGGAGATCCCGCGCATGCCCCGCTCGCGCTACACGATCATGCGTGACTTCCTCGGCGGTCGTGGGGAGCTGGCGCTCGAGATGATGCACGCCACGGGCAGCGTGCAGGTGAACCTCGATTTCGCGTCCGAGGCTGATCTGGCCCGGAAGATGCGCGTGGCCTTGGCTCTCTCGCCCGTTCTCACCGCCCTATATGCGAACTCGAGCATCTCGGAGGGGGCGCCGAACGGCTTCCTCTCTCGCCGCGCTTGGATCTGGCGCCACACCGCTCCCGCGCGCTGCGGCCTGCTTCCGTTCGCGTTCTCGCCGGAGTTCATCGAGGGCTCGGCGTATCGGGCTTATGCCAAGTGGGCCCTCGACGTGCCGATGATCTTCATCGTACGCGGTGGGGCCCACCGCCCCATGCGCGGACGGACCTTCCGGGAGTTCCTCGCCGAGGGGGCCGGCGGCGAGCCCGCCACGCTGGCCGACTGGAATCTCCACCTGACCTCGCTCTTTCCGGAGGTGCGACTCAAGCGCGTTCTCGAGGTCCGGGGCTGCGATGCCGTCCCCCCGGGTCTGGTCTGCGGCCTGCCGGCCTTCTGGAAGGGGCTGCTCTACGATGACGACAGCCTGCGCCGGGCCTGGGAGCTGGTGGGGGGCTGGAGCTTCGATGCGGTGGACCGGCTGCACGCTGAGGTAGCGCGGCGGGCGCTGCGCGCCCTCACGCCGAGTGGCCCGTTGCTCGAGATCTGCCGCACGGTGCTGGATCTGGCAGCGGCCGGGCTGCGGCGCATGGACGTGCGCAATCGCTTCGGCGAGGACGAGCGTCTCTTCTTGGAGCCCCTGTACGAGCTCCTCGAGCGCCGTGCCAGCCCCGGACAGCACCTGATCGAACGATGGGAGGGTGCCTGGCAGCGACGCGTCGACCGGCTCATCGAATACTCCCGTTACTGAATTCGTCTGTCGGGCGAGGAGCGGGCTGGACGCGTCTGAATCGAGGTTGACCGCGTGGCTCGTGCTCCGATAGGCTACGCCCGCTAGGACACGCCGTGGGATGGCCACCCCAGGGCAGGGAACTGGAGGAAGTCCGCATGAACCTCTCGATACGTCACTTGCTCGTCTTTGGTCTGGCTCTCGCCGCCCTCGGCTGGAGTGCCGAGGCCGCTGCCCAGTCCACCGCGGATGGGAAACGAACGCTGAAGGCGGAGAAAATTTTCTACAAGAACCCCGGGATGATAGAGATCGAGGTGCGGGCCATGCGCGGCACGCTGATGATGACCGGCTACGTCCCGACCGAGGAGCATCTGAAGAAAGCCGACGAGCTCGCGCAGAAGGTTCGCGGCATCAAGGACATTCGCAACCGGATCCGCGTGCGTGAGCCGGACGTCGCCTCGGGAGGTGACGAAGCGATCCAGATCAAGATCGATAAGGCCATCGAGGAGGACGAGGACCTCGCCAAGGCCAAGGCCAAGGGCAAGCTCGAGGTCACGGTGGCCGAGGGAAACGTCACGGTCAAGGGCAAGGTCACGGACTGGACTGTGGCCCAGTCGCTCGTCAATGACATCAAGCGGATCCCCGGAGTCAGGACGCTGGATCTGGACAAGCTCAAGTACTGAGTCGGCCCGGAGCGCCGGAAGCAGGTCGCCGCCCGGGCTCCGGGCGGCGACTTCTATTTTGGGCCTCCCGCCGTGGGACGAGCCGCTTGACCCGGCACGGGCCGCGTCTAGGCTTGGAGGCTGGTGTGAGCGAAGCCCCTGCATTCACGGTCGAGATCGGCGGGGAGAAGCTCGAGATCCCCTCTGAGCTCCCGCTCCTGCCTGTGCGCAACACGGTCGTCTTTCCGGGGACCACGCGGCCGCTGACCGTGGGCCGCTCACGCTCGCTGGTGGCCGTCCGAGCCGCGGCGCAGGGAGACGGCCTGCTCGCTGTGCTGAGCCAGAAGGTGCCCGACGTCGAGGAGCCGCGCGCGGAGGACCTCCACGACGTGGGCGCGATCTGCCGCGTCGTGCAGATGATCGACACGGGTCCCGGCATCTCCGTGGTCACGGTGGGGCTCGTGCGCTTCCGCCTGCGGGAGCTTCTCGAGGTCGATGGCATGCTGCGCGTTCGGGTGGAGGTCCTGCGGGACCGTCTGCAGCACTCCGCCGAGGCGGAGGCCGCGCGTCGGACCGTGCTGCGTCTGGCCAAGGAGCTGGTCCGGCTGCGCGACGATCTTCCCGACGAGCTGCAGGAGATGCTCGACCGCATCGAGGACCCCGCTCGTCTGGCCGATTTGGTGGGGTTCGGGGCCAACCTCTCGCTCGATGAGAAGGTCGCGCTGCTGCGCGAGCCGGACGTCGTGGCGCGGCTCCGGACGCTCATTCAGCACCTGAGCCGCGAGATTCGTGTCTCGCAGGTGTCGCGGATCTACGCGGAGCGGGCCGCCGGCGAGATCGACGAGCGGCAGCGCAAGGTTCTCTTGCGTGAGCAGCTCCGGAAGATCCGCGAGGAGCTGGGCGAGGCGGACGACCAGGCCGTGGAGGCCGACGAGCTTCGGGAGCGGATCGAGGCGGCGCCGCTGCCCGACGCCGTGCGCGAGTGCGCCGAGCGGGAGGCCAGCCGACTCGCCGCCATCCCCACCCATTCCCCGGAGCGCTCCGTCATCCGGACCTACATCGAGTGGATCCTGGACCTGCCCTGGGAGGAGGAGACCGAGGACCACCTCGACATCGCAGATGCACGCCGGATTCTCGACGAGGATCACTACGGCCTGGAGAACGTGAAGGAGCGGATTCTCGAGTACCTCGCCGTGCGGCGTCTCGTCAAGACGCCCAAGGGCCCGATCCTCTGCTTCGTCGGCCCTCCCGGAGTGGGAAAGACGTCGCTCGGCAAGTCCATCGCGCGTGCCATGGGACGGCACTTCGTGCGTACCTCACTGGGCGGGGTGCGGGACGAGGCGGAGATCCGGGGACACCGGCGCACCTACGTCGGGGCTTTGCCGGGGAGAATCCTGCAGAACCTCAAGCGTGCCGGCTCGCGCAACCCGGTCTTCATGCTCGACGAGATCGACAAGGTCGGGATGGACTACCGGGGCGATCCGTCGTCCGCGCTGCTCGAGGTTCTGGATCCCGAGCAGAACTCCAGCTTCAGCGACCATTACCTGGAGCTTCCGTTCGATCTCTCGCACGTGCTCTTCGTGGCGACGGCCAACCGCACCGATACGATCCCGCCGCCCCTGCTCGACCGCATGGAGCTGATCGAGCTGCCGGGCTACACGACGCGAGAGAAGCTCAACATCGCCCGCCAGTTCCTGATTCCGCGCCAGCTCGAGGAGCACGGCATGGAGCGCGACGGCTTCACGCTGAGTGAGAACGCGCTGCGGCGGATCATCGAGGAGTACACCCGGGAGGCCGGGGTCCGCAGTCTGGAGCGTGAGATCGCGTCGCTTGTGCGCAAGGCGGCCCTGCGGATCGCAGAGGGCGAGAAGCCCGAGCCGATCGGTGAGGACGTGCTGGAGGAGCTGCTTGGTCCCCCCTCGTACACGCGCGAGGTGACCGAGCGCATCGACCGTCCCGGTGTTGCGATCGGCCTGGTCTGGACCCCCGTCGGGGGCGAGATCGTCTTCGTCGAGGCGGCGCTCATGGAGGGCAAGCCCGAGGTGCACCTGACGGGTCAGCTCGGCGAGGTCATGCGCGAGTCCGCCGAGGCGGCGCTCTCCTATCTGCAGGCGAACGCCGAGTCCCTGGGCCTCGACCTCGCGCTCTTCGAGAAGAACCAGATCCACATCCACGTTCCAGCCGGCGGTCTCAAGAAGGACGGCCCCTCGGCGGGGGTGACGCTTCTTGTGGCGTTGGCAAGCCTGCTCACCGGGCACCCCGTGCGTGGCTCTCTCGCCATGACCGGAGAGATCACCCTGCGCGGACAGATCCTCCCCGTCGGCGGCGTCAAGGAGAAGGTGCTCGCGGCCCATCGCGCGGGTGTGCGGGAGCTGCTCCTGCCCCGGCGCAACGAGAAGGACCTGGAGGAGGTCCCTGAAGAGGTCCGCGAAGCCCTGCAGATCCATCTGGTGGACCACGTGACCGACGCCCTGCGTGAGGCGAAGCTCGTGGGGGAGCGTGCGCCGTCGTGACGGAGCCCTCGCACCCGGCTCGACCCGAAGACCTCTCCGGGATCCACCTGCTGCGCCTGGCCCGGCGCGATCGAGCGGCCGCGCGCGCCCGCCTGCGCGCGCTCTCACCCGAGGCCCAGGCGCGGGCCTGCCAGGAGCTGCGGCCGGAGGTGCGCAGCGAGTTCCTGATGCTGCTCGATCATCCGGAGAAGGTCGTCCCCCTGCTCCCCGACGCGGAGGTCTGCTTCACCGTGCGCGCGGGAGGGATGTCCGAGGCCGCGTGGCTGCTCGAGATGGCGAGCCCCGAGCAGCTCCGCGCCTGCTTCGACCTCGACTGCTGGAACCGCTACGAGCTCGATCGGGGCCGGCTGCAGGAGTGGATCGGTGCGCTGATCGAGGCGGGACGACCCGCGCTGGTGCGGGCCATCGCCGAGACCGATCTCGAGCTCTGGCTGCTCGCACTTCGTTCGATGACCGAGATCACCATCGTCGGCAAGGAGGACATCCCTCCGGTCGGAGCGTTCACACTGGACGGTGTCGTCTATCTGCGGCCCCACGAGGGCGCCGAGTCGGCCTGGGTGCGGGAGATCTTCGGTGCCACCTTCGAGCGGGCCCAGGCGCTCTATTGGCGCCTGACCTACGGAATGATCTACGAGAGCCCCTCGGAGTGTGAGGAGTACGCGCTGCGCTGGCGGGGTGTGCGCCTGAACGACCTGGGCTTTCCCGACCGGGAGCAGGCCATGGCCCTGTACCGGCCGCTGCGCGCCAAGCAGGTCGAGCCGTGGGAGCCCCCCGTGCCGCCGCACGCGATGGTCGCTTCCTTCACGCTGCCCGAGCGCATGCAGGGCACGCTTCTCGGGCGCGCCCTGCTCGAGCTGCCCCCCGCTCGCGCCGCCGACGTCCTCGGCTACGTGCTGGGGGTCGCCAACGCCCTGGCCATCGCCGACGACCTGCCGCTCTCCGACGTCGACACCATCCCGCGCGCCCTCGACAAGGCCCTACGCGGCATCGACGCGGGCCTGCAGGAGCTCTCCCGCGTCCAGGGCCGCCCCGCCCACGAGGTCCTGGACCACACCCGCCCCACCGACCTCTTCCGCATCGGCGCCACCCTCCACGGCGGGGACGTTGATTGAGTTGTCCCCAGAGAGGGATACGGACATCGCGCGAGAACGGTTCGCGAGGCTCGGAGGTGAGGCGACGGCAGCTCGCAGCCACAGTTCGCTTTTGAACCGCCGGGGGTGGCCGCGCATACCTCCCGCATAGCCGGGAGGGCGATTGGCGAACGAAGCGGTTTCGACGCCCGCGCTCCTGCATCGACCACAGGAGAATCCGTCATGCGTTCCCTCTCGTGCCTCGGAGCCGCACTCGCGGCCGCCACGCTTCTGGGCGGCGATGTCGCTCAAGCGGCGAGCCACCGCGAAGCCCCGTTGGTCGCACTCGATCCCACGGCCGACATCACCGACGTCTACGCCTTCGTCAGCTACAACGCCGAGAACCTCGACCGACCGTCCCCTCGATCATCGGTCCTCGTACGATGCCCGATTACGAGGGGCTCGCCCTCCAGGGGGTGTTCACGGATGAGGAGACCGGGATCCGCGTCTTCGTCGGGCAGCGAGCCGAGACTTTCGCGATCGACCTCGGCGCGGTCTTCGATACGATTAACCTGCGGGCCGAGACGCCTCCGGGCCTTCCGGGTCGTCGGCCCCCGCTTCCGGTGCAGACCTCGGAAGAGGACGCGGACGACGCCTCAAACCCCTTCGGAGTGAATAACTTCAGCGGGTTCAACATCAACACGATCGCGATCGAGGTCCCGATCCAGCGGCTCATCCGTGATTTTGATCCCGCCAGCTCTGAGAGACGCACTATCGGTGTGTGGGCGCGCACGCTGCGTCAGCGCAAGACGACGCGGAGAGCCGGGGACTCGCACGAGGAGTCCGAGCCACTCATCGAGGCTCGGGGTCGCTGGGTGCAGGTGTCACGGATGGCGAACCCGCTCGTGAACGAGCTGATCATCCCGTTCGGTCTCAAGGATCTCAGGAATACCACCCTCCCCGAGGACGAGGCCCGGTTCGTCCAGGCCTATCGCGATCTCGATGTTGCGAACGAACTTGAGCTCGTTTCGGGCGTTCCAGTCCCCGAGGGTCCCCGTGAAGACATTGTGAGCCTGCTCCTCCAGTACCAGGGTGCGAGGACCGGCCCACTGTCCGATCTGCTGCGACTCGACATGGTCAGGAATTCTCGCCTCGCGCTGCGCGTCGCCCTCTCAGCCCTCGTGTGGCTCGCCTCTCTCACCGCTGCCACGCCCTTCGCTCCGGTGAGCGATGACGAACTCCTCGAGATTCTTCCCGCCTCTTCCCACACCGAGGAGCGAGAGCTTCGCGCGCTTCGCGAGGTTGTGAGGGAACATCCCGAGAACTTATCCCTCGCGCTCCGCATCGCCTGGCGATACGTCGATCCAAGCCGCCGCAGCGGCGAGCCGCGTTACCAAGGCTGGGCGACGGACGTCGTGCGCCCCTGGCTCACGCGGCCCGAGCCTCCGACCGAGGTTCTGCCGCTGCGCGCGACGCTTCGCCAACACAGCCACGACTTCGAAGCCGCTCTCGGGGACCTGTCCCGGGTCCTGGCCCGCAACCCCCGCGACGGCCGAGCCTGGTTCTCGCGGGCGACGATCCATCTGGTGCAAGGAGAGCTCGATGCGGCCTGGCGGAGCTGCCTGCCGTTGCTCCAGATCGCCGATGCGCTCGCGGGCACGTCCTGTCTAGTGCGCGTGAGCGCGGCATCGGGTCACGCGGCCGAGGGCTTCGCCGTTCTCCGCGACGCAATCACGCTCCGAGCCCAGAGCTCTCCTCGGCTGCGTCTCTTCGCGCTCACAAGCCTAGCGGAGATCGCCGCACAGCTTGGCCGGAACGAGGCGGCCGATCGACACTTTCATGAGTCGCTCGCCCTCGGTGCGCCCGACGTCTACCTGATCACGGCCTACGCAGATTTTCTCCTCGACCAGCGTCGACCCCGGGAGGTGCTGCAGAGGCTCGAAGGGCAGCCGCGATCCGACGGGCTGCTGCTCCGCCGCGTCCTCGCTAGGATGTGACTCGCGGACCCTTCGGTCGCGGGCGGTGCTCGCGTGCTCGAGGCGGCCCGGGCGGCCAGAGAGCCCGACGCCGCGATGCGCACACTTGCGTTCCTTCGCAGGACGGGCCTGCAGGACAAGACTCTGTCGAGACTCGCTCGTCTCCTCGAGGACGCGTGATGCGCGCCCCTGGGGTCCTTCTCCCGGCCCTCGTGCTCGTGCCTCTCACGGCCCACGCTCACAAGCCGAGCGACAGCTACCGGTCGCTTCGTGTCGAAGGCCAGCAGATCCTGGGGCGATGGGACATCGAACCTCGTGATCTCGAGAACGCGATCGGGCTCGACACCGACGGCGACGGCCGCACCGATGGACGCGGCGCTCGGACGGAGGGTGTATCCTTTTCGGGGTCGGGAGCGTCCTGGCTAGACGGGGACCGGCTCGCAGCCCGGTGCACGAGTCCGCGCCGGCACGGCGAAGAGCGGGCCTTCTCGGTCCCTTCCAGCAGAGGACACGGCAGAGGACAGGAGGGGAAGCGTCTCGAGATGAGCCATGAGACGACGCGCTTCGAAGAAGTCTACAAGGTGTACCACGCCAGGATCGAGCGGTATCTGGTGGGTCTGCTCGGACCGGCCGAAGCCGAGGATGCGGTGCAGGAGGTCTTCGAGAGGATCAGTCGGAAGCTGGCCAGCTTCCGTGGCGACTCGGAGCTCTCGACCTGGGTCTTCCGCATCGCGCGAAACGCGGCCCTGGATCGGCTGCGCGTCCGCAGGCGTAGAGGACGTGAAGAGGCGCGGCGTCGCGAAGCGGGAGATACGGCTGAGGCCAGCCTCGAGAGTCCAACGGATACGCTCGACGAGAGCCTCGCGCGCTCCGAGATGGGTGCGTGCATCCGCGACCTGATCGGTGACCTCCCCGAGCCCTACCGTACGGTGCTGGTCCTGAGCGATCTCGAGGGCCTGAATAATCGCGAGATCGCCGCCGAGCTCCAGGTCAGCCTCGGCGCCGTCAAGACCCGCCTGCATCGCGCACGAGCCCGCCTGAAGCGGAAGCTCGAGGCCGAGTGCACGTTCGATCACGACCCGCGCCTGGGTCTCCGCTGTGAGCCGAGGCGCGTGAGACCGCGGAACGACGCATCGCGCCGCTGAATCCTTTTCGGCTCCTTCCTCGTCTGCATGGGTGAGGAGGATCTGATCATGGACGAAAGAACACGCGAGCTTATCGCGATCGGGGCGGCTGTCACTGCGCACTGCCAGCCGTGCCTGCGCTACCACCTGACGAAGGCCGGTGAGCAGGGTGTCGAGGCCGGTGAGATCGACGAGGCGATCCGCATCGCACGCACGGTGCGCAAGGGCGCGCAGGCCAGCATGGACCAAGCCATCCAGTCGCTGCTCGAGGGGGGCGAGGCGGGGACCGGCCCAGCCAGCGACGAGTGCACGCAAACCAGTCGCTTCTGCTGCGGCTGACCGAGCTCTCTACGGCCCCCCGCAGGCCGCGGGATCGAGCGAGATCGCGTCGATGTTGACGGTCTTGGGGGTCGTGTTCGGGGGCGGAGCCGTGAAGAGGTCCTGTCCTTCGATCCGCAGGGTCGCCTGCTGTGTGGCGGGATCGTACTCGATCACGTCCGAGCCCTGGAACGTGAGCCCGCCGAGCGTCGCCTCAGCCGAGCTGCCCGTGGTCGTGAGCACGATCCGGCCGCAGCGAAGATGCACGCCGTCGATGTCCTCGTTCCGCGCGAATGCGTCCTCGCTCAAGACGAGCCGTGAGCGATCCGTCGCCGGGTCGTACTCGACCAGATCCCCGTCCCGGAAGCGGAAGGTTACCAGCGGCCCCGTGCAGCTGCCCTGGCAGTCCGCATCCGTCTCGCAGTAGGCCCCCGCATCCGCTCCGCCCGAGCACGTCAGGGACTTCCCCAGATCCGTCGTCCCCGCGTTCGCGACCGAGAGGACGAGCTTGCCGTCCGGGCCCCTCCACACCGCATCGATCTGCTTGGTCCGACCAAACCTCTGCTCCCCATCGAAGATCACCACGCCGCTCTGACCATCCCACTCCACGAGATCGCCCTTGCCGAAGCTCGGGCCGTCCACGAGCGTGGCCGGGCCCGCGGTGGAGAACACGATGATCCCGTCGGGATCCACATGGACCGCGTCGATCTTCTCGCCGCTGGTGAAGACTGCGGCCTCAGCCAGGATGAGGGAGGGCTCCACCGTGTCCAGCAGGTCCCCGTTCTCGACCCGGAGTCCCCCGAAGCCCTTGGGCGTTCCGGAGTGCGAGACCACCACGTACGACTCACAGGCATCCCCGATCCCATCGCCGTCGAAGTCGGGCTGGGGCACGAAATTGCCCTGGGCATCCCGAGTGATCGGGTTGGGGATCAGCGGGCAGTTGTCACAGGCGTCCGCCACGCCATCCCGGTCGGCGTCGGCCTGGTCCGCATTCGCGATCGCGGGGCAGCTGTCGCAGCCGTCCCGCACGCCGTCCCCGTCTGCATCGCCGGGGGCACTCGTGCAGGCCAGCGCGAGCCGCGCCGGCTCGAGAGCACTGCAGCGCAGCGAGGCCAGCGCGAGCTGCCCCCCGGTCAGCTCGATGCGGCCCTTCACGAGGGAGGAGACCGTCACCGACCCGATCCGGCGCACGCCGACCTCGCCGTTGAACGGATCCCCGCCCACGATCCGCAACTCCGTTGGGGATTCGTCGTTCACCACGAGCCCGGGCAGCGCGTAGGAGTCGATTGTCACGCCGGGCGTAGTCTGCAGCCGGAGGACCCACGAGCAGTTCTCATCGCCCCAGCCGCTCCCCGAGCAGACAGTCCCCGGGATCGAGAGGATGCTCCCCGAGTCGATGTACAGGTTCAGGGTCGCCGTGGAGCCCACGGGGATCTCGGGCAGGGATGCGGGGGCCACACCGTCATCGGCCACGCTGTGGTAGAGCGCGAACGCCTGAAGGATCGCGCCAGGTGGTGGAATGGTTAGCCGGCTGGTTGCCGCCGTGCACAGGGGAGCAATGCCGGGGTCCAAGAAGGCAAGCGCCTGGCGAAGCACCGCCACGTCCGACACATCACAGGTTGGACCGGGGTCCCTATCCACCACACTGCATTTCTCGACCGGCGCGTCCGCCGCATCGGACATTCCGGCCAGAAAACGCGAGAGAATCACACGGTCGAGAATGTTGACCCTCCCATCGTCCGAGAGGTCTCCGCACTGGCACGCGTCCCCGATGCCATCGCCATCGGTATCGATTTGCCCCATTGGGCCATCGGGGTAGGCGGGGCAGAGATCGGCGCTGTTGAGCACCCCGTCCGCGTCGCGGTCGTTGGTGATCCGAAACGTCTGGAGGGGCAGCGAGGTGATCCCGGGCCGATCGTCGAACTCGTTCCGAACCGCATCCCAGGTCTTGATCTCTACGGTGCCGGGCAGGTTGGGGTCGAATGGCGCGTGGAATCTCACCAGGGTCAGGGCTCCCTGTCCGGGATCACTCGGCCGGTTCCGATGAATCCACTGCCAGTTCTGGAACGCGTCGATCACGGGAAGCCCACGCACGATGCGAATCGCCTTGAAGCCCTCACGGCGGGTCCAGCCCAGGCGCGTGCAGTCCTGAGTGCCGGCCACAAATTCAGTACAGAGTCGCGTGAAGTGCCCCGACACCACCAGGAAGATCTGCCCCGAATGCGGTGCGACCAGTTCATCCCAGACATTCGTGGGTGGATTGTTCGGGTCCTCGAAATTGTCAGACCCGGCGGGGCGTACCCCTGGACAGGTTCCGGCGAAGCTCTGCCCGTACGGTAGCCCAGGCGGACTCTTCCGGTGGCCTCCGCTCGGGTCAGTGATGATGTGACTCGCAAGGATCGCCATCCGACCGGGATCGTCAGCCAACCGCGCCTTGACCCAGGTGATCTGGGCGTCTGTGGGATTGCACGGAAGGCCGATCAAGACCAGAACTGGCAAGCCGCCCAGCGTCACCGAGACCGCACGAAGATCGCCTCCAGGCACGCTTATGTCGCCGAAGTGCTGAACGAACTCGTCCGGGTTGTCATGGTTCCCACGCGTCACGAGTGTCTGTATCTCTCCGTAACGAGTCTTTACTTGCTCCCAGTAGTGGTTGAAGATCTTCCACTCGGCAGTGCTCACGCTCGTCGTGTTTGCCTGACCTCCGTCCTCGATTGCATCGCCGACCTGGATCACGAGCTCGATGGGCTCGGTCTGGCCGGGGTCGATGAGCCAGTTGATCATGGCCTCGAAGCCCGCGTGAGCTGCGGGGTAGCGGTAGAGGCTCGGATCCGTGGGATCGATCGTGCTTGCGTCGACCGAGTCCTTCAGATCCTCACGGATCTCGACCTGCTTCTGCGTGTCCCCGATGACGACGATCGTGAAGTCCTCACCAGCGTTCGCTGTCGTCGCAGGTGCAAGAAGCGCAGAGGAGATCAGAGCGAGACCGACGCTTCTCATGAGAACTAGGCGGTGCACCCGAGCGGTGACCGTGGGGGGGGGCACTACGCAGGTCGTGGGAGAACAACATCAATTCATTGCTGAATTGCCGCACAGTCTCAAGCACCGTTCTATCTTCCGTCGAGCTCACGTCGAACGGAATCTACCATCACTGCGGGAAAATGGGGAGGCAATCTGCGCATCGGTGACTAAACCGATGCATGTACGATGCAAGAACATGATACGATCAGCTACGTCGACGGAGGCTTGGAGATCATGCGATCGTCTGTAAACGAGAATGTGGCTGGCCTGAGGGAGCGTCCACTTGCCAAGGCTGCAGTCTGCCTTGCTGTACTTGCGCTCTGCACACCTGTGGCGAGCGGTGCTTCGATCACCATCGACAGCTTTGAGGATGGGGACTTTTCCGTTTCGCTACCGCTTACTCCGACTTTACCGAATGTCCTCCGAAACCAGTCCACAACGAGTGCGATAGGTGGAACCCGCACTGTGCTGCTCGGGCAGGACCCCGCACGAGTTGCGACCGCCACCCTAACGACGACCCCGGGGCCAGATGCGGTCGTGCTTCAGACGAGCCCTGTCGGAAGCCTTCTCGTCTTGAAATATTTCAGCCCCGCGGAGCCCGGAGGCTTCGATCTCTCGGCGGGGAATGCGTTCAAGATCACTTTTGATGCGGCGCCTACCTCTGGTGGTTTTGTGGATATGGGCCTCACGGCGGATGCAAGCTCCAGCAACATCATTACGGATTCGCTCAGGCATCCCATCACGGGGGCCGGAGCGCTGCTGATCCTTTTCTCATCCTTCGATCAGTCGGATAATGAATCCTCGCTCTTTGAGGACATCGATTTTATTCAGATCGACATCGACGGAACGGCCACTCCCAACGCCACCTACCGCATCGCCAGCATCGAGGTCGTGTCCGAGCCATCGGCATCGCTCCAGATCGGAACCGCCCTTGCGGGTCTGCTCGGGCTGGCTTTCATTCGCCGCTGGAGCTGGGGCCGAAAGAGCGCGAGGGCGTAGCGTCCTACGTTTTCGCCCAGAGTCCCCACGCTTGCCCTACGACCGCCACAGGCCGCGGGATCGAGCGAGATCGCGTCGATGTTGACGGTCTTGGGGGTCGTGTTCGGGGGCGGAGCCGTGAAGAGGTCCTGTCCTTCGATCCGCAGGGTCGCCTGCTGTGTGGCGGGATCGTACTCGATCACGTCCGAGCCCTGGAACGTGAGCCCGCCGAGCGTGCGGTCGGCCGAGGTGCCGGTCGCCCGTTAAGTCGATCCGCGTGGGCTCGCTCTCTTGGCGCTCCAGTCCGGCGCGACCTCGGCACGAGCACACGGCACGATGCAGATCGTGGCTTCGATGCTAGAGTGCGGGATCTGGGCGGGACGGTACGGGCGCACGGTCCGTGCGGGTGGGGCACACGGCCCGGAACGTATCGGGCCTCCTGCGAGGCGATCGAGGAGGAGAGTTCGTGGAGCTTGCGCTCAAGGCCATCATCTCGGGATGCCTCATCGCCTTCGCCTCGTGGCTCTCGGGGCGCGCACCGGTGCTGGCCGGGTTCCTCGTGGCCTTGCCCATCTCGACGGCGCTCGTGCTGCCGATGTCCTACCTCGAGCACGGCAGCTTTTCGCAAACGGCTCTGCTCGCCAAGAGCATCCTGGTGGCGGTGCCCCTGACGCTCTCCTTCTTTCTGCCCTTCCTCCTCGCGGAGAGACTGGGATGGGGGTTCTGGCTGACGTATGCGCTCGGGTTCGTCTGTCTCGGCATGGCCTTCGGACTCCACCGGCTGGTGGTGCGGATGCTCTTTGGCGCGGCGGCGTGATCCGAGGTGCGGAGGGGGAGTGACGGGATGGGTGAACCCTATGACTTCGGCATGCCGCTCGAAGCGGCGATGGAGACGCAGCGCGCGATCCGTCGTCTGCGCCCGGATCCGGTGGACGATGCGCTGGTGCTGCGGCTCATCGAGCTCGCGCTGAAGGCTCCGACCGGTGGAAACGCCCAGAACTGGGAGTTCGTCGTGGTTCGGGACCCCGCCGTAAAGGCTCGGCTCGCCCGCCGCAACCGCCAAGCGTGGCGCATCTACGGCGCGATCGGAAGACGCGTGGCGCGGAACGATCCCAAACGCCAGAAGATCATCGACGCCGTGCAGTGGCAGGCAGACCACTTCGAGGAGATTCCCGTGCTCGTGGTCGCCTGCCTGAAGGGTCTGCGCCTGCCTTTCCCGCCGGCCTTCGTCACCAGCTACTACGGGGCCATCTACCCCGCCGTCCAGAACCTGCTGCTCGCCGCGCGTGCCGTGAACCTCGGGGCGGCGCTGATCACGCTGCCGCTCTGGAGCCACCTCTCCGTGCGACGCATCCTGGGCCTGCCGTGGAACGTCACGCCCTGTGCGGTCGTCCCGCTCGGCTGGCCCCGCGGTCGCTACGGCCCGACGACGCGCAGGCCCGTTCTCGAGGTCGTGTCCTACGACCGCTACGGAAACCGCGCCGCCCCCTGAGCGCTGCTGGGCCATCCCCGCGGCGCGCAGCGACGCGGGTCCCGCAGTCGTGGTACAAGGAGGGGGGAGGATCGGGGCATGGCCAGGATCGTCGGCAACCTCGTGCCCGAGGACGACTACACGCATCCGCTCGGGCCGGAGCCGAACTTCAACGAGAGCATGTACTTCAACTTCTTCGACGCGGAGCGCTCGATCGGCGGGTTTCTGCGCCTCGGCAATCGCGCCAACGAGGGTCGCGCCGAGATGACGGTCGCGATTTACCTGCCGGACGGCCGCGTTCTCTTCGCCTTCGATCGCCTCGCGATCGAGGACAACGAGCGCTTCGACGCCGGCGGACTCCGCTTCGAGGTCCAGGAGCCCACGCAGCGGCTTCGCAGCGAGTACCGCGGAAGCGTGATCGAGCTCTCGGACCCGCGCCGAATGGCCGACCCGGGGCGCGCCTTCAAGGAGAGCCCACGGCGCGAGATCGAACTCGATCTCGCGCACGAGGCCGTCGGTCCCCTGTACGGCCATTCTGAAAGCCGCCCCGAAGCGGACCGGCCGGCGGAGCAGCAGTTTGCTCGCGCGCATTACGAGCAACATATGAGCGTGTCGGGCCATCTCGACATCGGAGACGAGCGGCACACGATCCGCGGCTACGGGCTGCGCGATCACTCCTGGGGCCCCCGTTCCTGGCAGGCCATCGATGGCTACGAGTGGCTCACCCTGAGCTTCGGGCGGGATCTTGGCGCCATGGTCTCGGTGATCCGACGGGAAGGGAGGGAGGAGCGACGGGGCGGTGTGCTCGTTCGGGGCGACCGCCTAGATCCCCTCCAGGGTGTTGCGATCGACGTGGAGTACGAGGAGAACGGCCTCTACCACCGGAGCCTGAAGGTGTGCTTCGAGACTCCCGATGGCGAGCCCTTCGAAGTCCGGGGGGAGGTCCAAGGGTTCCTGCCCTTGCGCAACCGTCGGGCCGGGCGCACGACACACATCGGTGAGGGCCTGACGCGCTGGCAGCTCGGCGAGCGCGTGGGATACGGCCTCTCCGAGCTGCTACGCCAGATCTGATCCCCGCGCGCGGGAACGAGCCGGCTCGATCAACCGGAGCAAGTCGTACTCGAGCTCCGCGACGCGCCGGCCGCTGGCCGCCATCACGATCGACGGCGTCGTCCCGCGCAGGTAGGCCTCGGCCTGAAGCGCAAGCCCGATGCCCCAGCGCAGCGTGCCCAGAACCTTCCACCAGTGGAAGCGATCCGAATTCCAGACGCCCCCCGCCGCCTCGTATGCCGCGCGGAGCCCGCGCCGATCGCCGAAGCCGCCCACCTCGAGATCATCATTCCCGAAGCGCCACATGCGCACGCAGGTCCAGGCCGGGTCCTCCATCGGGTCGCCGACGTGGCTGAGCTCCCAGTCGAGCACGCCGACCAGCCCGTCCTTTTCCACCACAAGGTTCCCGTTGCGGAGGTCACCGTGGAGCAGGGCGAGCCGCTCGGGAGTGGGCGGCCGATGGCGCGCGAGCCAGCGCAGGCCGAGGGCGAAGACGGGGGAGGGCTGCGGGAGCGAGGCAAGCAGGCGGTCTACGGCCTCCAGCGCGTGCTCGGCCGGGGAGGTGGGATCCGGCCTCGGTAGATCGTCCGGCGCGCGGCCTACATCGGTCGCGTGCAGGCGCGCGAGTGACTCCCCGCACTGCGCGGCCAGTCGCGATCCGAGCGCCGGATCGGCGGCCACGAGTCGAAGCACACGGCGCGGCACGGTCTCGCCTTCGATCTTGGCGGTCAGGAAGAAGGGCGCCCCGACCCAGCCGGAGTCCCGGCAGACCCCGTGGACCTGGGGGACCGGGACACCCGACACGCGCGCGAGGTCGAGCACTGCGGCCTCGAGCGAGACGTCGAGCACCGGCATCGATTCGGGTGGGACGAGCGTGATGACGAGGGACGCGCAGCCCGTCGCGTCTCGTGCCTCGAAGAGCAGGTTGCGTCGTCGCGCCCCCGCCGAGCTCGCTCGCAGCCCCCCCACCTCGACGCGCCTCTCCCAGCAATCGCTCAGGTAGGCCGCCAGGCCCCGGGCGATCTCGTCGGCATCCCTCACTCTTCCAGCTCGCGCTCGTAGCCGTACGCGTCGTAGCCAGGCTTGGCGACGGCCAGCTTTCCGCGCACGAGCTCGAGCAGCACTCCGTGTGCCGTCGCTTCGAACTCCGCGTCGTCCCCAGCCCGAAGCCGTTCGCGCACTCGCGCGGCGAGCTCGCTCGCCTCGGCCTCGACGTTCGCCTCCCCGAGCAGCGCCGCGAGCCGCTCCGCGACCCGCCGGCTCTGGGTCGGCCCGAGCACGAGCTCACGCTGCACGATTCGGCAGAGGCTCGCGGCCACGCGCACACGGTGGCGCAGCGGGCCCTCCGTGGCCTCCAGCAGCTCTCCCTCGAGCAGCCGTGCGACCGCCTCGAGCAGCTCCTTGGCGGTGGGTCGATCCTGCAGCGCGCCTCCCGTGCGTGCGACCCCAGGGCTCTGCTGCGGGTCTCGCGTGTCATACTATCGGAAATGCGGATCTTCGATCGGCTAACGCTGCCCGGTCCCCGCCGTCTGGCGCGGCGTGCCGGTGAGCGGGCGTAGCGCGTGAGCGCTTTGGAGGCGGTCCGCACCTGGGTGTTGCAGTCCGCCTACACGCGTGCGCTCGGCGTGAGCCTGCTGAGCCTCGAGCCCGAGCGGGCGCGGCTCGCCTTGCCCTACCGGGACGAGAACTCCAACGGAGACAAGGCTCTGCACGGTGGTGTGGCAGCCTCGCTGATTGTGACCGGCGCGCACGCGGTGGCACGCGCGTCGCTCGGCGAGGGAAGCGGGCCCTGGCACACCGCCGCGATCCAGGTGGGGTACCTGTCCGCGGCGCTCGGCGAGGCGATCCGGGCCGAGGCGAGACTGCTGCGGCGCGGAAAGGAGCTGGCCCACGTCGAGGTCAGCGTCGAGACCGAGCAGCGCAAGCCCGTGGCCCGGGGGCTGCTGATCGTGCGCGGCCGCTTCGCCGCAGCGGAACCGAAGCGGCCCGCCGTCCGGGGGGACGAAGGCGCTGCCGACCTCGGCCCGATGGGTGCCTTCGTCTCGCGCGTTCCGTTCCACGCCAGGCTGGGCCTCGTGACGGAGCACATGGCGGGTGGACGCGCGCGCATCGTGATGCCCTGGCGCGACGAGAACGCGGATGCCTCGGGCGGCGTCCATGAGGGGGCCCTGCTCGGCCTGCTCGATACGACGGGCGCCATGGCTGCGTGGGCCGAGACCGGTCCCGGTCGCTTCAAGGCGTCGACGCCGGGAATCCAGACCGGCGTGCTGGCGCCGCTGCCGCGAGGGGATCTCGTGGCGTACGCCCACGTGCGACACCGGGATCGCGAGATGCTCTTCTCCGAGGTGGAGATCGCGGACGCGCAGGCCGGCCTCGTCGCGCGAGGAACCGTGAGCTACCGCATCGTGAGACCGGAGCCCGCCCCGTGAGCGTCCGACGGCGCTTGGTCCCCGTCGACGGCGAGCTCGTACGCTTCGCCGAGCGTGTGCGACGCTGGCGCGAGGAAGCGGGTCTGACCCTTCAGGATCTCGCCGATCGCAGCGGCGTGGCCACGAGCACGATCCAGAAGGTGGAGTCGCATCAGATGGTCCCCAGCGTCGCGGTGCTCCTCAAGATCGCGCGGGGGCTCGAGCGCAGCGCCAGCGAGCTCGTGAGCGACGCACCACCGCAGGCGAGCGTCGTCCATCTCTCCTCCGAGCAGCGCCATCCGGTCGGAAGCAGGCGACGCATGACGGTGGAGAGGCTCTCGGGCGATCTCTTCGATCCGGAGGTCGAGATGTGGCGGATCACGCTCCAGCCGGGCTACGGGAGCGGCCGGGACCGGATCGAGTACCAGGGCGAAGAGCTCGCGCTCGGCGAGCAGGGAGAGGTCACCTTCCATGTGGGGGACGAGGAGTACGTGCTGCGCGCGGGAGACGTGCTCCACTTCAAGGCGTCGGCCCCGCACTCCTGGCGCAACGAGAGCGAGGATGTGGCTCGCTTCGTCATCCTCGGAACGGTCTCTCCCGCGCTGCGCGAGGCGCTGCACAGCCGCCTGTCCCCGCCCAGCCGTCGGCGAGCGGCTGGAAAGGGCTGAGGACTCCGGGCCGCGTTTCCCCTCTCAGCTTGCGCGCCGGCCTCGCGCGAAGAGCTTTCGCGTCGATGGACGCAGCAGCGCCACGGCTGGAATGCCGAACAGGGCCAGTGAGGCGAGGCCACCCGGGAGACCGAGGCCACGCGGATCGCGCAGGTTCCAGACGAGCATTCCAACGGCGATCTGGACCACGTAGATGCCAGCCCAGGGCCACATCCAGCTCCGCATCGCCCAGAAGCCGTAGGCGCCCGCTGCGTAGATCGCCCAGTGCAGGGGGGCCGTCAGCTTGGCGGCCCAGCCGTGCAGCGCGAAGCCGAGCCAGACCTCCTGATCCTCGGCGAGCGGCTTCCAGAAGAGATCGAAGGGTGCGTAGACGAGCGCCATGTAGAGGCAGAACAGCAGCAGCCCGTTCATCCAGAGCGGTCGTCCGTCCCACTCGCTTCTCCAGCGCATCGCGCTCAGATCCATCGCTCTGACGCCGCGACCGGGCGCCAGGCGACCGCCCGGAGCTGCCGGTCGTGGACACCCGACAGGAGGAGCTGTGCACACGCCGCGCCGAGGAGCGCCAGGAGCATGTCCCACTGGGTGTCCCAGACGTCGCCCTGTGTGCCGAGGAACGACTCCCCCGCTTCATCGAGTGCGACGGCCGTCCACCACTCGATCAGCTCGTAGAAGGCGCTGAAGGCCAGGCAGACGCAGAGCACGAGGAAGAAGAGCCAGCCGCCTCGGCGCAGCGGCGTGGCTCGCAGCAAGATCTCGCGCGCCAGCAGGGCGGGGATGAAGCCCTGGGCGAAGTGGCCGATTCGATCGTACGGGTTTCGCGCGAGGTGGAACAGGTCCTGTAGCCAGAAGCCGAGCGGAACCTGGGCGTAGCTGTAGGCACCGCCCAGGATCAGGATCAGGGCGTGCAGCGCCAGCAGCTGGTAGAGCAGAGGCGTGAGCGGAGCCTCCGCAGCGGTCGCGATCAGCAGGGGGAGGCCGACCAGCACGGGCAGGACCTCGAGGAACCAGGTGAGACGATCGGCCGGCGCGATGGCGGAGACCGCGAGCGCGACCACGACGAGCGTCAGCGGGCCCCAGAGCTCGTATCGCTTCAAGGAGCGGATCTCCAGGGCCCGCAACGCCTCGGCGCCCCTCAGCGCGGGCCGACGCGCGGGCTGCGCGCGCCGAAGAAGAGCTGCTCGGCGTTCTCGTACAGGTAGCGATCGAGAACGCCCGGACGCAGATCGAGCTGCTGGGCCTCGGCCAGGCAGCGCTCGAACGAGAGCACGGGATGGTCCGAGGCGAAGATCACCTTGTCCGAGCCGCGCGTGTTCATGAAGTGCAGCAGCTCGGCGGGCAGGTACTTCGGCGCGTAGGCCGAGGTCATCAGGTAGAGGTTGCGGTACTTGAGCATTAGCCGAATCGCCACGTCCCACCACGGATCCGCACCGTGAGCCATGCAGATCCGTAGCTCGGGGAGCTGGAGGCAGACGCGATCGAGGTGCATGGGGTTCTGGCACTCGCCGGGAACCGGCGGGCCGGGAATCCCCGTGTTGATCGACACGGGCAGATCGAGCTCGATGCACTTGACGTACAACGGATAGTAGATGGGATCCGAAGGGGGACGGTCCACCTGGAATGGTACGACACGGGCCATGACCACCGGATGCGCGGCGACGAGCTCCTCGAGCTTCCAGACCTCATCCATCCTCCCCGTGGGTCGAAGCGTGGCCGCGAGGCCGAAGCGGTCCGGGTACTTCTCGGCGAAGGCGAGCACGCGGGCGGACGGCTCGCGCACCTCGATGCTGAGGACGGCCTTGTGCAGGCCGCAATGGTCCATCTGCTCGATCAGCTCGTCCACCTCGATGTTTCGGAGGAACTCCGCGCCGCCCTTGAAGTAGTCGTCCTTCACCCGGACCAGCCACTGCGGTGGGACGGAGTCTCCCATGCTCACGTTGACCCAGGGGTCGATGGCGCGGACGGCCACTTCGCCTCCTCGCTGGAGTGATCGCGCGCCGTATCGTATCACCCGACCCGGCCCGGGGGGCGAAGGTACGATCAGCGCACGATGGCAGGATCGCGGGTGCAACGTCTTGTTGCGTTGGAATGGTCGGGGCGGCCGGATTCGAACCGGCGACTTCTTGCTCCCGAAGCAAGCGCGCTACCAGGCTGCGCTACGCCCCGCCCGAGCGGGCCAGGGTAGGTCCCGGCGGTTGGAGGGGCAAGCGGGCGGCTGCGGGGCCGCTCCGTCTCACACGCACGGGTCCTCGTGCCGGGACTCGTCTGCGCTAGGATCGTGGCATGCGGGAGCTTGGAGCGAGTCGCGGGGGCGGGCCACTGCGGTCGTATCCGCTGGCCGTGCGGGCCGGGATGCTCTCGGTCGCGGGCGGTGTGGTGATCCTCGGCCTCAAGTTCGCGGCCTGGTACGTCACCGGCTCGAGTGTGCTGCTGGCCGACGCCGCCGAGTCCATCGTGAACGTGATCGCGGCCGCGATGGCAACCTACAGCGTGGCGGTGGCCGCACGGCCAGCCGACGCGGATCACCCGTACGGTCATGGGCGGGCCGAGACCCTCTCGGCGGCCATCGAGGGCGCGCTGATCGCGCTCGCGGCCACGGTGATCGTGGCCGAGTCGATCGGGCACATCGTGACGGGCCCTCAGCTGCACGAGCTCGGCACGGGGCTGATCGTTTCGGGCCTCGCGGGTCTCGGCAATCTGGCGCTGGCGCTCTATTTGCTGCGCGTGGGGCAGCGCGCGCGGTCCGAGGCGATTCGTGCGGACGGCACGCACATTCTCACCGACGTGATCACCACGGCGGGTGCCCTTGCGGCCCTGCTCATCGTCAAGCTCACGGGCTTCGCGCTGCTCGACCCCATCGTGGCGCTGCTCGTGGCGGCCAACATCCTGCGCACCGGCTGGCACGTCCTGCGCCAGGCGATCACGGGTCTGCTGGATGAGGCGGACTTCGACCTGATCACGCGCATCGCTGAGCACCTCGAGGCGCGTCGTCCGTCGGAGTGGATCGAGATCCACCAGCTCCGTGCCCGGCGCTCCGGTCCCAGCCACCACCTCGACCTGCATCTCACGGTGCCGCGCTACCTCACGATGGAGGTGGCCCACCGCCTCGGCGACTCGCTCGAGCGCTCCCTGCGCGCGTTCGTGGGCGAGGGCGGTGACGTGGTCGTTCATCTCGATCCCTGTGAGCCGATCCAGTGCCGGTCCTGCGCGATGCCCGACTGTCCCGTGCGTTCCGATCCGCTGGACAAGCGGCCACCCTTCGACCGGCGCTCCTTGACCAAGCCGGGGCTGATCTGACGTGCGCGACGAGGCTCCGCAGCGGGGCACGTTGAGTTCGGTCGCTGACGGCCGGCGCGGCGGCCTCGATCGGTCGCTGCATTCCAGCGGCATCGTGCTCACACCGGATGTGCCGATCTGCCAGACGGACCTCCCTCTCGACTGGTATCAGGAGGAGTTCAAGCCCTACGCCGAGGAGTACCTGGCCCTGCCCGACCGCAAGCCCGAGACCGTGCTCCCCTGGATGGATCGCTACCTCGAGCCCGCCATCCGTGAGCTGGGCGAGGATCTCATGCTGCTCGCGCACTACTACATGGGTGGTGAAATCGTGAAGCTCGTTGAGCGCTACGGGGGGCACATCGCGGACTCCTACCAGCTCGCTCGTCAGGCCGTGCTGCACCCGGAGAAGCGGATCTTCGTGGAGTCGGCCGTCCACTTCATGGCGGAGGCCATCGCTCTGCTCGCGGCCCCGGATCAGTCGGTCTACATCACGAACCCCAAGTCCGGCTGCACGATGGAGATGATGGCCAAGGAGTTCATGGTGGCGCCTGCCTACGAGCGGCTGCGTACCTGGCTCGGTGAGGATCTGCTGGTCGTAGCCTATATGAACACGTCGGGACGCCTCAAGGCGCTGGCCGGCCGCACCGGCGGCGCGGTCTGCACCAGCTCCAACGCGTCAGCGATCCTGAGCTGGGCGCGTGCGGCCGGCCGTCGCATCCTCTTCGTTCCCGATGAGCACCTGGGACGGAACGTCGCGGCGCAGGTCGGGATTCCGCGGGATCGAATTGCCCTCTGGCCGGGGGCGCACGACGGGGCGGAGCTGGAGCCCTCTGAGCTCCCCACGTCTGAGCGGGAGCGGCTGGAGCGCGCCGAGCTCGTGCTCTGGGGCTCCTTCTGCGGCGTGCACACGGTCTTTACACCCGAGCACGTCGCCTACTGGCGGGAGCATGGCCACCGCGTCGTGGTGCATCCCGAGTGCCCGCAGCCGGTCGTCGAGGTGGCCGATGCCTCGGGATCGACGAGCTTTCTCTGGGGCCACGTCATGGAGGCGACCCCGGGCAGCCGTTTCGCGGTCGGCACCGAGGGACACTTCGTACGAAACCTCCGCGAGCAGGCTGGACGACGAGGGATCGCAGTGGTGCACCTGGCCGATGTTCCCGGAGCCGACGGTCGGGAGTGCGGCTGCGCGACGATGTCCCGGAACGATCCACCCCATCTCGTGGCGATGATCGATCTGCTCCGACGGGGCTGTCCGCCGCAGGCGAATCGAGTGCTGCCGGGTGATCAGGTCGACGAGATCTCCGGATGGCGCGAGCGAGTCGATCCGGCGGCGCGTCAAGAGCTCGCCGGTGACGCGCGGCGGGCCCTCGAGCGCATGATCGAGCTCACGGAGGCGGCGGAGCGCCCCGGCGTTTCTCCCCGCGCTCCGGCGTGACCACCAGAAGCTCCCGGGGAGCTCGCTCGATCGGGAACCAGTTCCCGTCCCAGCTGAACGCCTCGTACCAGCGATGGAACGCCCAGCGGTACCAGCGTTCACGGCTGCGTAGGTAGTAGAGGTGGGGATCCACCGAGCGTGCGGCGAAGAGCTCGGGTACGCCCGTGGGGGTCAGCTCGGGGGCCGCTTCTCCCTCGAAGGCGAGCGGTACCGGGGGCTCAGGTGGTGCAGGGGGGGGTCCCGTGACCGAGATGCCGAACGCCATCGGGATGCAGCCGACGAGGGCGCTGGCGGCCAGTGGTAGGAGTCGCGCACGCAAGCTCACGGATGGGCCTCGTCGCGTGGGAGCTTCTGCTCGATGCGCGATACGGCGAGCTCGGCGGCCCGGTGGGCGGCCGGCTCCGGTGTACACCCGCAGGCCCGGGCGTAGAGGTAGCTCGCCAGAAATCCGTCTCCCGCACCGATGAGCGCCTCCCCACTGGTGGTGCCTTCGAGGTCGATGCGTCGCACGGGAACGCGTGCGACGCCGGAGCTCGTCCAGAGCTCCGCGCCCCGCGCACCCTGCGTGATGAGGAGCTCCTGGATGGCATGCCGATACGCGAAGGGCCCGGGCGCCTCTCCGTGTGTCAGCCGGGGCAGGTCCTCAGAGCTGGCCTGCACGACGTCCGCGCACGCGAGGAAACGTGTGAGCGCGACGGCCTCGAGCGGCTCCCTCTCGCGAAAGAAGCCCTGCACATCGAGGCCCCTGAGACCCTGGACCGCCTCCGCCGCCTCGGGTTGGATGTCACGACGGTGCAGCGGACCGAGCTGGATCAGCTCGCAGCGTCGCCAGTCTTCGGGCACATCGCCCGCCTCGATGGGATCGGACACGGCCTCGAGCTCGTGACGGGTCGGGGTCTTGGAGTAGTCGTTCCGGTACGTGGTCGTGGCCCGACTGGGAAGCGCGCGCACCTCGGCCCCCGCCTCGCGCAGCGGGCTCAGAAGCTCCTCGTCATCGTCGGCGTGCACGCGCGTGAGCACACGGACGCGAGCGCCGAGCGCGACGAGCGTCAGGCCTGCGTGATGGACGACACCCCCCGGGGATTCCCCCAGGGCTCTGCCCTGCACAAAGATGCGATCGCGTGTGATCGCGCCGATCACGAGGGCTCGGATCGGATCGGAAGCCGCCACGCTTGCGAGCTTAACGCTCCATGCAGGTGCCGCCCAGCCCGTGCTACCCTGACGTCATCGGAGAAATGTGATGAGATCACGGAACCCCCTCTCCGCCCTCACCGCGCTCGCCGCCGCACTCGTCCTGATCGCCTGCAGCTCTCCTGCCGGTCCCGAGCCCACGGCCCGGGCGATGCGGGTCACCGGTGTTCGCCTTGATCCACGCACTTCCTCGCCGGTGATCCTTCTCCAGGAGGAGAAAGGGGCACACCGTCAGCTTCCGATCTGGATCGGGGTCAATGAAGCCCGCTCGATCGCGCTGGCCCTGGAGAAGATCGTCTCCCCGCGCCCCAACTCGCACGACCTGATCCGCAACCTTGTGCTGGGAATCGACGCGGTCGTCTCGCGCGTGCTGATCACGGAGCTGCGCGATGGAACATTCTATGCGGTGCTCGAGGTCGAGATCGATGGACGCCGCGTCGGCGTCGACTCGCGGCCGAGCGATGCCATCGCAGTGGCCGTTCGCACCGGTACACCGGTCTTCGCGACCGAGGAGGTGCTCGACGAGGCCGGACTCGTACCCGGTGGGGGCGAAGGTCTCGAGATCGATTGGCGGGGCCCACCCCTGCCACGCGCTGCGGAGCCCGCACGGACGCACTGAGCGTGGCGGCTGAGATCTGGCAGGTTTCTCGTCGGCTAGCGAGCTCATCTGCGCATCGGCTTCCGCCTGCATGCGCATCCGCGTCCGCTGAATACGACTCAGTTCTCTGGAGAGCTCGTGATTCGCGTTGACGCGGGACCGAGCGGGCTGGCATGATCGCCCGATCCAAGGGCTCGAGCCCCGAGCTGGGCCGACGGGAGGGCATATGACGAGACTCGAGCTCGCGGTCGAGTTCACCGATCTCTGGCGCGATCTGGACGCGACCTCCATCAACACCATGCTGGCCAAGAACGTGAACGTCGAGCTGCTGGAGTTCTTTGCGAGCTACGCCCAGGAGTTCGCGAACGAGTGTGTGTCTCCCGACGAGCAGGGTGCTGAGCTGCGCCGCCGCCTGCCCAACCTGCTGATCATCGGATACATCATCCGCCTGCTGGAGGAGCGGCTCCGGTAGGGGGTCTCTCGGGCTCGTCCGCCACCCCAGGGGGCCGGATCTCCGCCATCCACGGCTGCAGGCGCGTCAGGTAGGCGCCGCGCCAGTCCCCCGGTGGAATCTTCTGCGCGGATGCCTCGGGCGTGAACGCGTCCACGATCACAATCACCCAGCCGTCACCGCTCGCGTGCGCGAAGGCCAGCAGGGCTTCCTCGACGCTCGCGCCTTCCGGAACCTCGATTCGAGCCCGCGGAGCGTCGCGAAGGATCTCTCCGCCCATCAGCACCTTGCGCACCGACCCCTTCCGGCTCTCGTTCAGCCAGCGGGCCAGCTCTGCCAGGGTCCCTTCGAAGGCCCCGCCCTGGAGCTCGGAACGCAACAGATCCCGCCCCGGAAGGTAGTACTCGTAGAACTGAGACGTCAGCAGGACCACGCGGTCCCGTCGCTCCCAGCTGAAGTCCGCGAGGCTGCTCGTGGGTGGGGGCTTGGCGAGCAGCCGTAGGCTCTCCTCGAAATCCAGTCCGGGATCGAGCTTCTTGCGGTAGTCGAGCGAAGGCTGGATCGTCCCGGTGACGCTGCGGTCCTTGATGCAGATCGCCGTGCCCGTGCGATCCTGAATGCTCGCGAGCGCGCCGAGGGTCGAGGTGTTCATCCGGTAGCGTGGCAGTGGATCGGGCTGCTTCAGCGCAGACCAGAGGCTCAACGAGCTCGCCACGATGCCGGGCCGGCCCTGGGCGTCGGTCACACGTTGACCGGCTCGTTTCATCCTCCAGCCCCGTTCCACCTTGGCTGCGTACTGGATCAGCAGGTCCAGGATCGCGCTGCCTTCAGCCACCTCGAGCTCGACCTTGCGATAGACCGGCTCCCCGCGGGTCTTGTTCGCGTTGAGGAAGCTGCCGGGGCGCACGTGCATGATCCAGCGCACCAGCTCCACGAAATCGACGTTGAGATGTGTGGCAGCGAGACCCCCGACGTCGAGGGCTGTGACCGCGTCGACCGCAAGCACGCTGCGCACGTAAAGCACGTTCCCGTGGATGCGGTAATCGAAGGCCCCGGTGGCTTCCCGGAGGGTGTCGAGCGCGCGGCTGACCGGGCCCGCGGGCAGATCGACGTCCACGCGGTAGCGTGCGAGGTCGGGGACGAGCGGTCCCGCGTCGACCTCGTCGAGCGCGAGCAGGACCTGCGCCTCGGCCGCGACCCGGCGCAGAGCGTAGACGAGATCCACCCCGGCGAAGCCCAGCGCGGGGATCTCCCCGGGGGCTGAGGATCCGCCCACCGGCGGTCCCTCGGAGTCGGGACGGCACGCCGCAAGGGAGACGATGAGGGCGGCCACCAGCGCGACCCGCGTCCGTCGCGTCGAGGGCCGTCGGGTAGACTTGAGATACAATCGGTTCTCCTTACACGACTTACGAGTCTGACGGGACTGGATTGAGAGCCGGGCCCGCAGGTTGCGGCGAGGAGCTCCGATGGAACCGATTCACACGACGGAGGCCCCCGTCCCCCTGGGTCCCTACTCGCAGGCCCTGGCGGAGGGTGGCCTGCTCTTCGTTTCAGGTCAAATCCCCGTCGACCCGACGACGGGAAGGCTGGCGGGAGAGACCATCGAGGACCAGGCGCGGCAGGTGCTCCGCAATCTCGAAGCGGTGCTGCGCGCCGGCGGAAGCGACTGGGGGCGTGTGCTGCGTGTGACGGTCTACATGACGGATCTGCGGGAGTTCGCTCGCTTCAACACGCTCTACGAGCAGACCCTCGGCGGAGCCCGTCCCGCGCGCTCCACGGTCCAGGTGGTGGCCCTGCCCCTGGAGGCGCGCCTCGAGATCGACGCCATCGCAGCGCGTTGACACGCTGGGGGGCCGTTTCTAAAGTTCGCGCGACGGAGCCCATCATGAGCCACCGTGTTCCCATGACCCCCCGCGGCCACGAGCTTCTTCAGCAGGAGCTGCGGAAGCTGAAGACTCGGGCGCGCCCCGCGATCGTCGAGGCTATCCGCGTGGCCCGCGAGCACGGAGACCTCTCCGAGAATGCCGAGTACGACGCGGCCAAGGAACGCCAGGCCCAGATCGAGGCGCGGATCCACGAGCTCGAAGACAAGCTCGCCAGGGCCGAGGTCGTCCGCCCGAGCGAGGGGTCGCCGGACCGCGTGCGTTTCGGCACGACGGTGGTGCTCGAGGACCTCGAGTCGGGCGACGAGGTCGTCTACACGCTCGTCGGTGAGGACGAGGCCGATGTCGGCCAGGGGCTGCTCTCGATCAAGAGCCCCGTCGGTCGGGCGCTGATCGGGAAGGAGGTCGACGACGAGGTCGTCGTCCGCGTGCCCGCGGGAACGCGTCAGTACGAGGTCCGCGAGATTCGCTCGGCCTAGGCCCTGGGCGCACGGTTCTTTGCAGCGAGCCGTCGAGGTCGGCTACCCTCCTCGCCCATGCCCAGGATCCTGATCTACACGAAGCCTGACTGCCCCTTCTGCGACCAGGCCAAGGCGCTGTTGCAGGAGAAGGGTGTAAGCTGGGAAGAGCTCGACATCGAGGCGGAGCCCGCGCGCCGCGAAGAGATGATCCAGCGGGGTGGCCGCCAGACGGTGCCACAGATCTGGATCGGTGATCGACACGTCGGGGGCGCAGACGACCTCTTCGCCCTGGAGCACGCGGGTGAGCTCGATGCGCTGCTGGGGCGGCAGCCGGCTCCCCACACCGCGAGCGGGCACACGGCGCTGTGCATCATCGGGAGCGGTCCGGCGGGCTACACCGCGGGCATCTATGCGGCCCGCGCGGAGCTCGAGCCCGTCCTCGTTGCGGGAATGGCCTACGGCGGCCAGCTCATGCTCACGACCGATGTGGAGAACTATCCGGGGTTTCCCGACGGGATCTCCGGCCCAGAGCTGATGGAGCGAATGCAGAAGCAGTGTGAGCGCTTCGGTGCACGGGTGATCAAGCACGATGCCACGCGCGTCGATCTCGACGTGCATCCGTTCCGGATCGAGACCGACGAGGAGCGATTCACGGCGGACGCCCTGATCATCGCAACGGGAGCCAGCGCCCGCTGGCTGGGTCTCCCCTCAGAGAAGCGGCTGATGAACCGGGGCGTTTCCGCGTGTGCCACGTGCGACGGAGCGCTGTTCCGTGGCAAGGCGATGGCGGTCGTGGGTGGAGGCGACACCGCCCTGGAGGAGGCACTCTTCCTGACGCGCTTCGCAAGCATCGTCTACCTGGTTCATCGGCGCGACCGCCTGCGCGCCAGCCGCATCATGCAGGAGAGGGCTCTTCGCAACGAGAAGATCGAGCTCATCTGGGACAGCGTCGTGGAGGAGGTGCTCGGTGGGGAGGAGGTCACAGGAGTGCGTCTCCAGAACGTCAAGACCGGCGCGACCCGTGACCTCGAGGTCGGAGCTCTCTTCGTCGCCATCGGACACGAGCCCAGCAGTGCGCTCTTCGGCGACGCTCTACGCAAGAACGCAGCCGGGTACATCCTGGTGGAGCCGGGCTCGACACGCACGAATGTCGAGGGTGTCTTCGCCTGCGGCGATGTCATGGACCCGAGCTATCGACAGGCGGTGACGGCGGCCGGGACGGGTTGCATGGCGGCCCTTGACGCGGAGCGCTGGCTGGCTGCACGCGCCTAGGAGCGCCCGGACGCGGCGCCACGGACGGGGGGAAGCACGCGATGCAGGTCGATGTGGATCGCCACGGCCTTCGAATCGATGGCCAGCACCGGCTCATCCGCGCCGGCACGCTCGACTACTTCCGAATCCCCGCGCCCGAGCTCTGGCGGGAGCGTCTCGAGCGCATGCGTGCGGCCGGCCTGAATGCCGTGGCGGTCCGTTACCCCTGGAGCTACCACAGCGAGGCACCGACGGAGTACGACTTCACGGGCGTCCGAGACGTCGATGAGCTGCACGCCTGGATCGAGGAACTCGGCCTCTACCTGATCGCACAGCCCGGTCCCTACGTGAACGGTCACCTCGATCTAGGAGGCATGCCCGGCTGGCTGCTGCGGAGCCCGAGCTTGACGCCGCGCTGCCGCGAGGGACGATTCAACTACTCGGTCGAGTTCGTCGAGGCGAGCCGGGAGTGGTTCGCCCAGATCGTGCCGCGTTTCGCGAAGCACCCCCGCCTGATCCTGGTGCAGATCGAGCACGAGTACTGTCTTCCCGCGCCCCTCTCGAACCTGCCGCACGACCTCTTGGATCTCGCCGTTCGCTGGCTGGGGAGCCGTGCGCTCGGCCCGTGGCTGCGGCGCATCGCCGGGTCCCGGAGGCGCTGCCCCGAGCCCCGGAGCGACGCCTACATGCACGCGCTCTACCGGGCCGTCCGGGACCTCGGCGTTCGGGTACCGATCTACCACGCGGACCTCGCCGACTGGCCCAGCCGTCCGATGGACGTCGATCTCGGCGGTCTGGTCCGGGCTCCCCTGCGTTGGCTCGAGGGGGACTGGAGGGACCAGCCGGCGGTGCTCGAGAGCTTTCGGGGTGACGAAGCGGAGCTCGGGTCCCGTGCACGTCAGCAGCCCGTCTTCTATGCACAGCTCGAGGCGGGTTGCCGGGACGGCTGGGCCGGCCCCGGCTACGGATCCGTTCGGGAGCGGCTCGAGCCCGATTGGATCGATGTGGTCACCAAGGCCGCACTGGCCGAAGGGGCCACGCTATGGTGCTACGCCCCCTTCTGTGGCGGCACCAACTGGGGCTACATGGGCAGCCCGGCGGTGTACTCCTCGTACGACTGCGGGGCTCCCGTGCCCGAGGGGGGCGGTGAGGCCGCAGGGCTGGAGGCAGTGCGCCGTCTGAACGAGTTCCTCGGGCGCCACGAGGACGACTGGGTGCGGAGCGTCCGCGAGGACCCGGGAGCGCAGGGGCCGTGGTGCGCGGAGAACTTCGTGACCCGCCGGGGGCCGGAGCGACGCTTCGTCTTCCTGCGCAACCCCTCCCGTGCGCCGCGCCCCGTGCCCACGCCCGAGGCCGATCGGGCGCAGCTCGCACCGCTCGAGACCCAGATTCGCGTCTACGGGCTAGGGGGCCGGCTCGAGGGAATCAGCCCCGAGCCGCTGCGTTGGAGCGCACCGCAGGCGGGCCTTCCCCCGCCCCTGCCCCGCCTCGAGCGCTGGAGCTTTGCGGGTGCGAGCCCGCAGCTCGATCCCGCCTACGACGACTCGAGCTGGACCGAGCTCCGCCCGCGTGACATCGAGCTCGGCTGCATCCACATGGACGCGCTCGGGGTGCACTACGGCTTCGTCTGGTACCGAGGTGTCTTTCACCAGCCGCTGGATCGACTGCTGCTCGATGCTCGCCACTGCTATGCGGTGTGGATCAATCGCCGACTCGTGGCCGCTGGAGACCAGTTTCGAAACCGATCGGGCATCGGGCCGGATGGCGCCAGAGTCCGGCACATCTCCCTGCGCGGGGTCCCACTCAACGAGGGACGCAACGCCCTGGTCATTCTGGTCGAGAGCCTCGGCCACCACGAGGCTTTCACCGATGACGCGCGGAATCCGCGTGGGATCGTCCGGCTCGACACGGGACAGACCCCGATCCAGTGGCGCTACCGCAGCGGCTTGATCCGCGGCGAGCGTGGGATCTGTCCCGTCGTGGCCTTCGCCGGCGTGGAGCGCAGCGCCGCCCAGGAAGTCGTGCTGCCCCACGGCTGGGAGGGGGAGCCGAACGGGGTCGGGCTCTACGAGACGAGCTTTGCGCTCGAGGGCGTGGACCCCAAGCAGCTCTCACTGGGTCTCCGCTTCGATCCCGGGCGCGGCAAGGCCAACCTGTACCTGAACGGCTGCCTGATCGGGCGCTACTGGCCCGAGCGCGGACCGCAGCGGCGCTTCCTGCTGCCCTGGGGGGTGCTCGATCCGCGTGGCGAGAACCACCTCGCGGTGGCGGTCTGGAAGCGGACCCCCCGCGCGGCACTCGGCAAGCTGCGCCTGGAGCCGATGTAGGAGACCGACTCTCGAGACGGGGGCGGCTTTCCGCGTAATACGCGAGGCGATAGACTCGAAGCGATGCCGCTCTCCAAGGCTTCGCTCGAGCGCCTGATCGAGGCCTCCCCCGACATCGTGGTGGCGACGGATGCCGACGGCACGGTCGCCTATTACAACGACGGAGCCCAGGAGAACCTGGGCTACGCACGAGGCGAGATCATCGGTCAGTCGGTCGCCCGACTCTACCCGAGCCTCGACGAGGCGCGCCGGGTCATGGCCGCCATGCGAGACCCGAAGCGAGGTGGGTCGGGACGGGTTCTGAATTTTCCGACGCGTTTCCTCGCCGACGAGGAGCACGTCGAGCAGGGAACGATCGGCTTCGCCAAGGACCTCAGCGAGATCATTCGACGGGACCAGCTCGCCGTGCTCGGCGAGGTGGCCATCGGGCTCTCACACGAGATCAACAATCCGCTCGGCGTGATCACCAACCAGCTCGCCCTACTCGAACGCGAGCATCCGAGCGCACGCATCGAGTCCGTGCGTCGCGAGATCAAGCGCATCGAGAAGATCCTCGATCGCCTCTCGCACATGGCGCGAACCCAGCGCTATGCCAGCACGGCTTACGTGGGCGACGCCCGCATGATTGATCTGGGCGCCGGCGACGACCCGCTGGCCGGAAGACGTATCCTGGTGGTCGATGACGATCTTGCGCTGCGGGAGTCGGTCGTGGAGATCCTCGCGGCCGATGGCTGTCAGGTCGACTCCGCTGCGGACGGCCGTGAAGCCGTGGCCTGTCTGGCCCGCTCGCATTACGACGTGGTGCTCTCGGACGTCGTGATGCCGGGCATGGACGGCTACGAGCTCTATCAGCACGTTCGCACGCATCACCCGGACAGCCAGATGGTTCTGATGACGGCCTTCTACTACGACAAGGATCACGTGATCAAGCGCAGTCGGCTCGAAGGGCTCGAGGGCGTGATCTTCAAGAAGCCGATCGACCCGGAGCGTCTGCGCCGGACGCTGGCGAAGCTGCTCAGCGCTACTGCACGAGCTCCTTCTTCACGTTGAAGAGGCGTCCCTCGGCGTCCTTGACCAGGTAGAAGCCGCTCCACTCCTTGAGGACCGTGAACTCCTGTCCCGCTTCGAAGGAGATCTCCTCGACCTCGTCGCCGAGATTGGACTGGTGCTTCAGCGTCGTCGGGACCGTGAGCTTGACCGTGTCGGGCATGGGGAGTCCGCTCCTCTGAGATCCGCGGGGTCTTTATAGCGCAGCCGGCAGCAGATCGGGAAGCACCTGCGTTCCGGCGGCCGCCAGGGGCACCACGGCGCGGGCCTCGCCGCGCTCGAGGAGCTCGCGGCGAGCGGCCTGGAGCGTCGCCCCGGTCGTCGTGACGTCATCGAGGAGCAGCACGCGGCGCCCTGCGACCAGGGAGCGGCCTGTCCGGAAGCTTCCCGCCACGTTGCGGGCTCGCTCGAGCGGCGCGAGAGACGTCTGCGGTGAGCTCGCTCGCGTCCGCCGCAGGGCCCTACCGAGCAGCGGGAGGCCCAGCCGCCGCGCCACGGCCCGTCCGAGATCGTGAACCGGATCCGCACCGAGCTCGCGCACGCGGCTCACGTGCCGCGGCACCGGCACCAGGGCGTCCAGGCGATGCTCTCGGCTCAGATCCGCCGCACGCGCGCTGAGCGCGGGCAGCAGGACCGCCAGCGCGTCGCGCCGGCCCGCGTACTTGAAGCGTCGAATCAGCTCGGCGCCGCAGCCTTCGTAGGCCAGCACCGTGGCCACCCCACCGAGCTCGTGGAGCGGCCTCAGCCGGTGGCGGCAGCGGCTGCAAAGCAGGGGTACGCCCGATCCGCGTGGCACGTCGCAGGCGGGACAGACGCTCGGGACTAGCAGCTCGAGGAGGGCCGCTCGCATCTCAGCAGGTTCCGCCCGGTCATCTCGGGGGGCACCGGCAGCTCCAGCAGCGAGCAGAGGGTCGGTGCCAGGTCCGCGAGACCGCCATCGCTGAGCGAGCCGCCGACGGCGTCCTCACTCACCCAGAACAGGGGGACGGGGTTCGTCGTGTGGGCCGTGTGGAGTCGGCCGGTCTCGGAGTCCACGAGCTGCTCGATGTTCCCGTGGTCGGCCGTGATCAGCAGCGAGCCCCCTAGCGCGAGAACCGTCGGACAGAGGCGATCCAAGCAGGCATCGACGACCTCCACCGCACGCGTGCTGGCCGGAATCTGGCCGGTGTGGCCCACCATGTCGGGGTTGGCGTAGTTCACCAGAACGAAGTCGAAGCCGTTCTGACCGAGCGCTTCCAGAAGACGATCGGTGACCTCCACGGCGCTCATCTCCGGCTTTTGATCGTAGGTGGCGACGTCCCGTGGTGAGGGGACCAGGATCCTCTCCTCGCCGCTGAAGGGCTCCTCGCGGCCCCCGTTGAAGAAGTAGGTGACGTGCGCGTACTTCTCGGTCTCTGCGATGCGAAGCTGCCGTCGGCCGGCCCGGCTCAGCGCCTCACCCAACGTGGCGCGGATCTCCACTGGGCCAAAGAGCGCCGGGAGCCCAAACGTCTCGTCGTAGACGGTGAGCGTAGCCAGGCACCCCGGTTGGGGATCGGGGAGCCTCAGGATCTCGGGGCCGAGCTGCTCGGGTCGTACGCGGGTGAGCGCGTTGGTGAGTTCCCGCGCACGATCCGCCCGGAAGCAGAAGTGCAGCACCGCGTCGCCGGGCTCCAGCGCGGGTAGCGCGCCGACCACGGAGGGCTCGATGAACTCGTCCCCCTGCTCCCGAGCGTAGGCCTTCTCGACCGCCTCGACCGCGCTGGTGCAGGCGATCCCCTTGCGCTCGACCATCGCCTCGCAGGCCCGTGCGACGCGCTCCCAGCGCCGATCCCGGTCCATGGCCCAGTAGCGACCGCTCACGGTCGCGATGCAGCCGCCGAGCTCGGCGAGCCTCCGCTCGAGGGGTGCGATCCAGCGGAGCGCACTCTGCGGTGGCGTGTCGCGGCCGTCCGTGAACGCGTGCAGGATGGGACGCAGACCGTGCGCCTCGAGCTGCGCGAGGATGCCGTCCAGGTGTCTCAGCGAGCTGTGTACACCCCCGTCGGAGATCAGCCCCAGCAGATGCACGCGGCCGCGTGGGCGTGCGGCCTCGAGCAGCTCTTGCATTGCGGGCCGCGTCTCGAGCTCACCGGCGTCGATCGCCTTCTGGATGCGCACGATGTCTTGGTCGATGATGCGACCCGCTCCGAGCGTCATGTGGCCGACCTCGGAGTTTCCCATCAGCCCTTCGGGCAGCCCGACCGCGCTTCCCGAGGTCTGGATCCGGCCCATCGGATAGTGCCGGCGGGCCCGATCGAAGAAGGGCGTCCGCGCTCGAGCCGTGGCGTCGTCGTCGCCTCCGCGGCCCAGGCCGAAGCCGTCGAGGACGACCAGGCAGATGGGTGAGACCACGTCAGGCTTCCGCCGCGCGTGGAAGATCGAGGGCCTCGGCCTCGCCCCAGAGGCGTTCCAGGGCGTAGAACTCGCGAGCTTCCCGCTGGAAGATGTGGACGAGAACGTCGCCCAGATCGATCAGGACCCAGCGAGCCGTGCTCTCTCCTTCGACGCCGAGCGGCCGCTCGCCGATCTCGCGCATGCTCTCCAGTGCGCCCTCGCAGAGTGCGAGAACGTGACGGTCGGTGCGGCCGGTCACGATCACGAAGAAATCCGTGAAGGCGGGAATGCCGCGCAGGTCCAGGATGCGTACGTCCAGGCCCTTCTTTGCGCTCGCGGCCTCCGCGAGACGCAGTGCCTTTGCTTTCGAGGTCAAGCCTCCTCCTGTCTCGGGGCGTAGAGTCGGTGCTTCACGATGTAGTCGATCACGCCGTCGGGAACGAGGTAGCGGAGCGATGCGCTGCGCGCGGCACGCTCGCGGATGTCGCTGGCCGAGATCGCCTGAGGCCCGAACGGCACGGCCCGGATCTCCTGGCCCGATGTGTGCTCCAGCCCCCTGGGCGTGCGCCGGAACTGCCTGGCCAAGGAAGCGGGCAGCAGGCTCTCCAGGGGTGCACGGGCCGTCCCGGGGCGACCGGCCACGGCGAGGCTGCAGAGCTCGAGGATCCCCTCCGGATCACGCCAGGTGTCCAGCTCGGCCAGCGAGTCGCTCCCCAGCAGGAACCACAGGCACGCACCCCGATGACGCTCGCTGAGAAGCCGGAGGGTGTCCACGGTGTAGCTCGGGCCGCCGCGCTCGAGCTCCAGATCGAGAACCTCGAAGCAGGGGTTCGTGGCGATCGCGATCGCGACCATCTCGAGCCTGCGCCGGGCCGGGGCGAGGTCCGCGCTCTTGTGCGGCGGCGAGGCGGACGGCACGAAGAGGACGCGCTCGAGTCCGAGGGTCTCCCGGGCCTGCTCGGCCAGGCGCAGATGAGCGAAGTGGATCGGATTGAAGCTGCCACCGAAGACGCCGAGACTCACTCGATGAGGGCACCGTCGCCGAAGACGATGAACTTCTGGGTCGTGAGACCTTCGGCTCCCATCGGCCCGTACCAGTGCATCTTCGTGGTGGAAATTCCGACCTCGGCGCCCAGCCCAAGCTGGTAGCCGTCGGCGAAGCGCGTGCTGGCGTTCACCAGGACGCAGCTCGAGTTGACGCGGCGCAGGAACTCGCGGGCGCTGCGCAGATCCTCGGTAACGATCGCCTCCGTGTGGTTCGATCCGTAGCGGCGGATGTGCTCGATGGCCTGGTCCATGGAGTCGACCACGCGGACCGCCAGGATCGGCGCCAGAAACTCCTCAGACCAGTCCGCCTCACGGGCCGGCACGGCCGCAGCGGAGTGCGGGAGCGTGCGCGGGCAGCCGCGAATCTCGACGCCCAGCCCCTCGAGCTCCATCAGAAGCGTGGGCAGCAGCGAGCCCGCCAGGGCCTCGTGCACGAGCAGCGTCTCCGCGGCGTTGCAGACGGAGACGCGCTGGCACTTCGAGTTGATCGTGATGTCGCGAGCCATCTTGGGGTCTGCGTGCCGATCCAGGTATACATGACACACCCCCTTGTAGTGCTTGATCACCGGAATTCGGGAGCGCTCCGCCACCTTTCGGATCAGAGCCTCCCCCCCGCGCGGGATCACGAGATCGATCTCGTCCTCGCGCTCAAGCAGGCCGTCGACGACCTCGTACTCCGTTCGCGACACGAGCTGGACGGCGTCCTCGGGCACGCCGCTCTCCCGTGCGGCCGTGCGCAGCAGCGTGGCGATCGCCGTGTTGGAGTGAAAGGCCTCCGACCCGCCGCGCAGGATCGTGGCGTTGCCGGTCTTCAGGCACAGCCCCGCCACGTCGGCCGTCACGTTGGGGCGGGACTCGTAGATGACCAGGATCACGCCCAGCGGGATTCGCATGCGGCCGACGCGCAGGCCCGACGGCCGCGTCCACATGCGCGTGATCTCGCCGACGGGATCGGGCAGCGCTGCGATCTCCCGCAGCCCCGCCGCCATGGCGGCGATTCGCTCGGGCGTGAGCGTCAGGCGGTCCAGCAGAGGTTCAGCCCAGCCCCGGCGCCGGCCCGCCTCCAGATCGCGGCGATTGGCTTGGATCAGCGCTTCGGTCTCGGACTCGATCCGGCTGGCGGCGCGGCTCAGCGCGGCATCGCGGGCGTCCGAGGGCAGCTGCGCCGTCCGCTCCGCCGCGGCACGCGCGCGGCGGGCGATCTCGTCCACGAGGTCTCGTGCGCTCATGCCCCTAGGATAGCAGCCCCCCCGGGCTCACACGGGCTCAGAGGACGACCAGGTCACTGCGGTGGATCACCTCGTCCCCGTTGGAGTAGCCGAGCAGCCGAGGGATCCACGACGTGGGATGACCCTTGATCACCTCCATCTCGGTGGCGTCGTAAGAGATCAGACCGCGGGCCACCTCGTGGCCGTCCTCGGCAACGCAGCGGACCAGATCGCCCACAGCAAAGGATCCCTCGGCCGCGAGCACCCCGATCGGCAGCAGGCTCCGGCCGCGCTCCCGCAGGGCGCGGACCGCGCCGGCGTCGAGCGTGAGCGTGCCACGAGGCTTGAGCGAGTAGGCGATCCAGTGCTTTCGCGAGGACAGCCGCTGCGGGGCAGGATGGACCCGCGTACCGACGTCGTGGCCCGCCAGGATTCGCTGCAGCAGCCCTCGTCTTCGCCCGTCGGCAATGACCGTCGCCACGCCCGAGCGCGCAGCGGTTCGAGCCGCCTCGAGCTTGGAGCGCATCCCGCCGGTGCCCAGGGGCGAGGTGGAGGCCGATGCCAGGGACAGTGCGCGCGCGTCGACGTGACGCAGCTCTGAGATCCGCTGCGCCCCCCGCGCGAGCGGTTCCCGGTCCATCAGACCGTCCACGTGGGTCAGCAGCACGAGCAGATCGGCCTCGCAGATGTTGACCACCAGGGCCGCGAGCTGATCGTTGTCGCCAAAGCGCAGCTCCTCGGTCGAGACCGAGTCGTTCTCGTTGATGATCGGGACGACGCCGTGCTCGAGCAGCGTGTTCACCGTGCGACGGGCATTCAAGAAGCGGGTGCGGTCGGCGAGCCCGCTGTGGGTGAGCAGGATCTGGCCCACGCGTCGGCCGTAGCGGGCAAAGGCGCGCTCGTAGCGCCAGCAGAGGTCGATCTGCCCCACCGCGGCGGCGGCCTGCTTCTCGGGAATCGAGTCCGGACGGCTCGCGAAGGCGAGCTTGCGTACGCCGAGACCCACCGCACCCGAGGAGACGACCACGATCTGCCGGCCCTCCTCGAGCAGCGCGGAGACGTCCGCCGCCAGCGCTGCGAAGCGTCTCAGGTGAACACCCCCGTCGGGGGGTGCGAGCAGGGACGTGCCCAGCTTGATCACGATGCGGCGGCAGCCGCACAGGTCCGACCGGCTCACGCCCGAGCGAGCTCCTGTCCGAGTGCGGTGAGCAGCTCGTCGATGCCCTCACCCGTCACGGCTGAGATCCAGCGTGGCTCGATGCCCCGACGTTGCAGGCCACGCGTGAGCGCCTGTCGGTCGTCGGACCGGGACACCAGGTCCGCCTTCGTCATGCAGATCTCCTCGGGTCGCTGAGCCAGCGCCTCGGAATAGGCGGCGAGCTCATGCCGCAGGGCGGCGTGGTCGGCCTCGGGGTTGCGCTCGGGCTCGCCACGCAGGGTCGGCTCCGGGTCGATCAGGTGCACGAGGATGCGTGTGCGCTCGAGGTGCCGCAGAAAGCGGTCGCCCAAGCCGCCGCCCGCGTGCGCTCCCGGGATCAGGCCCGGGATGTCGGCGATCACGAAGCGGTGCTCGTCCCGCTCGACCATGCCGAGCTGGGGCCGCAGCGTGGTGAACGGAAAGTCGGCCACGCGCGGCCGGGCGGCCGAGACGCGAGAGAGCAGCGTGGACTTGCCGGCGTTCGGGAAGCCGAGCAGGCCCACGTCGGCCAGCAGCTTGAGCTCGAGCCGGAGCCAGCGCTCCTCCCCCACCTCGCCGGGCTCGACGCGCTGGGGCGCACGGTCCGTCGACGTGGCGAAGCTCGCGTTGCCCCGGCCGCCGCGTCCGCCGCGGGCCGCGACCCAGCGCTGTCCAGGTCGAAGGACCTCGGTCAACTGCTCTCCGGTCGCGTCGTCGATCACCACGGTCCCGAGGGGCAGACGTACGATCAGGTCGCGGCCGCCCCGCCCGTCCTTTCGGGCCCCGCGTCCGTGCTGGCCGCGCGGCGCGCGATGGTGCTTGCGGTGGCGCGTGTCGAGCAGGGTGCCGAGGCCCGGATCGCCCTCGAGGATCACCGAGCCACCGTCACCCCCGTTTCCGCCGTCGGGACCGCCGCGGGGGACGAATTTCTCGCGGCGGAAAGAGCGGCAGCCCCGGCCGCCGTCTCCTCCGCGCACGAGAATGCGACACTCGTCTATGAAGTCCATCGCGTGTCTCCGCGCGCTTCTTTCGACCGCAGCGGGGAGCCACGGCCGTTCCGCCCGCACGGAAACCCCGCTACTCGACCGTGGCGTAGCTCTTGCCGCGCGAGCGGACGTAGCGGACCACGCCGTCCTTGAGCGCGAAGAGGGTGTAGTCACGACCGGTGCCGACACCGCGCCCCGCACGGATCGGCGTTCCGAGCTGGCGGACGAGGATGCTCCCGGCCCGGATCGGCTGACCTGCGAAGATCTTCACGCCGCGGCGCTGCCCCCGGCTGTCGCGCCCGTTTCGCGTGCTTCCCTGACCCTTTTTGTGTGACATGCTAGGCGCCCTCGATCGACTCGATGCGGATTCGCGTGTAGCTCTGGCGATGCCCCCGGCGTAGCCGATAGCCCTTGCGCCGCTTGTGCTTGAAGATGCGGAGCTTGGGTCCCCGCTGCTCGCCCTCGATCGTCGCGAGCACCCGGACCCCCTCTACGCAGGGCGTTCCGATGCGTGTCGTCTCGCCCAGCACGAGCAACACCTGATCCAGCTCAACCCGCTCGCCAGGCTGGCCGGCGAGCTTCTCCACGGCGACCACATCGCCGGGGGCCACGCGGATCTGCTTTCCACCCGTTCGCACGACCGCATACATCGAGCGCGGGAGTGTACGCGAATCCCGCAGCGGATCAAACCGCCCCGCGCGCCCCAGGATGCCTCAGAGCTGTGCATCGACCAGCCAGGCCACACGCTCGGCGATGGCCCCGGCGGCGGTGAGCCCCGGCGACTCGATGCCCAAAAGATCGATCAGGCCCGGAGCACCGTGGGACGACTCCTCGGAGACCACGAAGTCGCGAAAGCCCTCTCCGGGGCCCTGGAGCTTGGCTCGCAGCCCGGCAAAGTCCGGAGTGATGTGCTCGGGGCGAATCTCCGGAAGGTAGCGGGCCACCGCCTCGGCGAAGCGCCCGGCCTTGGCGGGATCCACATCGAGACGCGGGGAGTCGACGTACTCGGCGTCTGGGCCGAGGCGGTACCGTCCGCCGAGGTCGAGCGTCACGTGGACGCCGAGACCCGGCCCCGACGGCAGCGGGTAGACCAGCGTCTGGCAGAGGGCCCCGAGCGAGGGGGTCACGGCGAAGTAGTCGCCCTTGCAGGGCCAGATCCGGTAGCCGAGCTGCGCAGGATCCAGACCCGCGAGGGCCGCCACGCGGTCGCTCTCCAGACCCGCGGCGTTCACGACGCAGGGCGTGTGGATCGTATGGCTCTGCCCCTCGGTCGATTTCGTCCGAACCTCCCAGAGCGGTCCCGATCGCAGCTGGAGCCCGGTGACCCGGGTGCGCAGGACCAGGGTGGC
This sequence comes from Myxococcota bacterium, assembly GCA_046754285.1. GTDB lineage: Bacteria > Myxococcota_A > UBA9160 > SZUA-336 > SZUA-336 > JBHHVJ01. Next base: position 8,704 of record JBHHVJ010000012.1, on the reverse strand, counting down.
CCCGTGCCTCTCCGCCTCCGCTTGGTAGCTGTCCATGAGTGCGTGGGCGTCGACGATCCCCGACTCCGGCGACCAGAGCGCAGCGCGGGCCCGCACGCGTGGCTCGCGTCGCTTCAGCTCCCCGGCATCGAGAAGCTCGATGTCCCCGGCCCGGTTCGCCCGAGCGCGCCGCGCGAGGGCCTCCAAAGCCGCCTCCTCTCCAGGCTCGCAGGCGACGATCAGTTTCCCGGTGCGTCGATGGGGGACACCGGAGGCCCGGCAGCGACGGTAGAGGCGCTCGCGTCCTTCGGCGCAGAGCTCCGCCTTGAGTGAGCCCTCGGGGTAGTAGAGGCCCGCGTGGATCACCTCGCTGTTTCGGGACGAGGCCTCCAGGCCGGCGCGGGCGTTGCGCTCGAGCACGAGGACGCTGCGCCCGCGCCTGGCCAGGCTGGCGGCGCACGCCAGACCCACCACACCGGCCCCCACGATGACGGCCTCTGCGCTCGGCTCATCGCTCATTCTGCTCTTCCCCCTATAGCCTAGGCGATGATCTGCCGATTCATGCGCGGGCAATCCCCTTCCCACACGGAAGGGCTACCTTGGGGGTTGGAGATGAAGCGACGTGCGACGGCGGCATGGGGGCTGGGAATGCTTGCCCTGTGCGTGGGGGCCGCGCTAGGCACCGATCGGGCCCCACGAGTCGTGGACATTCGCATTGGCCATCACGCCGAGTTCGACCGGCTCGTGCTCGAGCTCGAGGGCCCCGCGCCGCTGCGTGAGCTGCGAGATCAGCCCGGTGAACCCCTGGTCCTCGAGATCGAGGCCCAGCCGCTGATGCCGCACCAGACCCTCGAAACCCCGTACGCGCGGCTCGGCACGATCGAGATCGAGCGCAGCCTTGGGGGGGTCCGGATCCGCCTCGGTGCCCGTCCCCGACGCGTCCGGGCCTACCGGCTCGAGGATCCAGCGCGCATCGTGCTGGATCTGGCGGACCCCGGCCCGGATCCCTTCGAGCTTCCGCCCGGAGTCGAGCCGCTCCGTGCACCGGCCCGAGCCACGGTGACTCCCTCCGTGCCGACGTCCGAGGCCGCGGAGACCGCATCCGTGCCCACGGCCGAGGTCGCGGAGACGCCATCCGTTCCAACGTCGGAGGTTGAAGAGACCCCACCCGTCCCGTCGTCCGTGGATGCCCCGCCCGCGCCAGCGGTCGAGGCGAGGTCCGGCGAGGCCCCGCAGGCCGCTGGAGAGCCGAACGCGGCGGCTGTCCCGGAGGAGGCGGAGTCGCCCGCCCCCCCGGTCGAGCTTGAGCAGCCCCCCGCACCCCAGACGACGACAGAGCGGTCTACTGAGCGCCGGGCGCAAGGAACCGAAGCTCCAGCGGCCCCGACGCCCTCACGTCCCCCGGTAACGCCCCCGGCCTCGGCCGAGCCGCCCTGGTTCTCCTTGCTCGGCCTCGGTGCGGTGACGGGCTTGACCCTGCTGCTTCTGATCGCGCTCGGGATCGCGCTTCTCGCCTGGCTGCGCATGGCGCGTGTCCGGAGTCGCAGGCAGCTTGCCACGCTGCGGTCCTCTGCCCTGGAGGCTCCGCGCAGCCCGGAGACGATCACGCCCGAGGAGATCGCGGTGGCGAGCGACCGAGTGGATCTGCTCGAGAAGCGGATTGACGAAGAGGTGAGGGCGCGGATGCAGCTCGAGGAGCATGTCCGACAGCTCGGGGAGGATCTCAAGGTCCTCCACGACCGCGTGCTGCGGCTCGGCCGCCGGGGTGAGGGATCGGGTTGAGGCCGTCGAGGGCCGGTCCGCGCAGGGACCTAGCGGGCGGCTCCGAGCAACGCCGCGCCCACCGCACCACAGAAGGCCCCCTGCGCGAGGAAGCACGCGGGCAGGCCGGAGGCGACGGTGGTCACGCTCAGCACGCGCTCAAGCGCCGCATTGCCCATGAGCGTCGAGCCCCCGTAGACGATGGCCGCGGCCCCACAGGCCCGTCCCAGCCCGCCGCAGAGCAGGGCGATGTTCTCACCCACCAGGCCCACGAGTGCGTGGGCGAGATCCTCTGGTCGCCGCGAGGCCAGCTTTGCGAAGCTCGCGGCCGTGAGCCCCGCGGGGAGCGGCGCCTCTCCCTCGGGGTAGATGTCGCCAACCAGCAGATCCACATCCGTGCGATCTCCGCGCTCGGCCAGGCGTGCCACAGCGTCGAAGGAGGGGGTGTCGAGCAGGAGACGTGCGAGGCCCAGAAGCGTTCCACCGCCCAGTGCCGTGCCCCCCACGCGCTCTGCGCGGCCCTCCCGGATCGCCAGCACCGATGTGCCCGTGCCGAGGCTCACCAGCAGATAGCAAGGGGGGAGCGCCAACCCCATGCGCTCCGCGAGCAGCGGAGCGCCGCGCGCCCAGGCCTCGAACTCGGCGACGCGCTCAACCGCGACGTCCGCCAGTCGCTGGCCCAGGGCCGCCGCGCCCCCACCCGTCGCCATCAGACGGTCGGGCTTCCAGCTCTCGATCCACTCCCGCACGCGCCGAACGTCCCCGGCGGGCAGAACCGCGGTCTCGAGCTCGGCCGTCAGGCACACCAGCTTGCAGAGAGTCGCGCCGGCATCGACGCCGACCGTCACAGGCGTGGACATCGGGCGCGGAGCGTATCACCCTGCCGTACGGAGCGCCGGGCCTCGCCCCACCGACGCGGGGAGAGGCCGCTTCCGGGGAAAGCCTAGTGTACACGCAGTTCTACGGTCTCGATGAGAAGCCCTTCAATCTGGTCCCGGATCCCCGGTTCCTGTTTCTGGCCGACGGACATCGGGAGGCACTGGCGCATCTCCTGTATGGGATCGAGCAGGGCGAAGGGTTCATCGAGGTCACGGGCCAGGTCGGCACCGGAAAGACGACGCTCTGTCGCACCCTGCTCGAGCGCGTGGGCGACGGCGTTGAGGTCGCCTTCATCTTCAACCCGAGCGGCAGCGAGATCGAGCTGCTGGCGTCGATCAGTCGCGAGTTCGCACTCCCGACCTCGGCGCGAAGCCGCGCCGAGCTCATCGATGAGCTGAATCGTTTCCTGCTGGAGCAGAAGTCGGCCGGCGGGCGAGTCCTGCTCGTGATCGACGAGGCCCAGAACCTGGACCCCGACGTCCTGGAGCAGGTCCGGTTGCTCTCCAACCTGGAGACCGAGCGCGAGAAGCTGATCCAGATCGTGCTGATCGGGCAGCCCGAGCTCGACGAGAACCTGAATCGGCCCGAGATGCGGCAGCTCCGCCAGCGGATCACCGTGCGCTGGGAGCTCGAGCCGTTCAGCCGCTCGGAGGTGAGCGCTTATCTCGAGCATCGGCTGCGGGTGGCGGGGCGCCAAGGGCCGCCGCTGTTCACGCCTGCGGCGGTGCGCGCGATCCACCGCGCCTCGGGAGGTGTCCCCCGTCTGATCAACGCGATCGCCGACCGCGCGCTGCTGGCCGGCTACACGCGGAGCCGGACGCAGATCGACGCAGGGCTGGTCCGTGCGGCCGTGCGAGAGCTTCCGCCCCAGCAGCCCGGAGGCTGGCGCGAGGCGATGGGCTTGCCGATCGGTGTGGCGCTCGGGTGCCTTGCGGTTGGCCTGATGAGCGGCCTGCTCTACGTGGCGTGGCGGGTCGGGGACGAGGCGGCTGAGCCCTTGCCCGCCGTCAGCCGGAGCGCCGTCTCGGCGCCGACGACAGCCGTGTTGATCGAGCCGCAAGCGTCCCTCGCGGATGCACTGCGATCGCTGAGCCAGCCGCGCAGCGCGGCCGCGGCGCTGAATGCGCTGCTGGCGGTCTGGGGCTACCCGGCTCGGATCCAGGGCGACATCGATCCGGAGCGCTTTGCGGGCGTGATCAGTGAGTTCTCCTCGCTGCGCGTGCTGCGCGTGCAGCGGAGCCTCGATCAGCTTCGCCTCGCAGGACTGCCCGCGATCCTCGAGCTGCAGACCGGACCCGACGAGCGGCGGTACGTGGCCCTCGTGGGTCTGGCCGCACCGGACGGGCCCGCGCACCTGGCCCTCGGCAACGAGCGCTTCGAGCTTCCCGTCCAGGAGCTGGAGGCGCTCTGGACCGGACGCACCGAGTACCTGTGGAACAACTTCGAGTCGCTTCCGGCGCTTGTGGAGGGAATGAGCGGGGCCCCCGTGCGCTGGCTACAGGAGGGCCTTGAGCGTCTGGGCTACCTGAGCTCCGGTGCCGCGTCGGGTGAGCTCGATGCGACCACGATGGCCGCCGTGCGCCGTTTCCAGAAGGCTCACGCCCTGGAGGAGACGGGCGTGCTCGGGCCCGGGACGTTGATCGCGCTCTATCAGGCGCTCGGCTACGGGGCGCCTCACCTCGAACCTCGAGGGATCGAGTCATGAGCACGATCCTCGACGCCCTGCGCAAGCTGCAACGCGAACGCGAGCAGGAAGGCCGGCGCGATCTCGAGAGCTCGGTGATGGAGGGGCTGCCGCTTGCCTCGTCGCCGCGGCGTCGAGCACCCTGGCTGCTCGGCGGGGCTGGCGTCCTTGTGGCGCTCGCGGCCGCCGCGCTGATGCTTCGGGGGGGTGACGATCCGGAGCCGAGCGTGCCCGGCGCGCGGCCGCGTCAGGCGCCCGTCGCTGTGACCTCGCCGCGTCCCTCGGCTGCGCCGTCGCGCCGGACCCGTGCCCTCCTCCCGCGACGTGAGGCGGGCCCAGGCGCGTCCCCGCTGGCCGCCGGACGCGGATCAGCACCCCGAAAGGGCCAGAGCGGGCCGCCGCCCGCGTCCGCCAGGGGGGGGAGCGAGGTCCAGACCGATCCGATCATCGATCGACCGGGCCGGAGCCGTCCGCGACTTGCCCCGCAGCCGCGCTTCGGAGAGGTCTCCCGGGCGCCTGTGACGCCGGGACCCGCCGCCCACTCCGCCTCGGCCTCGCCGCCGCCGACTCCACGATCCAGGCGGGGTCGGGAGCTGCGACGCCCCGAGCCCCCCCCGGCTCCCGCTCGGACGGAGCGAGCCGAGGAGACCGGGTCCACCGCCGGACCCGAGGCGGAGTTCGTCCTGGAGGCGGCCGAGGCCACGGTCGCGTCACGGCCCACCGGAGCTCACGTCGTGGCCCAGGCGGCGAGGTCGTCGGCACCACCGGTCAGGCCAACGGAGCCCAACCCTTTCACGAAGCCCGAGCCGCTTCCCGGCAAGCCCGTGACGCGCGTCGAGCCGGTCGCGACCCCAGAGCCCGCGCCGCCCGAGAAGACCGTTCCTAGACAGGTACGGGAGGGCCAGCGACTGCGCGGTCCGCGGCTGGTGACGCCAAGCACCGAGGGGACGACGACTCCGCTTCCCGCGGGCTTTCCGGCGCTGCATCTGGAGTCGGTGCGCTGGCATCCGGACCCCTCGCGACGCGTCGCTCGGCTGATCGTGGACCGGATTCGAGGCTTCGACGTGCACGAGGGTGACATCGTCCAGGGCGCCCGGATCCGCCAGATCAATCCGGGCTCGGTGGAGCTCGAGCTTGTGTCCGGGTCCGGACGCGTGCGTCTGCGCATCGGAAGGTGAGGCTCGAGGTCGGTCGCCGAACGCTGCTCGAGATCGAGAGTCTCGCGGCGGGTGGCGAGGGGATCGCACGCGCAGAGGGCTGGGTCGTCTTCGTTCCGCGAACCGCTCCGGGCGACACCTGGCGGGTCGAGATCCGTGAGGTCCGACGCCGCTACGCTCGCGCTCGACCGATCGAACGGCTCCGGGCCGGACCCGGCCGACGCGAGCCGCCCTGCCCGTACGTGGGCCGCTGTGGTGGCTGTGACTGGATGCACCTGGATGAGGCCACCCAGCGCCGCTGGCGCGAGAGAATCCTGTGCGACGCACTCGTGCGCATCGGCCGGCAAGGTGCGCTGCCCTCGATCCAGACGCTCGCCTCGCCAGCCCCGTTCGGCTACCGGTCCCGCGCCCGTGTCCTGTATGCGCGGAGGAAGGTCGGCTTTCGCGCACGTCGCTCGCAGGCGCTCGTCTCGGTCGAGCGCTGCATCGTGCTCGACGCCGCAACGCAGCGAGCCCTTGACGCCCTGGTGGCGCGCCCGCCACAGGGCCGTGGGGAGCGCGAGATCCGTGGTTACGGTGACGCGGTCGCCGTTGCGGGCCGAACACTGCGCGTGGGCCCGCACGCGTTCTTCCAGGCGAACCGCGCCCTCTGGAGCGCGTGGCTCCGGAAGGTCGCGGAGCTCTGCGGTGAGGGTGAGATGGCTCTCGAGCTCTACGCGGGCGTGGGCTTTTACACATCCGTGTTGATGGAGCGTTTTCGACGGGTGATCGCTGTCGAGGCCGGCCCCGCGGCAGAGGATCTCGCCGTGAACTGTGCCGCGGAGGTCGTGCGCACTCGGGCCGAGCACTGGCTCCCCATCACCGGCCGGCGCCTGCAACCCGAGGTCGTGCTCATGAATCCGCCGCGCCGCGGTTGTGACGCACGCGTCGTCGAGGCGCTGCGCGTGCTGTCGCCTCGGCGCATCGTCTACGTTTCTTGTGACCCGACGACGTTGGCCCGTGACCTGGCCGGCCTGGAGGGAGTTTTTTCCCTCAGTCAACTCTGGGTACTTGATGCACTACCTCAGACTTCCCGCATCGAGACGATCGCGGTTCTCGAAAGATGTTGACGGCTTCCACCGACGCTGCGTAGAATCCCTCCCGCAAGTGGGGTGAGCGCGCGGACAAGCCTGATCGTGTCCTCTTCTCAAGCGTAGCCGCAGAGTCCGCGGGGTCGGAGAGCAGTTCGAGTGGAGCCCGGTGGCCGAGTTCACCGGGCTTCACGTCTCACCTCAGCGGCGGTCGAGCCGCCGCTTCACGGCGCGCGTCAGGGCGCTCAGCATCTCCCCCGCTGGACCGCGAAGCGACTCTACACACTTTGGTGTAATCTCACTCTTGTAGAGATTCACCTCGATCAGCTGGCCCCCACGCGCGAGAATGTCGAGGGGAATCTGCGCGGCCGGGAATACGGTCGCCGATGTTCCCGCCACGATGCAGCAGTCCGCGCGCGCAGCCTGCTCGAGACAGCGCTCGAGCACGTCGGTCGGGATGGGCTCGCCGAACTGGACCGTATCGGATTTGAGAATGCCGCCGCAGACGCTGCAGTGCGGAGGAAGCCGCTCGGGATCGATCGGGATCGCGGACCGTGGCCAGCGGCCGCCACAGTCGAGGCAGCGCAACAGGGTGGCGTTGCCGTGGATCTCGAGCAGATGCTCCTGACCCGCAGCTCGGTGCAGACCGTCGATGTTCTGCGTGATCACGCAACGCAGCACGCCGAGCCGCTCGAGCTCGACAAGGGCCTCGTGGGCGGCGTTGGGTTGCGCAGCGTCGAGCAGCTCGGTGAAGGCCTTCATCGGTCCCTCGGGGCTCAGACGCTTGCGCCACTCGCCTGCCGGGTCGCGGAGAAAGCGCTGGAAGCCGTCCATGGGCGGCTCGCCGTGCGTGGTCCAGATTCCGCCCGGACCGCGAAAGGGAGGGATGCCGCTCTCGACCGAGAGCCCGGCGCCCGTGAGACAGATCGGGTGCTCCGCCTCGACCAGCCGCTGGGCCGCCCGCTCGAGCTCCTCTTCCGTCACGGAGCTGGATTCCGCCAGGGGGCTCAATGATACGTCGGCCGGTCGTCGTCGTCCTTGTTTTGGCGACGGCGCTCCCACTCCTCGCGCCGCACGGCGCGCAGCTTCCCGCGCATTCGGTAGCGATGCCACCGGTAGCGCAGGCTTCTCAACCCCCACCCACCCCCCAGCGTGTGCCGCAGCTCACGCCGCAACAGGTAGGCGGCAACGAGTACGCCCCCCAGATGTCCCGCGTGGCTCACGTTGCCTCCGCCGAACATCACCTGCATGAAGAAGAGGAAGGGGATGAACCAGATCGCCTTCATGGGGATCGGGGGAAAGAGCAGCATGATGGTCCGATTGGGCCAGGACAGGCTGAAGGCCGTCAGCACGCCGTAGACCGCACCCGAGGCGCCCAGTGTCGGGATCGTGGTCTGGCTCGTCAGGACGTTCCAGACCAGGATCACCAATCCCGCGCCCACGCCGCAGACGAGATAGAAGCGCAGGAAGCGCCGGGATCCCCAGAGCTGCTCGAGGGGCCCACCGAACATCCAGAGTGCGAACATGTTGAAGACCAGGTGCATCAGGCTCGCGTGGAGCCACATGTAGGTGAAGGGCTGCCAGAGATAGCCTTCGAAGACCCGAGCGTTGCTGATGGCGCCGATCTGCGTCAGCCCGGGCATCCACATCTGTGCGAAGAATACGAGCGCGTTCGCGATCAGCAGCCGTTTCACGATCGGTGTGACGCCGGGGTAGCCGCCGCCCATGCTGTAGGTGTATCGTCGCCCAGGCATCGTCCCTTCCTCCCCCGCTCCCCTGATGCTACGAAATCCCCTCGAGAGGCGCTGGCGCCCGCGCCTCGAGAGCCTCGAGCGCGGCGCGCTCGTCGAGCCCTGCAAGATCGATCACCGGCAGGTCCACCACCTGGGCGCGGAGGGCGGCGAGGCGATCCTGCGCACGCGCGGGCTCGCCCCAGAGCAGCGCCTCCGGCTCCGCCGCGCCCGGTTGCTTCGCGAACCAGGGGCAGTGCCGCCTGTACGCCGCGAGGGCGGCCTCGAGTTCGAGCACCGGGCGGGCGAAGACCCAGACCCAGAGCTCACGCGCACTGCCAAGAGAATCACGAAGCGGCTTCAGGTAGCGCGCGATCGGAGGTACGTTCGCATCGATGGCATCCGCGTGGCGCTCCGCGATCCGCAGCGTGCCCGGTCCGGCCG
>JBHHVJ010000011.1:0-77064 GCA_046754285.1 Myxococcota bacterium | reverse complement strand
CTGCCGTGTGTGGGACCGGCCTGCTCCGCACCCGGAGGCTGCGGCAAGGACTGAGATCGTCCTCGGGCTCAGGGGGCTCGAAGGCCTTCCTTGACCACGCTCTGGGGAACCGCGTTCAGCCACTCGAGCTGCCAGAAGCGGTTCATCTCGCGGGCCGCGCGATCGGGGCCCCAACCGAGGCGCTCGGTCCGATAGAGGGCCAGCATGTAGCCGGTACGGTCCACGCCGTTGCGGCAGTGGACCAGCAGCGGATGGTTGGCGGGATCCGAGAGGATCGCCAGGAAGCGCTCGACGTCGGCGCTCGTCGGTGGGCGCGAGGCCGAGAGGTCGAAGCTGTAGAGGCGCAGCCCGTGGTGCGCCGCGAAGGCGCTCTCGAAGCCGGGCGTGCGCCCCCGCAGGTTGACGATCGCGCGCAGACCGTGGCGCCGGACCAGCCAGTCGAGAAGCAGGGGAGACGGCTGGGCGGAGCGGTAGATCCGGCCGGGCTCCACGCTCGCGAAGTTGTACATCAGGCGCACGCAGCCGGATGCGGCCAAGAGCGCCCCCGCCAGCGCGACACCCAGGGCCGCCAGGGCCGCGGATGGTCGCTGCACTCAGCCCGCCGGGGACAGGGGGAACTGCCGGATCTTGCCCGCCTGACGCAGAGCGCCCTGGCGCTCCTGGAACCAGCGGCCGAGCACGCGGTTGCGCTCCTGGGCCTCGAGCCGCTCGCGCATCGGTCCCATCTCGGCCGCGAGCTCCGCGGGATCGGGCTCCTCTCGCGAGAGCAGCGCGATCACGAGGAAGGACTCGCCATCGCCGAAGACCCGCTCCGGGACTGGGCTCTCGGGACGCAGGCCGAGGGCCGTCTCCTTGAGCCCTGGGACCCGCCCGAGCCCGGGGACCCGAGCGCTGCGGGGGCCAAAGGCCGAGGTCTCCTCCGGCTCGAGACCGAGCTCGTGCGCCGCGCTCGCGAAATCCTGCCCCGCCCGTAGGCGTTCCAGCAGCGCCTCCGCTGCCCGCCGGGCCTCCTCGCGCGTCCGGTCGGCCTTGAGCAGCTCGTGGATCAGCTCCTCCCGGGCCTCCTCGAGCGACCGATCCACGGCCGGCTTGCGCTCCTCGAGCCGGATCAGGTGGATCCCCCGCTCGGTCTCCACGGGCTCCGAGACCTGCCCGGGCTCGAGAGCGAACGCGGCTTCCTCGAAGGGACGGAGCATGCGGCCGCGGGGAAAGAAGCCCAGATCCCCTCCATCCGCGGCACTGGCCTCGTCGTCGGAGAGCTCCTGGGCGAGCGCGGAGAAGTCCTCACCGCCCTCCACCAACCGCTGGCGAGCTGCCTGAGCGCGCGCCAGGGCGTCCTCGCCCTCGAAGAGGATGTGGCGGACGCGCACCCTCTCGGGCTGGTGAAATTCCTCGCTGCGCGCCTCGTAGGCCGCGCGGACGCGCTCGGGCTGGGAGAAGGCCGCGATCTCCTCGGGGCTCAGCTCCACGCGCTCAGCGAAGTCCTGGGCGCGTGCCTGGGCGTAGCGCAGGCGGACCTTCACGCGATCCTGCAGGATGGCCTCGCGGACGTGCGCGTCGGAGACCCGAACCGGCGCGGTCACGAGACGCTGGAACTTGCGGATCAGGATGTCGCGGCGGCGCTCCTCCGTGAAGGCCCGCTCGCTCTCGAAGCCGTTGCGCCGCCAGAAGCGCTCGAAGAGCTCCGGGTCGAAGCGCCCGTCCGCTCCGCTGAAGGCCGGGTTCGACACGATGAGCTGGGCGAGCTCCTTGTCGGGGGCCCGCAGCCCCAGTGCCCGGGCCTCTCGGGACAGGATGACGCGCTGGATCAGGGTCTGGAGCGTCTGCTGGTCGAGCAGGCGACTGAGCTCGTCGCGCTCGAGACTGGCCGTCAGGTTCGGAGACAGGTTCGTCTCGAGCTGGGCGCGGAAGAACTCGAAGACGTCGCGCCGAATGAGCTCGCCGTCGACCTCGGCGACGGCGCCGCCCACGCCGCTCGCGCTCGGCATTCCGAAGACGACGACGAAGGCGACGATCACCAGGATCAGTGCGATGTTTCGCACCCAGATGAGGGGTTGCGAGAGGGCCATCTTGCTGCGTGTCTCCGTGTGTCTCCCTGACGGCTGTGTGAGGGCACTGCCCGGGCTCCGCCGGTGCTCTGCCGGGTCGCTCGGGGCTCGTGACCTGCTCTGCCTCGTCGGCCGGTGGCCGGCCGCGGTCAAGGGTCCGTGTCACCGAGCCGAAGCAACGTTACGAGGGCGCGATCGGATGCGCAAGCCGACGGGGCCCCGCGGATCACGTTTGCTTGCGGCCAGCGCATCGCGCTCTTAGAATCGCCGTTGGGGGGAGTGCCGTGGGGATCTGCGGCTTTTCAGCTCATCGCCCTTCGTATCCCGAAGGGACTGCCACCAGGGGTCAGAAGCATGCTTGACCGCCTGCTCGGTCTTTTTTCCAACGATCTCGCCATCGATCTCGGCACGGCCAACACGCTGGTCTACGCAAAAGGACGTGGGATCGTCTCCAGTGAACCCTCGGTGGTGGCCGTACAGGCCGACGAGCGCGGCGTGGGGCGTGTGCGTGCCGTGGGACGCGAGGCCAAGAGCATGCTCGGTCGGACACCGGGCTCGATCCGTGCGGTCCGGCCCCTCAAGGACGGTGTGATCGCCGACTTCGAGATCGCTGAGGCGATGCTCCGCTACTTCATCCAGCAGGCGCACAACCGTTCGACCCTGCTTCGCCCGCGGATCGTGATCTCGGTTCCTTCCGGCATTACCGAGGTCGAGAAGCGAGCCGTGCGCGAGTCGGCCCTCTCGGCGAGCGCGCGCGAGGTCTACCTGCTCGAGGAGCCCATGGCCGCGGCCATCGGCTCCGGGCTGCCGATCACCGAGCCCTCCGGAAACATGATCCTGGACATCGGGGGCGGGACCACGGAGGTCGCCGTGATCTCGCTGGCGGGGATCGTCTACGCCAACAGCGTGCGCGTCGGGGGCGACAAGATGGACGAGGCGATCCTGAGCTACGTCAAGCGCAAGTACAACCTCTTGATCGGTGAGAGAACCGCCGAGGCGATCAAGATCCAGATCGGCAGCGCCTACCCCAGCGAGGAGCCCAAGACCCTGATCATCAAGGGCCGCGATCTCGTGGCCGGAGTTCCGAAGACGCTCGAGGTCAACACCGAGGACATCCGCGAGGCACTCAACGAGCCCGTGAATGCCATCGTCGAGGCGGCCAAGATCGCGCTCGAGCGCACACCGCCTGAGCTCGCCGCCGACATCGCGGACAAGGGCATCGTGCTCACCGGGGGGGGCGCGCTGCTCGAGAACATGGACATGCTGCTGCGCGAGGAGACCGGCCTTCCCGTGATGCTCGCTGAGGATCCGCTGACCGCCGTCGTGATGGGCTGTGGTCGCTGCCTCGACGAGTTCGACCTGCTCAAGGACGTGACGCTGAAGGCATGATCGCGAGAGAGGAAGCCCGAAGCCTTGGGCGAGCTGCTGCGTCGCTTTAGCTATCCGCTGACCTACATCTTTCTCGTGTCCTTCTGCGTGATCGGGGTCTCCTCCGGGCAGCGTCCGGGGGACCTGGGAATCGCGTCGCGGCTGCTGCTCTCGCTCACGCTTCCGCTGGAGCGCCTCGTGACGTTCCCCGTCCGTGAGGGTCGGCAGCTCTGGGAGGACTACGTGGCCCTGGTGGGCGTCCGCGAGGAGAACGACGCGCTGCGCACTCGCATCGCGGAGCTCGAGGACCAGCGGCTCCAGTACGAAGAGGCGATCGTCTCCGCGGAGCGCTTCCAGAGACTGGCCGAGTTCCGCGCACGGAACCGCGTACAGATGGTCCCCGCCAACGTCGTGGCGCAGGACCTCTCGCGCTACTTCCGATCGGTGATCATCGATCAGGGAGCGGCCTCGGGCCTGGCCGCCGGCATGCCGGTGCTCACGGACTCCGGAGTCGTGGGCGTCGTCGTGGGGACGACGCTCGGCGCCGCCAAGGTGCTGCTCGTGATCGATCCGCAGAGCCGCATCGACGGCTACGTGCAGCGCTCGAGGGCGCGGGGCACGGTGCGGGGTCGCTCGCACGAGTCTTGCGACTTCGAGTACGTCCTGCGGGACGAGGACGTCCAGGTGGGGGATCTCGTGCTGACCTCCGGTCTCGGTGCGGTCTACCCCAAGGGCCTGGTGATCGGAGAGGTCGAGCGTGTCGAGCGCCGGCCCTACGGGCTCTTTCAGCGCGCGGTCATCCGGCCCGCGGTGGACTTCCGCAAGCTCGAGGAGGTCTTCGTGATCCTGGACCGTCGGGCGGTCCCCGACGAGGACGAGTTCCTGGCCGACTCGGACGGGCTCTGGCCGGAGGCCGGGCCGTGACCCGGGCGCTCCGCCTGACCGGCCTGGCGCTCGGCCTGCTGGGGCTGCAGGCGCTCGCGGTGGCGCTGCTTGGCCCGGGTCCGCTTCCCGACCCCGTGCTGATCTTCGCTCTGCTCATGGGGCTGCGTGCGCGCGGGGTCGGAGGGCTCGTTGCATCGTTCGCGCTGGGGCTGGCGGTCGACGTCGTGTCGGGTTCTCCGCTGGGTCTCTACGCCATGCTTCGTGGCACTGCATGCGCCGCCACGCGGCTCTTCGATCGCGCGCTCTACGTCCGGGCTCCGCTCCCCTGGGCCATCTACGTGGCGGCCTACTCGGTGCTCGACGGTCTGTTGCTCGGGCTGGCCCTCGAGATTCTGGCCCCTGTGGCGAGCCCCGTCTGGCCGGCCCACCTGCTCCGGTTGCCGCTCGCCGCCCTGATGACGGCGCTGCTCGCGCTGCCCCTGCTCTCGCGCGTCGGGAGCGGGCAGGCGGAGTCGGGCCGTGAGAGCGGCTGGGCGACGCTCACGTCGCGGGCCGGTCCATGAGTCGGCTGCCGGGAACGAATCCGCCGATGGACGGCCGCACCGATCGCTACCTGGCCGGTGCCGTGCTGATCGTTCTGGCGCTCTGGCTCGTGCTCCTGGCCCGCCTCTTCCACCTGCAGGTGATCGAGGGGGACCGCTTTCGCGTCTCGGCCGAGCGCAACAGCGTGCGCACCCACCGCACCCACGCGACGCGGGGTATGATCCTCGATCGCAACGGGACGATCCTCGTCGATTCACGCCCGTCCTTCGACGTGCTCGTCGTACCCCACGAGATCGGCGATGCCGAGTGGACGCTGGCCCGTCTCGCGCGCCTGATGGGTGAGCCGGAGGAGGGGCTCCTCGAGCGTTACGGCAGGCCGCAGGGCCGCGCCCGCTTTCAGGCGTTGAGCCTCGCGCGCGACCTGGGACGCGACCGCTTCATCCGTGTCGAGGCGCGGCGCTGGGCCTTGCGCGGCGTGCTGACCCAGGTCATTCCCCTGCGCGACTACCGCTTCGGCGACAGCGCAGCCCACGTACTGGGGCGCCTGGGAGAGATCGGGCCGGATCAGCTCCGGCGCCGTGAGTACCAGGGCTACCGGCGCGGCGACGTGGTAGGGAGGGGCGGAATCGAGGAGCTCCTCGATCGCGTGCTGCGCGGACGCGACGGAGGGCGCAACGTTCTCGTCGACGCACGCGGCCGCGAGCTCGAGCAGCTCGGAGAGGTGGCCCCCCAGCCGGGCCGAAACGTCTGGCTGACCCTGGATCACCGCCTGCAGCAGGTCGCGGAGGCTGCGCTCGATGAGGCGGAGCGGGCCGGAGCCGTCGTGGCCCTGGACCCGCGAAACGGTGAGGTGCGCGTGCTGGCCAGTCGTCCCGCGTTCGATCCCAACCACTTCGCCTCCGGGGTCGGTCACGAGGAGTGGGCGGCGCTGCGAGGAGATCCGCGCAAGCCGCTCCACAACCGGGCCACACGCGGCCAGTACCCACCCGGCTCTACCTACAAGGTCGTCACACTGCTCGCGGGCCTCGAGGAGGGCGTGGTGCGTGCGGGGTTCGAGGTGAGATGCGCCGGAAGCTTCCGCCTCGGCCGCAGGCGCTACCGCTGCTGGAGGGCCGGGGGCCACGGTCTGGTGGACGCTCACCGGGCCCTCGTCGAATCGTGCGACGTCTTCTTCTACAAGCTGGGCTTGGAGGTGGGCGTGGATCGCCTTGCGAAGTACGCGCGGGCGCTGGGGCTCGGCGCGCCGACGGGTATCGAGCTCGAAGGGGAGCGAAGCGGGCTGGTGCCGACGCGAGAGTGGAAGCGGCGGCGCTTCGGTGAGCCTTGGCTCGAGGGGGAGACGGTCTCGCTCGCGATCGGGCAGGGCTTCAATCTCTGGACCCCCCTCCAGCTCGCCCAGGCCTACGCCACGATCGCGATGGGAGGCCGACGCCTCCGTCCGCACCTCGTGCAGCGCATCGAGGACCCGGAGGGCGGACTGCTGCACGAGACGCGGCCTCAGGAGCTCCCCGCGGCCTCCCTGTCGGCGGCGAGCCTGAGCTTCGTGCAGCGGGCTCTGCGGGGCGTCGTGGCGGACGAGCACGGCACCGGCTACGCCATGCGCCGCCTGCCCGGTGGGGTGGAGGCCGCGGGAAAGACCGGAACCGCCCAGGTCATCGGCCTGGGTCGCGAGGGAGGCGGAGACGACGACGAGATCCCGCTCAGGTACCGCGATCACGCCTGGTTCGTGACCTATCTGCCCGCGTCGGCTCCTCGCCTCGTCGTGGCGGTGCTCGTGGAGCACGGTGGGCACGGGGCGAGTGCGGCGGCGCCGATCGCCGCACGGGTCGCACGCGCCTTTCTCGAGCAGGAAGGAACCCTGCATGCGAGGCATTGATCGTCGCCTGATTCAGAACTTCGAGTGGCCGCTCTTCGGCGTGACGCTCGGGCTCGCGGCGATCGGCGTGATCAACCTGGTCTCCGCGGCCTCGGAGAGCCAGGGCTGGCTGCCGGAGACCGCCACACGCCAGCTCTATTGGCTCGGGATCGGTCTGCTCGGTCTGCTCGCCGCGCTCGTCCCGGACTACCGCAGCCTGCGTCGGCTGGCCATGCCGGCCTACCTGATCGGCGTGGGGCTGCTGATCCTCGTCCTCATCGCGGGTCCGATCGTCAACGGGTCCCAGCGCTGGCTCGTGCTCGGTCCTCTGCGCCTTCAGCCGGCCGAGCTGATGAAGCTGTCGCTGGTGCTGCTGCTCGCCCGGCTGCTGTCACGACGTGAGAACGCCGCCCCCCTCGGGCTCACGGAGCTGCTGGGCCCGGCCCTGCTCGTGGCGGCTCCCGCTGCGCTCGTGCTGCGACAGCCCGACCTCGGCACGTCCATGCTGCTTCTGCTGCTGGCCGGCTCGTTCCTGCTCATCGCCCCGATCCGCGTGGCGACCCTGCTCGGTCTGGCCGCGGCGGGCCTCGCTGCGGCGGGGGGGGGCTGGCTCTTCTACCTGCGGGACTACCAGAAGGAGCGTGTGCTCACCTTCCTCGACCCCGAGCGGGATCCGCTCGGCTCCGCCTACCACGCGATCCAGTCTCAGATCGCCGTCGGCTCGGGCGGATTCCTCGGCAAGGGCTTCCTGCAGGGATCCCAGAGTCAGTTCGGCTTCCTGCCCGAGCAGCAGACCGACTTCGTGTTCTCCGTGCTGGCCGAGGAATGGGGATTCGTGGGGGCGGCCCTCGTGCTGCTTCTGTATCTGGGTCTGATCGTGCGCGGGCTGATGATCGCGCGCGTCTCGAAGGATCTCTTCGGGGCCTGCCTGGCCGCGGGAGTGACCGCACTCTTCTTCTGGGGAGCGCTGGTGAATATCGGCATGGTGCTGGGCATCTTTCCCGTCGTCGGAGTGCCGCTGCCGTTGCTCTCCTACGGAGGCTCCTCGCTGTTCACCTGCCTGGTGGGCACGGGGCTGCTGATGAACGTGTCGATGCGCCGCTACGTGTTCTGATTTGCCCGCGGGGCCGCACGAGCTCATCGGGCTGCCGCGACCGGGACGGACCGGACCGGGAGCCTGGAGTCGCTCTGCGAGCCGGTGAGGTAGACTCCCGACGTGAGGCCGGCGAGACAGTCGAGGGTCGGTGCGTTCTTCGACGTGGACAAGACGATCATCTCGGAGAACTCCGGGACTCTCTACCTGCGTGCGCTCTACGAGCGAGGTGAGATCGATCTGATCACGCTGCTGCGCAGCCTCGGGCCCTATCTGCAGTACAAGCTCAACCTGCTCGACCTCGATCGCTGGGTGCAGCGGACCATGGCGAACTTCAAAGGCCGCAGCGAACGCGCCCTCACGCGCGAGGCGAACCGCTGGTTTCGCGACTACGTGGAGTCACGGATCTATCCTGAGGCGGGGGAGCTCATCGCCAAGCATCACGAGCAGGGGCATGTGGTGGCCCTGGTCTCGGGTGCGACCAAGTTTGTCCTCCGTCCCCTCGCGCGGCACCTCGGCGTGAAACGAATCATGCACACGCACCTCGAGGTGAAGGACGGACGCTTCACCGGCCGCGTGCTGCAGCCGATCTGCTTCGGCGAGGGAAAGATCTACTGGGTGCAGCAGATCATCGAACGCGAGGGGATCGATCTCGCGCGCAGCTACTTCTACACGGACTCCATCACCGACCTGCCGCTGCTGGAGCTCGTCGGTCATCCCCAGGTCGTCAACCCCGATCCGCTTCTCTACCGCGAGGCGCGACGGCGCCACTGGCCGATCCGCTTCTTTCGGGCGCCCTCAGTCGCCGAGTAGCCGATCGATGTGCTCGCTGAGCTTGCGCTTGGGCTGGGCACCCACCACCGAGTTCGTGACGCGTCCGTCCTTGATGAAGAGCAGGGTAGGCATGGCGCGGATGCCGAACTTCTGAGCCGTGGTGGGGTTCGCATCGACGTCGACCTTCGCCACGCGCAGCCGGCCTTCGTACTCGCCGGCCAGCTCCTTGATCACCGGGGAGAGCGCACGGCAGGGAGCGCACCACTCCGCCCAGAAGTCCACCAGCACCGGCGTCTCGGACTGGAGCACCTTCTGCTCGAAGTCCGCATCGGTCACGTCAAGAATCTCGGCCACGTGCGTTCTCCTTCGCTTGAAGCGCCAGAGCATACAGGTCGCTCCGGTCCTCCGCATTCTCAAGGATGCAGAGGAACACGGGGTGGTTTCCTGCCCGCGACAGCGCGGCGGCGGCGCGGAACCCGATCCGGTCCCGCGGCGCCACGAGCAGCACACCTCCGCTGGGCAGCTCCTCGGGAGGGATCGGCGCGGTCGGCCCTGGCGGGATCCGCCACAGCAGCGCTCCGGGGAGGCTCCGCGACCCCCCCGGTCCGGCTTCGGCCTCGATCAGGCTCACGCCGCCCTCGGACAGCCGGGCACGGGCCTCCTCGAGGGGGATCAGCGAGAAGTAGCGCGGTGCGTGCGTGGGCTCGGGGCAGCCCGCCAGCGTGCCGATGAGCAGCGGGAGAATCGCAAGAAGACGCCGGGAAGCGCGCCGCATGCCGGGCGATTCTATCGCCGTCCTTGCCGCGCTCCCAGGGGACCGCGAAGATTCAACTCCAGGGGTGAAGGCGTGGCGATGGCACGGATTCGGGTGCAGGAGGGTGAGCTGGGTGAGGCCCCGGTGGATGCGGTAGTGAGCACCGCTCTGCCGGACCTGACGCCCGCAGACGCCACCGCGGCCGCGCTCCGTCGCACGGCGGGCCCCGAGCTGGAGGAGGCGTGCCGGTCGCTCGGGCCCGCCCGTCCTGGCGACGTCGTGGTGACCCCCGCCGGCGAGCTCGCGGCCCGCTACGTCCTTCATGCGGTTCTGGAGACCGAGGGACCCCTCGACGAGGAGACGCTCCGGGTCACGGTGCGGAGCAGCCTGGCTGCGGCCCGGTCGCGCGGGCTGCGGAGCCTCGCCTTTCCGGCGCTCGGCGGAGGCGCCCGCGCGACCGGGATGCAGCGGCGCGCGGAGATCCTACTCGAGGAGGTCCGGGCGCCGGGGGTGTCGGACGCCCTGGAGGAGATCTGCTTCGTGATCGAGGGCGAGCCGAGCTATCGGGTCTTCGAGCAGGTCCACGACGCCGAACGCATCCGCGCTGGGCTCAGAAAGCTCGCGCGATGAGCCGCGAGGTACGTCCTTGACCGATCTCGCCTACGGAGTCGCGATCGCCCTGTACCTGGTGGCCGGTCTGCTCGGGTGGATCACGCGTCGGGACCGTCGCTACGCACGCAGCCTGCTCGCTCTTCTGTCCCTCGGCGCGCTGGCGCAGGCGGCCGGATTCGTGGATCTTCATCTTCAGGATCCCCCGATCCCGCTCGAGAGCTTCTCCGCAGCGCTGGCGCTGATCGCGTGGCTGACCGTCGTCGCGTACCTGCTCTCCCTTGGTGCCAGGCGTTTCCGTGGCATGGCCATGTGGGTCGGGGGGGGAGCTGCGCTCATCACGGCCGCTGCGGAGCTGGGCTTGCGCCTCGCCGAGCCGATCCGCGGCGCAGCCCCTCCCGCGGGCGCCTGGCCGCACGCTCACGTCCTGCTCTCGGCCGCCGGCTTCAGCCTGCTCGGTCTCGCGAGCCTCGCTGGGATCGCCTACCTGACCAAGGAGGGCGAGCTTAAGCGCAAGAGCGGTCCGCAAATTGCGCTGCCCTCGCTGGAGAGCCTGGATCGCGTCGAGCACCTCACCCTGGTCATCGGCTTCCCCCTGCTCACCCTTGGCGTGGTGACGGGCTTTGTCTGGGGTCTGGACCGCGGCCTCGGCCCCTGGAGCGGTCACGCGTTCTGGACGCTCGGCGCGTGGGCCGTCTACCTGGTCCCGATCGGGATGCGTGTCGTGCGTCGTCAGCACGGCCCCCGGCCGGCGCGCGGTGTGGTCGTGAGCTTCGCCGTGCTGGCCTTCGCGTACATCGGTGTGCGCCTGCTCGGGGGCATCATATGAACGTGTTGCTGCTCGGCTTCAACCACCGGACCGCACCGGTGGAGGTTCGCGAGCGCTACGCGGTGGTGCCCGCCGCGCTCAGCGGCCTCGACGAGAAGCTCGTGCGTGTGCCGGGCATCGACGAGGCGGCGCTGATCTCGACCTGCAACCGAACCGAGATCGTGGCCATCGCCCGCGATCCCCGCGAGGTGCTCGCACCGCTGCGAAGCTTCTTTCAGCGGGAGCTCGGCGATGGCAGTGCAGGGGCCGAGCACCTTTACGAGCTGGAGAACGGAGACGCCGTGCTGCACCTGCTGCGTGTGGCGTCGAGCCTGGACTCCATGGTGCTCGGCGAGGCGCAGATTCTCGGACAGCTCAAGGACAGCTACCGCGCTGCGGTGGCCGCTCGCAGCGTCGGTCCGATTCTGAACCGCTTGTTCCAGCGGGCGTTTCGAGCTGCCAAGCGCGTCCGCAGCGAGACCGGGCTCGGGGCCTCTCCGATCTCGGTGGCTCGCATCGGGGTCCACCTGGCGCGTCAGCTCTTCGAGGCACTGGAACGCAAGAGGGTGCTGCTGCTGGGCGCGGGGGAGATGGCGGAGTCCGCTCTGAGCGGCCTGATCGAGGCGGGCGTCGAGGAGGTGGCGATCCTGAGCCGGACGCACGCGGCCGCGGCGCGCCTGGTCGAGCGCTTCCCCGGCCGGGCTGGATCGCTCGCCGATCTGTCGCCAGAGCTCGAGCGTGCCGACGTCGTGCTCTGCTCGCTCCAGCTCGCGCAGCCGCTGCTGAGACCGGAGGCGCTGCGAGGCACGATGGGCCGCCGCCAGGGTCAGCCGCTCCTCATCGTGGATCTCGGAGTCCCTCGAAACGTGAGCCCCGAAGTGAACGGGATCGAGAACGTCTATCTGTACGACCTGGACGATCTGGAGCAGGTGGCGCTGCGTGGGCGCGCCGAGAGACGGGCTGCGCTGGCACCCGCGCAGCGAATCCTGCTGATCGAGAGGGATCGCTTCGAGAGCTGGCGTGGCCAGCTTCCCGTCGTGCCCACGATTCGCCAGCTTCTGGATCGGGCCCATCGGGTGGCCCGCGAGGAGGCCAGACGGCTGGCCGCACAGATGGATGGGGACCCGGCCGATAGGAAGGAGGCACTGGAGCGGATGGCGGCGGGGATCGTCGCGAAGCTGCTGCATGAGCCCTTGACCCGGCTGCGCGAGGAGGGGGACAGCGATGCCGCTCCCTACTACGCCGAGGCCATCCAGCGCCTCTTCGGTCTCGACGTGGAGGAGGACGAGGAATGAGGCTGATCCGGCTCGGCACGCGGGGAAGCGATCTGGCCCTGGCCCAGGCGCAGCGGGCGGGTCATCTGATCCGAACGCTCGGCCATGAGTACGAGCTGGTGAAGATCCAGACGAGCGGGGATCGGCTCGAGGGATCGGTCTCGAAGGCGGGAGGAAAGGCGCTCTGGGTGCAGGAGATCGAGGAGGCCTTGCTCGACGGCTCGATCGACGCCGCGGTGCACAGCGCCAAGGACATGCCCGCCGAGCTGGGTGAGGGCCTGACGGTTGGTGCCTATCCCGAACGGGAGGATCCACGGGACGTCTTCATCGGCGCGCCGGGACGTCGCTTTGCGGCGCTTCCGCCCGGCGCCCGTGTGGGCACCAGCAGCCTGCGGCGGATCGCCCTGCTGCGCAGCCTGAGACCCGACCTCGAGCCCGTGCCTGTTCGTGGCAACGTGCCGACGCGCCTGGGGCGGATCGAGAGCGACGGCCTCGACGGGGTGATCCTCGCCTCGGCCGGTCTGATCCGGCTGGGTCTCGACGAGCGTATCCTCGACCCCCTGGACCCCGATCGTTACGTCCCGGCGGGAGGACAGGGCGCCCTCGCGATCGAGATCCGGATCGACGACGAGGAGGTTCAGCAGGCGCTCAATCCCCTCGACGATCCTGGTGTGGCAGCACAGGTGCGTGCCGAGCGCGCCTTTCTGCTGGAGATCGGTGGGGACTGCCACACACCGGTCGCCGCCCACGCGGTGATCCACGGTGTGCGACTGCGCCTCCGGGCACTGGTCCTCTCGTGCGACGGGCAGGAGCGTATCGAGGGCTCGGCGGAGGGAGAGATCACGGCTCCCGATACGCTCGGGGTCTCGCTGGGGCGAGAGCTCCTGCAGCGGGGGGCCCGGCGCATTCTCGAGGGGAACGGGTGAGTGGACGCGTCGTGCTCGTGGGTGCGGGTCCGGGAGATCCGGATCTGCTGACGCTGCGTGCGTTGCGAGAGCTCGAGCAGGCCGAAGTGCTGCTCTACGACGCGTTGATCGATCCCGCCCTGCTGGAGTTCGTCCCCGACGGGTGCGAGCGGATCGACGTGGGCAAGCGCGGCGACGGCTCACGAGGGGTCTCCCAGGAAGCGATTACGGAGCTGATCGTGAGCAGAGCGCGTTCGGGGCAGAACGTCGTGCGTCTGAAAGGGGGCGATCCGTTCGTGTTCGGCCGCGGGGGTGAGGAGGCCGAGCGGATCGCCCAGGCGGGGATCCCCTTCGAGATCGTGCCGGGGGTCAGCTCGGCCTGGGCCGTTCCCGCCTACGCCGGCATTCCCGTCACGGACCGCCGGCTCTCCTCGTCGGTCGCGGTGGTGACGGGTCACCGCGGAAAGAGCCTCGAGGATACGCGGGTGGATTGGGAAGGACTGGCGTGCAGCGCCGAGACGCTGGTCATCCTGATGGGCACGCGCTGGCTCGAGGACATCGTCGCGCGGGTGATCGCTGGAGGGAGGGACCCTCGTACGCCCGCGGCCGTGATCGCCGGCGGCACGACGCCACGCCAGCGGGTCGTGACGGCCGACCTCGAAGCGCTTCCCGCTCGGGTTCGCGAGGCTGGGCTGCTGCCCCCGACGGTGATCGTCATCGGGCGGGTGGCGCGACTCCGGGAGTCCCTGCGCTGGTTCGAACGCCGATCGCTTTTCGGTCGGCGTGTGCTCGTCGCGCGCGCGGAGGGGCAGCGGGGTGAGCTCTCCCGCGAGCTGCGCCGGCGCGGCGCCGAGCCGGTCCCCGTTCCGCTGTTGGCGTTCGAGCCGCCCGAGGACCGCGAGCGGCTGGTGCAGCGGCTCGCGAAGGCGCACGAGTACGACTGGCTGGTCTTCACCTCCGCGAACGCGGTCCGCTTCTGTGCGCCGCTGCTCTCCGACCGGGGTCGACCCGGGCCGCGTGTGGCCTGCGTGGGAAGCGCGACCGCTGCGGCCGCGGCCGCGGCGGGGCTCCGCGTTCAGGTGATTCCTCCGGGGCCGTTCCGTCCCCCCGAGCTCGTGCGCGCGATGGTCGCCCACGCGCCCCTGAGCGGGGCCCGCGTGCTCTTTCCCCGCGGGGACCGCGCCGGGCCCTCGCTGCGGGAGGCGCTCGAGTCCGCCGGAGCTCGGCTCGAGGACGTCGTTGCCTACCGCACGGTGCTTCCCGAAGGGGCGGGCCGAGCCCTTGAGCGGACGCTCCAAGAGGGGATCGACGCCGTGACCCTCACCAGCCCCTCCAGCATCGATCATCTCTTCTCCCTCCTCGACGAAGCCGGATTGCGCCCCCGCGTTGAGCAGACCGTCTTTGCCTGCATAGGACCGACGACCGCGGCCCGTCTCGCGGCCCACGGCTTCGAGGCCCAGGTCGTCGCCGGAGAGCAAACCGCGGCCGCACTGGCCGGAGCGCTGGAGCGCTTCTTTTCGGAGCATCGCGATGTCCTTTCCTGACCAAAGAGCGCGGCGCCTGCGCCGCACGGCCGGCCTGCGTGGACTTGCCGCCGAGACGCGTGTGCTGGCCCAGGATCTGATTCTTCCACTCTTTTGCGTGCCCGGGCGTGGGGTTCGCGAGCCCGTCGCCTCGATGCCGGGCGTCGAGCGTCTCTCCGTCGATCAGCTCGCGGCGGAGGCCAAAGAGATCCAGAGCCTCGGGATTGCCGCCGTGATCCTGTTCGGCATTCCCGAGCGCAAGGACGCGCTCGGCTCGGGCGCCTACGACGCGGACGGCATCGTCCAGCGGGCCATCCGCGCCCTCAAGGAGGCCACGCCGGAGCTGGTCGTGATCGCCGATGTTTGCCTCTGCGAGTACACCGATCACGGGCACTGCGGCGTCTTCGACGGTGTGCACGTCGTGAACGATGACACGCTTCCGCTGCTGGCCCAGACCGCCGTGGCGTCGGCCCGGGCGGGCGCGGACATCGTCGCTCCGAGCGACATGATGGATGGGCGCGTGGCTGCGATCCGGTCGGCCCTCGACCAGGAGGGGCTCCAGGACACCGTGATCCTCTCCTACGCAGCGAAGTACGCCTCGGCGTTCTACGGGCCGTTCCGGGACGCGGCCGAGTCCACACCCATGTCGGGCGATCGCCGTGGCTACCAGATGGACCCGGCGAACGCTCGAGAGGCCTTGAGCGAGATCGCGACCGATCTCACAGAGGGGGCGGATGTGGTCATGGTCAAGCCCGCGCTTCCCTACCTCGACGTGATCCGCAGGGCTCGGGACACCTTCGATGCGCCTCTCTTTGCGTATCAGGTTTCTGGGGAGTTCAGCCTGATTCGCGCTGCGGCAGAGCGCGGCTGGATCGACGAGGAGCGGGCCATCGAGGAGAGCCTCACGGCGATCCGACGCGCCGGAGCGGACCGCGTGATCAGCTACTTTGCCCGCGAGTTTGCCCGCCGCTTCCATGGATGAGATCGAGTACCGGGTCGTTGAGACCTCCGTCGTCACCGATGAGGAGCTCGAGCGGATCCTCAACGAAGTCACCGCCGAGGGGTGGGTGCTCGACGGGATCCAGTTCGCGATGCGGGAGTCGTCCCGGAGGCCTGCCATGGCGTTCGTCGTCTTCGTTCGTCGTTCCTGAGATGCCCCTACGCATCGGCCTCGCTCTCGGACTCTTGCTCGTGTTCGGTCCCGCCGGCTGTGCGCTCCGCATCGAGCCGGTTGCACTGGGACCGCATCTGGTGCTCGGCAGTCGAACGGAGCGCGAAGCGGGGCCACGCCTGGGCGTTGCGCGCTTCTGGGATGCCCGACCGGCCTGGGCTCGCCAGGAGGTCCATCCGCCGCTGCGCTGGGAGGGGATCGCTCTCGCGCGGCGGGGAGACGTGCGAACGGGCGACGAGAGCTTTGTGGGAACGATCGCCGACGGCCTGCGTCGCGATGTCGTGGCCACCCTTCGTGGCAGCGAGGCCTTTACGCGCGTCGATGCTCTGGACGTCGACGGCAAGGATCTGCCCGGGCGCTGGCCCTCCCCGGACCTGGATCTGGTCCTCACCGCGAAGATCGAGGAGTTCGGAGCCGTGCAGTACCAGGAGGCCGCACTCCATCCGTGGCGGGTTGGCTGGCTGCGCCGCCGCCTGGAAGACCCCGTGGGCTTTGCGCGATTGCACGTCCGCGTCCACGAGCCGACGGGTCGCTCATGGACCTACCGCGTGGATGTGGAGCGGACCGTTGAGGGTGCCTCGATCACGCTAGCCGCGCTCGATGCCATGGCCTACGCGAGCGAGTCGCTCGCGCGCCAGCTCTACGCGGACTGGTCGGGCACCCGCGAGGAAGAGCTACGGGTGCTGCCGCTTCGGGTCCGCGATGCCTGTGGTCTGAGCCCGGCCCGGATGCGTGAGCTGATGGAGGACGTCAGCGAGGTGTTCGAGCGCGAGGCCGGCGTTCGCTTGCACGTGCACCACGAGCGCTGGCGCGGTCCGCCGGAGCGGCTTCCCCTCTCGGAGGTGCTCGGGACGGTGGAGCAGCACGGGGGTGCGAGCGAGGGCATCGTGCTTGCGCTGATTCCACGTCGTCATGTGCGCGTCGCCATCTTCTCCCGGGAGCACTTCGGCTTGGCCCGCAGCCTCGGGCAGTACGCAGTCGTACGTTGCGGAGCGGAGGGCCAGCTTTCCCGCGTGACCGTGATCCACGAGCTGGCCCACCTCTTCGGCGCCGTGCATATGCGCGCGCGGCGCTCGATCATGAACCCCTTCTCCGCCTTCGATGGCCGCTTCTTCGACCCCCTGAACCGACGCATCCTGCGATTGACGCGTGAAAGAGCTTTCGGTGCGCCACTCGAGACGGGGACAGCCCGCCGTCTCCGGTCGATCTATGCAACGGCCGCTCGCTTTCCCAGCTGCTGCGACGCTCGGGAGCTGGAGCACGTCCTCAGCCTGGTGGACCCGCTGGCCGGCTCTCATTGAGCGTGGCGAGCAGCTCGACCGAGTGCTCGAGCTCCGCCGCTGTCGCGCCCGGAACAGCCGTGCGCGCGATGAGATGCGTCAGCCCCAGAGCTCTCCGGTAGCTCTGGATTCCCTCGCGCACCTGGTCCGGAGTTCCAATCAGCTCCCCGCCCTCACCCACGCTCTCCACGGTCCGCCCGAGCCATCGCTCACCCCGTCGAGCCAGGGCCTCCCGCTGGGACTGCAGCGCCTCACGCACCCGCGCGACCGCCTGAAGTTCGCGGGCCACGAAGACGCTCCGCATGACGGGAACCGGGAGCGGCTCGTTCGCGTCCGCGGGGCGTGCACCCCGATGGATCGCGTGGTTTTCAAGAAGCTGCGCAAGGGACTCGAGGGGCGAGGCGAGGTACGGAAGGTTCAGACGCCCGGCCTGGGCCAGGGCGCGCGGACCGAACGCCGCCACCCAGAGCGGGGGGTGAGGTTGCTGCTGCGGCAGGGGGGTGAGCCGCGCCGCCCGCGAGCTCTCCAGCGGCTTCCCCCGCCAGGCGCCTCGAATCGCGTCCAAAGCGGCCTCGAAGCGCTCGCGCTTCTCGGCGACGGGAACCCCGAACGCCTGGAACAGCACCGGATGAAAGCCGCGGCCCACGCCGAGAATCACGCGTCCTCCGGAGATCTGCTCGAGCACAGCCACCTCCTCGGCGACGAGCAGCGGGTGGCGCACGGGCAAGAGGTAGGAGGTCGTGCCCAGGCGAATCCGCGTCGTGCGCGCCGCGGCGGCCGCCAGCAGCAGGAGCGGCGCCGGGACCGCGCCGCGCTCCACGAAGTGGCTCTCTGGAAGCCAGATCGAGTGGAAGCCGAGCGCCTCCGCGCTCACGGCCTGCTCCGCGAAGCCCCGGTGAAGCCACTCGGGATCGTCGCTGTCGAGCCGCCAGGGCGTGACCCCGATCTCGAGCGTCATGACTGCCCAGCCAGATAGGGCAGCACGACCGGGGCAAGGTCGAGCCGCTGACCGAGGGATCGGGTCACGCCCGCAACCAGGCCGATCACACGTGCGATCAGGACGAGGTGCGCCGGCAGCTCCACAAAGGGGTCGCTGCGCAGCAGTGCGATGAGCTCATGCGCAGGGCGGTGCCCACGCTGCGCATGCGTCCCGCTCCGCCAGCGGCTCACAGCCCCGATCAGATGCTCTGCGCTGCGGCGCAGCGCGTTCTCGTCTCGTGAGCGGCTTCTCAGCCCGAGAGACCCGAGCGCCTGGGCCACGCGCACGGTCTGCTGGGCGAAGACACCCGCGAGCAGCTCGAGCAGCGCCGCTCGAAAGCTCTCCGGCACCTCTTGGACCAGCCCGAAGTCCACCAGGGCGATGCGGAACCCGCCGGGCGCCTGGTGTGCGCGCAGCACGAGCAGGTTTCCCGGGTGCGGATCCGCGTGAAAGAAGCCGAGCCGCAGGATCTGCTCGGCGTAGCTGCGGGCGAGCTCCCGTGCCACGGCACCGGGATCGATTCCCGCGGCCTCGAGGCGGCGCCGTCGGGTGATCTTGATCCCGGCGAGGTACTCGCTGACCACCACTCGCCTCGTGGTGAGATCGAAGAGCGGCTCGGGAACGTAGAGGCTCGGCTGGCCCCGGAGCAGCTCACGCATCCGCGCGGCGCTTCGTGCCTCCGCCACGAAGTCCAGCTCTCGCGGGAGACACTCCTCGAGCTGGTCGAGCAGCAGGCGAAGGCCCAGCGGTCCTTCGATGCGCTCGATGGTGCGCAGCGCCAAGGCGAGGTTCCGGAAGTCGAAGCGCAGCGAGGAGGGGATCTCGGGCCTCTGGACCTTTACAGCGACGTCCCGACCATCGTGGAGCCACGCCCGATGCACCTGCGCGAGCGACGCCGAGGCCATCGGGCGGTGCCAGAAGCGAGCGAAGAGCCTGTCAGGCGGGGCGCCGAGCTCGTCCTCGATCACGCGCCGGATGACGGCGTAGGGGTGTGCGGGCGCGTGATCCTGGAGCTCGGAGAGCGTCCGGACGTAGGCGTCGGGAAGCAGATCCGCACGGGTTCCAACGAACTGCCCCGCCTTGAGCAGCAGCCCGCCCAGATCCAGCGCGGCATCGTGCAACGTGCGCGCGCTCGTGGCGTGCCAACGCCGCCGCGCAGCACCGACGAGCGGGTGGAGCGGCCCGCGGTCCACGAGGTCGAGCCCCTTGTATCCCAGGTAGACCTTGGCGATCGCCAGCCCCGTACGGCGGGCCCGGCGCAGCTGATCCCGGCGGTTCAGAAGAGTCGGGGGGGCGTCTTCTCGCAGGTCCAGCTTCCTTCCGGCCAGTCCCCGGCGAGCCCCTCGGCGTCGTCAACGGAGCCCGCCGCCACGTCCGGCGTGGTCTCCCAGCCTGGCTCGTCCAGAGCATACTCCTCGTCGTCGTCGTAGACGACGGGTGGCGTATACGTGCACTGGACCCACTGGACGCTCGCGAACTCGAGCGCGTAGGAGTCTCCGAACGAGGTGTACAGGAAGCGCTCCCCCGCCTGTCGGAACGGTCCGATGTGCGGACGCGGAATCCGATCCAGGTAGCTTGGGATGAGCTCGTCGAGCGCGTCCGGGTAGGTTTGGTGGTCGGCGCGATAGGATTCGAGGGCCGCGATCACGCGAGCAGCCGCCTGGTCCTGCGCGTGGGCCTGATAGGCGTGCGCCGCTTGCTGGGAGAGCAGGATGAAGCCTCCCAGCAGGAGCCCTGCCGCCAACCTGGTTATGGCGAGGGGGAGCTGGGCGGCCTCCCCGGCGTGCATCCGCTGGAGCGCGTACGCGGTGCCGAGCCCAGCGAGGGCGAGCACCGTGACGGCGGGGGTGCCGACCGGGACCACGAGACCCGTGGCGGCCCCGATCCCGGTCGCGAACAGCACGGCCCCGAGAGTCGACAGCCCCGCTCCCGACAGAAGCACGGCCGCCCCGGCCGCCAGATGGAGCCCCGCCAGGGCGTACCCGCAGATATGCAGCCCAACGAGCGGCAGCGCGGCCCAGGGGCTCAGGTTCAGCGGCAGACGGGTGTCGGTTCCGGTGATTTCGGTGCTGAGCAGGAAAACGCCGATGAGGGCGGCCGTGAGGCCGACGGCTGGCAGGGGAGCGGGGAGCCTCCCGAGGCGGGCCAGCAGGGAGGGGAAAAGGAGGAGGGCCGAGAAGAGGCCGCTCAGCGATACGAGCGTGGCTGGAAGGCGCCAGCCAAAGAGGTGCCACGCGGTTGCGAAGCCGGGCTGGCCGAACAGTACGAAGAGCAGGCAGCTCAGCGCCAGGGTCAGGGTCAGCACGCGCCCCAGCGGTCCTCTCAGCAGCCGCAGCCCCAGGGCGCCCAGGGCCAGCGGGGCCGCGCCGGCCAGCACCAGGAAGAGCAGACTCTGCCCCACGTGGGGCGCGCGGCCCAAGGGTGCAAATCCGTGGGCATAGGACGCGGCCAGCGCGAGAAGACCGAGAACGCAGAGCCCGCGGATCAGGCTCGTGGCGCGGCTCGTGAGGGCATCCTCCCGGCCGGCCTGCTCAGCCGCGTCGGCGGAGCACCTCGACGGGTGCGGCATCTCGGGCTCGTCGACGGGTCTTCACGCTGATGGTCACATCGAACTCGAAATCTTCGAGGAGGCCGCGGAGGAGGTCGCCGAGATCCAGGGAGTGGAGCCAGCTCCCGAACTCGCTGACCAGACGGTCCGTGAGCTCGCTGCGCACCTCGCCGCTCTGCCGGCTCAGGTACTCGACCCACTCCTGGGGGACCGACTCCGCGAGCGCCCTTCGCACGGCCTCCTCGGTGAGGAAGAAGCCCCCCAGACCCACCGAGAGGGCGCGTCGAATCGCCTCCTGAAAGAGGCTCTCCAGGGGTCCCGGGCGGCGGCCCTGATCCTCCCGTTCCCGGGAGGGGGGTGCGTCCTCGTCTGGGTTTGTCATGTCGCGAGTCTAGCAGGCCGGGAGCCGCGGGCGGCCATTTGTCAGCCCCTGCGGCCCGTGGTAGACCAGACTTGTGAAGGTCTGTCACATCATGAGCCGGAAGGTCGTCAGCATCAGCGCAGACGACGATCTGCAAATCGTGAGTGAGATCATGCAGCTCGGTCGGGTGCGCCATCTGCCGGTGGTGCAGAGGGGCGAGCTGGTGGGGGTCGTCTCCCAGCGTGACCTGCTGCACGCCTCGCTCTCCAACGTGATCGGCCTTCCCTGCGAGGAGCAGCGCCTCTTTCTCCGGGGCGTCTCGATTTCCCAGGTGATGTCTTCGCCTCCCATCGCGGTGGCGCCGGCGGTCAGCGTGCGCGAGGCGGCGCGCGTGATGGCCGAGCGCAAGATCGGCTGCCTCCCCGTTGTGGAGGAGGGCCGCTTGCTCGGGATCGTCACCGAGACCGACGTGCTGAGACACTTCGCGGGGCTCCCGGCCCCGGGTGTGCAGGTGGAGATCGGCGGTAGCGCGGGCGCCCCCACCGGCCCCCGCGACCGAAGCGCTCGCTGAGCCGGTCCGCGTGGCCCGAGGTCCATCCATGACCTCGGCCGATCGAGGCGCCGACGGGCTTCCCAGCGGCTGCGCCGGGCCGGCCGAGGGCGGCGGGATCGGGGCACCTCGGGCTATCCTCAGCCACGGGTTCCCGGGACGCTCCCAGTGCTGTGCCCGAAAGGACCGGGCGAGGAGAGCACGCCATGGCGCTTTTGCAGCCGGTCGAAGGTCCGCGCGAGCTGCACGGACGACGCCGCCTTGAGGTGTTCAACCCCGCGACGCTCGAGCGAATCGGCGAGATTGCAATCGCCACGCCCGAGGACGTTCAGGCCGCCGTCGAGCGAGCGCGCCGTGCGGCGCCTGCCTGGGCCGCCCTCTCGTTCCACGAGCGCGGGCGCCACCTGCTGGCGCTCCGTGAGTGCGTGCTCGAGCAGACCGAGGAGATCATCGACACGATCTGCCGCGACACGGGGAAGCCGCGCGTGGAGGTCCTGTCGATGGAGATTGCGGGGGCCTGCGACTCGCTGACTTACTACGCCCGTCGTGCCGAGCGGCTGCTGCGCGACGAGAGGAAGCCGCTGCACCTGCTCAAGAGCAAGAAGCTCCTGATCTGCTACCGGCCCATGGGTGTGATCGGAATCATCACGCCGTGGAACTTCCCGTTCATGCTCTCATTGAACCCGGCTGTGCAGGCCCTGATGGCGGGCAACTGCGTGGTCCTCAAGCCGTCGGAGGTCACGCCCTTCGTCGGCCTGATTCTCGAGAGACTCTTCGAGGCCGCGGGCTTTCCCGAGGGAGTCTTTCAGCTCGTCACCGGCGACGGCTCGACGGGCGCGGCGCTCGTCGAGGCCGGCTGCGACAAGATCTCGTTCACGGGCTCGGTGCGCACCGGTCGGCGGGTGGCCGAGGCGTGCGCCTCGCAGCTGACGCCCTGCACGCTCGAGCTCGGCGGCAAGGACCCCATGATCGTGTGCGAGGATGCCGATCTCGAGCGCGCCGCCCGGGGAGCCGTGTGGGGTGCGTTCGCGAACGCGGGTCAGGTCTGCACCTCGACCGAGCGGGTCTACGTCGTCGAGAAGATCGCGGACTCCTTCGTCGAGCGCGTGGTCGAGCTCACCCGTGAGCTGCGTCAAGGTCCGGAGCAGGAGGGAGAGGTCGACGTCGGGGCCATCATCTTCCCACCGCAGCTCGAGATCATCGAGCGGCACGTGCGCGATGCCGTCGATCGTGGGGCGAAGGTGCTCACCGGCGGGCGTCGCAACCCGCGCTTCGAAGGCTTCTTCTGGGAGCCCACGGTGCTCACGGGGGTCACGCACGAGATGGACATCATGCGCGAGGAGACCTTCGGTCCGGTGCTGCCGATCCAGATCGTGGCGGACGAGGAGAAGGCGCTACGGCTCGCCAACGACACACGCTACGGGCTCAACGCAAACGTCTGGACGCGGGACCGGCACAAGGGTAAGCGGATCGCGAACCAGCTTCATTCGGGAGCCGCGGTCGTGAACGACTGCATGATCACGTACGCGATCGCGGAGAGCCCCTTCGGGGGCGTCAAGGAGAGCGGGATCGGCCGCGTCAACGGAGAGCTCGGTCTCAAGAGCTACTGCCACGTGCAGTCCGTGGTGATCGATCGCCTCGGCAGCAAGCGTGAGCTCACCTGGTACCCCTACAGCACACGGATGGTCCAGGGTTTTCGTCGCCTGATCTGGCTGCTCTATCGGTCGCCACTGGGGCGGCTGCTGGGAGGCTGAGCCGCGACGTGCTGCTCGAGGAGATCGCCGGGGCTCTGGGCCTGCCGTGGGAAGGGGACGGGGAGCTGGAGATCCTGGGCCTGGCGGGCCTCGCCGATGCCGGACCCAGTGATCTGAGCTTCGTGGCGAGCACGCATCACCTGGCGGCCTTCCGTGCCTCGAAGGCTGCGGCCTACATCCTGCCTCCAGACATCGACCGCGGCGGGCGCCCCTGCCTCCGCTCGCCCGCGCCCTATGTGGACTTCGCGCGCGCTGTCGATCTCTTCTACCCCCTGCGGGGCCGTCCGAGGCCGGGGGTCCATCCCACCGCCGTGATCGAGTCCGACGTCGTGCTCGGCCGTGACGTGTCGATCGGACCCTTCGTCGTCGTGGGCGAGGGCTGCTGGATCGGGGAACGAAGCGTGCTCTACCCGCACGTCACGGTCTACGCGAATGTACGGATCGGCGCGGACTGCGAGATCCACGCCGGTGCACACCTGCGGGAGAACGTTCGCCTGGGAGATCGCGTGGTGGTCCAGAACGGGGCCGTGCTGGGAGGCGAGGGCTTCGGCTTTGCGTTCCATCCCGATGGGAGGCGGGTCCGCGTGCCCCACCGCTGTGGGGTCGAGCTCGGTGACGAGGTGGAGATCGGCTCGAACTCGACGATCGACGCCGCGCATCCCGGGCACCCCCGGCGCGGTCACGAGTCGACACGGACGCGGCTCGGTCCCGCCGTCAAGATCGACAATCTCGTCCAGGTCGGGCACGGCGTCGTGATCGAGGAGGGAACCACCGTCTGCGCGAGCTCGGCCCTGGGAGGCAGCAGTCAGCTCGGCCGTCACGCCTACCTGGCGGGTGGTGTCATCTGCAACAGCCGCACGGAGATCGGCGAGCGCAGCTTCGTCGGGGGCGGCGCGGGCGTCACGGGCCGGCTCGCGCCCGGCTCCAGCGTGATGGGCCGGCCGGCCATGGACCGCAAGCTCTTCGCCCGCGTCGCCGCGGCGTGGAAGCGTCTGCCGGAGCTGCTCCGTCGCGTTCGGCGCATCGAGCAGAAGCTCGGCCTGGACCGCGGAGGGGACTGACGGCCGGCCATGGAGCTGCGGGGGGTGCCTGTCGAGGAGCTGCGCCGCCGCCTGGCTCCCCGTGTGTCGGAGCTGAGCGTCACGCTGCGTCGGGCGCTGCGTGAGGATCCCCGTGCCGGGGTTCGCGAGCTCGCGCGGCGGTTCGAGCGCGAGCGACGTCGCGCGGCCGCTGAGGCGTGGCGCCTGCGCGAGCTGCACGACACCGAGCGTACGCTTCGGCTGGCCGGTGTGGCTCCGGTCGCGGGCCTGGATGAGGTCGGTGTGGGGCCGCTCGCCGGACCCGTCGTCGCCGCCTGCGTGCGGCTGCCGGGTCGGCTGCGGCTCCGGGGTCTGCGTGACTCGAAGCAGCTCTCCGCAGAGGCTCGCGAGCGCCTTGCGGCCCGGCTCGCCGAGGTGGCGCTGGATCTCGCCATCGGCCACGCCACACGCGCGGAGATCGATCGGCTCAACATTCTGCAAGCCACCCGGCTCGCGATGCGCCGTGCGCTCGTCGCGCTGCGCAGAGCTCCGGCACTCGTTCTCATCGACGGGCGCGCCGTTCCGGATCTCGATCTTCCTCAAAGAGCCATTCCGCGCGGGGACGAGCGTGTGGCGTGCATCGCCGCCGCGTCGATCATCGCGAAGGTCCATCGCGATCGCCTGATGCGTGCGCTGCACCCTCGCTATCCGCGTTACGGCTTCGCTCGCAACATGGGCTACGGCACTCCGGAGCACCTCGCGGCCCTGCGGCGCTGGGGGCCGTGTCCCGCACACCGCCGCTCCTTTGCACCGGTGGCGCAGGCCTTGCGCGCGGCCCAGAGGAGCTGAGCGTGCCCCACGTCGTGATTGAGGGCTCCGTCGATCTCGCCGCCTATGCCCGCAGCTTCGAGCCGATTCTGAATCGACGAGGCCGCGACGTGCTGCGCGCGGAACGTCCGCTGCTAGCTCCCGATGGTCGAACGCTCCTGATCGAGGCGCTCGTCGTGGAGGCGGGCCGCAAGCAGCCCTTCTACGTGCGCATCTCCTCCCACGAGCGGGGCGGGGCGACGCTCCGTGTGGATCCCCTGACCCGTCCCGAGTGCAGCGATGGGGTGAAGGCCCTCGTCGCGGAGCTCGGCGCCGACCTGCTGCGACGCTCCCCCGGTGCCCGCCTGGGGACCACGAATCTCGTGCTACCATCGGCCGCGTTCGCGCGTGGTACGGCACGGAGGAGGCCCATGAGGATCGCCAACGACATCACCGAGCTGATTGGACGGACACCATTGGTCCGTCTCAGCAAGCTGGCCGAGGGCGTGGACGCCCAGCTCGTCTGCAAGCTCGAGGGCTCCAACCCTGCCTCCAGCGTCAAGGATCGGATCGGCTTCTCCATGATCGATGCCCTGGAGCGCGAGGGACGCATCCGACCGGGGGAGACGGTGCTCGTGGAGCCGACCTCGGGAAACACGGGAATCGCGCTGGCCCTCGTGGCCGCGGTGCGGGGGTACGACCTCATTCTGACCATGCCCGAGTCCATGTCGCTCGAGCGCCGCACGATGCTGCGCGCCTACGGGGCCAAGCTGGTGCTCACGCCCGCGGCCGAGGGCATGCCCGGTGCGGTGAAGGCGGCCGAGGAGCTGGCGGCCGGTCTGCCCAACGCGGTCATCCCGCAGCAGTTCAAGAATCCGGCCAACCCGGAGATCCACCGCAAGACCACCGCCGAGGAGATCTGGAACGACACCGACGGCCAGGTCGACTACCTGATCTCGGGTGTGGGCACCGGCGGCACGATCACGGGTGTGGCGCAGGTGCTCAAGTCGCGCAAGCCGGAGTTCAAGGCCATCGCCGTCGAGCCGCGTGAGAGCCCGGTGCTCTCGGGCGGCAAGCCGCACAAGATCCAGGGGATCGGGGCCGGCTTCATCCCGGACGTCTGCGACACGAGCTTGATCGACGACGTCGTGCAGGTGTCCAGTGAGGAGTCGATCGAGATGGCCCGTCGGCTGGCGACGGAGGAGGGGCTGCTCTCCGGGATCTCCTCGGGAGCGGCCGTCCATGCGGCGCTCGAGGTGGCGCGCCGCCCCGAGGCCCGGGGCAAGATGCTGGTGATCATCCTGCCGAGCTACGGCGAGCGCTACCTCTCGACGGCGCTCTTCGACCACCTGCGCTTCGACGGCAGCGACGAGATCTGAGCCCCCCGCGCCCTCTCCTGCGCGGGATCCTGCCGGGGCGGGCCGCTATACTGTCCGGTCGTGGCCGAGCTTCCCAAGCGCGAGGCGAGCCGTCGCCGCATCCTCGAGTCCGCGCGCAAGATCTTCTTCCGTGAGGGGTTCGAGGCCGCCAACCTCGACGACGTGGCTGCGGATGCGGGCGTGGCCAAGGGCACCATCTACCGCTACTTCGAGAGCAAGGCAGAGCTCTACGTTGCGGTGCTGGCCCAGAACGCGGACGCCTTCGTCGAGCGCATGCAGCAGACCATCGATGCCTCGCTCGCTCCCGATGAGCAGGTGCGTCGCATCGGACTCTTCTACTTCCGGCACTACTGTGACAACCGGGAGTATTTCCGAATCTTCTGGGCGCTCGAGAACCGGCGGCTGATCGGGGAGCTGCCCGAGGCGCTCGTGCGGACCGTGACCGAGGTCTGGGAGCGCTGTCTCAAGATCCTCGCCACGCAGATCGAGCGCGGCGTAGCGGAGGGGACCTTCCGCCCCTGCGATCCCTGGTCGATGGCCAATATCTTCTGGATCGTGGCCAACGGCCTGATCCAGACCGAGGAGCACCCCGAGCGGCGGGCTCTCCTGGGCCGCGAGCTCGAGGAGGTCTTCGAGGACGCGGTGGCTTTGCTCATCGCAGGGCTGCGGCCTGCATCCCATAACCCGGTCGGTTGACAGGATGGAGCTCCACCGCCTACATTCCCTCCGTGGAGGGTGACTCACAGTCACTTCTGGTCTGATCGTCGCCGGTCCGCGGGACCGCGCGAGAGGGGGGAGCCCCGGAAGGGGCCGCGATGACCCGGTCGCCGCTCAACGGAGGAAGCATGGAAGCCGTCACGGAGAAGGTGCACAGCATCATCGGGGATCAGCTGGGGGTCGAGCGGGCCAACCTCGTACCGGAGGCGAACCTGTTGGACGACCTCGGCGCGGACTCGCTCGACATCGTTGAGCTGGTGATGGCGCTGGAGGAGGAGTTCGGCATCGAGGTGCCGGACGACGACGTCGAGCGCATGCGAACGATCAGCGACATCGTCGACTACCTGCGGACACGGGTCGAGGCCAGCGCGTGATCGCGGTCATCCGGGGTACCGGCGCGAGCCTCCCCGAGACCCGGCTCACCAACGCGGAGCTCGAGCGCCGTGTGGCCACGACCGACGACTGGATCGTGACACGCACCGGTGTTCGGGAGCGCCGCGTGCTCGGTGACGGGGAGGCGACCAGCGACATGGCGGTGCGCGCTGCGCGTGCGGCCTTGGGGATGGCGGGCCGCCCCGCGGAGGAGCTCGACCTGATCGTCGTCGCGACGGTCACGCCCGACATGTTCACACCCTCGACCGCGAACCGGGTGCAGGAGAAGCTCCGCGTGGGCCGTCCGATCCCGAGCTTCGATCTCGGGGCGGCCTGCTCCGGATTTCTGTACGGGATGGACGTGGTCTGTGAGCTGCTGCGCTCGGGCCGCTATCGTTCCGCGCTGCTGATCGGCGCGGAGACGCTCACCCGCTTCACGGACTACCAGGATCGAGGCTCCTGCATCCTGTTCGGCGATGGGGCCGGCGCCGTGCTGCTGGAGGCCGCCGAGGAGAGCGAAGGCGGCGTGCTGGCGTCGACGCTCAAGGCCGATCCTCAGTTCTGGGACCTGATTCGCATCCCCGGTGGCGCCGCAGCGCGGCCTCCCTCGCCCTACGTGCTGACCCAGCGTGAGGTCTACCTGCGCATGGAGGGACGGCAGGTCTTCAAGCTCGCCGTCCAGTCGCTCGAGCAGGTCGCGCACGACACGCTCGAGCAGGTCGGGTGGGAGATCGACGAGGTCGACCACGTGGTTCTGCACCAGGCCAACCGCCGAATCCTGAACGCGGTGGCGGAGCGGCTCGGGCTGCCCGAGCGGAAGCGGCCCACCAATCTGCACCGCACCGGGAACACGGGTGCGGCCTCGATTCCGATCCTGCTGGACGAGTGCCAGCGGGCCGGCCGCTTCCGGCCCGGCGACCGTGTGCTGATGCTGAGCTTCGGGGCCGGGATCACGTGGGCCGGTGTGGCGCTGCGCTGGGCCCTGGAGCCGGGTGAGCTGGAGTGGAGCCTGGACGGATCCCCCCGTGCGCTCGGGGTGAGCTCGGCTCGGGCCTCCTACCGCCCTCTCTCGCGCCGTCGGCGTGGCAGCGTGTAGAGCAGCGTGACCGTCACCATGGACCCCGCCAGGAAGTAGAGCACCTTGCCCTCGAGCCGCGCTCTCACGCGCTCCTTCTGATAGTCCGCGATCGCTCCCGGGGGCGGGGCCTCGCGGAGCACGGGTAGCACGTACAGCCCGGCGGAGAGCAGGAAGAGGGCAAAGCCCGCGGCCACCAGCAGCGAGATGCGCGGCACGAAGCGCGCCAGATCCCGATCGTCGGGCTGTCCTCTCGGCACGCACGTAGGATCGCGTGCCTTCGCGGCGGCGCGCAAGCGCGGGGATGGACTACCCTGGGCCTCCGATGGGGTTCGACTGGCGGGTCATCGAGGCGGAGCTCGCGTCCCTTCTGGCGAGTCTCGGAGCCGTGCGAATCGATCGGGACCGCGTGGAGTACTTCGCCCGGCAGATCGCGGGCGGACGTCTCGGGCCGGGCTCGAACCAGCTGCCCGGTGTGCCCGAGCCGGTGGCGCGCGAGGGGATCGACCGCCTCGAGGCGCTGTCCTCCGGCACTCGAGATCGAGCCGCGCGACTGGGCCGCGAGGCCATCGCGCGGGGAGAGGTGGCCGTCGCGGTGCTCAACGGGGGTATGGCGACGCGCTTCGGAGGCGCGGTCAAGGGGATCGTGGAGGTCTTCGACGGACGCAGCTTCCTCGAGATCAAGCTCGAGCAGGCGCTGGCGCAGGGCCCGGCTCCCTTCGTGATCATGAACAGCTTTGCCACGCACCGGCCCACGCTCGAGTTCCTCGAGCGTCGTGGCCTTGCGGCGAGAGCGCTGCCCTTCCTGCAGGACGTCTCGCTGAGGCTCACGCCCCAGGGGGAGCTCCTCCGGGACGCGGCGGGCGCGCTCTCGCCGTATGCTCCGGGTCACGGAGACTTCGTCGACGCTCTCATGGACTCGGGCACGCTGGACCGCCTCCGCGAGCGCGGGGTTCGATGCCTGCTGCTCTCCAACGTCGACAACCTTGGTGCGGAGCTCGATCCCCTCGTGATCGGCTACCACCTCCAGCACGGCCGACCTCTGACCGTGGAGCTCGCCGAGGCCCGGCCGGACGATGTCGGGGGAACCGTTGTCCGTTGGGCGGGCTGCCTCCAGCTCGTGGAGGGCTTCCGCTTTCCTCCCGGCTTCGACTGGAAGCGCGTCCGCTACCTGAACACCAACACCTTCGTGCTCTCGCTCGAGGTCCTGGAGCGCCGCTACCCGTTCTCCTGGTTCTACGTCGAGAAGAACGTCGCGGGGCTCAAGGCGGTGCAGATGGAGCGTCTGATGGGGGAGCTCTCGGCCTTCGTTCCCAGTGCCTTCCTGGCGTCGGCCCGTGAGGGGCCGTCGGGTCGCTTCCTGCCGGTCAAGACCCCCGAAGATCTGGATCGCATGCGTGGTGATCCCGCTCTGCGCGAACGTTTCGGGAGACGCTGATGGCGAGGAAGGTCATCCTCATCGACGCCAGCTCCAGCCTCTACCGCGCGTTCTTCGCGCTGCCACCGCTGGCGAACTCCAAGGGTCTTCCCACCGGCGCGACGCTGGGCTTCGTCACGATGCTTCAGAAGCTGCTGCGCGAGGAGCGTCCCGATCACGTGGTCGTGGCCTGGGACGGCCGCGAAGCCACGCGTCGCAAGCGTCTCTATCCGGAGTACAAGGCTACGCGCGACGCCATGCCCGAGGATCTGATTTCGCAGCTTCCGTACTTGCGGCGCGCCGTGGACGGCTTCCGCCTGGTCTCCCTGGAGTACGAGGGCGAGGAGGCCGACGACGTGATCGCGACGCTCGTGCGACGCCTCGAGCCGGAAGGGTTCGAGATCGGAATCGTGTCGAGTGATCGGGACCTGCTGCAGCTCGTCGGGCCGCGCGTCGTGCTGCTCGACACGATGCGGGATCGACGGCTGGGTCCCGAGGAGGTACGGAAGCGCTTCGGCGTGCCTCCCGAGCGCATGCTCGACTACCGCGCGCTGGTCGGAGACAGCTCGGACAACATCCCCGGCGTGCGCGGAATCGGCGAGAAGGGCGCTGCCCGCCTGATCTCCGAGTACGGGAGCCTCGACAAGCTGCTCGCACACGCGGCCGAGGTCACGCCGAGGAGGGTCCGGGAGGCCCTGCTTGCAGGGGCCGAGTCGGCCCGGCTCTCGCGCGAGCTCTCTCGGCTGCGTGATGATCTGCCGGTCGATTTCTCCCTCGAGGCGAGCCGCGTGGGGGAGCCCGATCGCGAGGCCCTGTGTGCCCTCTTCGAGGAGCTCGAGCTCAGACGCCTGCTCGACACGCTCGGAGACGGGGCTTCCGCCTCACGGCCGGCGCCGCGGAGCGCCGTCGAGACGGAGCGAATCCTGACCCCGCATGCGCTCGATGCGCTTCGGGAGCGGCTCGCCAGCGCCGAGCGGACGGCGCTCGCGGTCCTGATCGATCCCGAGGAGCCGATGCGAGGCGAGCTGCTCGGTCTGAGCTTCGCGCTCGAGCCGACCGGAGCTGCGCACGTCGAGGTGGCCCCGCTTGGCGTCGAGTGTGTGCTCGAGACGCTCGGGCCCCTGCTGCGGCGTGGGGATCGCATCTGGGTGGGCTTCGATCTGAAGCGCGATGCGGTTGCCCTCGGGCGGCGGGGCGTGCCGCTCGGGGGCGAGCTTCGCGACGTCGCGGTTGCGGCCTACGTCGTGGACCCAGGAGCCCAGGTGCGCAGGCCCGAGCTTCTCACGCGCAGCTACCTGGAACGCGAGCTGCCGACCTGGGCCGAGCTGGCCGGCGCGGGGGCGCGACGGCGGCCCCTCACCGAGCTCGACCCGGAGCGGGTCGCCGGGCTCTGCGGGTGCCACGTCGCGGCCGCGCTCGAGCTCGACGGGGCCCTCGAGAAGCGCCTCGCCGAGACCGGGCAGCTCGATCTCTACCGCAGCATGGAGGTGCCGCTGGTCGGCGTTCTGGCGCGGATGGAGCGGGTGGGCGTGCGCATCGACGAGGGGAAGCTGGCGGAGCTCTCGCGCGACCTCGCGAGGGAGCTCGAGCGTCTGGAACGGCGCATTCACGAGCTCGCCGGCGAGCTCTTCAACATCGGCTCCCCCAAGCAGCTCCAGCACATCCTCTTCGAGAAGCTCGCGCTGACGCCCACGCGCCGTACCAAGACGGGCTTCTCGACCGACGAGGCCGTGCTCGAGGAGCTGGCGCACGATCACCCGCTCCCCGCCGAGATCCTCCGCCACCGCCGCCTGGCCAAGCTGAAGAGCACCTACGTGGACGCCCTGCCTCCGCTGGTGCATTCCGAGACGGGCCGCATCCACGCGCGCTTCAACCAGACCGTGGCGGCCACGGGTCGGCTCTCCGCGTCGAACCCGAACCTTCAGAACATCCCTATCCGAACGCCCGAGGGGCAGCGGATCCGCGAGGCCTTCGTGCCGGCCGAGGGCCGTCTGCTGCTCTCGGCCGACTACAGCCAGATTGAGCTTCGCCTGCTCGCGCACCTCTCGCAGGACGCGCCGCTTCTCGACGCCTTCCGGCGCGGGCAGGACATCCACGCCCGCACAGCGGCCGAGGTCTTCGGAGTCCCGCTCGAGGAGGTCAGCGAGGAGCAACGCGCCCGCATGAAGGGCATCGGATTCGGGATCCTGTACGGCTCCTCGGCCTTTGGCATCGCACGCCAGCTTGGGATCTCGCAAGCGGAGGCCCAACACCACATCGATGCGTACTTCGAGCGTTACCCGGGCGTGCGCGGCTTTCTGGAGCGAATCGTGGCGGAGGCGCGCGCGTGTGGATATGCAGAAACCCTAGACGGGAGAAGGCGTTACCTGCCCGATCTGCGCTCCCGCAACCGTGCGCGCCGGGCCGCCGCCGAGCGCATGGCCCCCAACGCGGTGCTTCAGGGAACCGCGGCG
Organism: Myxococcota bacterium; assembly: GCA_046754285.1. Taxonomy (GTDB): domain Bacteria; phylum Myxococcota_A; class UBA9160; order SZUA-336; family SZUA-336; genus JBHHVJ01. Next base: position 44,743 of record JBHHVJ010000011.1, on the reverse strand, counting down.
GATATCATCAAGCGTGCGATGGTGCGAATCGACACCGCGCTGCGGGCGCCAGGGGCGCCCGAGGCGTGCATGATCCTGACCGTCCACGACGAGCTGGTCTTCGAGCTCCTGCCCGAGCACCGTGAGGCGCTCGAGACGCTCGTCGTCGGCCACATGCAGGGCGTGATGCAGCTCTCGGTCCCCCTGCGGGTGAACCTGAGCTGGGGGCGGAACTGGCGGGAGGCGCATTGAGGCGGACCCAAGCCGCGGGAAGCTGTGAATCTCCGGGCCGATGCGCGCGTCGAAGCGGTCGAGACATGGCATGTCCAGGGATCAACCGCCCGTGCGCGCCCTAGCGGCGCTTGCGGGCGTGACGGGGGTCGCGGGGGAGGACGAGCGCTCCGATCGGGAGCTGGTGCGTCATGCGCGTTCGGGAGATCGACAGGCCTTCGAGACGCTGGTGCGCCGCTACAGCGAGAGGGCTTTTCGGGCGGCCTACCGGGTGCTCGGCGACCCGAGCCAGTGCGAGGAGGTGGTCCAGGAGGCCTTCATCAAAGCTTACAAGGGTCTGGTCTCGTTCGAGTCCCGCTCCTCCTTCTACACCTGGCTCTACCGAATCACCGTCAACCTCGCCTTGGATCGTCGTCGTAGCGAGCGACGGGCGCCGAGCGTGGAGTGGGAGGACGGCGTGGCGTCCCAGGTGGAGGCTCGTGCCGTGACCCCCGTGACGGTGGATCCGGAGCTGGCCTCGCAGCGCGGGGAGGTCCGCCGACTGGTCGCCCAGGGGATCCAGCAGCTACCCGATGGCCAGCGTGAGGTTCTGCTGCTGCGCGAGGTCGAGGGCATGAGCTACGAGGAGATCGCCACGGCCATGGGGATCTCCAAGGGGACCGTGATGAGCCGGCTACACTATGCGCGCAAGAAGATGATCGGCTTTCTGGAGGAGCAGGGTGTGAAGCCGGAGGACGTCTCGTGAGCTCCCCAGCACCGCGCGGGTGGAGCGCCGGGGAGCTGGAGCGGGAGCTCTGGCTCTATCGTGATGGAGCCCTCTCCGAGCGCCGGCGTCGGCGGCTCGAGGAGCGGCTCGCGCGGGATCCCCAGCTTGCGGCGCGGCTGCGGCGGATCGAGGCCCTCGGGCACGTGCTCCGCGAGAGCTGGCAGGAGGGTCCGCCCGCGCCCGCGCCTGAGCTGCTCATCCAGACGCTGCGGCCCCGGCTCGCGCACATCGAGCGGGAGCGGGCGACCCGCTCGCCGCTCGCGCGCTGGCGCGATCGTCTGATTCCTCAGCTCCGCGCTGCGCCAGCGCTCGGCCTGGCGGGGAGCTTGGTGGCCGCTCTCCTGCTGCTGGTCCTCTCGGGGCGCTCACCGGATCCCGCCGGAAACCCGAGCGAGGCGCTGGCGAGCTTCCGATCGCCGAGCGCGATCTACGACCTCGAGTCGAACGAGACGCCGCTGATGCTCTACGAGGTTTCCGACGGCGTCACCGTGATCTGGCTGCTGGATGAGCCGAGGGAGGGTCTCTCGGCCGGCCCGCGTCCGTCGGGGACCGCGTAGCATGGATGCTCAGGGCGCCAGCTGGCCGAAGCTCCTGGCGGTTCTCGCCGTGGCGCTTTTCGGCTTCGTTCTGGCGCGTGCGGTTCGCGCGGAGCCACGCGTGGGGCCCGTCGATCGCCCGGTCGTCGTCAAGGTCATGGTCGTGCATGCACGCCAGCAACCCGGCATCGTCGACCCGCTCTGTGAGGATCTGCGCAAGAAGCTGCGCCTGATGAACTTCCGCTCGCTGCGCGTCGTGCAGCAGCAGAGCTTCAAGCTGCGTATGGGGGAGCAGGGTGCGATGCAGCTTCCCGAGGGACGCCGGCTCGAGTTTCTGCCGATCAGCGTGATCGGAGGCGAGCTGCACATGCAGGTCATGATGCCGGGCGTCGTGAACACGCGGATGCGTATGGCGAACCGCCGGGGCGTCATCCTCGGCGGGGTTCGATACGGCGACGGCGTGCTGGTCGTCCAGCTCCAGCCGACCTTCCGCCTGCCGCGGGGCCCTTCCGCGGCGGCCCGCGAGGCCCGCGAGCGCCGGCGGGCACGCACGCTCCGCACCGCCGGCCCCTGAGTTGAGCCCCGACCCGGACGGGGCACGTCCGCGAGGGCGGGGGCCGCTGAGCCCGCTCCATCCGTTCGTGGCCCGGCCGCACCGCAGCTTCCTGGCGCTCTCGCTGCCGGTGCTGATCTCGCTGGTGGCGGAGCCGCTCACGGGGCTCGCGGACACCTTCTTCGTTGCGCGGCTCGGTGCACGGCCGCTCGCGGCGCTCGGGGCCGCCGCCTCGCTGCTCGCCAGCGTCTTCTGGATCTTCAACTTCCTGGGCGTCGGCACCCAGACCGAGGTCGCGCGGGCCTTCGGTGCGCGGGAACCGGAGCGGGCGGCCCAGTCCGCGCACCTCGCCCTCTGGCTGGCGTTCGGCCTCGGCACGCTTCTCCTGGTGGTGGCCTGGCCGTTCTCGGAAGCCGCGGCGGGCTGGATGGGCGCACGGGAAGCGGTCGCCGATCGCGCGGCGACCTATCTCCGCATCCGACTGCTGGGTGGGCCCGGGACCCTGATCATGATCGCGGCGTTCGGGGCGCTGCGCGGGCTCCACGACATGCGAACCCCTCTGCGCATCGCGTTGCTGAGCAACGGCCTGAACCTGCTCCTGGATCCGCTGCTGATCTTCGGATGGGGAGGGCTCCCCGGCTGGGGCGTGGCCGGCGCGGCCTGGGCGAGCACGGCCAGTCAGTGGCTCGCGGCTGCCCTCGGCGTGCGCGCCGTACGGAGCCGTCTGCCGTCCGCAGGCCCGCCGCCCTGGCACCGTGCGCGGCGACTTCTGAAGGTCGGGCGGGATCTGGCCCTGCGGACCGCGCTGCTGCTCGGCTTCCTCCTGCTCGGTACGCGCGTCGCTACGCAGGCGGGGGCGGAGATCGGTGCGGCGCACCAGGTGATGCGTCAGGTCTGGCTGCTCGCTGCACTCCTCCTCGACGCCTACGCCCACAGCGCACAGAGCCTGGTGGGGTACCTTCTGGGTGCGCGGGCGCTGACCGGGGCGCGCCGGGTCGCGGCCCTGAGCTGCCTCTGGGGCGTGGGGACCGGGCTGGGCCTCGCCCTGGCGATGCACGGGAGCCAGACCTGGGTGGCCGACCGGATGGTCCCCCCCGCCGCGCGGGAGGTGTTCGCCGCGGCCTGGCCGCTGCTGGCCCTCGCGCAGCCCCTGGCGGCGCTCGCCTTCGTGACCGATGGCGTGCACTGGGGGAGCGGGGACTACCGCTACCTGCGAAACGCGATGATCATCGTCACGGCGCTCGGCCTCGGGGCGCTCCTCGCACTCGATCCCGCCGACCCGGGTGTGCTCACGGCCATCTGGTGGGTCACCGGAGTCTGGCTCGGCCTTCGCGCCGGCTTCGGCTTGCTGCGCATCTGGCCGGCCCCCGGTGAGAGCCCACTGCGTCGAGCCTCCCGTTCTCGTTGACCCCGGGGGGTCCTCCGCTTATGTTGGTCCGACCAAAAGATTGGAGGGAACCCCCATGGCCAGCCCCCTGCCGCGACGGCACCCGGGCGAGGATCGCGTCTCGACGGCGTTCGAGGCCGTCTACAGCTGGAGCTACACGCCCGAGATCGACCAGCTCCGGACCCTCTACGCGAACGCGCTCGAGCGCCAGTGGATCGCGCTGCGGGATCTCGACTGGGAGCGGGACATCGACCGCGACGCTTTCGCCCGCACCACGTCGATCGCCGGGCTTCCGATCCAGGGGACCCGCTTCTGGCAGGCGCTGCCGGCGGAAACACGCTGGGAGCTGACGCGGCGAAGCGCGGCCTTCATGCTGTCGAACTTCCTCCACGGGGAGCAGGGCGCGCTGATGGTGGCCGCGCAGCTCGTCAATGTGGTTCCCGACATGGACGGCAAGTTCTACGCCTCGACCCAGACGCTCGACGAAGCGCGACACGTCGAGGTCTTTGCCGCCTACCTCGACAAACTCGACTGCGTGCATCCGATCGCCCCGAGCTTGAAGCGTTTGCTCGACAACGTGCTGGCCACCGAGAGCTGGATGCTCAAAGCCGTGGGAATGCAGGTCGTGACCGAGGGGCTTGCGCTGTACTCGTTCCGCGACATGCGAAACCAGACGCAGGAGCCGCTCCTGAAGCAGCTGCTGACGTACGTGAGTCGTGACGAGGCGCGCCACACGGGCTTCGGCATCAAGTATCTGACCGCAGTCGTACCCCGCCTGAAGCCCGAGGAGGTCCGCGAGATCGAGGACTTCGCGTTCGAGAGCGCCCGGCTCCTGGTCGACTCTCGCCACGGGGGCGCGATGCGTGAGTCGATCTTCAGGATCTGGGCCGAGGTCGGCGTGGATCCCCGCAGCGCGCTCCCGGAGATCCTCAAGGACCGGGAGCGGATCGTCCGCGACGCCGCGCGCGCAGGCGGCCGCGTCGGTCCCATCCGCGGCTTCGTGATTCCCACGCTGCGCGCCATCGGGCTGTACAGCGAGCGCATCCACGCGCACTTCCGGGAGATGTTCGAGGCCAACCTGGGGGCGGAGCTGGCGCGTGCCACCGACGTGCCCATCGAGCTTCCCGAGGATCTCGAGGTCTGGGTCGAGGCCGGCGCCGAAAGTCTGTGACGGGGCGGATCGCCCCGGTGGGGCCCAGCGGCGCCGTCCCCCCCGAGGCGTGCCCCGCGCGGTGAAGCGGTACGCACTCGCGTTCCTGCTGCTTCTGGTCGCCGCACTCGTCGTGGCCGCACGTGGGCTGGAGCGCTTCGTGAATCGCGTCGAGCCCGTGCCTCTCCCGGTGCCCTCGGCCGAGGCGCTCGCGCTGCATCGCAGCAGCCTGGTCGCGGACATGCACGCGGACACGCTCCTCTGGGGCCGCGATCTGCTCGCTCCCAGTGCTGTGGGCCACGTGGATCTGCCGCGCCTGCAGGAGGGCGGGGTTGGCCTGCAATTCTTCACGGTAGTCTCGCGCGTGCCCTACGGCTTCAACATCGACCGGACCGACGGCGATGCCCCCGACCTCCTCACGCTCGTGGGGTGGGCCCAGCTCTCCCCGCTCGGCTGGCGCCGACCCTTCGAGCGTGCGCTGGGCCAGGCCGAGCGGCTGCGTCGCGCGATCTCCGCCTCGCGGGGCAAGCTGCTGCCGGTGCGGACGTGGGAGGATCTGGAGGATCTCCTCCGGCTCCGCCGCAAGGACCCCGGTGTGGTCGGTGCGTTGCTCGGGCTCGAAGGGGCCCATGCTCTCGAGCGGGGGCCGGAGCAGCTCGCGCCTCTCTTTGCGGCCGGCGTGCGAATGATCGGGCTGGCTCACTTCTTCGACAACGACTATGCCGGATCGGCCCACGGCCTGATCAAGGGAGGGCTCACGGAACGCGGCCGCGCTCTCGTACGCCGCATGGAGGCGCGGGGTGTGCTGATCGATCTGGCCCACGCCTCCGCGGCGACGATCGAGGACGTGCTGGCCGTCGCGACGCGTCCCACGGTAGTCTCCCACGGAGGCGTGCGCGGTACCTGCGACAACAATCGCAACCTCTCCGACTCGCAGATTCGCGCCATCGCGCGGGGGGGCGGGGTGATCGGGATCGGCTTCTGGGACACCGCCGTGTGTGGCAGAACACCGCGCCACATCGTCGAGGCGATCCGCTACGTCGTGGCCCGCGTGGGAGACGAGCACGTGGCCCTGGGCTCGGACTTCGACGGCGGAATCCGGCCCGGCTTCGATGTGACCGGCGTACCCGCTCTGACCCAGGAGATGATGCGCGCGGGCATGGACGAGGCGGCGGTCCGGAACGTGCTCGGGCGGAACGTGCTTCGCGTGCTCCGCGCCACGCTGCCGTCCCGCGCGGACGAGCGCGGCGCCCAAGGAGGGGAGGGTGCGGCACGAGCGCGAGACGCGGGCCGGCCGGGAGCGCCCGGTGCCTCGCTTGAAAATTTCAGAGAGCCCGCATAGGCTAACCGGGCCTCCAGGTCGGCGCGTGCCGCGCAAACGAGCGACGGCCGGCGCGCCGCCCGATCGATGCGGGCACCGAGCTCTGCATTCCAAGACCCATCCAAGCACCGGGAAGGAGTCCAAACGATGAGTGAGATCCGATTCGACAACCGGGTGGCCGTGATCACCGGGGCCGGGGGTGGTCTGGGCCGGGAGCACGCCCTGCTTCTCGCCTCGCGCGGCGCCAAGGTCGTGGTCAACGATCTGGGCAGCTCTACCGACGGCACCGGAGCGGCCTCGAGCATGGCGGATGCCGTCGTCAAGGAGATCGAGGAACGCGGCGGAACCGCAGTCGCCAACTACGACTCGGTCGCCACGCCCGAGGGGGGAGAGGCGATCGTCCAGACCGCGCTCGATGCCTTCGGACAGGTGGACATCGTGATCAACAACGCCGGCATCCTGCGCGACAAGACGTTCATCAAGCTGGCGCCGCAGGACCTCGAGATCGTGCTCGACGTGCATCTCAAGGGCGCCTTCTTCGTCACCCAGCCCGCGTTCCGCTTCATGAAGGAGCGCGGCTACGGAAGGCTGGTCTTCACGACCTCGGCCGCGGGTCTGTTCGGGAACTTCGGGCAGTCGAACTACGGGGCCGCGAAAATGGGCCTGGTCGGGCTGTCGAACGTGCTCGCAATCGAGGGCGCCAAGTATGGGATCAAGTCGAACGTCATTGCGCCCATCGCCATGACGCGGATGACCGAGAGCCTGATGGCGGACTTCCCTGCAAACCTCGATCCATCGCTCGTCTCTCCGCTCGTGGCGTACCTCTGCTCCGAGGGGTGTGAGCCGACGCACGAGATCTTTTCCGTGGGTGCGGGCCGCTACGCGCGGGCCTTCATGGGCATCGCGCCGGGTTGGTACGCGGGCAAGGACGTGACGCCCTCGATCGAAGACCTCCGCGACCACATGAGCATCGTGCGCTCGACCGATGACCACATCATCCCCGATGGGGCCGCGGACGAGATCGGCCTGCTCATGAAGCTGGCCAAGGCCTGACGGCGCCGCGATGCCGATCGATCCAGACAAGGCCTTGGGGGCCAAGCTGCCGGAGCGTACTGTCGAGTGGAACGCCGACCAGGTGATCCTCTACCACCTGGGTGTCGGAGCGGGGGTGCCGCCCACCGATCCGGGCGAGCTCGAGTACACCTACGAGAAGAACCTGAAGGTGCTGCCGAGCTTCGCGGTGATCCCGCTCTTCTCGTCGCTGGGAGGGATGAGCGCCGTGCCGGGGCTATCCTTCAACCCCGCCATGCTGCTGCACGGCGAGCAGGAGATCGAGGTGGCCGGGCCACTCCCCGTCGAGGCGCGCGCGGTGTCGACGGGCCGTGTGGCGGAGATCTGGGACAAGGGCAAGGCTGCGGTCGTCGTGCTCGAGATGAGCACGCGCGACGAGAGCGGGGCCGAGCTCTTCGTGAATCGATTCACGATATTCCTGCGCGGTGAGGGTGGCTTCGGGGGCGAGCCGGGTCCGAAGGCGGGCTACGCCCCCCCGGATCGTGAGCCCGACCGTATCGTGGAGTCACCGACGCTGCCGCAGCAGGCGCTGCTCTATCGGCTGAGCGGAGACAAGAACCCGCTCCACGCCGATCCGGAGTTCGCCAAGATGGGGGGGTTCGAGCCGCCGATCCTGCACGGGCTCTGTACGTACGGGATCGTCTGCAAGGCGGTCGTCGATCACGAGCTCGATCGGGATCCGGCGCGGCTGGCGGCCTACCGTGTGCGCTTTGCGGGCGTCGTCTTCCCGGGCGAGACGATCGTGACCTCGATGTGGCGCGAGGACGACCGCATCCTGCTCCAAGCCAAGACGCGCGAGCGCGGGGAGAACGTGATCAGCAACGCATTCGTCCGCATCCGGCGCTAGCCGGGAGCCGGATCGCAGAGGAGACCCAGATGGGACGCAAGGTGTACGTGGCCGGGGTCGGCATGACCCCATTCGAGAAGCCCGGTGCAAGGGATTGGGACTACCCGGACATGGCCCTGGAGGCCGGCCAGCGCGCGCTCGAGGACGCGGGGATCGCATTCGATCAGGTGGAGCAGGCCTGCGTGGGCTACTGCTACGGGGAATCGACCTGCGGGGAGCGAGCGGTCTACGGTCTGGGACTGACCGGGATCCCGATCTACAACGTGAACAACAACTGTGCGACGGGCTCCACGGCGCTTTTCATGGCCAAGCAGTTCGTGGAGGGGGGATTGGCGGACTGTGTGCTCGCCCTCGGCTTCGAGAAGATGGAGAAGGGCTCCCTGGGAGCCAAGTACACCGATCGTACGAACCCGATGGACAAGCATTTCCAGCTCATGATCGAGCTGCGCGGCTTCGCCAAAGCCCCGCCCGCTCCCCAGGTCTTCGGCAACGCGGGTCGTGAGCACATGGAGCGCTACGGCACGCGGCCCGAGCAGTTTGCGAAGATCGGCTGGAAGAACCACAAGCACTCGGTGAACAACCCGTACTCGCAGTTCCGCGACGAGTACACGCTCGAGCAGATCCTCGAGGCTCCCATGGTCTACGAGCCCCTGACCAAGCTCCAGTGCTGTCCGACCTCGGACGGGGCCGGTGCCGCGATCGTCTGCAGCGAGGGTTTTGTTCGAGAGCACGGGCTCTCCCGACGTGCGATCGAGATCGCCGGCATGGCGATGGCTACGGATCTCCCCAGCAGCTTCGCGGAGAAGAGCTGCATCAAGATCGTGGGGGCCGATATGACGCGCAAGGCCGCGATGCAGGCCTACGAGCAGTCCGGCGTCGGTCCGGAGCAGGTCGATGTGGTGGAGCTGCACGACTGCTTCTCCACCAACGAGCTGATCACCTACGAGGCCTTGGGTCTCTGCCCCGAGGGCAAGGGGGGGGAGTTCGTGGACTCCGGCGCACAGACCTACGGGGGCCAGGTCGTCGTGAACCCGTCCGGCGGTCTGATCTCGAAGGGTCATCCGCTGGGGGCGACGGGGCTGGCCCAGTGTGCCGAGCTCGTCTGGCAGCTTCGCGGTGAGGCGGAGGCGCGGCAGGTCGGCGGCGCACGGCTGGCGCTGCAGCACAACCTCGGGCTCGGGGGTGCAGCCGTCGTCACGGTCTATCGCGCAGCGGAAGCGAGCTGAAGGAGATCGATCCCGAGCTCGAGGAGCTCGAGGAGCTCGACGATGCCGAGAGTGCGCCGGCGATTCCTGCGGCGGCGCTGGCGGCCCACGCCGCGGTCGGGGAGCGTCGCGCCACCGATCGTCAGATCTGGACGCTGGCCTGGCCGACGATCCTCTCCCTGGTCCTCGCGAACCTCGTCAGCCTGATCGACATCGCCATGCTGGGGCGGCTGGGTACCGAGGCCCTGGCCGCCGTCGGCTACGCCACCCAGTTCTTCATGCTGGCGCAGTCCCTGCTGCTGGCTGTGGGTGCGGTCTGCGTGGCCCTGGTGGCCCGGGCCGTCGGGGGTCGTGATCCCCTCGAAGCGCGACGCGCCTTTGCGGCCTCCTTGCTGCTGGCGCAGTGCGTAGCCCTCACCTTGACGGCACCGGTGCTGCTCGCTCCGGAGTTCCTACTCGGTCTGCTGAACGCGCCACCCGGGATCGTCGCCCGTGCGGTGCCCTACTTTCAGCTCACGCTGGGATCGTCTCTGCTCCTCGCCTTTTCATTCACGTACGAGAGCGCCTTTCGAGCAGTGGGGGACACGCGAACACCGCTGCGAATCGTGGGACTCGTCACGCTCGTCAAGATCTCACTGAATGCGGTACTGATCTTCGGCCTGCTCGGCATCCCCCGGCTCGAGCTCGTGGGGGCTGGAATCGCGACGATCCTCGCTCAGCTCGTGGCGGTGGGATTCTTCGCGCGTGCGGGCACGAAGACCCCGTACGCGGCCATGCTCAGGCTGGGTGCGGCGGAGCTCCGCGGAGCGTGGGGCCGCATCGCCGATGCCCTGCGCATGGCTCTGCCCGCCCTGACCGAGCGTCTGGTCCTGCACGCCGCGATCCTCGTCTACTTCTCCGTGCTCGGGGACTACGGCCCGATCGCCGTGGCGGCCTACACGATCGGTGTCCGCGTTCTCTCGTTCTCGTGGATTCCCGGCACCGGCTTCGCGGTTGCGGCCGCCACGCTCGTGGGCCAGTCGCTCGGCGCCGGGGAGCCCCGAAGCGCGGTGCGCGCGGGCTGGCGGGCGGTGCGCTTTGCCGTGAGCGTCTCCGTCGTGCTCGGCAGCCTCTATGCGCTGGCGCGTGTTCCCATCGCCGCTCTCTTCACCGGCGACCCGGTCGTGATCGCCGCCCTGGATCCCTTCATGCTGGTCCTCGCCCTCGCGCAGCCCCTGCTGGGGCTGCACTTCACGCTGGGGGGATCCTTGCGGGGCGCGGGGGACACGCTGAGCCCGATGTGGGCCGCTGCGTTGGGCAACTGGGTTCTGCGCGTGCCGTTGGCGCTGCTGTTCGCACGGGTGCTCGAGCTCGGAGTGGTCTGGGTCTGGTCCACGCTCGTCTTCGATCACCTCGCCCGCGCCATCTGGCTCGTCGTCGTCTTTCGGCGCGGCCGCTGGCAGCAGCGATCCTGGCTGCGCGCGAGAGCTTCCGGGTAGGCGTAGCGCGCGGGTGCCGCGTTCCCGGCTCGCAGCGGCCGAGCATCCGGCGGCGGCCCGTGTGTCCGGCCGGGCCGTCTCAGCGGTCGAGGAGGTCGGCGCGCTCTGCGGCCTCGAACTCGCGGCGCAGCTCCGCGAAGTCCTGGGCGCTGAACTCTCGGTAGCGGTCGTCGCCGCGCCTCCTCCAGAAGATCGACTCTTCGGGAAGACGACGCCGATCGAAGTGGCAAGCCTTGAGCTTGCGGACCAGCACCTTCTGCGTCTGCGTGTACTCGAACCCATCCACGATACGAATGAAGTCGGGGATCCACTTGCGATCCATGCTTCCATCTCTGGCCTGGTGATCGCAGTACGCGTAGAACTCGACCGGGTCGAAGCTCGCTCCATCGCGCAGCTCGAGGGCGGCCATCACGAGCTCGTCCGAGACGGCGCAGGGCACACCGTAGGCCACCGCGAGCGAGACGTCGGGATGCTCCGAGAGCAGACGACCGACCTGGGCCGCGGAGAAGTTCTCCCCGTCTTTTCGGATCCAGTCGTCGGTCCGACCGTCGAAGTAGAGATAGCGTTTGCCGTCCCGGATCAAGATATGCCCGAGATCTCCGGAATGATAGATCCCATCCCGGTACTTCTCGTGGGTGGCGCGGGGGTTGTCGAAGTAGCCCTGGAAGAGCCCGGTCTCCGGGGCCACCCGACAGATCTCACCGACGGCCGCCGTGTAGTTCGTGAGTCGACCTTCGGCGTCGAGCTCGGCGGGAGGGCATTCGCGCCCACTCTCGTCGAGGATCTTCACGGCGGGATCGAGGATCTCGCCGACGGAGCCACGTGGATCTCCCTTGCGTCGGAAGGTGCTGATCGCGGCCTCGGTCGAGCCGTAGAGCTCGAACATGTCTTCGAGCCCGAGCCAGTCCATGAATCGGTCGATGTCGGGGGGGGCGGCGCCGTTGCCCACGGCCCAACGGAGTCGATTCAGAGGGTTCTCGGTGACCTCGAGCCGAATCCGCTCGAGGTCACCGCCGAACTGCTGCTCGATCGCAGCCAGCACGTAGTGCACCGGCTCACCGACGTAGTTCCAGAAGGTCACCCCGTAGCGGAAGATGTCCGGCAGGAAGCCGCGCGCGCTGAATCGTTCTCGGATTCCCATGCCGCCGCCGCTCCAGAACGCCGGCATGAACCCCACGAACATCGCATTCGAATGGAAGAGGGGCATACAGGCGTAGCCCACGTCATCGGACCCGAGCCCGAGCTGCGTCGACACCCCGCCCCCCGTCATGCAGAGCTTGGCGTGGTTGTTGTTGATTCCCTTGGGAAGTCCGGTGGTGCCGGAGGTGTAGATCACCATGAGATTGGAGTCGGGCTCGACGGGACGGCGTGGGGCGTCGAGCGACTCACCCGGGGCGGCCACCTCTCCCGCCAGGCGGCGTACGAAGTCGATCTCGTGTGGGACATCGGTCGCGCCGTGTGTGAGCACCAGGACGTTCTCGGGATCCAGGTGCTCGAGCTTGCCTCGAACACGTTCGATCTCCGCTAGCAGACGTTCATCGACGACGAGCACGCGGGCCCGGGAGTGGTTGAGGACACCCGCCAGGGCCTCGCCCCGCAGCCCGGTGTTCACGCCGAACAGGATCAGCCCGGCGTAGGCGCAGCCGCCAAAGAGCGAGAGCAGCTCGAAGTGGTTGTCGAGCATCATGGCCACGTGTCCGGGCTGCCCGTCGTCGATTCGGCCCAGGCGCTGCAGCAGGAAATGGGCGGTCCGGACGCACTCGTCTCGGTAGCGGCGGTAGGTCCAGCTCCGATCGCCCTGCATGAGCAGGATCTTGTTTGCGGTCTCAGGGAGCTGGGCGCGAGCCTCGATCTGCGCGCCCACGACCGCCGGTGCGTCGATGGATGTGGAAGGTGCGGACACGGAGCCTCCTCTGGGCCGGGATCTGGACGGCTGCCCATCATACCAGGGAAGCCGCGGGACGGAAGCCGCCCGGGGATCCGACTCGGGGGGTCGGTCAGGCGCTGCAGTCGAGGCGCAGCCCACCGTCGGCCCGCTCCACACGAGCCCGGCCCCCCTTGGCGAGTGGACCGAAGAGGAGGGCGTCGCTGAGCCGATCTTTGAGCTCGGTCTGGATCACGCGAGAGAGCGGTCGCGCCCCGAAGTCGGGGTCGTAGCCCCGCTCGGCCAGCCAGTGGCGCGCCCCATCGCTGAGCTCTAGGTCGACCTTCCGGGGGCGAAGCTGGCTCTGAAGCTCGGCGATCAGCTTGTCGACCACTTGTAGCATGACGTCGGGCGTGAGCCGCTCGAAGCGGACGATCTCGTCCAGCCGATTGCGGAACTCCGGACTGAAGAGTCGTTCGACCTCCCGCCGGACGTCGCCCGTGCGACCGCCCGTGAATCCGATCGAATGCGCCGTCATCTCACGTGCGCCCACGTTCGAGGTCATGATCAGCGTCACGTGCCGGAAGTCAGCCTCCCGGCCGTGGTGGTCGGTCAGGGTCGCGTGATCCATCACCTGAAGCAGGATGTCGAAGAGGTCTGCGTGGGCCTTCTCGATCTCGTCGAGCAGCAGGACCGCGTAGGGGCTTCGCCGCACGCGTTCGATGAGCAGCCCTCCCTCCTCGTAGCCCACGTAGCCGGGGGGGGCACCGATCAGGCGTGCCACTGCGTGCTTTTCCATGTACTCGCTCATGTCGAAGCGAAGGAAGTCCACGCCGAGGACGACTGCGAGCTGACGTGCGAGCTCGGTCTTGCCCACGCCCGTCGGCCCGGTGAACAGGAAGGACCCGATCGGGCGGTCCGCTCCGCTCAATCCGGCCCTCGCGCGCTTGATGGCCCGAGCCAGCGTCGCGATGGCGAGATCCTGTCCGAAGACGACCCGTCGCAGGGCTGCATCGAGATTCTCGAGCCGTTCGCGATCCGAAGTGCTGGCGGTCGGGAGGGGAATGCCGGCCATGCGTGCGACCACCGCCTCGATGTCTCGGACGCCAACGCTGCGGCGGCGTCCTCGGGGACCCTGCAGGCGCACGGCGGCGCCAGCCTCGTCCAGGACGTCGATCGCCTTGTCGGGCAGAAAGCGGTCGCGCAGATGACGGAGAGAGAGGTCGACGCAGGCTCGCAGGGCCGGCCCCGTGTAGCGGACGCGGTGGTGCTCCTCGTAGCGAGGCGCCAGCCCCTCGAGGATCTTCACCGCCTCGTCCTGGCTGGGCTCCTGGACGTCGATGCGCTGGAATCGCCGCGCGAGCGCGCGATCCTTCTCGAAGTGCCGATACTCGGCATAGGTGGTCGAGCCCATGCAGCGCAGCTCTCCGGACTGGAGCAGCGGCTTGAGCAGGTTCGAGGCGTCCACGGTGGCTCCTTGCGCGGCGCCGGCGCCCAGGATCGTGTGAATCTCATCGATGAACAGGATGGGTCGGTCCCGCTCGCGCAGAGCCTCCACCATGGCCTTGAAACGCGCCTCGAAGTCGCCCCGGTACTTCGTGCCGGCGAGCAGTGCGCCGAGGTCGAGCGCGAAGATCTCGGCCGCGCGCAGATCCCTGGGGACGTCGCCCGACTGGATGCGCAGCGCGAGCCCCTCGGCCAGCGCCGTCTTGCCCACACCACTCTCTCCCACGAACACCGGGTTGTTCTTGCGTCGCCGGGCCAGGATGTGAATGGCTCGCTCCAGCTCCCGCTCTCGCCCCACGAGCGGGTCGAGCTGGCCCGCCGCGGCCCGCTCGCTCAGGTTCGTGGCGAACGCCTCGAGTGGATCGGGCGCTCCGTCATCATCGCCCGTGACCTCCTCCTCCCAGGTCCAGGACGGATCGATGCGGCTGCCACGCCGCGAGCCGGGGGTGGGGAGCTTCGTGATCCCGTGGGAGATGAAGCGCAGCACGTCGACGCGCGTCACGCCCTGGCTCCGCAGCAGCTCGACCGCATGGCAGTCCGGCTCCTGGAAGAGCGCGGCGACCAGGTCGCCCGCCTCGATCTCGGTCTTCTCCGCGCTCTCAGCGTGCTGGACGGCGGCCTGGAGCACACGGTGGAAGGCGAGCGTCTGGATCGTCTGGACTGGCTCCTCACCGGGAACCCGCTCGATCTCGCGCTCCAGGAAGTGATCGAGCGCGCGCTTCAGCCGCTTGGTGTCCACCGCACAGGCACTCAGGACTTCCCGCCCCCGCTCGTCGTGGAGCAATGCATACAGCAGGTGCTCGACGGTCAGATAGCGATGGCGCCGGCTGATGGCCTCCTGGAGTGCGGCCTGGAGCATGAGCTTGAGGTCACGATTCACGCCGCTCACTCCGGCTCGAGGCCCGCGCGCAGTGGGTAGCCGCGCTCCTCGGCCATGCGATGGACCGCGACGACCTTGGTCTCGGCGATCTCGAGCACGTAGACGCCCGCGACTCCCTGGCCGCTCCGGTGGATCTGAAGCATGAGTCGAGTCGCTTCGGCCGGACCTTTGCCAAAGAGCCTTTCGAGGAGCACGACGACGAACTCCATGGGTGTGTAGTCATCGTTGTAGAGGACGACCCTGAAACGTTGGGGACGCGCTACGCGTTCCCGCTCCTCGACGGCGAACTCCTCCTCGGGTGCGGAGCCCGGGCGGCTCGAGGGGCGATCGGGGGGTTGCGGCTGCTCCGCCATGACCTTCAAAGATAGACCCGGCCCTCCACGCTGCCACCCGTGCCCCGCTACACTGGGCCCCGATGGCGGAGCTCGAGATCCTGAACGGGGTGGCGGAGGTCCCGCGCGAGGCGTGGAACGCGCTCGGCCAGAGCTCGTCGCCGTTTCTCGAGTGGGACTGGCTCGCGAGTCTCGAGGAGGCTGGGACACTGGGTCCGGAGAGCGGCTGGCTCTCTCGCCCCCTCGTCGCCCGTGAGGCCGGCGAGCTGGTCGCGGCCTGTCCGCTGTACGTCAAGACGAACAGCGACGGGGAATTCGTCTTCGACTGGGGCTGGGCCGACGCGGCCCAGAGCGTGGGGCTGCGCTACTTCCCAAAGCTCTTCGTGGGCGTGCCCTTCACCCCCGTCACGGGTGCGCGCTTCCTGGTGGCGCCGGGTCGGGATCGCGGTGCCTGGATCGAGCGGCTGGGTGTGGCCCTTCGCGATCTCTGCCTGCGGCAGTCCTTCTCGAGCGTGCACGTCTGCTTCTGCCGGCGTGACGAGCTCGAGGCGCTCGAGAAGCTCGGCTTCCTGCCGCGCATGGGTCTGCAGTACCACTGGAAGAACACGGGCTTCGGAAGCTTCGAGGAGTTCCTCGCGCGCTTTCGCAGCAAGCGACGGAACCAGATCCGCCGCGAGCGCCGTGCCCTGGCCCAGGCGGGGATCGAGCTCGAGACGTGGGTAGGAGACGCAGTGACACCCGAGCTCGCCAGCCAGCTCTTCGAGCTCTACCGCAGGAATCTGAGTCGCCAGATCTACGGGCGCCAGTACCTCAACCGCGAGTTCTTTGAGCTCCTCTGGGAGCGCATGCGCGCGCGGCTCTGTGTGGTCGTGGCCCGACGCGGCAAGAAGACGATCGCGGGAGCGCTCAACCTGATCCAGGACGACGCGCTCTACGGTCGCTACTGGGGCAGCCTGGAGGACGTCCGCTACCTCCACTTCAACGTCTGCTACTACGCGGGGATTGAGCACTGCATCGACCGAGGCCTTCCGCGCTTCGAGCCCGGCGCCGGCGGGGAGTTCAAACGGGCACGCGGCTTCGATCCCGAGCCGACCTGGAGCGCTCACTTCATTGCAGACCTCCCCCTGCGGAGCGCCGTAGGCCGGTTTCTGACCGAGGAGCGGCGCGCGGTCGAGCGCGCAGTCGACTGGCTGCGCGCCAGAAGCGCCCTGAAGGCGGCTGCCGACTGAAGCCGGGCTCAGAGGTCGCCGCGACGCTCCATCGCTTCGAGCAGCCGCAGCGTGTCGCTGTGGGAGAGCGAGCGCTCATCCTTGAGCGAGAGGAAGGCGTCCGCATCCGTGGCCCGCTGTGACGCCCCCGCCGTCGCCTCCTCGTGCCGCACGGCACTCGGCCGAGCCTGGCCGGAGCCGCGCGCAAACCTGATCGGACGCTCGGCCCAACCCGCGCGGTTGATCGGCTCCGTGGCGGCCTCGATCGACGTCGCGAAGACGTGGCCTTCGGCGAGCACCACGGCCTCCTCGCTGGAAACCACGACGCGCTCCGGGGCGACCGCCTCGCGCAGGACGCGGACGCTGCTTCGGTCGGGCAGCAGAACGACCGTCACGGGCGGCACCCGGGACTCGCCCGGGAAGCTCGCGCGCAGCTCGGGAAGCTCGAGAGAAGGGAGCTCAGGGGACCAGGGTCCCCAGAAGAGCAGGGCCAGACCTCCGATCGCCAGCATCCCAAGTTGAAAGGCCATGCTCTTCATCCCAGACTCTATCGGACTCTCGGACGCCCCCCCTGAATCACCGGCCCGTGCGCCTCGGCGGCTCGCCCCGGCCCTGCCCCTGGGGCATCCTGACCGCCCGAACGGGAGGCCCGCATGGGGATCGAGTGGGGCGTGGCTGCACTGGTGCTGCTCACCGCGCTGATTCACGCATCGTGGAACGCGGTGATCAAGAGCAGCGGCGACCGGCTGCTCACGACCGCGGTCGTGGCCGGGAGTTCCTCGCTGGTGGCCGCGGCCCTGCTGCCCCTCGTCCCGTTTCCCGCTCGTGCCGCCTGGCCCTACCTGGGCGTCTCGCTCGGCGTGCACTCGCTCTACCTGACGCTCCTCGTGCTCGCCTATCGTTACGGCGATCTGAGCCACGTCTACCCGATCGCACGGGGACTCGCGCCGATGCTGGTCGCGGGCCTCGCCGCCGTCTGGGCTGGCGAGCTGCTCGCTCTCGAGCGGCTCGCCGGTCTCGCCGTGGTCTCGCTCGGCATCGTCAGCCTGGCGACCAGCCCGCGTGCGAGGGGGGCCGAGGTGCAGCGTCCTCTGCTCCTCGCGCTTGCGATCGGGGTGTTGATCGGCCTCTACACCTTCCTCGATGGTCAGGGGATCCGCCACGCGGCAGGCGATCTTCGCTACATCGTCTGGCACAGTTTCTTGACCGGTATCCCTCTGGCCCTCGTGGCCCTTGTCCGTCGACGTGGAAGGATCGTGAGCTTTCTGCGCCGCGAGGGGCGCACGGGAGTCGTCGCCGGGCTGCTGGCGGGGGCGGGCTACGCGATCATCCTTTGGGCCCTGGGTCGCAGCTCGATGGCGCTTGTCTCGGCGCTGCGTGAGACGAGCGTCATCTTCGCGGCGCTGATCGGAACCCTTCTGCTGGGGGAGCCGTTGGCCCGTCGACGCGTGCTCGCGGCCGTCACGGTGGCGGTGGGTGTCGGTCTGCTCGGCGTCAGCCGCTGACGCCGAGCGCGGCTGGCCGCACTCGCCGCGTCCCACTCTCGCCGAGCTCCGCCGCGAAGAGAGCGTGCACCCGCTCCGTGAGGGCCGCGCTGTCGAGGTCCGCGAAGCGCTCAGGCGGAATCTCGTCGAGAACACGGATTCGGATGCGATGTCTTCCCTGGAGAACGAAGCCCCGCTTCGGCAGTGCACGCGCGGTGCCCTCGATCACGATCGGCAGGAGGGGTGCACGGGCCTGCCGGGCCAGATCGAAGGCTCCCGCCTTGAAAGCCCGGAGCCGGCCGTCGGGCGAGCGCGTCCCCTCGGGAAAGATCATCACGGAGCTGCCCGCGGCGAGCGTCTCGGCGCAACGCGCGAGCATGCGGATGGCGCTCTCGCGGTTGCCGCGGATCAGCGGGATGTAGCGGTTGAGGACCATGTTCCAGCCGATCAATGGAACGCGAAAGTTCTCCACCTTGGAGACCCATTTGAAGTGGGCGAAGAGGCGGAAGAGCACGAGGATGTCGAGCAGCGACTGGTGGTTGGCGACCATCACATAGCTGCGATCCGGTCGGATCCGCTCCCGTCCCTGGATCGTCACCTGCCAGACCGGGCTGAGCCAGGTGTAGAGCGACGCCCAGAAGCACGTGAAGCGGTGCAGCAGCCAGCCCTTCCGATCGAAGGGTGCGCTCAGGCCCCACAGCAGCAGGGCGATCGGAAACAGCAGCAGCGAGCTCACGAGGAGGAAGGCCCAGAAGAGTGCGGAGGCGAGACGGCGCAGCACGGGCGAGAGTTTTCCGTCTTCGGACGCCTCTGGCCAGCCTCCCGCGGCTCAACCCTTGGGGTATGCTGTGCGGACCGCTGATCTGGAGGAGGGGACAATGGGCGAGGCCTGGATCATCGATACGTGCCGCACACCCCGCGGGCGTGGCAAGAAGGAGGTGGGGGCGCTCTCGGGCGTGCACCCGCAGGAGCTCTTTGCGCAGGCTCTGAATGCGCTCCGCGAGCGCACGGGGATCGATCCCCGCGACGTGGAGGACGTCGTCGTCGGCTGCGTCTCCCAGGCGGGCGAGCAGGGGGGCTGCATCGCGCGCATGGCCGTGCTGGCGGGGGGCTGGCCGCACGAGGCCACGGGTGTCGCGCTGAACCGCTTCTGTGGCTCCGGGCAGCAGGCCGTGAACTTCGCGGCGATGGGCGTCGCCTCGGGAATGCAGGACCTCGTGGTAGCCGGAGGGGTCGAGTCGATGTCACGCTGTCCGATGGGGAGCGACAAGTCCGGGCTCGACGGTCACAATCCCCGTCTTCGCGAGCGGCATCCGCTGGTGCCGCAGGGAATCTCGGCGGATCTGATCGCGACGCTGGAGGGCTTCACGCGGGAGGACCTCGATCGCTTCGCCGTGCGCAGCCAGGAGCGCTGTGCGATCGCTCAGAAGGAGGGTCGTTTCGAGCCGAGCCTGATCCCCGTGCGCGGGGCGCGGGGTGAGATGCTGCTCGAGCAGGATGAGCATCCCCGGCCCGGAACCACATTGGAGAGCCTCGCTGCGCTGTCGCCTTCCTTCGGGGAGATCGGGCGCTACGTGCAGAAGGGGGACACGCTGAGCTTCGACGAGAAGGCGCGACGTGTCTATCCCCAGATCGATCGTGTCCACCACGTCCACCACGCCGGAAACTCATCCGGGATCGTCGACGGCGCGGCCTGTGTTCTGCTCGCCGCACCCGAGTACGCGCGAGCTCACGGTCTGCGTCCGCGGGGCCGAATCCTCGCGATGGCGACCGCGGGAGATGAGCCGGTCATCATGCTGACGGCGCCGGTGCCCGCCACGCGTCGCGTCCTCGAGAAGGCCGGTATGTCGATCCGGGATCTGGATCTGATCGAGATCAACGAGGCCTTTGCGGCGATCCCGCTCAAGGTCATGCGCGATCTCGAGATGGATCCTGAGCGCGTCAACCCCAACGGAGGTGCCATCGCGCTCGGCCATCCGCTCGGGGCCACGGGTGCGATGCTGATCGGCACGCTGCTGGACGAGCTCGAGCGGCAGGATCGGACGACGGGGCTGGTGACGATGTGCATTGGCGGTGGCATGGGGATCGCGACGATCCTCGAACGCATCTGATCGAGGGGGAGGGACTTGAGTCGCGAACGATACACGTTGGAGATTCCCGGCTGTCCACCGGGAAAGGGAGACTGGCTGGAGGTTACCTCCCCCTACTCTGGTGAGACTGTTGGAGAGGTCGAGCTGGGAGGAGAGGAGGCGCTCGAGCAGGCGCTGGCTCTGCAACGCCGGCTCTTCCGCGACCGCTCGACGTGGCTGCCGACGCATGAGCGGGTGGGTATTCTGAGACGGGCCGCGGAGCTGATGCGGGGGTGCGCGGAGGAGCTCGCCCTGCGCATCGCCCGCGAAGGCGGCAAGCCGCTCAGCGACGCGCGTGTGGAAGTCGCGCGCGCGATCGACGGGGTTGAGTACCTCGCCGGCGAGGCGGGACGCCATGCGGGTCGGGAGATCCCGATGGGGGCTACGCCAGCCTCGGTGGGACGTCTGGCCTTCACCACGTACGAGCCGATCGGAGTCGTCGTCGCCGTCAGCGCCTTCAACCACCCCCTCAACCTGATCGTCCACCAGGCGGGCCCCGCCGTTGCGGCGGGCTGTCCCGTGATCATCAAGCCCGCGAGCACGACGCCCCTCTCGTGTCACGCGTTCGTGCGCATCTTGCACGAGGCGGGCCTGCCGCCCGCGTGGTGCCTCGCGTTGCCGGCTCGCACCGAGATCGCGAAGCGGCTCGTCACGAGCCCGGAGATCGCCTTCTTCTCCTTCATCGGCAGTGCGGAGGTCGGCTGGACCCTGCGTGGGGAGCTGTCGCCTGGTGTGCGCTGTGCGCTCGAGCACGGCGGGGCTGCGCCTTTGATCGTCGATGCCTCCGCAGATCTCGATACCGCCGTTCCGCTCATCCTCAAGGGCGGCTACTACCATGCGGGGCAGGTCTGCGTGAGCGTCCAGCGCGTCTTCGCGCACGAGAGCTGCAAGGGTGAGCTCGTCGAGCGGCTCGAGGCCGGTGTGCGTGCGCTGCGAACCGGGGACCCGACCCTCTCCGAGACCGAGGTGGGACCGCTGATCGTTCCGTCGGAGGTGACGCGAGTGCACGAGTGGGTGCAGAAAGCCCTGCAACAGGGTGCGAAGCTCGCCTGTGGCGGGGAGATCCTGGGCCAGCAGTGCTACGCGCCCACGCTGCTCGTCGATGCCCCCGACAACTCGCGGGTCATGCGCTCCGAGGTCTTCGGCCCGGTCGTCAATGTCGCCGCATTCGAGGATCTCGATGCCGCCGTCGAGCGCTGCAACGAGGGCCCCTGGGCTTTCCAGGCGGCCGTGCTCGGCCGGGACCTGGAGCGTGCGCTGCGGGCCGCGCGCGGTCTCGACGCCAGCGCCGTCATGATCAACGACCACACGGCATTCCGCGTGGACTGGATGCCCTTCGCCGGCCGTCGTCACTCGGGCCTGGGCATCGGAGGTATGCCGTACACGCTCGAGGACCTCACGCAGCACAAGCTGATCGTGTTCCGGTCGTAGTCCGATCTGTCCTGTCGCGTAGGTCATTCTGGCCCGGGATGGACCGCGCGCTCCACTCTCGTGTCTCTCGAACGTGCTTCTGTAGTCTCCGTCGTGATAAGCTGAAAAGGTCACGGCCGCCGATCGGGCCCGAAGAGGAGACGCGTCATGACGAAAGAGATTCTGGTCGGCATCGTCGGTGTCCTTGCCCTGGCTCTGGCGTCGCCGGCGGGGGCCGGCGCCTTGAGTGGAACCATTACGCTCCGCTTCGATGGCGCCGGACCGAACAAGTCTGGAACGGTCAGCTTCGATCTTCCGCGCAAGGTGAGGATCGGGGGCCAGATCT
The DNA here is from genome assembly GCA_046754285.1 of Myxococcota bacterium. Lineage (GTDB taxonomy): Bacteria > Myxococcota_A > UBA9160 > SZUA-336 > SZUA-336 > JBHHVJ01. The sequence continues at coordinate 23,060 of JBHHVJ010000011.1, read as the reverse complement.
CTTCGTTGCCGGATCCCTCCCTGCAGGGAAGCCACACGTGCTTCATCGATGCGAGTCTGACGGGAAGCACGGGTCGCATCGATGCGCTCATTCGTCTGCAGCGCGGCAAGAGAACGGGACGCGTATTCCGCGCCAGCTTGACTGATGGCCTGTCGACCTCCCTCTTTCTGGGTGGCTGTGATGGCACACCGGGCAACGGGGACGCCTTCGAAGGGGACCTCTTCTCGTCCTCGTTCGCCGAGCCCTTCGTCTGGGCGGCCCAGGCGTTGGCCGCCGACGACTTCAATCCCGGTACGACGGTCGAGCAGGAGATTCGTGACTTCTTTGGCATCGGGGCGGGAACGGGCGAGGTCTCCATCAAGATCTTCGAGGGCCACGGCATCAACTTCCTCAACCCCGGCGGTAGCGCCGCGGGCGTCGGGAGCGCGCAGGTTCGCGTCAAGCTCCGCTGAGCCTCCGCGTAGGTGGCAAGGGCGGAGAGTTCGTTAGACTGGGCGTGTGGGCGCGTACGTCTTCCTGGATCGGGACGGGACCCTGATCGAGGACCGGCACTACACGCACCGGCTCGAGGACTACGCGCCGCTCCCCGGGGCGTACGCGGCGCTGCGGTCCCTGCGAGAGGCCGGCTACGGGATCGTGATCGTCACGAACCAGTCGGGGATCGGCCGGGGCTATTTCAAGCGCGCCGACTACGAACGCTTCGAGGCGCATCTGGAGGAGGACTTCGCACGCCGCGGCGCCCGGATCGACGCGAGCTACGTCTGTCCCCATCGGCCCGAAGCGGGCTGCCGCTGCCGGAAGCCCGCGCCCGGCCTGATCGAGCAGGCCTGCCGGGATCTGGACGTGGATCTGGCGCGGAGCTGGGTGATCGGAGACAAGCCCATCGACGTGGAGCTCGCCCGCAACGCCGGATGCCGGGCGATCATGGTGCTCTCGGGGCAGGGGCGGAGCGGTGACGTCGCTGCGGACGTGGAGCTGGCAGAGGATCTGCTCGGAGCGGCGCGCCGTATCCTGGCGGGCTGAGACGCCTGCCTCAGGCGTACTTCCGCGGCAGTCGGTGGCCGGCCATCTCGCGCACGTGCGCCAGCGTGTGGGGTCCGAACTTCCGCTCGACCAGCGCGAGGTACGAAGGGCTCGTGAAGTAGGTGTGGAAGGCGTCGTCGCGGAAGCGCAGCACCTCGGCGGCGCTCAGAGTCTCGGTGGCGAGGGGGAGCGTCTCGTAGGCGTGCTGGGAGTACGCGAACCAGGCCTCCGGCAGCTCGATCCCCTTCTCTAGCGCGAGTCGGTACAGCGGGGAGCCCGGATAGGCCATGGCGGAGTAGAAGTTCGCGAACTCCGTGTTCAGGTCCAACGCCAGGTCGAGTGTCGCCTGCATCGATTCACGGTCGTCGTCCGGCAGACCGAAGATGTAATTTCCGATCACGTAGATCCCGTGGTCCTGGATCTGCCGCACGACCTCCGCGATGTCCGCCTTTCCGAACGCCTTCTCGGCACCGTCGCGAACATGCTCGCTGCCCGACTCGATGCCGAGCGCGAGCCAGTTGAAGCCCGCCCGCTTCATCTTCGGGAGCAATCCTTCCTTCACCGTGTCGATGCGTGCGTAGGCCCAGATGTTCAGGTCGTAGCCTCGCTCGATGATTCCGTCGCAGATGCCTTCGACGTGGCGTCGGCTCAGGACGAACATCTCGTCCACGATCTTCAGATTGCGTACGCCGTAGTCGTTAACGAGCACGTCGAGCTCGGCGATGACCTGGGCCGGGCTGTGGTATCGGATCCCCGATTTTCCGAAGGGAGCGTTGATGCAGCAGAAGCTGCACCGGAACGGACACCCCAGACTGGTGTAGAGCGAGGCATAGGGTTGGCGCTGGTCGATGTGGTCGAAGCAGTGCCAGTTGTGAGCGCGATATCGATCCATCGGGAGCAGATCCCACGCTATGCCGGGCAGGTCGGCATCGAGGTCGACCAGCCCGGCCCGCTCGGCGCTGCGCACGATCCTTCCCCCGTCGCGGTACCAGAGCCCCGCGACCGAGCTGAGGTGCGAGAGGTCCCCGGCCTTGAGCACGTCCAAGAGCTGGGCGAGCGTCTGCGGTCCCTCCCCCTCGCAGACGTAGTCGACGCGCTCCTCGCGCAGGGTCTGCTCCGGGAGGGCCGACACGTGGCCGCCGACGATCAGCGTGGGGACCTCCGGCGCGTGCTCGGCGATCGCACGTAGGGCTTCCCCCGCGGCCGTCATCGTCTGGGTCGATGCCGAGGGCTGGTGCCCGTAGACGACCAGGACGGCCAGGCGCGGCGAGCGGGCCGCCACCTCCAGGCCGGTGGCGTCGGGGGAGAGGTCGAGGGCCTCGGCGTCGATCACGTCGACCGAGTGGCCGCGCTGGCGGCAGAAGGTTGCCAGCATGCCGGCCCAGGTGGGGGGCTCGACCGCGGTCAGCTCGCCGCCGAGCTGCTGGTACACCTGCCGCCGGGCTCCCGGGTTCACGAACACGACATCGAGCTGCATCGGCACGTGGCCTCCTTCGACCGGCTCGCCCCCAGAGGCGGGCCGGAAGCGTCTAGCTCCGGGGGGACCCCTCCACGCTCGAGGCGTACCACCTATAGGCCTGCTCCAGTCCGCTGTCGAGCGCGATCCGAGGTCTCCAGCCGAGCGCACGGGCACGCCGGCTGTCCAGGAGCTTGCGCTCCGCACCGTCGGGGGCCCGGCGGTCGAAGCGCAGCGAGCCCGTGAAGCCCGCAACCCGGGCGATGCGATGTGCCAGGTCGGCAATTGTCACCTCCTCGCCCGATCCGATATTGAGGAGATCGAGCTCGGCGCCGGAGGACATCAGGAAGATCGCGGCCTCGGCGGCGTCATCGCAGTGCAGGAACTCACGGCGGGCTCGACCGGACCCCAGCACGGTGACGGCCGGGTCCCCGCGGCGCCGGGCGTCGTGAATTCGCGTGATCAGCGCCGGGATCACGTGGGCGCGCTCGGACGCGAAGTGATCGTGAGGCCCGTAGAGAGTCGCGGGGACCAGTGCGAAGAAGCGACGCCCGAACTGTGTGCGATAGGCACGACAGAGCTCGACGCCCGCGAGCTTCGCGATCGCATAGGCGCGGCTCGTCTCCTCCAGGGGACCCAGCCCGAGGTCCTCCTCGGAGATTGGCTGGCGGCCGTCCCGGGGATACATGCACGATGAGCCGAAGAAGCAGAGCCCGTCCGCCTCACTCTCGTGCGCGGCCCGCAGGACGTGAGTCGGGATCGCGAGGTTGCTCGTGATGAAGTCGGCGGGGCTCTTCTGGTTCGCCACGATTCCGCCGACGCGGGCGGCCGCGAGAAAGACGTACTCCGGCCGCTCCGCCCGGAAGAAGGCCTGGACCTCCTGCGCCCGCTCCAGGTCGAGGTCGCGGTGCGCGGGCAGCAGCAGCTCCGAGAATCCGGCCGCGCGAAGGCGTCGCACCAGGGCGCGTCCAAGCAGGCCGCTCGCCCCGGCCACGAAGATCCTGGCGTCTCGCTTCATGCGGCGCTCCGCCTACGCCCGGGACGGCTCGCCGCGGCGGATCCCCCAGGGATCCCCGTCTCAGAGGGACGGCTCATCCCGCAGCAAGTGGCTGCCCCGATCCTCGAAGCGGAACGGGACCTGCACGTAGGCGCCCAGGGCGCGCTCGAGCTCCGCTCGCCGCTCCTCGGGGACGTAGAAGATCATGAAGCCGGACGAGCCCGCGCCCAGGAGCTTCCCGCCGACGGCCCCGTGCTCCAGAGCGCGCTTGTAGATGCCGTCGATGACCTCGTTGCTCACGATTGGGCTCAAGCTTCGCTTCAGGCCCCAGGCCTCGTGCAGAAGCCGCCCGAGCTCGTCGAGGTCGCCACTTCCGTTGATGATCGAGAGCGCGTCGTCGACCATCCTGCGCATCGCCCGGAGCTCGCTGGCGCGGCTCTCGAGACCCGCCACGAAGCTCTGGGCCACCTCGGACGCCAGGCGGCTCGTCCCGGTGTAGATCAGCAGCAGACTCGACTCGAGCAGTGCCAGCCGCTCCCGGTCCGCCTTGACCGGCTGGACGCTGATGTGCCCGTCGGGCTGAAACTCGATCAGGTTGAACCCCCCGTAGGCCGAGGCCAGCTGATCCTGGGAGCCGACGTGCTCCGAGAGCACCTTCTGCTCGAGCTCGATGGCCTTCAGAGCCAGATCGTGCCGGTCGATCGACTCCCCGCGGAGCGCGAGCAGAGCCTTGATCAGGCCGACGGCGAACGCGGCGCTCGAGCCGATCCCCGCGCGTGCCGGCAGGTCCCCCTGGTGGTGGATCTCGAGGCCGACGGAGTCGTCGAAGCCCAGGAAGCGCATTCCCGCGCGGATGGCCGGGTGGAGGATCTCCCCGATCGAGTCCACGAGCTCGATGTGCGACCACACGACGCGGTGCCGGGCCTCGAAGAAAGGGGGGAGCACACGGCAGCTGATGTAGCAGTACTTGTCGATCGAGGTGGAGAGCACGGCTCCACCCTCGCGCTCGTACCAGGCGGGATAGTCGGTTCCGCCGCCGAAGAACGAGACGCGATAGGGCGTCTTCGAAAGAATCATCTCTCCTCCCTTAGGGTGAGCGGAAGTAATCGTGAAGCACCTCGGCGGCGAAGGCGAGATCGTCTTCGTCGAGGTACTGGTGGCAGCCAAAGTGCAGCCCGTTCTCTCCCACGAACTCCGCCACCGGGAACTCTCCCGGCCGGTGGCCGAGGAAGGCGAAGGCCGCATGCTGTGTCGGCAGGGACCCGAACAGCGTCTTGCACTGAATGCCGCGTTCCTCCAGGTAGCGGTAGAGACGCTCCCGATCCAGCTGTGGATCCCGTAGCACGAGCGGGAAGGCGTGGGGGGCGACGATCTCGTGCGGCTCCTCGATCAGGAAATGGGCGTAGGACCCGAGGTCCCGCGTCCACTCCAGCAAGCGGTGAAGGAACCCGCGCCGACGCTCGAAGACCTCGTCGAACTGCGCCAGCCCCTCGATTCCCAAAGCGGCTTCGAGGTCGTTCATCTTGGCGTTGAGGCCGAAGCGTTGAAAGTCGAAATAGATGTCGCGATAGGGACGACCGTGGGAGCGGACCGAGCGCAGGACTCGCTCCAGCTCGCCGTCGCCTGTCACGACCATTCCACCCTCTCCGCAGCAGATCAGATGGGCCGCGTAGAAGCTGAACGCCGCGAGCGAGCCCATCGATCCGACGACGCGATCCCGATGGCGCGCCCCGTGGGCCTCGCAGCTGTCCTCGATCACCACGAGGCAGTGACGCTCGGCGATCTCGAGGATCGGGTCCATTTTGCAGGGCTTGCCCATGGTGTGGACGACCTGGATCGCTCGCGTTCGGGGCGTGAGCGCCGCCTCGATCTTCTCGGGATCGATGTTCAAGGTCTCGAGCTCGATGTCGACGAAGCGCGGCACGAATCCCGCGGCGAGCACGGCGTTCGAGGTCGCGACGAAGGAGCAGGCGGGCACGATGATCTCATCGCCGCGCTGGGCACCGCGATCGTAGAGCGATGCACAGGCGACGAGGCAGGCGTCGGTCCCGGAGCTGACTGCGACGGCGTGGCGGTAGCCGAAGTGCTCCGCGAAGAGCCGCTCGAAGTCGGCCACGTTCTCGCCCTCGGAGACCCAGTTCTTGGCCAGGCTCGCCTGGATGCGCTGCTTCGCGATGTCCCCGACTCGCAGCTCGCCGAACGAGATCCGCATCACTCCCACCCTGCATTCACCCTGCGGGGGATGTTGGCCGACGCGAGACTCTTGCACTAATCTAGCCCCCTTGCAAGCGTGGGAGCGAGCGTAAGAGCCACCGGTGAACCGACGATCGAACCGACGATCGAACCGACGATCGAACCGACGATCGAACCGACGGGAGGAGCCAGCTTGAGCGAGCGGATTCTCGTCACGGGCGGGGCCGGCTACCTCGGATCGGTTCTCGTGCCCGAGCTGCTCCAGGCCGGGCATTCCGTGACCGTGCTCGATAGCTTCCTCTTTGGACAGACATCGCTGCTCGACTGCGTCCATCACGAGAAGCTCCACGTCGTACGCGGCGACGCGCGCGACGAGTCGCGGCTGCGACCGCTGGTCGCCGAGGCCGACGTGCTCATTCCGCTGGCCTGCCTCACGGGCGCGCCCCTCTGCGACCGGGAACCCGTGGCGGCACGAGGCGTGATTCTCGACGCGCTCGATGCCTTGCTGAACCTCCGGAGCCGCGATCAGCGCCTGCTCTATCCCACCACGAACAGCGGCTACGGGGTGGGTGAAGAGGGGATCCATTGCACCGAGGAGACCCCGCTTCGTCCGGTCTCGCTCTACGGAAAGCTCAAGGTCGAGGCGGAGCAGCGCATCCTGGACAGCGGAAACGGGATCACCTTCCGCTTGGCCACGGCCTTTGGGATCAGCCCGCGGATGCGCCTGGATCTTCTGGTGAACGATTTCACCTACCGGGCCGTGACGGATCGCTTCATCGTGCTCTTCGAGTCCCACTTCAAGCGGAACTTCATTCATGTGCGTGACGTCGCGCACGCCTTCCTGCACGGCCTGGCACGCTACGACACGATGAACGGAAGGCCCTACAACGTGGGTCTGGATGACGCGAACCTGAGCAAGGTCGAGCTCTGCGAGGTGATTCGCAAGCAGGTGCCCGACTTCATCTGGGTGGAAGCCCCGGTCGGGGAGGACCCGGACAAGCGAAACTACATCGTCAGCAACGCGCGAATCGCGGCGACGGGCTTCGAGCCTCGGGTCTCGCTCGAGAAAGGTGTGGTGGAGCTGGTCAAGGGCTACCAGATCCTGCGCCGCAACCAGTTCTCGAACGTCTGACGCTTCGCGTCAGAACGGCCCCTTGAACCGCTTCTCGTAGCTGTAGAACTCCTCACCCTCCAGATCGGTGGGCGGAAGCTCGAGCGTGCGCTCCGCCGCGCGGATGAGATCGGCGGCCGTCGGGTAGAAGCGGCTCTCGAGGCAGCGCGTCGTGGGGCAGGGGGCGGCCGCCCAGCCGACGCGGACGGCAGGAGCACGGAGGCGGCCGAAGCAGTTCTCCATGATCCGGGCGGCCAGCTCGGCGCTGAAGCCGCAGTGGAGCCAGTCGTTGTCGGCGATGATGCAGGCTCCCGTGCGCGTACAGGACTCGATGATGGGTCCCTCGTCGATGGGCGCCACGCTGCGTGCGTTGATTACCTCGACGCTGACGCCGTGGCGGCTCAGGATCTCCGCCGCCTGGAGCGCCTCGATGACCATCCACGAGGTCGCCACGATCGTCAGGTCGGTGCCGCGGCGAACCACGACCGGCTCACCGATGGGCAGGCCGTCCGGACCCTCGTCGACCGGGCCTTCGATGTCGTAGAGCCAGCGGTGCTCCAGGAAGACAACCGGATCATCGTCGCGGATCGCGGAGATCAGCAGACCGCGGGCTTCGTTCGGCGTGACAGGGAGGACGACCTTGAGGCCGGGAATGTGCGCGAAGACCGAGTGCATGGACTTGCTGTGCTGCGCCGATTGGCCCCATCCACGACCGACGACGGCTCGGATGACCAGCGGGACAGACAGTCTTCCGGCCGAGAGATAGCGTGTACAGGCGATCATGTTGGCGAGCTGGTTCATGCCCAGCATCAGAAAGTCCGTGCGGATGTGCACGTGCACCGGCCGCAGCCCCTCCAGGGCCGCCCCGAGGGCCAGGCCCGTCATGGCGTCCTCCGAGAGCGGAGTGCCGAAGCAGCGCTCGGGCCCAAACTTCTCGACGAGCCCGCGTGTGCTCCCATAGATCCGTTTGTGGTCGTCCACGTCGAGCCCAAAGACGAAGACCCGGGGGTCCCGATCCATCTCGAGGGTCAGCGCCTCGTTCAGGGCATCTCGGTACGACAGGCTGCGGCTCATGAGTAGACGTCCTCGCACAGGGCGGGGGGAGGTGGAAACGGTGCTTGCCGGGCCCGCTCCCGGCTCGCGCGCAGCTGCGCCTCCACCTGCTGCTCGAGCTGGCTGAGGGTCGCCTCGTCGATACCCTCGGAGCACAAACGAGCGCGCAGCACGGTGAGGGGATCACGGCGTTTCCAGGCCTCGAACTCCTCGCGGTCCCGGTAGGCCAGCTCGAAGCTGCGGTCCTCGGCCGGACCCACGTGCTCGACGAATCGGTAGCAGTGCAGATGCAGGAGAGTCGGCTGCCCGGTCTCGGCCTGCACGTGCAAGACCTCGCGCGTGAGCTCGGCGATCTCGAGCGCATCGGCCGTGTCGGACTCGCGCACCTGGCAGCGGAAGCTGGAGACCACCCGCGCCAGGGATTCGTAGCCGTGTCGGGTCCGTGCGGGGGAGTGGATCGCCAGCCCATTGTCCTCGCAGACGAAGAGAACCGGAAGGCGGCGCAGGCACGCGAAGTTCAGACTCTCCCAGAAGACTCCCTCGTCCACGGCCCCGTCGCCGAAGAAAACGGCGACGCGTGCGCCGGTTCCCAGGTGCTGCGCAGCCAGAGCCGAGCCGAGCGCGAGAGGAATCGTGGTTCCCACCACGGCCGAGGTCGCGATGAGTCCGTGCTCAGGGGCCGCGAGATGCATGGAGCCGGCCTTGCCCCCTCCCGCACCGGTGGCGCGCCCATAGAGCTCAGCGAAGAAGCCGTCGGTGTCGAGCGTGCGCGCGAGGTACACCGCGTGGCTGCGGTAGGTGGCGAAGATGCGATCGCGCGCTTCGAGGGCGGCACAGACGCCGACCGGGATCGCCTCCTGGCCGATCGAGAGGTGCACGGGCGTCTTCATCTCATCCTCTGCGTAGTGCGCCTGGATCGTCTCCTCGGCGCGGCGGATCAGGTAGAGCCTTCGATACGCCTCGAGCGCCTGCTCCTCTCGGGGCTTTCCTGCCTGGCTCGAGACCATGATCGACCTTTCTTCCTTCGACTTCTCGCACCCTCTGGGGGCTATGCGAGGCCGAGCTCCCGCAGACGTTGCGTCGCGTTCCGATAGCGTTCCGGTGTGCCGATGTCGAGCAGGTCGCCTTCGTGGACCCAGCCGTGCAGCTCTCCGTCGCGGGCCAGCGCCGGAAACAGATCCCGTTCGAGCGAGAACGCGCCCGGCGGCATGCGCTCGAGCAGCAGGGCGCGTCCGATCAGGTAGATGCCAGCGTTGATCAGGCTCGCCGCCGTCTCGGACTTCTCTGCAAAGCGCTCGACATGTCCGTCGGGCGCCAGCCGCACGCTGCCAAAATCCCCCGCGCCCTGCACCCGAACGAGCGCCAGGGTTGCGCCCGCACCGTTCTCGCGGTGCCGGTGCAGCATCGCCGGCAGGTCGAGCGCACAGATCGAGTCGCCATTCAGGGCGAGCACGGGGTCGCTCTCACCGAGCCGCAGTGCGTGACGGAGCGCACCTCCGGTACCGAGCGGTTGCTCCTCGGTCGAGACCCGCACCGGCCCGACTCCCTGCAGCGTCGGCAGCAGCTCCTCGAGGGCGTCGGCTCGATGACCCGCGCAGAGGATGAAGCGCTCCACGCCGGTCCGGGCCAGATACTCGATGAGGATCTGGAGAAAGGGCCGGCCGTCTACCAGAGCCAGCGGCTTGGGTCGGTCCCGGACCTCGCTGCGCAACCGGGTACCGAGGCCCCCACAGAGGATGTGCGCCTCCAGCGTTTCCAGGCCCATGCCCCGTCGTCCCGTCATTCCGCCTCACGCTTGCGCAGCAGCGTGAGCCCATCGGATACCGGGAGGAGCACCCGGTCCACGCGCGTGTCTCGCGCCACATGGTCGTTGAAGCGGCGGATGGCAGCGGTCTGCTCGCCGGTGTCCGAGGGATCCGCGACGCGACCGCCCCAGAGCACGTTGTCCACCAGGATCAGTCCGTTCGGCCTCAGGCGGGCCAGCAGGGCCTCGTAGTAGGCAACGTAGCCCTCCTTGTCTGCGTCGATGAAGGCCAGATCGATCCACTCGTGCTCCGGCAGGGACTCCAGCGTCGTGAACGCCGGTCCGAGGCGGAGCTCGATCCGGTCGGCGACCCCCGCCTTCTCCCAGTAGCGCCGTGCGATCGCGGCCCACTCCTCGCTCACGTCGCAGCAGAGCAGTCGACCTCCGGGAACGAGCGCGCGTGCGATGCAAAGTGCCGAGTAGCCCGTAAAGGTTCCGACCTCGATGGCCTGGCGGGCTCCGATGAGCCGACCGAGCAGCGTGAGCAGGGCGCCCTGTTCGGGTGCGATCTGCATCAGGGCGATGGGTCCGAGCCGCTCGGTCTCCGCGATGAGCTCCTGCTGGATCTCGTCGGGGGGTGTGCCGTGCTCGATCAGGTAGCGATGGAGCGCCGGGGACAGCAGGAAGGATTTCGGGTCGTGCGCCACGGGCGCCTCCTTTCCGACCGGTCCGAATGCCCTAGAGTTTCGCGTCAGGCATGCAGCGTGAGCAAGTTAGCCGATTGTACCGTGCTGCGGGTGGCCCGCTGGGAGCTGCGGCACTCGTGCTGCTGCTCTCGTGTTTTGGCGGTACGACGCTGCAGCCGGTCCAGACGGCCGCCTTCCGCATGGAGCCCGCCAACCGAGGCCCCGAGCCCTACTCGGCCTGGTTCGCCGACACGGACGGCCGCGTACTCTACTTCGGACTGAGTCCCTTCTGGCTCCTGTGGTGGCGGTCCGGCGGCGACGCGCTCGCGGATCTCGAAGTGCCAGGGGACCACCTGATCGGTCGCTTCGACCTCCAGCGTGAGCTCTTTCTCCCTCCGCTGCGGGTCTGCGCGACTGGGCCGCGCTGCCGTGGATCGGTGTGGGACGTGCTCGTGCACTCGAACGGACGCATCTATTTCACGACCTACTTCGAGGAGATTGGCTCGGTCGAGCCCGATGGAAGCGATCTGCACATCTTCGAGGGGATTGGCTGGGGCTTCAACGAGCTCTACGAGGGCCCCGATGGGCACCTCTTCGTCACGCGATACTCTGATGACCCGCTCGATGCCACGAAGCAGAGATACGGCGCGCTCGTCGAGCTCACGAGTGAGGGCCGGCTGCTCCGCGAGGTTCGCTTCGAGAAGCGAGGCGATCGCTTCACCGCACCCAAGAGCGTCGCGGTCGATCCGATCAGCGGGGAGATCTGGATCAACAGCGACATCTTCCCGAGCGCGGGCCGAATCCGCTACGAGCGCATCCGGCTCGCTCCCGATGGAGCCGTCCTGCTGCGCGAGCCCGCCCCTCCGGAGCTCCACTTCGTGACCTTTGACCCGCAGGGTCGCGGCTACTTCGCCGAGTCGTTCGAAGGGATGTTTCGACTGCGTATCACGTCCCCGGACCATGAGCTCCTCGAGATCCCGCTCGGGCCGCGCGAAGGCGTGGACTTCGTGCAGGACATCCACGTCGGCCCCTCGGGCGTTGCGGCTCTGGCCTTCTGGTCGGGGCGTGTGACGCTGATCCGTCCCGTCCCGGACGGCTACGAGCAGCTCGATCTGCGGCTCACACCCCCGCGGGGCTGTCCCTCGCTTCGCCAGCATCCGCTGCTCTACAGCGCCTTCGTGTTTCGTGATCGCGTCTACGCCACGCTGCATTGCGGTGGAACGGTTCTGCGCGCCACGCTGCCGGAAGGCCGGTCGCGCTGGCGCTTCTGGCCGGCGTCGCCGTCCGTGAGCGATTGAGCCCGTACGCGGCCCGGGCTGCCGCAAGGAGGAAGCATGGATCCGAGCCAGCTCCAAGACGTTCGCTACGAGGTCGAGCGGGGCCTCACCTGGATCACCATCGATCGCCCCGAGCGCTACAACGCGTTTCGCGCCCGCACGGTCGATGAACTCATTCACTGCTTCAAGGCTGCGTGGGCCGATGCCAGCGTCGGTGTGATCGCTCTCACCGGAAGCGGCGACCGCGCCTTCTGTGCCGGCGGGGATCAGAAGCAGCGGCGGGAGAGCGGTGACTACGGGCCCAGCGAGAGTGGTCTCTTCGAGATCGAGACGCTCCATCGGGTGATTCGCGACGTTCCCAAGCCGGTCATCGCTGCGGTGAACGGTGTGGCGATCGGGGGTGGCCACGTGCTCCACCTCGTCTGCGACCTGACGCTCGCCGCCGAGCACGCGCGCTTCGGGCAGGCCGGTCCGCGCGTTGGCTCCTTCGATGCGGGCTTCGGCACCGCCTACCTCGCGCGCGTGATCGGGGAGAAGCGTGCCCGCGAGGTCTGGTTCCTGTGTCGGCAGTACGATGCAGCGACGATGGAGCGCTGGGGTCTGGTGAATGCCGTCGTGCCCGCCGCCGAGCTGCGCGCGGAGGTGCGCCGCTGGGCCGACGAGATGCTCGCTCTGAGCCCCACCGCGCTCAAGGTTCTCAAGCACTCCTTCAACGCCGACAGCGAGTCCATCGCCGGCCTCGGCAGCCTTGCCTTCGACTCCCTCGATCTATTCCTCCAAACCCCCGAAGCCCGCGAAGGCCTCGCCGCCTTCGAACAAAAACGCCCCCCCCGCTTCCGCGGGGACGTTGGTTGAGTTGTTGGGAGGGGGTGGAGGCCGGCTTGCGTGGCGAGAGAGGTTCGAGTAGACGTTGATCTGCCCCTGACTTTCGGTCCTCAGTGAGGTGTGGTGCCCCGCGGAGCTCGGCTGGATGGGCCCGGAGTCGTGCATCACGTGATGATGCGTGGGCTCGAGCGACGCCGCCTGTTCCGGGACGACCGCGATCGGCGGGACTGGATCAGCCGGATGGTGCGGATCTTTCCGGCCCACGGGACTCGCTGCTTCGCCTGGGCGTTGATGCCGAATCACGTCCACCTGGTTCTCCGGAGCGGGCCCACGGGCCTCTCGCGGGTGATGGCTCGGCTCAACACGGGATATGCGCGGAGCTTCAATCTCCGTCATGAGCGTGCGGGCTATCTCTTCCAGAACCGGTTCAGGTCACGTCTCGTTGGCGACGACGCTGATCTGAGAATCCTCGTTCGCTACGTCCACCTGAATCCGGTCAAGGGTCAGCTGGTGCGCTCTCTGGCTCGACTCGAGCACTTTCGCTGGTGTGGCCATGGAGCCCTCGTCGGCACTCGTCCCGCGTGGCCGTTCGAGGATGTGGACTTCGTCCTGGGCCTTTTCGGAAGCACCTGCGCCCGGGCGCGGCGCGCTCTCGGGAGCTGGATGTCTGACGACGTCACGAACCCAGAGGCCACCTGCGGGGACGCGACTCTGCTGGAGACCGAAGAGGCTCTGGAGGCGACCTGCAACGAGCCGCTGGACGCGATGATCGACCGCGTCAGCCGCCACTTCGGCGTGGACGCTGAGGATCTCCGTGGCCCACGGAGGGCCCGTGGACTCTCGGAGGCGAGAGCGGTGATTGCTTTTCTTGCCGTCACTCGCTGCGGCGTCCCTGAGGCTGAGATGGGCCCTCGCATTGGTCTCTCACACTCGGGCGTGAGCCGCGCCCTCGAGCGGGGTGCAGCACTCTGCGCCCGTGAGAGACTCGGCTGAGAACTCAATCAACGTCCCGGCCACGGCCAGCCGGGGGTTTGCCAGGTGGGGCCGGTGGGGTCGAGGAGCATGCCCTCGGTGCTCTCGAGGCTCTCGAGCAGGGCGAGCGCGGCGGGAGGGTCGAGGATGAGGACGGCCTTGCTGAGGGCCTCGGCGAGTGCGCCCGAGGGTGCGACGACGGCGGCCAGGCGGCGTGTGCGAAGGGGCCGGCCGGTGCGGGGATCCAGGATGTGGCCGTAGCGGCGGCCCGCGATCTCGAAGCGCGCCCCCAGACTCTCGGAGACGGAGAGCGCGCGGTCCCGAAGGGTCAGCACCCCGGCAAAGCCATCGCTCGCGTCGCGCAGCAAGACACGCCAGCCTTCCTTCCCCTCGGGCGCACCAAGGGCGTGCAGGCTGCTGCCCCCGAAGCTCAGCAGGGCGGAGCGGACGCCCCGGGACCGCAGCCTCTCGACGAGTCGGTCGAGGGCGAATCCCTTGGCGATGCCGCCGAGATCCACGGACATGCCAGGCTGCGGAAGCTCCACCGTGCCCGCGCGTGGATCGATCCGAATCTTCTCCGCGCCGACGATGGCGAGTGTGCGCTCGAGCTCGTCCTTCGACGGAGTCTGCCCACGGATCCCGGCCCGGCTCCAGAGCTCGATGAGGGGGCCGACCGTCACGTCGAAGCTGCCGCGAGTGAGGCGCGTGTAGCGCTGCGCCTGCTCGAGGAGCTCGAGAAGTGGGCGCGGAACGGGATGGGGGCCGCGACCGGCGGCCCGGTTCAGAGCGGAGAGATCGCTGGCCACATCGAAGCGCGTGAGCATGGTGTCCAGCTCGTGCACGTACGCAAAGAGCGCGTCGAGAAGCTGGGGGTCCGCCGGAGGGCCGAGGGTCAACTCGAGCACCGTGCCCATCTGCAAGCGGCCGTCGCTCACGGGGCCAGGGACGCTTGTGAGCAGTGCGCCGAGCAGCAGGGCGTGGGCGATCACGGGATCGGCGTCTCGCCGTTCTTGTAGCTCTCGGTGGTCCCTCGAAAGACCGACCAGAGCGCCGTGCCGACGAGTACGGCGAGGCTCGTCTCGAGCAGGAGGAAGCCCACGATCTTCAACCAGGCGAAGAGCGGGTGCATGAAGCGCACGGCCCAGCCCGCGCCCTCGTCCAGCAGCGCCGAGACGAAGGGGACCACGATCAGCCAGACCTTCTTGACGTCGGAGATCGGCACGAACAGGATGAGATGCGTCAGGACCATGAGCAGCATCCCCATGGCAAAGAGATGGAAGTGCGAGATCTCGAGCATGCCCTGAAAGCTGCGTGCGGGCAGGAAGCCCTCCTCGGAGCCGAGGTAGTAGGCCACCACCGACGCTGGATCGAGCCCCATCTTGCTGAAGTAGAGCCCAGCGTTCGTCAACCAAAGGCCCGCGACGTAGAGCGCGTAGAGCACGATGATGAGCTGGAGCAGCCGGTTCCGGTTCAGGTCGCCGGTCACCATGAATCGCATCGCTACCTCTCCTCCCTTGCCGTCGGGGCCTTCGCGACCAGGACCTGAAAGAGGGCCAGGGCACGCCGCACGCTCCGCGTGGCAGCACGGGACGAGAGAGTCGCTCCCGCAATGGCGTGGATGTCCCGACCGAGCTGAAGCTCGGGGGTGAGTCGTCTTCCCTCGAACTGTCGGTACCAGCGCCGCTTCGGCTGGTACTCGACGGGCTCGTGGAACGCGAGCAGACGCACCGAGCGGACCTGGCCGTCGGGCGTGAGCACGACGAGGAGGGCCTCGGGAACCGTGCGCACCCGGTGCACGTCGATCAACGCGTAGCCCAGCGGCTCAGCGCCGCTGAAGGCGACGTGAAGCGTGACGAGAGGAGAGTCGAGCGGAGCGCGCGAGAGCCGCTCGACCTCCCGCACCTGGGCCTCGCTCAGTACGAAGCTGCGACGGTCGATCCGTTCCGCCTTCGGGAAGGCCTGCTCGAGGGCCTCCCGCTGGCTCGCGTACACGGCGGCGCGCGGGGCCGGCCCCAGCGGCCCCAGCAGAACACCCAAGAGAAGAGCGGCGTGCCCGGAGCAGACCGCCGCGCGCGCGGAGCGCCTCACTCCCGGGTTTCCCGGGATTCGACGTCAGAAGACAAGGCCAAACCCGAAATTCACCTCGTCGGCGGTGTTCACTCCCCAGGTGTCGATGTTGCGGTAGTCCAGCTTCAGCACGACGTTGGGGTGAGGCTTGAAGTGAATCCCCGGAATGAAGAGCCGCCGCGGTTGGCGGCGATCACGCACGAATCCCGTCGGCACGTCGTGCTGCGTATCCAGGTACTCGAAGCGGAAGAAGGGAACGAGAGACTTCTCCGAACCCGGTGCGAGGAAGCTCAACACATCCATCCCCGCCTCGATATAGCCTCCGAGCATCTCGCCGGCCACCGACCGGTTGCCGGCCAGGCCGAGCGCCGTGCTCAGCGCGCCGGCGTCCCCGACGCTGGCGCGCGCGAAGAGACCCCGGGCATGAAACCCACGGTGCACGAAGTGAGCGTGCGCCTCCCAAATGCGCGTTCGAACCGATGGGGCGAGCTCGTCCTGAGCGGTGTTGCCCTGGTAGAAGGAGCCGCCCAGCAGAAGCCCATCGCGGGGCTCGAGATCGAGGCGGGCCACAAACGCCAGGTTTTCGGCCTTCGCCTTGCTTCCCTTCTGCCGGCCGCCGCGCAGGCCCGAACTGTCGAACCCGGTCGCGTCGAAGCCGTTCACGATGTAGGCCCGGTAGGAGATCGACTCCCCGACCTGCCCGAACACTCCCACCCCATTCTCGCGCCACGTCGTGGGGATGATCTGCTCTTCCACCTCCGGCCGCTGAGTTCCGTAGTAGAAGGGGGGCTCGTGCATCTCGTTGAGAAACCCCATCGGGATCAGCAGCAGACCGGCCCGCAAGTTCAGCTCGTCGCGCAGCAGGTACTCGAGGCTCGCGAACTCCAGGGAGACCTCCCCTGCCTTGGAGGTCGAGGCGTGCTCGAACTCGATCTCGGCATTGAACAGCAGTCGCTCGTCGAACTTGTGGCCGACGTAGAGCACCATGCGCGTGAGATCCGCACGGTCCGTACCGTCGCCCTCCGCGTCCCCCACCTGATTGCTGTAGGCACCCTCGGCGTACCCCCCGAGCGAAAGCCCGGTCGCCGCCCCGTAGATCTTCGAGGCCGCGGGCCCCAGCCCGAAGCGGCTCTCCATCCCCGGCTCCTCGGGCACGGCCGCCCCGGTCCGGAGCGCTGCGACCTCGTTCACGAGCACGGCCACCTGGCGCTCGAGCTCACGAATCCGGTCCTGCTGCTCGAGCAGCCAATCGTTCTCGGCCCCGGCCGCGGGGGCGGCTGCGGCGAGCAGGCTCCAAAGGAGGGCGGGACAGATTCGTGGGAGGCCCCGACGCGGGCGGATCGACTCGTCGAGCTCTCCCCGCCGCGCGGGGAAGGGGAGGGCGACACGCATTGCGAACTCCTTTGAGGCTCAGATCAGAGCCTTCCTGGCAAGGGATCAGATGATATTGATATTCAATATCAACAGACGTCGCGTCGTCAAGCCCATCTCCTGACCCCCTCAGCGCCAGTCTGAGGGCCGCAGCCTCAGCTCCACACCCAGATAGATCTCCCGCCCGGGAGCCGGCTCAAAGAAGCGTCCCCCGCCGGCGTTGGGGCGCAGAGAGCCGTCGTAGTCGGTGCCGCTCCAGTTGCGGAAGCCCAGCACGGGCGTGAGCTGGATACCCGGCCGGTCCAGCCGGTATCCGAGCCGGAGGTCCGAGAGTGTGGCGGCCTCGCTCTCCAGAGTGTTCGCGTCGTCCACGTCACGCTCGGAGAAGCGACGCAGGGAGAGCACCGCGAACAGGCCCGACGGATGCTCCATACGGAGCTCGGCCCCGAGGGTGTGCTCGGCCGTGTTCGGCTCGCGGCGACCATCCAGCTCCACCACGCTCTCGCCCCCCCCGAGGAGGAGCTCACGAGCGTCGAAGTCGTGGTAGCGGAAACGAGCCCAGCTGTAGACCGCGCGCACGGAGAGCCCGGTTCGGAGCCGCGCGGAGAGGCCCAGCTCCAGGCCCTGGCGCCGGACCTCTCCCGCGTTCCGAAAGAAGGTGTCTGAGCGTCCGGGGTCCCGTGCATCCTCGAAGGGCACCAGGGCGTTGCGGATGCGCAGCGCGAACACGGCGGCGTCGTAGACCAGACGGTCCGCCACCACACCCTTCACACCCAGCTCGACGCCCCAGGTGCGCTCGGGCTCGATGTCGGAGTCGAAGCCCCCGCGCCCGTCCGCGCGCCTCAGCTCGGTCGTGGTCGGCACACGGAAGGCGGTCGAGTAGTTGGCATAGATCCGAAAGGCCGCGGAGCGCCTGTAGTCCAGGCCCAGTCGCGGCGAGAGCTCGTGAAAACGCAGCCGGTCGGAGTCATCCCGGCCGTCCTCCAGGAAGCGGTCACTCACCTCGAACCCGATCCAGTCGTAGCGCAGCCCGGCGATCAGCCGCAGCGCTGAGCTGAGGGGCAGCTCTGCTTGGATGAACGGTCCGACGCTGAGCACCGACTCGTGCTGCCGAAGCGTCAACAGACCCCGCGTCCCATCGAGGTTCTCGTAGTTGCGCCGGCGGTCACGCTGCGCGGCCAGGTCGAGGCCGGAGGTCCAGCGAACGGGCCCCGTGCGGTCGCGGTAGAGCAAGGAGCCGCCATGAACCGAGCGCCGGAAGCTGACCTGCTTGTTGAAGGGGAGCTTGTTCTCGAAGTCGCGCCAGAGCTGGTAGCCGATCAGCTCGAGCTCGCGGCCCGGGCCCAGCGGCCGTCGCAGACGCAGCCCGATGCGTTGCTGGTCGAGCTCCTCTCCCGCATCGAAGCGGCGCGCTCGGGGGTTCGCCGCTTCCGGGCGCAGCTCGCGTTCGGCGAGAGTCAACCCACCGGGATCCTGGGCTTCGGGCGCCCAGCTCGAGGCGAGCTGGGCCTCGAGAAAACCGCCATCCGCGAAGCGGTGCACCAGCTTGGCGAGGCCCACGCTCTGGCTCGCGCGTGCATGATCCCGGTATCCGCCGAGGCGTGTGCGAGCCAGGCCCAGGACGTAGCCGTTGCGTCCGATCGAGCCTCGGGCCACGATGCGGTGGCGCGAGAGGTGATGACTTCCGAAGAGGGACCCGGCCGTGATCTCGAGGCTCTCGCTCGGTGCGACCGTGAAGAGCGAGAGCGTACCGCCGCCGCCACCGCCGTAGAGCGACGAGAGCGGCCCGCGGATCACCTCGATCCGATCCACGAACGCCAGGTCGATCGAGTCCACCTCGGACTGTCCGTCGGGCAGCGTCGTGGGGAAGCCATCGACGAGGACCCGGATGCCACGCACGCCAAAGGGTGCCCGAGCCCCGAAGCCGCGAATCGAGACCCGCGTATCCTGGGCGAAGTTTCGTGCGGATTCCGTGAAGACCCCGGGGACCAGATCCAGCGCCTCGTCCAGGTCGAGGCCGGGACGGGAGGGACGCAGCTCCGCGGCTTCGACGGCCGAGATCGAGAGCGGGGCGTCGAGAAGCGAGGTGCGCGAACGTGTGGACTCCGCTCGCTCATCCACACCGGGACGAAGGCTCCCGCCGGCAGCCAGCGAGATCCGTGAGAGACCGAGCAGCACGACGAGGAGCCAGCGCACCGCAGCATTATACGCGCGCGACCGGCCCGGCCCCGAAGGCCGGCTGGGGTATGATCCGCCCGGGCTCCAGCCACCGGAAGGAGACGAGATGCTCTGTGCCCGCTCTCTCACAACGACCGTCGGTCTTCTGGCGATGTGGATTCCGATTTCCACATCGCTTGCCGCCGATGGTCTCGACGCCGAGGAGCTCCGGAACATCGAGATCTTCCAGCGCGCCTCGCGCTCGGTTGTCCACATCACGCGGGTCTCGCTGCGCCGGGACCTCTTCTCCTTCGACGTCTTTCAGGTCCCGAGCGGCACCGGATCGGGGATCGTCTGGGATCGCGACGGTCACATCGTGACGAACTATCACGTGATCGAGGGGGGGAGCTTCTTCGAGGTCAGCCTGCCCGAGCGTGATTCCTGGAAGGCGACACTCGTGGGTGTCGCTCCGGCCAAGGACCTCGCCGTGCTGCGGCTCAAGGAGGGTGGCCTCGGCCTCGAGCCGCTGGCGCTCGGCCGCTCCGCGAATCTCCAGGTCGGGCAGCGCGTGCTGGCCGTGGGCAACCCCTTCGGGCTCGACCAGTCCCTCAGCGTGGGCGTCGTGAGTGCGCTCGGACGGGAGCTCCAGGCTCCCAACGGGCGCACGATCCACGATGTGATCCAGACGGATGCGGCGATCAACCCGGGCAACTCGGGGGGGCCCCTGCTCGATTCGAGTGGGCGTCTGATCGGAGTGAACAGCGCGATCTACAGCCCGTCGGGAGCCTCGGCGGGGATCGGCTTCGCAGTTCCGGTCGACACCGTGAAGCATCTCGTCCCTCAGCTCATCCGCTACGGCCATCCTCGCCAGCCCGGGATCGGAATCACGGTGCTCTCGGACCGGATCGCGAAACGCTACGGCTTCGAGGGCGTCGTGATTCGCGAGGTGCAGCCCGGGAGCCCGGCTGAGCGCGTGGGACTGGTCGGCCTGCGCGTCACGCGGGGGGAAACGCGGCTGGGCGATCAGATCCTCGCCGTCGACGGCGTGCCTGTCCAGACCGTAGACGAGCTCCTGCACGCCTTCGAGGAAAAGGGGGTGGGGGCTCGCGTCCGCCTCGAGCTGCTGCGGGACGACCGGCGCCGCAAGGTCGACGTCGAGCTGATCGCGGTGCGGTAGCCGCGCAGCTCACGCCATCGTTCCTTTGGCGGGCCCGGTCTACTCGAGCAGGCGCGCCTCGAGCCCCGCGAGCGTCTCGCGCCGGACTCCGGCCGCCAGGGCGTAGCCCGTCATCGATCCGAACTCCTCCCGGACGCGCCCGAGGAAGCCGATCATGGTCTCGGGCTCCGCGTGTAGCGTCGAGGGGGGCAGTCGCTCGAAGAGCGTGTGGTAGCTCGGTGTCTGCCGCAGCCTCTCGATGATCCGATCGAGGTTCCGGCTGGTGTACACGTAGTCCTCGACGATCTTCTCGTCGTCCACGCCGAGCAGCCCGAGCAGCAGGGCCGAGATGACGCCCGTCCGATCCTTGCCCGCCGCGCAGTGATAGACCGCCGGTGCACGGCAGAAGGCCAGCAGCTCCAGGATGTGTGCCACCGGGCCGGTCGCGGCACGGAGGAGAAGGAAGTACTGGTGGCCCAGGTCGTCGGGCAGCTCCCGTGGCTCCGCCTCGTTCGCCTTGCTGGCCTCCCCGTCGAAGAGCGGAAGATGATGGTATGCGACGGGCGGCTGGGTCAGAGGGCCGGGTCCCTCGCTGCGCACCTCCACCGTCGTGCGCAGATCGATCACTGCGCGTACGCCGAGCTCTTCCCGCACGTGTCGCACGTCCTCATCGGTCATGTGATGGAGGGCGTCGCTTCGGTAGAGCAGGCCGCGGCGCAGGTGGCGGCCGTCCCGGGTCGGATAGCCCCCGAGCTCCCGGAAGTTCAGGCATCCGTTCAGCGCGACCAGACGCATCGGGCCACGCTCTCAGACCACGCCGAGCAGTCGGGTGTAGCTGGGGGCGCCGGTGGCGGCTGTGAGGCCGCCGTCGATCACGAGCATTGCGCCCGTGATGTAGCTGGCGTCGTCCGAGGCCAGGAAGCTCACGGCCGCGGCAACCTCCTCGGCCTGACCCACCCGCCCCATCGGGATCGCCTCCTCGAAGGCTTCGATCACCTTCGGGACCTTGTAGAGGCCGCGCGTCAGGCCGGTCGCGATCGCTCCCGGACAGACGGCGTTCACGCGAATTCCCTCGCGGCCGTGATCGAGGGCGACGCTGCGCGTGTAGTTCACGACCGCTCCCTTCGTCGCGTTGTAGACGCCGAGCCCGTAGTCGCCCCCCAGGCCGGAGATCGAGGCGGTGTTGATGATCGAACCGCCGCCGGTCTTTCGCATGTGCCGGATCGCCGCGCGGCAGCCGTAGTAGACCGAGTCCAGATTCACGCGCACGAGCCGGTGCCAGAGCTCGGGCTCCATATCCGGGGTGAGCGCCAGGGCGCCGGTCCCCGCGTTGTTGAAGGCGATGTCGAGCCGACCGTGGCGGGTCATGGCGAGCTCGAAGAGCGCCTCGACCTGGGAGATCTCGGCCACGTCGCAAGGCTGGCAGTCGGCGGCCGCCCCCGAGGACTGAAGCGCCTTCGTGAGCTCGGCGAGGGGCTCCGCCTGAACGTCGCCGAGCACGACGCTCGCCCCCTCCATGGCCAGTCGGCGAGCCGTCGCCGCGCCAATGCCCGAGGCGGCCCCCGTCACGACCGCGACCCTTCCCTTCAGCTTCGCCATCGAGCCTCTAGCATACGCGAGTCGGCGGGCGTCGGCCCGTTCGGCTCACTTGAACTGCACGATCACGGGCGTCTGAAGGTCTCCGAGAGCCGAGTCCCAGAATGGGATGTTCCCGGCCAGCCTGGCATCCACGGGCAGGGCCGGGTCGCCCTGGAGTGTGGCGCAGCGGGGAGGGTCTCCCAATCGCTCGCCGCCGGCGAGCGTGAAGGCCCGGTTGTTGGCGTTGAAGATCGTGCCGACGGAATTCTCGCTCGTCAGCGGGACGCACTTGCCCGGAAGGTTGATCGTGATGTCATCGAGCCCGTCGAGGCTCCTACAGGGTTCGAAGTTCTCCACCGTGATCTGCACACCCGCCTGGCAGGCGAGGCCGCCGGGGCGACTCGGCCCTCCGGCCACCTCGAGGCACGAGCAGTTGCACTGGTTCTTGTGCTCGACGGGATCTCCTCCTGCGCAGGCCCCCTCCGGACAGTCGACGTCGACCCTGCAGCCTTGATCGATCCTCGGACCGGAGATGCAGTAGCCCTCGCATTCGGACTCGAGCTGGACGAAGTTGGGCCCGAGGCTGGCGCAGTAGTCATTGCAGGACCCGTCGCACTCGGCATTTCCCGTGCCAGGCATTGTCTTGATGTCGTTCGGATCGTCGAGGAGCCCGCAGAAACTCATGGAGTGCTGAACGACATTCTGCATATCCAGCGGCGTGCCCCCGTCGCAGTCGATCGTTCCGGCCGGACAGCCGCGGAAGGAGTCGAAGCAGACGTTCCCGATCGCGGGAATCGGAACACCCGCGAGTTCGAGCAGGTTGCAGGTGCAGCTCGCCTCGCCCGTCACGGGGTCGGGCGGCGCGCCGGAGCAGTCGATCTCGAAGCCGCCGATCAGCGGGATGACCACCGTGGGCTGCTTGATCTGCGTGTTGAGAATCGCGTGGCTGAACGCGATGCAGCGGGTGCCGGGCTCCAGGCAATCCGTGTTCGTGATCGTGTCCGTGCAGGGCAGGCCCTCGCGCGAGCCGCTGTCGCAGAAGGCGTCGTCCGCGAGCGGGCCTATGTGCAGGCCCAGGGACACGGTGGGCACCAGGATGCAGTTGGCCGAGCAGCCGTCCCCGCTCACGGTTTCTCCGTCGTCGCACTCCTCGCCCAGACCCGGCTGGAGGATGCCGTCCCCGCAGAACTCGACCGCACAGACGTCGGAGCAGCCGTCCTCGGCGATGGTGTTCCCATCGTCGCACGTCTCGCCCAGACCCGACTGGACGATGCCGTCTCCGCAGAACTCGGCCACACAGACGTCGGAGCAGCCGTCTTCGGCGACGGTATTCCCGTCATCGCACTCCTCGCCCTGCTCGAGCAGACCGTTCCCACACGCGGTGAGCAGACAGG
>JBHHVJ010000010.1:0-80556 GCA_046754285.1 Myxococcota bacterium | reverse complement strand
GGCCGTATCCCGCCAAATGCTGGGTATTGACGCGATTGGCGAAGGTCAGAGCGAACTCATCGAGTGAGTCCCGGTAAGCCTCGACCCGGTCGTCGCGGAGCCGCAGCGCCGCACCCAGGGCACCGCCCGTGATTCGGTTCGTGATGGGTCCGTTGGTCTGGCCGTCCAGCGTCTGAAACACGTTGAGGTAGGTGGGGCTGGCGAGCGTCAAGGTGGTCTGATCGGTGCTCGTCGTGAGCCCTCCGGCCACCTCATCGGAGACGAGCAGGAAGCCACCCCCCACGAACACGGAGATCTGGCCGTTGTCTCGCTCGAAGGTCGTGAAGTCGACAAGCTCGCCGAGTTCACGCAGAAGCTCGTCGCGCCGATCGCGCAGGCTGCTGGCCACGCCTCCGGCCCCTTCCTTGGCGAAGATGGAGCGATTGAGCTGGGCGATGTTCTTCGCCAGGGTGTTGACCTCGCCCACGATCTCCTCGATTCGCACGTTCTGATCGATGCCGAGCTGGGTCAGCCTGCGGTCCGCGTCCCGAATCTGACTGGCGATCGTGAGGCCGGCCTGGACGACGGCATCGCGAACCGTGCTCTCCTCGGGATGTACCGCGAGGTCGTTCAGGCGTTCGAAGAAGGTCTGCAACGAGGAGCCCAGGCCCGTCTCCCCCAGGTCGTCGAAGATCGCCTCGATGCGGCTCAGGCCCGCCTCGAGCTTCTCGTCGAAGCTCAGGATCTGCCGCTCCCGCTGGAGCTGCGCGTCGAGCGCGGCATCGGCCACGCGCTCGATGCGGTCGACGTTCACCCCTCCGCCGATGGGGAATCCGGAGGGGAGGAAGGTGGGCGTCACCGGCTCGAAGACCGCCCGCTGACGTGTGTAGCCGGGCGTGCTCGCGTTCACGATGTTGTTGGAGGTAACCTGGATCGCTCGACCTTGTGCGAGCAGGCCGTGCTTTCCGACGAGCAGGGTGCCGAAGATCGTCACGACTACACCTCCCGTCGCACGGCGACGGCCTGGCTCTCGCCCGTCGGCTCGAAGCGTCCGGTCGCGCCGTAGGTCTGGGGCTGGGGCGTGCGAAGCGATTGAATCAACGCGAGCAGGCCGCGGATCCCGACGATCGATTGTTCCAGAAATCCACGTCCGATCACGACGAGTTCCTGGAAGCTTCCGACCAGGGCACGGAGCTTCTCCGCGGCCGCCTGGAGCTCACGACCCTGGGGCCCCAGCAGCGGACAGATTCGGGAGATGCGCATGTCCTCGCTCGCGAGACCCAGCGCGACCCCGAGCTCCTGTGTGAGGCTGAGGCGCGAGCGTTCGAGCTTTTGGAAGCGCAGGACGACGGCTTCCTTGTGTCGGTTGCTCTCCTCCAGCGCTTCGACGTCCTGGCGGATGATGCGCTGCTGATCTCCCTGGAGAAGCTCGACGAGCTCCTTGAGGAGCGAGGTCTCCTGATCGAGCACGGCGATCAGCGGCTGGATCGAGGGGCTCATGGGGAGCGCTCCAGCTGACGCAGCATCTGAGCGGCCAGCCCGAAGCCCCCGCCCTCGGCTGCCCGCCGCGCCAGCGCGTCATCGAGCAGCGCCCGATAGCCTTCCATGGACCGATCGCGGAAGAGACCCCCGCTTTGCACGCTCTTGCGCATCTCACGCAGCAGCATGCGCAGGATGTACGCCTCGAACTCCTGGGTGGCTTTGGCGAGCTCGCTCTTCCGGCTCTCGGCGACCTCCGCCGGCCGGGCCGCATCCGCTTCCATGCGTGGCCTCACGCGGGAATCCATTCCCGCATCCCCTATCGGCCGGACGTCTGGAACGCTTGAGGGACTCATAGGATCTTCAGCTCTGCTTGAAGCGCACCCGCGGCCTTGATCGCCTGCAGGATCGCGATCAGGTCACGGGGGCTGGCCCCGATCGCGTTGAGCGCCCGCACCAGCTCGGAGATCGTGATCCCCTGCACCACCGCCAGCGGCGTGCCTTTCTCCTGCACGACGATCTCCGCATTGTCGAAGGCGACCGTCGATCCCACCTGTGCGAAGGGTGCGGGTTGGGAGACCTGGGTCTTGTTGTCGATGCGCACCGTGAGGTTTCCGTGGGCGATGGCTACCGCAGAGATGCGCACGTCCGCGCCCATCACCACCGTACCGGTGCGCTCGTTCAAGACGACGGTTGCGGAACGATCGGGCTGCACCTGCACATCCTCGACCCGTGCCAGGAAGGTGACCAGATCGAGCTGCTGGGGCTCGGGAACGCGGAGCTCAATCGTGCCGGCGTCCGAGGCGTGGGCGATGCCGGATCCCAGAGCCGCATTCAGCTCCCGCGCCATCCTCGCGGCGGTGGTGAAGTCCTTCTCCCGCAGGAGCAAACGCATCGAGTCCCGCGGGCGCAGCCTGAAGGGCAGCTCGCGCTCCACGAGCGCCCCGCCCGGAATGCGTCCCACGGTGGGGTGATTCTGCTGGACCGCATCACCCGCTCCGGAGCTCGCCGAGAAGCCGCCGATGGAGACGCCTCCCTGGGCGAGCGCGTAGACCTCACCGTTCACACCGAGCAGGGGGGTGGCGAGAAGGGTTCCCCCCTGGAGATTCGAGGAATCTCCGATCGAGGAGATCGTGACATCGAGCGTCTCGCCAATCCGCGCGAAGGGTGGGAGCTCGGCGGTCACCATCACGGCGGCCACGTTCGTGACCTTGACCAGGTTCGGATCCACCACGATGCCAAGCTTGGAGAGAAGGCCCGCCAGAGAGCGATTGGCGAAGAGGCTCGCCGAGCTGTCGCCGGTACCCTGCAAGCCTACGACGATTCCGTATCCGATCAGAGGGTTCGGTCGCACGCCCGCAAACCTCGCGAGATCCTTGATGCGCGCCGCCTGCGCCCCGCTGGAGAGCAGCAGCGCGACGAGAGCGAGTGCGAAGGCGCGAGATCTACGCATCAGAATGGGATCAGCAGGTTCAGCAGGCGGTAACCCCAGGGACCGCGCTGCTGCTCGGAGACCAGACCGACGCCGCCGTAGTGGATATCCGCATTGGCGATCAGGGTGGACGGGATCGTGTTGTCGATGCGAACGTCCTCCGGACGCACGTAGCCCGAGATGCGGATGATCTGGGTCTCGTTGTTGATCCGCAGGTAACGCTCCCCCTCGATTCGCATCAGGCCCGCCCCCGTGATTTCGGTGACCAGGCAGGCCACGACCGTGGTGAAGCTGGCCTCCCGCTTGACCGTCCCTTCGCCGTCGAAGTCGCTCTTGGTGCTCGCATCGAGAACCTCGACGTTCGTCGACTGTACCTTGTTCGTCTTCTGTTCGGTAAAGCCCAGAAAGCCGAGCAGGTTGAGGATCGGCCGCGTGATGAGGGTTTGGAGCGATACGTCGCTGTCGATGTTGATGTCGAAGTTGGACTTCCGTTCAAGCTCGGTCGTGGCCTCGTTCTCGGCCATCGCGGATTCCGCGATCTGGACGGTGAGCAGATCTCCGACGCGCCGCGCCCGATTCTCGAAGGCGAGGAAGCGGCGCGAGGTCTCACCCCGCCAGAGCGAGCCCTCCGCCTGGGGCTGGCTTCGCAGCTTGGGCACGGGCGGCGGTGCGATCGGTGGCGGTGAGATCTCGAGGCCGGGCACCTGGAGACCGGCGCATCCGAGGACGGGCAGCAGAAGCACGAGCGCCGCCCGGCTCACGGCCCCGCTCCCACCGAATGGGGGGCCAGGCGCGCCGTTCCGCGGCCGGTGATCTTGGCCGTGAAGCGCCTGCGCGTGACGGGGTTCTCGACCCGGATCACGTCCCCGATGCCTCCGGCTTCGAGCGCCCGGGCTTCGATGCGCAGCTCGAGAGCACCTCTCCCGGCCTGCACCGACACGGGATCGCCTCGCTTCAGCAACGGCTCCACGACGAGATCGGTGGCCCGCACCGCACTTCCTTCGGCCAAGCTGCGTCGCAGACGCTGACCCAGAAGCTCGTCCGAATCGTCGAGCACGCCGCGCGGAAGCGAGCTCAGGTTGCGCTTCTCGATCCTGATCGCGCCGGGCTCGAGTATCTCTCCGCGCCGCAGCCGGCGCGTCGTCACGACGACGGGCCGCGACACCTCAAGCCTCACGCTCGCGGCACGCTCCACGTGGGGGGTCTCCGGATCGCTGGCGTCGAGAATCTCCAGGCGCGCCGTCACGCGGCCCAGAAAGTCCTCGTCTGGACGGAAGTGGACCAGCAGGCGACGGGAATGAGCGGGGACCGCAAAGCGCTCGGGAATGCGCCAGGCGGAGAAGCGTACGGCGCTGGACGGCCAGGGCATGCTGCGGATAATCGCGTCCTTGAAACGGGCCTGGAGGTAGTCGGGCTGCACGTCCCGATAGGCCGTGTGAACGCGAACGCGCTCGGCGATATCGAGGACGAGCGGTGGATTGATTGCAGCCAGACGTTCGCGAAGCGCCTGTCCGGAGAACTCGCGGTGGCTGGCTGGCGGTGCGGCCGGACCGAGCGTGAGCTCGCGAACGCGGCTCTCCTGGTCTGGGTTGAGGCCGTCGAGTATCGCGATCTCGCCCAGGACGATGGAACGACCCTCTACGGCGACGTCGGCCGGGATGCGGACGATGCCCGCGGCCCGCGCGTCCGTGGGCCCCCAAAGCAGCGGGAGCACGAGCAGCAGGAGCGGCAGTCGGAGCGGGCTCATCAGCGCTGCGTGACGAAGCGGAGCATGTCGTCGGAGCTGGAGATGACACGCGTGTTGGCCTCGAAGGCCCGTTGCGCGAGGATCAAATTCACGAGCTCCTCTGCGATGTTCACGTTCGACTCCTCGAGCGAGCCCTGGGCGATCAAGCCGAACGCCTCGGAGCCGGGAAGGCCCGACGTCGGCGTTCCCGATGCCTCACTCTCCGCGAAAAGGTTGTGCCCGATCGCCTCCAGTCCCGCGTTGTTGACGAAGCGGAAGAGCTGGATCTGACCCACCTGTGTCGGTGTGGCGCTCCCGGGCTGGGTGACGTTCACGAAGCCATCCTGGGTGATCGTGATCGAGATCGCGTCGGAGGGAATCGTGATCGGAGGGTCGAGCGGCAGCCCGGCCGGATTCACCAGGTTCCCGTTGCTGTCCAGACGAAAGGATCCGTTTCGCGTGTAGCCGATGTCCCCGTTCAATCGTTGCACGGCGAAGAAGCCGTCACCCTCGATCGCCATGTCGAGCGGCTGACTCGTCTCGCGGAGCGCACCCGTCGTATGGATGTGCTCGGTCGAGACCACTCGGGTGCCCCGCCCGAACTGCAGCCCGTTGGGGCTGCCGCCCTCAGCCGCCGGGGAGCGAACCGTCTCGTAGAGAAGATCCTCGAACTGAGGACGGATCCGCTTGAAGCCGGGCGTGCCGAGGTTCGCCAGATTGTTGGCGATCACGTCGATCTTCACCTGCTGGGCCACGGTTCCAGTCACCGCTGTGAACATGGCTGCGCTGCTCATCTCAATCTCCTATGCTGCACGATCGATCCGCGATCAGAGCTGGGCCTGGATCAGGGACTGGGTCATCTCGTCGCCGAGTCGGAGCGACTGAAGACTCGCCTCGAAGCTCCGGGTTGCCTGGATCAGTGCCACCATCTCCCCGGCGAGGTTCACGTTCGAGGCCTCCACGAAGCCGACGCCGATCTTCGCCCGATCGAGATCGCGCGGAGCCGCGCTGGGGTCGGCCTCGATCAGACTGCCCCCGCGCTTTCGCAGACCGCTTGGATCGTTGAAGGTCACGATGCGGAGTTTTCCGATCGGGCCGAGCTCGGTCATCAGGGTCCCGTCGTCCCGGAAGCTGGCCACCGAGCCGCTTGGGATCGCCAACTGTCCGCCCGTACCCTGGACCGCCAGCCCATTGGGGAGCACCAGCTCGCGGTTCGCGTTCAGTCGAAAGTCTCCGCGGCGGGTGTAGAGCTCGCGGCCGCTGGCATCCTGCACGACGAAAAAGCCTTCGCCGTCGATCGCCGCGTGCAGTGGATTTTTCGTGAGCTGGTGGGTTCCCGGCGCCAAATCGATCTGCCCGCCGGCGGCTCGTGAGAAGGGCATCGCGGCACCCAGCACCGTGTCGAAGATCGTCTGGTCTCTTCGGAAGCCCGAGGTGCTCGCGTTGGCGACGTTGTTCGCAATGACCTCGAGCTGGGCCTGCGCTGCCACGGCGCCGGAGTATGAGATGTAGAGTCCGGTCGGCATCATCCCGTGAGGGGTGCAAGGGAGGTGCCAGCACCTCTGTCGCCGTGTGACCTCTAGTGGAGCGCGAAGGCGTGGTCGGCGGGGGGAAATGCTTGCCGGGTGGGCAGAAGCCACCCCTGTACGTGCACGTCGATCCGGTGCTCCTCACCGTCGTCCGGTGTAGGCTCGGGAGTCCGCTCGCTGTTCGGTTCCGACGGCTTCTCCGCCTCCTCTTCACCCGGGAGCGGCGGGAACGGACGCTGGCGCGGCCTCCCGCCGTGGCGATCCTGGATCCGCTGCACGATTCCCTCGGCAGGCGTGACCCGATCGGTGATGAAGCGCAGCTCGTTCATCCGAAGAGCTTCCTCTCCTCCTCGTAGGTCTCGACGAAACGGCCAGCGAGCTCATCGATGTCGGAGCCGGTCAGTCCGAGGAGCTCCCCACCGGGACAGGCGAATGGATCAAGCTCCGGCGCCGACTTGCGGCGGCCGATGCCCTCCCGCAGGCAAAGTCGATCGGCGACCATGAGCACGGCCGCCAGCGGACGGGCACCGTCGACGCTGCCCGCCCGCTCCAGATCGTGGTGGGCCCCCACGGCGGCGGCCAGGCTCTCGGGCAAACGCCACTTGTGGAGCACCAGACGGCCGACCTGGGTGTGGTCGAAGCCGAAAACCTCGGTCTCCGCGCTCACGGAGTCCTTCTCCTCGCTGTAGACCGCAGTCAGCACCTTCTGATAGTCAGCCTGGGCCTGAGAGTAGATGACGAGCTTTCCGATGTCGTGAACCAGACCTCCCACGAAGGCCTCTTCCCGGGCGATGCCTCCGACCTGCTGAGCCAGCAGGGCAGCGCCCACGCCCCCCGCGACCCCATGCTCCCAGAGCAGTCGCTCGGCGAGGCCGAAGCGGCTGAAGACGTCCTTGATCGCCGCGGCCACCACCACCGAGCGGAGCGTCGAGTAGCCCAGCAGCACGATGGCTTGCTGGATCGAGTCGATCCGGCGCGGCATGGAATAGAAAGAGGAGTTCGCGATCTTGAGTACGCGAACGGCGAGGGCCGCATCCCGGGATATCAGCGTCGAGATCGACTTGAGATCCGTTTCGGGATCCTCGGCCTTCTTCATGACCTCGGCAGCCACGGGCGGCATGACGGGCAGCTCCTTGGCCTTCGCGACAAAGCTTTCGGCATCCTGGCCCATGCGGCCCCCTATCCGTGCAGCACCTTCCGGAGCACACCGGCGATGTCCAGCGACTCGAGGTGGTCCGGTACGGCCTGCCCGTGCGTGACGCAAGCGATCGGCCGCCCACTCCGTACCATGCAGTTGTACAGCTCGCCGTAGACCCGCGTCTCGTCGAGCTTGGTCAGAATGAGCCGAGAGAAGGGCAGATCCGAGTAGAAGTCGAGGATCTCACGCGAGTCCACGGCCCGAGTGGTGGCGGCCAGGACCAGCATGAGCTCGGCCTCGCCCGCAGCCTCGACGAAGGCCTGCAGGCTTCGATGGCCGGAGGCGTCAAGATGGCTGCGACCGGCGGTGTCCACGAAGATCCGGTCCCGGTCCTCTGCCTGTGCGATGGCACGGCCGAGATCCGCAGGACTGATCGCCACCTCGACGGGCACCGAGATCATCTCTCCGAAGCGGATCATCTGCTCGACCGCCGCCACGCGGTGCACGTCGGTCGTGATGATCAAGACGCTGTCCCGCGATGCGCGCGCCGCCAGCTTCGCGATCGTCGTCGTCTTGCCCACGCCCGTCGGGCCGATGAAGAGCTGAACGCGGCCCGGGGGGCTGCCACGTTCACAGCGCACCAGGTCGCTGCGCATCTCAGCGGCGAGATTGAGCTTGAGCCGCTCCAGATTTCCGAGGCCGCCCGGATCGATGCGCGCGATGATGCGTTGCACCAACGAGCGTGCGAGAGGCTCGTCAATTCCGCGGCTCAGCAGGAAGTAGAACAGCCGCTGCGCCGCCGTACCTTCGGCGTCGGGGGCCAGCGCTCCGGAGCCCACCAGCGAAGAGAGCAGCGTGCGAATCTGGGCCAGGTCCGAGCGCAGCTCGCGCGGCTCCGCTGCGGCCCGATCGTCAACCGAGGTGAGCTGGTCTCGAAGGGCCCGGACCTCATCGAGGACAGGATCCACCGCCTGACGCACCGCCCAGATGTCGTGGTAGCGTCCGCCGCTGCGCTTGCGGGGCGTGGCCGGTAGATCGGGCGCGAGCGGCCCCTTGACGGTGGCGGGCTCCACCTTGCGATCGTCCTCCACGGCCGCGGTGACCTCGAGAACCTTGCGCCCGAGCAGGCCGAACATTCCGCCGTCGCGCCGCACGGTCCGGCTGGATACGATCACCGCGCGGGGGCCCAGCTCCTGTTTGACGAGCTGGAGCGCCTGCTTCATGTCCACGGCTTCGAAGGTCTTGACCTGCATGCTGGGCCTTCCCTGCTAACTCGGAAACTCGATGATCCCGATCGACTCGACCGAGACATCCGGCGCGAGTTCGGTGGCCGAGATCACCATGCTTCGCGGGAGAAGTCGCTCCGTGATCTTTCGCAGATGTGGCCGAACCTCCGGTGAGGCGAGGATCGTCGGATCGGGATGTAGCACGCTCACCTGCTCGACCTTCTCACGGATCGCCCCCACGATTCTCGATATGGTTGTTGCATCGAGCGTGATGAGGGTACCGTGCTCCGTGCGCTGGATCGACTCCTTGATTGTCTGCTCGATGTCGGGAGAGAGCACCAGCACCCCCAGCCTGCCATCTGGCGCCAAGTTCGCCGAGATCTGAGCGGCCAGCCGCTCACGAACGAGTTCGGTCAGCAGCTCGGGGTCTTTAGTGCTCGGTGCGTAGTCGCCCAGGGCCTCCAGGATGGTCGGGAGGTCCCGGACGGGGACGGACTCCCGCAGCAGCTTCTGAAGCACCTTCTGAACACCGCCGAGCGGCAGGGCATCGGGAACGATCTCGCTGACGAGCTTCGGATGCGTGGCGGAGACCGCATCCAGCATCTCCTGGACCTGCTGGCGGCCGAGCAACTCCGGAGCGTGGCGCCGGATCATCTCGGTCAAGTGCGTCACGACCACCGACGGAGGATCCACAACGGTGTAGCCCGAGACCTGCGCCTGATCCTTGAGCTCCTTGTCGATCCAGAAAGACCGCAGCCCAAACGTCGGATCCGTGGTCTCGAGGCCTGGGAGCCCGGGACCGCCACCGGGCGGGGCGATGGCGAGGAGCTGATCGGCGAAGACCATGCCCTTGCCGCGCTGGACCCCCCGCACCAGGATCGCGTACTCCTCCGCGCCGAGCCGGAGATTGTCTCGAATGTGCACGAGCGGGACGGGGAAGCCCATCCGAACCGTGAAGTCACGTCGCAGGGATCGGATGCGATTGAGCAGCTCGCCGTTCTTCTTGGGGTCGACCAGGTCGATCAGTCCGAGACCCACTTGCAGCTCCAGGGGCTCGGGCGGCCGAAGCAGGGCGATTGGTGACTCGGGAGGCTGCGCCTCCGGCTCGCTGGCCTGTACCTCGGCTCGTGCCTGAACCTCTTGCTCCAGCCGAATTCGGTAGGCGCCCAGCGCGAGCCCGGCGGAGAGCAGGCCGAAAGCGACGTGCGGGAATCCTGGAACCAGCGCCAGCAACGCGAGCACGCCCGCACCGAGCGCCAGGGGGGTGGCGTTGCGCCAGAGCTGGTCCGCGAGCTGCCCACCCAGATCCCTGGTGTCCCCCGCGCGCGTGACGATCGCACCGGCGCCGACCGAGATGAGCAGGGAGGGCACCGCGGAGACCAGTCCGTCCCCAACGGTGAGCAGCGTGTAGGTCGATGCCGCTTCGGCCAGCGACATGTCGTGACTCAGCGTTCCGATGCCCAGGCCCCCGAGGATGTTCACCGCCGTGATGAGCAGGCCGGCAATGGCATCGCCGCGGACGAACTTGCTGGCGCCGTCCATGGCCCCGTAGAAGTCCGCCTCTTCCTGGATCTGGCGCCGGCGACGGAGCGCCTCCTTCTCATCGATCGTTCCGGCGTTCAGATCTGCGTCGATCGCCATCTGCTTGCCGGGCATGGCATCGAGGGTGAAGCGCGCCGCGACCTCGGCGATCCGACCCGACCCCTTGGTAATCACGATGAAGTTGATGATGACGAAAAGAAGGAAGATGACGATGCCGACGACGTAGTCGCCACCCACGACGAACTCGCCGAACGCACGGATCACCGTCCCGGCTGCGGCCGGTCCCCGGTCGCCATTCAGCAGGATCAAGCGCGTCGAGGCGATGTTCAGCGAGAGCCGAAAGAGCGTGACGAGCAGCAGGATCGTGGGAAAAGCCGAGAGCTCCAGCGGCGACTTGATGTAGAGCGCCACGAGGAGGATCAGGAGCGCCAGGGCGAGGTTCACGGTGAGCCCGAGGTCCAGAACGAACGGCGGAAGAGAGATCAGCAGGATCCCCAGGATCGCGAGCACGCCGAGCCCGATGCCGATCTGCCCCCCGAGGCCCGCGTCCTTCGGCTGCGCCTCTGCCTTCGTCACCATGCCCGAGCCCTTGAGCGATCAAGCCGATAGACGTGCGCCAGTACCTCCGCCACGGCCTTGTAGAGACGCTCGGGTACGCTCTGCCCGACCTTGACGGAGCGGTACAGCATCCGGGCCAGCGGCTTGTTCTCCAGCACGGGGACCCCGGCCGCCTCGGCCAGCTCGCGGATTCGGGCGGCGAGCAGCCCCGCACCCTTGGCCACGACCTTCGGTGCGCCCATCTCACCCCTCCTGTAGAGCAGAGCGACGGCAAGGTGGCGAGGGTTCGTGATGACGACGTCCGCCTTTGGGACCTCTGCCATCATCCGGGTCCGCGCCCGCTCATACTGGATGGTTCGCAACCGGCTCTTGACGCGCGGATCTCCCTCCGACTGTCTCTGCTCCTCCTTCACCTCGGTCTTGGTCATGCGCAGGCTCTTCTCGTTCTTCCAGCGCTGAAATGCGTAGTCACCGAGCGCGATGAGCAGCAGGGCGAGCACGCCCGCGAGGTACGCTTCGAGCACGACACCGAGCTGGAAGCCGATGATATCGAGCAGCGGAAGCCGCGAGAGACCCGGAAAGTCGCCGATGTGTCGGGCCACGACGAGCCAGATCACTCCCCCCACGACGGTGAGCTTGAGCACCGACTTGGCGAGCTCCAGAACGGCCTGGGTCTGGATGATCCGCTTGACATTCTGAAGCGGATTCATCTTGGAAGCGCGCGGTTTGAGTCGGTAGAAGGAGACATTGCCGCGGGTCTGTGCGAGCCCGGCCAGAACGACCGCCGTCACGATCGCGATCAGGATCGGGAGCACGACGTGCGCTCCGGCCCCGAAGGCCGTGCCCAGAAGCTCCATGGCATCGGCCAGACTGAGCTCGTTCCGGGGCTGCCAGAGCGTCCGGAACGTCGCCATTCCGCGCTGTACGACGCCGACGCCCATCAGCATCATCGTGAGCGTCACCGCCATGAGGTTTGCCACGGTGAATAGCTCGACGCTGACCGCGACCTGGCCCTTGCGCAGGGCCTCGGCGCGGCGTTTGGGTGTCGGTTGCTCTGTGCGTTCGGCGTCGTCTGCCACGGCTCAGCCCACGAAGATTCCGATGATCTGATCCTCGAAGACCGCGTAGGCCGCCACGAAAAAATGGACGACCTCGGGAATCGAGAACGTGATCGCGATCAGGCCGCTCATCACGGTGAGCGGGAACCCGATGTTGAAGATCGAGAGCTGGGGCAGGATGCGATTCAGCAGGCCCATCAGGGAGTTGATCAGAAGCATCAGCCCCGTGACCGGCCCCGCGATGCGCGCACCGGCCTCGTACATGGCGCCGCCCGCCGTGAACAGCGTCTGGCTCAGCGCTCCGGCCTGAAGCGAACCGCCCAGCGGGAAGGTCTCGTAGCTCGCGGCGAGGCTCCGGATCAGCACGTGGTGCCCGTCCACGAGCAGGAAGAGGATGGTAACGAGCTGGAGATACACGGTCGCGATCACGGGGGCCTGGACTCGGCTGTTCATGTCGAAGGTCCTGGCCATCGCGAAGCCCATCTGGAAGGCGATCATCGCGCCCGCCACCTGAAAGGCGGTGAGAAAGAGGCGGGCGAGGAGACCGATCGCGAAGCCCACGGCGAGCTCGCCGACCATGGCGACGAGCACCGCGTAGCTCCCTTCGGGGAGCGTCGCGGGAGGGACGACCGGAAGCAGCGCGGCCGAGAGGCCGAGAACGATCATCGCCTTCAGTCGCTGGGGCATCCCCTGGGCCGAGAAGACCGGGGCGCCCATGAAGAGCCCTCCCACGCGGGCGAGCACGAGCGAGAAGAGAATCAGCACGGGCTCCGACGCCTATCGGGCCAGCACCAGTCCGGGTGCGTGCGTCAGAATCAGGCTGAGAAAGCTCATGAGCTGTGCGAGCACCCACGGCAGGGTCAGGCCCACCGTAATGGTGATCGCCAGGATCTTCGGCACGAAGGTGAGCGTCTGCTCCTGGATGCTCGTCACGGTCTGGAGAAGCGAGATTCCCAGCCCCACGATCATGGCGGCGCCCAGGATGGGCGCCGAGACGAGCGCGGCCGTCCGCAGCATCTCGCGATAGATTTCGACAACGAACTCGATGGTCATAGGATCCCCCGAACAATGGCGCCTACGATCAGATTCCATCCGTCGACCAGTACGAAGATCATCAGCTTGAGCGGCAGCGCGATCATCATGGGCGGGACCACGATCATTCCCATCGAGAGAAGCGTCGAGGCCACCACCATGTCGATGACGAGGAAGGGCAGGAAGAGCATGAAGCCGATCAGGAAGGCGGTTCTGAGCTCGCTGAGCATGTAGGCGGGAATGAGCACCGCGAGGCTCAGCTCGTCCGGAGTTTCCGGTGCCTCGCGCTCGGCGATCTCGTTGAAGAGCAACAGGTCCTGCGAACGCGTCTGCCGCAGCATGTAGCTGCGGAACGGCGCCACACTCGCCTCAAACGCGCTGCCATCCTCGACCTCCCCACGCAGGAACGGTCCGACGCCCGTCGAATAGGCCTGCTCGAAAGTGGGCTGCATGACGAAGATCGTCAGGAAGAGCGAGAGCGCGACGAGAACCTGGGTGGGAGGAACGTTCTGAACGCCGATGGCCTGGCGCAGCAGCGTGAGCACGACGACGACCCGCACGAAGCAGGTCACCATCATGACGAGTGCGGGAGCCAGCGAGAGCACCGTCATCAAGACCGCGAGGCGCAGCACCGGTGCCAGACGCGAGGGGTTCTCGGTCAGCTTCTCGAGATCTGCGACCGCCTGGCCGAGGACTCCCGCATCGGGGGTCTGAGCCTGGGCGAAGCCGGCGAGCAGCAGAGCCGCGAAGGCCGCCAGCAGGCAGAAGGGAAGGGCCCCCGGCCGGCCGAGCCCGCGGGAGGGCTCCGCCCGCGAAGCAGGCGATGGGCGCAGGCTGCTAGCCATCGAGCCCCTCAAAGCGGCCGATCACGTCGAGCAGGCCACGCTGTCCCTGTTCCGTTGGCATCGGCACGCGCTGGTCGAGTGCATCCGCAAAGCCGAGCTCGCCGCTGAGATCCGCCAGCGTCGCGATCGAGTCCGGACTCATGCCGACGAGCAGTCGGTGCTCACCGACCTCGAGCAGGGTGATCTGGTGACGCGGGCCGAGACTGCGGCTGGCCAGTACCCGAATGCGAGCGCCCCCGTCGCCTCGCCCCTGCTGGCGCCGGCGCGCCCACGCGGTCAGCGCGAGACCGACCAGGCCCACTCCGGCCACCGCGAGCGCCAGACGGGCGAGGGGCGCGGCTGTCGGGGATCGGAAGCTGGCGACGTCCACCGTCTGATCCGCTGGGGGTTCCTCGGCCGGAGCGGGTGCCGCGGTGAGCAGCACGAGCAGGAAGCCGATCGGCGCCAACGATCTCATGCCAACGACTCGACGCGCTCGGTGGGGCTGTTCACCGAGACGATGCGGACGGCGTAGCGATCGTTGACCACGACGATCTCGGCGAGGGCGATGTGGCGGCCGTTGACCAGGATGTCCACGGGCTCTCCGATCAACCGGTCCAGCTCCACGATGGATCCCTGGCCGAGCTCGATGAGCTCTTGAACGCGGAGCCGCGTTCGGCCGAGCTCCGCCGAGATCTTGAGTGGAACGTCCAGCAGCAGATCGAAGCTGTCCTCACCTGTGGTCGGGCTGGCTTCTTCGGGCATGCGATTCTCCTCCTAGCCGATTCCGAGCGCGGCCTCGAGCACACGGCGTTCCACCCAGCCGCGTGACACGATCGAATCGAGCAGTGGACGCCGGTTGATCAGCTCATCCACCTGTGCCACCGCGAGCTGCTCGTGAGAGATCAGACCCTTCCGCACCAGGATCTGGCCGTTGGTTCGATCGACGAGTGTTCTCTCGACCCGTCGCCTTCCGCTGATCCGAACGGCGTACTTCAGATGGCTCTTGCCGAGCCTTCCACGAAAGATCGGTTCCCCTTCCACGCGAACGTCGATGTCCTGGTCGGGTCGATGATCGAGCTCGATGACGTCCCCTTCGGCGAGGGCTCGGACCCGTTCGGCTGGGATCTCGGTCTCGCCCAGTACCGCCGTCGCCTCGGCCTCGACGTCCATCAGGCTCCGGTGAAGATGCACGCGCCAGTTGGGGTCCACGTCATCTCCGGCGCGGGCGGATGTCGCTTCGAGCAGCGGCTCCAGACTGGTGTAGGGGAGGATGAAGTGGATCGGAGACGTGGGAAGGACGTCACCCGAGATCTTGATCGTACCGATGTGGCAGATCTCCTCATCCGAGAGCGTGGAGGACACCTGGTTGTCTCGATCGCTGCGCACGTTCTCGACGCGCAGCGGAAACCAGCTCTTCCACGCGTTCTCGAAGTCGCGCAGCAGGTCCATGTAAGGCCGGTAGAGCAGGCCGACCTCGATGTCCGAGATCTCCCGTTCCTCGGGAACCTCCGCGATTCCCAGGCCTCCCATCGATGCGTCGATCAGGGCATAGGTGAGCGTAGGGGACATGACGACCATGCTGTAGCCGCGCAGTGGATCGAGCCGTACGACCTGGAAGATGCAGCGGCGCCCATCGAACTGCCTCCGGAAATCCCCGAACTTCTGCAGCACGACGCTCGATCCTTCTGCGCGGACCGGAGAGCGGAGCCCCTTCGTGAGGGTCACCTGGAGCGATGGGCCGAGACGATCGAAGACCAGCTCGAGCACCGGTAGCCGCCGCCGGATGATCCGATCCTGGTTCCAGCTCGGATTGCGAAGGTCGAGAGGGGTCGCCTGCGCCACGTGCGCCAGCGAGTCGGGTTTGGTCGCGATCCGGCCCTCGTGGATCGCCTCGATGAGCTGGTCGATCTGCTCCTGCTCGAGGATCGGCTCGGTCACTGGACGACGAACTCCGTGAAGAAGATTCGCCGAGCCTTGCCGGTCGTGAGCAGGGCGTTGATGCGCTGCAGGAGCTCTTCACGCAACAGGTCCTTGCCTTCCATCGAGCGGATCTCCTCGAAGGACTTGCTGCCCAGCAGGCTGATCACCATGTCTCGGAGCTGCGGCAGCCGCGCCTCGACCTCGTTGGCCACCTCGGGCCGGACCAGCTCCAGCTCGGCCTTGATCTTGAGGTATCGGTCGCGCTCCCGATCCGCGATGTTCACGATGAACGGCTCCAGCGCGTACATCTTTCCCACCGCTCCTTCGGGCTCGTGGGCCTCCGCCTCGGCTTCGGTCGATCCCGCCTCGTCGTGCTCGAGCGTCTCCGCGTCGGCCCTCTCGTGGCTCTCGCCTTCGGCCTCCGCCTCGGTCTCCGTGCCATCGCCCGAGCCTCTGAGCAGCACGAAGCCGGCGCCCGCGCCGCCGAGCACGAGCACACCCGCGATCGCCACGATGAGGACGAGCTTCTTCTTGCCGCCGCCCGTCGCCTCCTCAGCTTCCGGGTCCGCGGTCTCTTTCTTGTCTTTTGCGTCGTCAGCCATGACGGCTCTCCCTCCCTCCAGTCGGAACGATCACTGACCCAGGACCACGAGATTGGCCAGCAGCTCGTTTGTCGTGGAAATCGTTCGTGTGTTGGCCTGAAAGGCCCTCTGGGCCAGGATGAGGCGGACGAACTCCTCCGCCAGGTCGGTGTTCGACTGCTCCAAGAAACCCGAGCGGATCGCGCCATTGCCGCCCTGGTTCGGGAACCCAACCACGGCATTTCCCGAGGAGTTCGTCTCGATGAAGTTGTTCTTGCCGATGCGCTTCACGCCGTTGGTGTTCGGGAAGCGCGCGATGGCCACCTGGGCCAGCTTCTGGGTCTGGCCGTTCGAGAAGGATCCGGTGACGAAGCCATCCTGATCGATGTCGATCGACGTCAGCGAGCCCGCCGTGAACCCGTTCTGCGCCATGAAGCGCACGAAGCTGTTCACGCCGGAAGCAGCCGATCCCCCGAACTGGGTCGTGCGGTCCGTACCGGTCCCGCCCTCCGTGGCTGTCGTCCCGAAGTCGAAGGCGATGGTCTGACCGGCTGTTGCGCCCCCGGAAAAGGACCAGCCGCTCGCGTTTCCCGGTGTGGCTGTTGCGGTCACGTCCGCTGTGCCGTCCCCATTCGAGTCGTAGGGTACGGTGAGGGCCGTGTTGCTCTCCACGCTCAGCGCGCCGCCGCTCGTGAACGTCAGAGTGCCGCTCTGGATCGGGAAGAACTGCGTCTTCGCCGTCGTGGGCGTGGTGAAGGTGCTGAAGGGGGTCCCGTAGGCGCTGAAGTCCACCTCGCTGCGATTGATACCCGCGTACCAGAACCACGAGTTCGAGGCCGTGTCGTCCTTGCGGAAGTGGATCAGAATGTTCCGCGGGTTCCCGAGCGAGTCGAAGATCCGGATTCCGGTCTGGAAGTTCGACGTGTTGATCGGGTTGGTGTGATCGAAGCCCGAGGCGCCGCCCGTGAGGGCCGTGTCGTTCGGGTCGAGGTTCACGTTGACGTCGATCGTGCTGGTCGCGGACGGGCTCGATGCCACGCTCGAGAGATTGATCGCCGCGAGCGATCCGTTGACGATCCCGTTCGTGATCCCGAAGCCCTGCACCGACTGGCCCTGGGCGTTGACGAGGACCTGATTCGAATCGAGCCGGAACAGACCGTTCCGGCTGTAGAACACGCCGGTGGAGTCCTGAAGGATGAAGAAGCCCGCCCCATCGACCGCCAGGTCCGTCGTCACCCCCGTGGACTCGAGAGAGCCCTGCGTGAAGGTCTGATTCACACCGCTCAGGCGCGCACCGGCTCCGATGTCCCCCGCGCCCCCGATGCCGCCGAGGCTTCCGGCCAGCACGTCCACGAACTCGGGCCGGGAAGCCTTGAATCCGATCGTGTTCGTGTTAGCGATGTTGTCGCCGATGATCGTGATCGACTCACTGTTCGCGTCCAGTCCCGCAACACCTGCAAACAAGCTCGATTGAAGTCCCATTTCTGTTCAGCTCCTCTGCTATCGAATCCGCAGTATCTGCGAAGGTTCAACATCAATTCCCGAAACCGAGAGAATCGGCTGGCCATCGACGATCCGAATGCCGTCCACGGTCCCCGATGAGTTCGTTCGGGGGGTGAAGCTTCCACTCGAGAGCCCGTTGGCGATGACCGAGAACTGGTAGGTCGTGGCGGGATCGAACTCGAGCGGCGGTGCACCCGGATCGATCTGACGCCCGCCGGCCCGATAGGGGGTGAACGCGATCTCGCTCTCGCCCCCATCCGGAACCACCAGACGTGGCTCACCGTCGCGAAAGACCAGTCGATAGCTCCCCGCCGGCAGATCGACCGGGTCGCCGCTCTCGGACGTTCCCAGGATCTCGGCCAGAGCCAGCGCGTTTCCCTCGCGGTCCTGGACCTCGATGAGAAGGCTCGAGCTGTCCTCGTCCAGCTCCATGATCAAGGGCTGGGACTCCCCGGCGGCGGGAAGCCGCAGACCGATCTCCACCTCTCGACCGAGGAGGGCCACGGGATCGGGCTGGAAGCTCGCTGGCGCCCCCGAGCTCTCGATGAGGCGATCGAGGCGGCTGTTGACTCCCTCGAGCTCTCCCGTCATGCGCAGCGATTGCTCGAGCTGGCTGAACTGCGCGAGCTGAGCGGCCAGCGCGTCGGCCTCCTGCGGATTCAACGGATCCTGGTTTTGGAGCTGCGCGAGGAAGATGGTGAGGAAGGCGTTCTGATCGAGGTTCGTCAGCTCCTCGGCGCTGCGCACCTCGGTCTTCTTCTCCTCCAGCCTCAGAGCATCAAGCGCGTCCATTCGGCGTCCTCCTCTTCCGGCTTGGCTTCATACGTGCAGGCTCACGGCCCCAAGATCCTCGATCAGCGCGGGACCTCGCCGCCCATTCCGAACGCCCGGGACGTCCGATTCGGGCTTACTTCGGGAGCCTTCGGGTGCCCCTCGGCTCCGCTGCTCTTCCCACCCCAGCGAGCTCGAACCGGACTCGTTCGATGCGCCGTGGTCGTGAACCTCCACGTCGGCGCGATCGATCTGGAGCCCCTGGGCCGCGAGGGCCGCTCGCAGCTCGGGGAGATGGCGGGTGAAGAGATCCGCCACTGCGGGTCGATCGGCGAGTAGGCTCATCTGAACGCTGTCGTGTGTCACCGTTAGCCGGACCTGCAGCTCCCCGAGGTGGGGGGGCTCGAGCTGGATGCGTGCGATGCCTCCGCCCTCACGGGCGAGCAGACGAACCTGGGCGAGGATCCGCGACTCGTTGACGACCGGAAGCTCCGGGAGGGTCCGAGTCGGCTCGCTGCTCGTCGTACTCGGCCCCGGGGTGGCCTTCGGAGCACCGGCCTCGGCCCGCGTGTGAACAGCCTCAGTCATCGCCTCGCGGGAGAGGCCCCGAGCGTGCGTCTCGGCACCGGCCTTCTGGCCCCCATCCTCGGTCGACCCCCGAAAGTCGTCCGCGGTCTCGTCTCCGCTGCCCGACTCGGAACTCGCGATCTCGCGTGTGCTGGCTTCGTCGCTCGGGTGCGCGGCACCGCCGTCGCTAGGGCTGGTGACGCTCCGGGCTGGAAGGCCGGGTCGGCCCTCGGACTCCGGTCCTCGGGGATCGATCTCGCCATCGAGTCGAGGCGTCGTAGCCGAGCCCCGCGGATTGGAGGGAAGCTCCTCGGGTTCTTCCGCGTCGGTCTCGGGAGGTGCGGCCTCGCTGGGAAGCGCGGCAACCACAGCGTGCGGCGCGCCCAGCTCCCCCACCGTTTCCAGCGCTTGCGTCTCCTCCTCGTCGGGAGCGATCGGCACATCGAGGATCTCCTCCGGGAGCTCGGGCTCCTCGACGGGTGCCTCGATCATCTCCGATTCCGCCTCGTTGGAGACACCGGCGGACAGGAGCATTTCGAGGAAGCCGGAGGCTTCGGCGCCACCCTCGGCAGCGGGTGACGTCGACACGCCGTCGTCCGCTCCCCCCGTCGGAGCCGTCTCTTCGGAGATCCGTACCGCGTTCAGCATCAGTTCCTCCCCGCCATCAGCTTGGAAATCACGACCGCACGTTCCGCACTCATCACGTCCAGGATCTTGCCCGCCGACCGCGACTTCATCGCGCTGAGCACGTCCGCCGCCAGCGAGCTGGGTAGCTTCTCCAGGAGCTTGGCCGCCTGCTTGGGCTTCATCGCCTGGTAGAAGCTGATCAGCGTCTCGAGCTGTGCGGCACGCTCCCGTTCCTGCGGCAGAATTGCCGCGATTGCCGCCTCGCGAAGCTCACGCAGCTCCTCGATGCGTCGGGCCAGATCCTCCTCGAGCACGCGAAGCGCCGCCTCGCGTGCCTCGAGCTCGAGCATCCGCTCATCGGTCGCTTCCGGCTCGGTGGCGGGAGGGGAGTCCGCGCCGAGCAGGACGGGAAGCAGCAGCAGGAGAAGCGGGAGCGCGAACCTCATGGGAGCTCGGCCTCCAGCGAGCGCATCCCACGCTGCACCTCGTCGAGCCGTCGTGTCTCACGACGCATCTGCTCGCGCCTCGTGCGCCGTTCGCGCTGGGCGACCGCCTTGCGAAGCGTGCGTAGGCGGAGCTTGGCTGCGACGACCGTCTCGCGCGCCGTTCCCTCCGCTTTGCGCGCACCTTCCAGCTCGACGCGAATCGCCTCCGCTCGCAAGCGAAGTCCGGCACCCCGCATCGCCTCGCTGGTCAGGGTGTCGGCGGGGATGGGACGGCCGGTCTGAAGCACAGAGCCCAGGAGCGTGGTGGTCGCATCGCTCCGGATCCGGTGGAGTGCGGCTTCGGCACGAGTGACGGCCAGGCGGGTGCGTCCGAGCGTCTGCATGGCCCGGCTCTCCTCGTGCTCGGCCAGGCGGATCAGCACCGGAAGACGCGAGCGACGGCTCATTGGATCGGCTCCGTCAGGACACACTCGAGCTCGGAGAGGGTCTGCGTCATGGAGGCACGCTCGTGAGCGTCCTGCCTCAAGAAGTCCTGAAGACGCGTGCGTCGGCGAATCGCCTCGTCCACGACGGGATCCGATCCCTGGGCGTAGGCTCCCACCTGGATCAGGTCCTCGGCATCCCGATAGGCCGCGAGCAGGCGCCGCATCTGCTGGGCGAGCTCGCGATGCCGCAGGTCCGTGACCGAGATCATCGCCCGACTGATGCTGCCCAGCACGTCGACCGCGGGGAACTGAGCGCGCTCCGCGAGGTCCCGCGAGAGGATGATGTGGCCGTCGAGCAGGCCCCGCATCGCGTCCGCGACGGGGTCCTCGAGATCGTCGCCCTCGACGAGCACGGAGTAGATCGCCGTGACGCTCCCACGCTCCAGTCGGCCCGCCCGCTCCGTGAGTGCGGGAAGCTCGGCGAATACGCTGGGCGTGTACCCCTTGGTCGTGGCG
Source organism: Myxococcota bacterium (assembly GCA_046754285.1). Lineage (GTDB taxonomy): Bacteria > Myxococcota_A > UBA9160 > SZUA-336 > SZUA-336 > JBHHVJ01. The sequence goes on along the minus strand of JBHHVJ010000010.1, from coordinate 59,674 downwards.
GGCTCACCGCGCGCGAGACCGATCTCGCGTGCGGCGAAGGCGAAGCGAGTGATCGAGTCCATCAGCAGCAGGACGTCGCGACCCCGCTCCCGGAAGTGCTCGGCGATGGCCGTGGCCACGTAGGCGCCCCGCATGCGCAGCAGCGGTGAGCGATCGGATGGAACGGCCACGACGACGGTGCTCTGGCGCGCCTCGCCGAGCTCACGCTCGATGAACTCCCGCACCTCGCGCCCTCGCTCTCCGATCAGAGCCAGCACGCGCACGTCGGCGTCGGTTCCGCGCAGCATCATCCCCAGCAACGTGCTTTTGCCCACGCCGGTTCCGGCAAACAGGCCCATGCGTTGCCCACGTGCGACGGTCGCGGCTGCGTTGATCGCGCGGACCCCCACGTCGAGTGGCTCCTCGAGTACGGGCCGCTCGAGTGCGGCGATCGGCTCGCGGTACAGCGGCACGCGAGCCGCGGGAGGAAAGGGCGGGCCACCGTCCAGCGGCTGTCCCATGGCGTCGACGGTGCGGCCCAGCAGGAACTCACCCGCGGGGACCCCCGCCGCGCGCGACAGCGGCCAGACTCGACAGCCGGCCTCGAGCCCGCGGCAGGCGTGGAGCGGAACGAGCTGCACGTGACCGCTGCGAAAGCCGACCACCTCGGCCGGGCTGAAGCCGGACCCGGTCTCGATTTCCGCCAGCCCCCCGACCGGAAGCTCCAGGCCGTCGGCCTCTGCGAGCAGACCTCGAATCGAGCTCAGGAACCCGCCGGTCGGAGGCGCGGCGGCCCCGAGGGCCCGGATCAGTGCCTTGGGATCGCTCATGGGTCCGTCGCCTCCGCCTCGAGCGTGGCCACCACTTGCTGGAGGATGCGCTCCGGCCGCCCGTCGAAGCAGCGCCGGGGGGTCTCGAGGACGACCGAGCCGCGCTCCAGGCCGGCGTCGGCCTGAACGCAGACGGAGCCCTCGGAGAGCTCCGGCTCGAACTCGGGAAGGTGCGCACGGACCAGCTCGAGATCCTGCGGAGCGACGCGCAGCGTCAGCTCCCCCTCGTGGCTGGCCTCCTCGATGCACGCGCGGGCCATGCGGAGCACCACGTCGCCGTCCTGTGTGAGCTCGCCGTGCAGGATGCGCCTGGCGAGATCCACGGCCACTTCTACGAGGTCGCTCTCCGCCTGCTCGAGCCGCTGGCTGCGAACGCTCACGAGCGCCGAGGTCGCCCGGCGCAGCTCTTCGATCTCCGGCTGGAGCTCTTTCAATGCCGCCTCGCGCCCGCGTTGCTCTCCCTCGCTCAGACCGTTGCGATAGGCTTCGTCGGGCGTTGGTATGCGCTGCGCCTCTGAGAGGATGCGGGGGAACTCCGTCTGTACGCAGAAGTCCTCGACCGGCGCGGGCGGAGCCTCCTGCTGGAGATCCACGAGCGTGAGCGGCTTGATCGAGTCAGACGAGCTCATCTTCCCCTCGGCCTTCGATCTGGATCTCGCCGCGTTCCGACATCTCTCGCGCGGTCTTCGCGATCGCCTGCTGCGCGGCCTCGACCTCGGAGAGGCGCACCGGTCCCATGGTGTCGAGATCCTCCTCGAGCGATGCCCTCACGCGCTGCGAGACGTTGGTGAGGAACTTCTCCTTCATATCGTTGTCTGCGCCCTTGAGTGCGAGGACGAGCGTCTGGTTCTCGATGTTCCGAAGCACCATCTGGATGCCTCGATCGTCCACCCCGAGCAGATCCTCGAAGGTGAACATCTGCTCCCGAATCAGGTCCGCGGTCTCCTCGTCCTGGTCGGCCACGGCCTCGAGCAGGGCGGTCTCGCTGGCCCGGTCCATGTGCATGAAGAGTTGGACGGCGACCTCGACTCCCTCCATCTCCTGGGCGGCCGTGGCGCCTTCAAAGCCCGAGAGTTCGCGCTCCAGCGCCCGGTTCAGCTCGGCGAGCATGTCCTCGGAAATCTTCTCCATGCGGGCGATCCGCATGATCACATCGACGCGCAGGTCCTCAGGAAGAGCCAGCAGCACATCGGCGGCCTGCTCGTGTGGAAGCTGCGACAGCACCAGCGCGCAGGTCTGCGGGTACTCGCGACTCAGGATGCGACCGATCACCCGCCCGTCGATCTCGGCGAGGGTGTCCTGGATCTTGCCGATCTCGACGTCCGTTCGGCCGAAGATGTTCTCGAGGCGGTCATCGGTGATGGCCTCTCGGACCATGGAGTCGATCCGCCGTGAGGTCAGCCCGACCTGCTGCGAGCCCCCGCCCATCACGCGGCTCTTGAAGTCGAGCGCGACCTCCCGAACCGTCTCCTCGGGCGGTGTCCCCATGTCCATGTCGGCGCGATGGATGCGCGCGATGTCGCGATCCCCCAAATGCTTGAGGATCTCCATCGCGACGTCCTCCTCGATCAGCCGCAGGAGGATCGCGACCTTGTGCGGTCCGGTCAGCCGCTTCTTTCTGCCTATTCTCGAAGCCATCCGCGAATCGCATCCGCCACGTCTTTGGCCTGGGTCTTGTCGATCGGGATTGCGAGCTCCGCCTTCCGGATCTCGAGCGCCTGCTGGTCGGGCGAGACGCCGCTCTCGTCCGCCTCACCCGTGTGGGTCCTCGCGGCCCTCCGAAGGGGGCTGGTGGCGAGCTGCTGCAGAGCGGGCCGCAGCACGAGTGTGCTGAGCAGAATCACCCCGGCCAGCAGACCGAAAATCCTTCCGAGGGTGGGGAGGAGCACGAAGAGCTCCGGCCTCTGCCAGAAGGGAATCTCTTCCGCGGGGAGGTCCTCGAGGGGCGAGCGGAAGGCAAAGTTCTGGATCTCGATCACGTCCCCCCGTTCCGCGTCGAAGCCGACGGCGCGCTTCACGATCTCGCCGATCTGCTGAAGCTCCTCCTCACTGCGGGGCTCGTACTGCGGCGGGGGAGGCGGCTCGCCCTCAGCCGCCTCCTGCGGCAGGTACTTGCCATCGACGAGGATCGCGATCGAGAGCCTCTGGATCTGGCCCAGGGGAATCACCGTACGGCTCTCGCTCCGACTGATCTCGAAGTTGATCGTCTCGCGCGTGACCTCCTCGGTGCTCGGGGGCGCCGCGGGTGCGGGCTCGGCCCCCGCACCGCCCGGCACATTGCTCGGTGTCCCCGGAATGCCCCCGGAGGTCGGAACCGGCTCGCTGCGGCTCTCCTCCACCCGTTGCTCGCTCAGAACGGCGGTCTCATCGGGGTTCACCCGGCTCTTGGTCTCCTCGAAGCGCTTCCGATCGATCGCGGCCGTCACCGTGACGACGGACTTTCCCGCCCCCAGGGCTGCGTCAAGCAGCTTCTGGGCGCGTCTGGCGAGCTGCGTCTCGATTCCCTGCTGGACGCCCAGTACCTCGGCGGCGAGGAGGTCGTCTTCGTCCCCCCCGGGCCGCGCGAGCAGACGACCGCTGGAGTCGAGGATCGTAATCTGACTGGCGTCGAGGCCGTCCACCGCGCCCGAGATCAGATGCGTGATCCCGTTGGCCTCCGCCGAGCTCAGCGTACGGCCCGGGGTCAGGGTGACCACGACCGCGGCGCGGGGCTTGGCCTGATCCCGCTTGAACACTGCCCGCTCCGGCAACGTGATGTGGACCCGCGCCGAATGAATCGGCGCGAGCCGGGCGATCGTCCGCGAGAGCTCTCCCTCCAGCGCTCGCCGAAATCGGATTCGCTGCTGGAACGGCGTCATACCCAGGCCGTTGTCGTCGAAGACCTCGAAGCCGACCGGCCCCGAGGCGGGCAATCCCTTGGCGGCCAACTCCAGGCGGATGTCGTAGACGCGTTCCACCGGTACCTGAATCGAGGTGCCCGCGTGGGTCAGCTTGAAGGGAACCTGTGCGGTGGAGAGCTCGTCGAGGATCGCCGCCGAGTCCTCCGGCGAGAGCTCGGCGTAGAGCGTGGCGTACTCAGGCTCCCGCGCGATGTTCACGAGCAAGGCGAGCACACCCGCGGTGATCAGACCGATGGAGAGGAACGCGAAGCGCTGCGCACCGTTCATGCTGGTCCAGAACGACGCGAGCTGCTGGGGGAGTTTGTCGAGACCTCCGAGCATCCGTTCGTCCTAGACCTGTGTCTGGAGGAGGCGGTTGATACCGTCCACCAGCCGGTTCCTCATCTCCATCAGCAGCCGGAGCGAGCCCTCGGCCTTGCCCATCGCGATCATCGCCTCGTGGATCGAACCGTTTCCATCGACCAGAAGCGACTTGATCTGGCGCGCCGCGTCGATCTGGTCGGCATTGACGTCTCGCAGCAGCTCCGTCATCGCCTCCGCGAACTTCGCGCCGCCGTGCGCCTCGTTCGCGCCCAGGCTGGGTCGTGCTCCGCTACCGATCGGATCGATCGCCATCTAGGCTACCTCCCCATGCGCAGCGCACGATCAGCCATCTCTCGACTCACGGTGATCGCGGCGATGTTGGCTTGATACGTGCGGGAAGCGTTGGTCAGGTTGGTGATCTCTTCGACGACTTGCACGTTGGGGAAAGCCACCATCCCCTTGGAGTCCGCGTCGGGATGCGAAGGATCGAAGACGAGTCGCGGCGGACGCGGATCGACCACGATACGCTTGACGGCGACACGACGGACCGCTCGCTCCAGCGTGGAGCCAAACGTCTCGCCGGCCTCCGTGCGCAGAACGGGATCCCGGCGGCGATAGGGGCCGCCCTCAGGCGTCCGCGTCGAGTTCGCGTTGGCCAGGTTGGCCGCTGCGAGGTCCGCCCGGATTCGTTCGGCATTCAGGCCGGAGCCGCTGACCACCAGAGAGGTGAAGAAGCTCATCGTAGATCCCTGGCGACCGGCTTGAGGTTGCCCCAACGGTCCCTCAGCTCCATCGCGGCCTGGTAGAGGAAGCGGTTCTCGAGCATCTTCATCAGCTCCTGATCCAGGTTTACGTTGTTTCCGTCGAGCCGAGCCGGTGCGTTCGAAGGCTTCAGCTCTGCGCCGCTCGGCAGACCGTCCGAGCCGCCGAGCGAAAGGTGTCGCGGATCGGAACGCGCCGGCTCGAGCGACGGACCGCTCCCGAGGCTCTCCTGCAGCACGAGGTCGAAGGCGCGGTAGCCGGGTGTGTTCGCGTTCGCGAGGTTCGACGCGATCACGTCCTGCCGCAGGTTGGCGAAGCCGAGCACCTGCTCCATCAGACGGGAGACGGGATCATCGATCAGAGGCATTGCGCGCACTCTCCTCCTGCTCTTCCGGTCCTGTGGAGGAGCAAGCCGTATGCCACGGTGCGGGAGGAGACGTGCGGCCCCCTCCGACGACACTCGTGTCCGTACACGTCTGCCATCCTCCGCTCACCCGGCAGCTTCTGCCCGGCTCGAATCTGCCGAGCCACGGGCGCCGGGGATCTGCCGGGGTCGCGTGGCGATGCCCGTGCGGGGAAGCGTGTCGGGCTCATCAATGCGGTACTCGTTGATCTTGTTGCGAAGCGTGCGCAGGCTGATGGCCAGATCGCGGGCCGCCTGTGTGCGGTTGCCTCGGCGATGCTTGAGCGTCTCCACGATCAGCCAGCGCTCCATCTCTCGCAGCGTTCCCAGCTCCGGGGGAGCTGCGCTCGCGCCATGGGTCATCCTGGAGGTCCCGACCTCAGCGAGCCCGAGATCGCTCGGGGCCACCTCGCGTCCACCGCGCACGAGGCTCAGCCGCTCGATCAGGTTCTGGAGCTCCCGTACGTTTCCCGGCCAGTCGTGCCGACGCAGCGCCTCGAGCGTGGCCTCGGAGAAGCGTGGGGACGGTCGGCCGGCGCGCGACTGCCTCTGGGTGAAGTGCTCCACGAGCAGCGGGATGTCATCGGGTCGCTCGCGCAGTGGCTTGATGCGCACCGGAAGCACGTTCAAGCGGTAGTAGAGGTCCTCACGGAAGCGACCGGTACGGACCTCAGCCGTGAGCTCCCGATTCGTCGTTGCGACCAGGCGGAAATCCACGGACACGGGCCGTCGCGCGCCGATGCGCTGGACCTGTTTCTCCTGCAGGACGCGCAGCAGCTTGGCCTGGAGCGGGAGGGCCAGCTCACCGATCTCGTCGAGCAGGATGGTCGTTCCGTCGGCGAGCTCGAACTTTCCGATCACGCGTGAGAGGGCTCCCGTGAAGGCTCCGCGCTCGTGTCCGAAGAGCTCACTCTCGAGCAGGCCCTCCGGAAGCGCCGCGCAGTTGAGTGAGATCAGCTCCCGCGCCCGACGGGGCGACGCGCGGTGGACGAGCTGGGCCATCAGCTCCTTACCCGTGCCACTCTCGCCCTCGATCAGGATCGTCGCGTCGCTGCTCGCAACCGAGCGCAGCAGATCGAGCGTCGCGCGGACCTCGGGGTCTTGCGTCACGAAGGGCTCCGCAGCGGGCTGAGGATCGCCCGCTACGCAGGACTCACCGATCAGGCGCTCGACGGCTCGCAGCAGGCACTCGAGCTCGAAGGGCACGGCGAGGTAGTCCGAAGCACCCGCACGCAGTGCCTCGACTGCTGCGCTCACGGTGCGATCGCGCGCGACGACGAGTGCCGGAAGATCGACCGCCGATCCAGCGGCGAGAAGATCGAAGAGCTCTGGCGTGAGTCGGCCGGCCTCCAGGATGAGGGCACTCAGAGTGCCGCGGCGTAGCTCACGAAGTACGTCCTCGCTGCGATCGAGCCGCATCAGCGGTGCGCCACTCTCCTCGAGCGCTGCGCGGATGAGGCCCTGGCCTCCGAGGTCGAGCAGACCGATCATCTTGAGCGCAGCTCCGTCCGAGCGGTCTCGAGAGCTTCGCGACCCACGATCTTCTCGACACGGGAGCGAAGCTCGGCGACGCGACGCACCTCGAGCGCCGCCCGGGAGAAGACGTCGCCGCCATGCGGTGCGCCCGTACGCCCGGCTCGGAATCCCAGATAAGCGTAGACCGGTGCCCACCAGCTCTCGGCTCGCTCTCGCTCTCGCTCCAGAACGGACGTGAGCTCGCGATCCTTTCGTAGCTTCTCCGTGGCGGTGACACGGCCGAGCGCTACCAGGCCTGCCTTGCGAAAGGGATCATGGACCACATCGTCTTCGTCGGTGAGGGCGAGCCCTCGAAGCAGCTTCCGCGCCCCTACGCGCAGCCGCCCCTCCGCGAGGTCGAGCTCTGCGGCCCGCAGCAGGACGGGGCCGAGCAGCCGGGGATCGGCCACCGAGTGCAACGCCGCGTCGTAGATCTCTCGTGCCTCCTGGGGATCGCCTGCGCGCAGCGCCTCCTCGGCCGCCACGGCAGCGAGGGCCAGCGCAAAGGATCCCGTTCGCCCGCCGTCGGCCAGCAGAATCAGGTTTCGCGAGGACACGAGGCTGGGCTGCTTGGCGCGGCGACACTGCAGGTCCCGCCAGGCGCCGAGACCCTTGCGAATCGGGCGCACGTCGCTGCGGTGGAGGGTGCGGCCCCAGCGCATGCAGCTCTCCCAGTCCCCACTACGGTAGAAGGACTCCAGGCCGAGAAGCAGAGCGTCCTGATCGACGTGACTTGGGTGCAGGTACTCGGCGACGTCCTTCAGCACCTGCGGGTCGAGCTCCTCCTCACCGAGCTGGACGCTGCGAAGATGGGCCTGAAGCCGGGCCGTGAGATCATCGCGGGCCAGCCTGCGCACGGGTCCGTCCGCGAGCTTTGGGAGCAGCTGGCCCAGGAGGGTCCGCAGCTCCGCCGGCGTCTCGGCGATACCCGGCTGCTGCAGCAGCCGATACGCGAGGAGGTCATAGGCCGGCGCCTCGTCCGTCCGCTGGGCCAGATCGTCCACCTCGTCGGAAAGCTCCAGCACGGGCTCGCCCACCCGCCCCCGCGACTCCAGGAGCTCGACCCAGGCCAGCGCACTCTCGGAGGACGGCCCGCGAGACCGTGCGACCTCGGCCGCCACGTCTGCCGCGTTCGCGTAGGCCTCCGTCTCGCGTAGGGCGCGCGCCAGGAGCAGGCCCGCGAGCGCGGTGAGCTCCTCGGGGGCGTCCGTGTCTCCGAGCACGTGCGCGAGCTCGAGCTGCGCCTCGGAGGGCTTGCCCAGCTCGAGCAGGGCCATGGTCAGCCGGAGGCGGGTGATCGGATCGATCTGCGCGGGGTCGCTCGCCTCCTCGATCAGCCGTGTGTAGGCACGGACCGCAGCCCGGGCGTTGCCGAGCCGGTAGAAGCTGTCGCCCGTTCGCCGAATGGCCCAGTGGCGCAGCGCGGGCGAGAGCGTCTCGAGATCGAGCTCACCGAGCGACACCAGGGTGCGACGGGGATCGCGGGCCAGGTAGGTCGTCTCGGTGTACGAGACCTGCGCTGCCAGGTCGTATGGCTCGCGAAGCTCCCGCTCGAGAAGCGGCCGGAAGGTGGCCCTCGCCTCCGGAAAGAAGCGAAGCTCGGCGAGGATCTGGCCGATACGCACGCGCGCACGGTCCTCCTGGGCGGACTCCTCGGACAGGCTCAGGGCATAGCGATAGTCCGCGATCGCCTCGAGTCGGTGGTAAGGCGAGTAGGGCTCCTCGTTCTCCGTCTGGGCGTCGTGGATCTGAGCCTGGAGATGGGCGGCGTCCGCATCGCTCTCCAGCTCCGGGGCGTCGAGGATCTCCCGGGCCTTCTCGATGTCGCCGCGCGCGTAGTGCAGTGCGGCCTGCCGGACGGGTCCAGATATTCCGGGCGCACGGATCTTCGCGATGACCTCCGACGGGAGCGCGAGGCCTTCTGGATGGCCGTCGAGCCGCGCCTTCACCAGCTCGTTGAGCACGCGCAGGGTCGAGCCGGGGTCCAGCTCCGGCGCGTGCCGGGCGGCTTCGTCCAGCTCGTCCCGTACCAACGCCCGCTCGACCCACGCCTCGAAGTGCGCCTGCCAGATCTGGGAGTCGATCAGCTCTGCGCCGTGTGCGGCTGGGCTCGCGCCGAGCGTCGCGAGCAGGAGCCCAGCGATGTGTGCAGCAAACGGGCGTGCGATCGAGCCCCTCCGAACTGGGCAGCTCCTGCGCCCCGTTGTCTTTTCCCCCGGGAAGAACATCGCCCCCCGAGGCTGCAATGCGTGTGCCCGGAGCTTTGCCGCGTCTCACCTGACCCACCTTGTCCTCCAAGGGGTCTCTGCTTACCCGGGTCCCGTCTGCCGGGGGGCAGATCCTGCCGCCGGGATCCCGTCGGGGCCGGCAGCTTTCCGGCGCCGAGCTGGGCGCGGAGGTCGGGGTCCCGGAGGGCGGGACGGTGGAATCGTGCGCGGGCCCTGGGTAGTATGGCGCCAAGATGATCATCGTGATGAAGGCCGACATCCTGCCCGACTCGCCCGAGGTCCGGCAGGTCGTGGAGCTGGCCGAGCGCTACCCGGACGTCCAGACCGAGGTTCGCGTGATTCGGGGTACCACGCGGGCGCTCACGGAGATCTACCTGCTGGGATCGACTGCCGCGGTTCCCGAGGCTCCCTTCGAGGAGTTCTCGGCCGTGGAGCGCGTGATCCGGGTCCGGGAGCGCTACCGCTCCATCGGCCGCCACGCTGGACAGGTCGAGGCGCTCGGCTTCGAGTACAACGGGCTCCACTTCAGCCAAGACAGCCTGCACATCTTCGCGGGTCTGTGTGCCGTGGACCGACGCGAGAGCGTCGAGGAGATGTTCCGGGCGCTGGCCTCCGTCGGTCTGGAGACCACGCGCGCCGGGGCCTACAAGCCGCGCACCAGCCCCTACGACTTCCAGGGGCACGGGCGAGAGTGTCTTTCCTACGTCTTTGAGCTGGCGGGCCGCTATGGGATCAAGGTGATCGCCATGGAGATTACGCACGAGACGCAGCTCGATGAGATCTGTGGTGCGCTGGATGCAGCGGGTCATCCCACGGGTGTGCTGCTCCAGATCGGGACGCGCAACGCCCAGAACTTCGAGCTGCTCAAAGTCGTCGGTCAACAGCAGGAGTTCCCGGTCCTCTACAAGAGGGGAATGGGGATCACGCTCGATGAGTCCCTGAACGCCTGCGAGTACGTGGCGTCCGGCGGGAACCGGCGGATCATCTTCTGCCTGCGGGGGGTCAAGAGCCATCTCGGGGATCCGCACCGGAACTTCGTGGACTTCGGGCACGTCCCCGTCATCAAGCGCCTGACGCGTCTGCCCGTCTGCATCGATCCCTCGCACTCGGTGGGAAAGAAGGTCGCCGCAAGCGACGGCCTGCTGGACATCCAGCACGTGACCGCGCAGGGCATCATCACGGGGGCCAACGCCGTGCTCGTGGATTTTCATCCCCGCCCCGAGCAGGCGCTCTGCGACGGTCCCCAGGCGCTGCGGCTCGAGGAGCTCGAGCACTTCGTGCGGGACGTGGAGCTGGTGCGAAGCGCCTATCTGGAACGGCTCAAGCTGTGTGAGCAGCTGCTGGGCCCCCGAGCCTGACGGAGGACTGCGATGGACGAGGAGCGCGTCAAGGAGATCGTGCGCGATATGGTCTTCTGGAGCGGCAAGCGCGACATGGCGATCGATGAGATCGCGATGATCCAACCCGGGCTCGCCCGGCTCATGCCCGAGATCGGAAGCCGCACCTGGAAGCTCTTCTACGCCGCCAAGGCCGGCAACTGGCCCAACGCGCACTACCAGTGGAAGGAGGCCAAGAAGCTCTTCGAGATCTGCTGCTACACGCGGCCCAAGCACGAGGAGGCGATCGAGGAGTATCTCCGGGACGACTGGGCGCCCCTGGAGGCCGCGATCAAGGACGAGGATTTTGCCGCTTTCGAGGCCGCCATCGAGAAGGCCGTGGACTCGGCGAACGCGTGGCACGAGAAGAAGGACAAGCCGCACATTCGCTGGAAGCTTCCCGACTTCCCGCCCCCGGACCTGGATCTGACCCCTCGGCGCTAGGAAAGGAAGCCATCGGTATGGCAGGTCACGCGGAGAAGGCCCTGGCGATCTTCGAGAAGGGCATCGGGCAGGAGGACGGCGTCAGCGACTGGCACCTCATCGACCAGGCGGAGATCAACCGCTTCGCGGAGGCGACCCACGACCATCAGTTCATCCATGTGGATCCCGAGAAGGCTGCGAAGCTCTCTCCGTTCAAGGTGACGATCGCACACGGCTTCCTGACCCTGTCGCTGATCCCGTACCTGATGGCGAAGATGCCGCCGCCGGACGCACAGGCGTTCGAGGGACTCACGATGGGACTGAACTACGGGCTGGACCGCGTGCGCTTTCCGACGCCGGTCAAGGTGAACTCCCGGGTGCGGGCTCGCAGGGTCCTCGTCTCGGCCGAGCTCAAGGGGGCGAACGCGCTCCAGCTCAAGCAGACGGTCACGATGGAGATCGAAGGGGAGAGCAAGCCGGGCTGCGTGGCCGAGTTCCTGACGCGCCTGATCTACCAGGATTGACCCCGCCGGAGGGCCGGCTTTGAGCCTCGGGACCAGGCGTGCGGTGCCCCGCCGCGGCGGACGGCTCGGCAAGTACCGGCTCGACCGGAAGCTTGGCGAAGGCGCGTTCGCGACGGTCTGGAAGGCGCGGGACCTGGTCGAGGGCCGGGACGTGGCGCTCAAGGTGGCGCTTCCGTCGGTGGTGGAGGAGTACGGGCGGGAGGAGATCGAGCGCGAGGCGCGCCTCGCGGTGAAGCTCTCGCATCCCAACATCGTGGCGGTCCGGAACGCGGACTGGATCGACGGATACTTCGTTCTGGCCACGGAGCTGGGGCGAACCACGCTGGAGCGCCATCGGGGTGCACGACGCTCGGCGCGCATCGCCCTGCGCATCATTCGCGACATCGCGGCTGGCCTTGCGCATGCGCACGCGCGGCGCATCCTGCACCGGGACGTCAAGCCGGAGAACATCGTGATCTTCGATGACGGCCGTGCCGCGCTGACCGACTTCGGGCTCTCGCGGTTCAGCAAGGGGATGACCCAGGACTTCACGAAGGTGGGCACATTCGGCTACCTGGCGCCCGAGCAGGCCTACGGCCGCACGAGCTTCGCCTCCGATGTGTTCTCGCTGGGCCTGATCGCCTACGAGATCCTCACGGGTGTGCTGCCGAGCTGGCCCTTCGAGTGGCCGCCCGAGGGAATCGAGCGCTTCGAGGCCAAGGTCCCCGAGCCCGTGCGACCCGTGCTCCGCCGCGCGGCCGAGCTCGAGCCCGAGCGGCGCTTCGCCAGCGCGGTGGAGCTGGAGGAGAAGCTGGAGGCGGCCTTTCGACGGGTCGAGGAGAGGCCGCACCGGCGTACGCCGCGCCGCCGACCCGCGCCCGAGCCGAGCCCACTCGCGGTGCAGGCCGAGCTGTTCCGGCGTCGCTACGGCAGAAGGCTGGGGATGCGCTACGCCTGCCACCGCTGCGAGGGCCCGATCGCCGAGGAGATGGTCTTCTGTCCCTGGTGCGGGAGCGCCGACAACTCCTTCCGCCAGCTCTCGCCGTACCCCCTCGTCTGTCCCGACTGCGAGCGCGGCGTGCGGCCCGAGTGGACCGCCTGCCCGTGGTGCTTCTCGGGCCGCTTCCAGGGCAACGGCCGACCGCTGCGTCCCGATGCGCGTGCAGAGCGCCGCTGCAGCCGCAAGGGCTGTCCGGGCCAGCTCCGGCCCTTCATGCGCTACTGCCCGGTCTGCAAGCAGAAGGTCCGTCGTCCCTGGAGCGACCCGGAGCTTCCGGACCGCTGCCCGCGCTGCCGCTGGCCGGTGTCCCGCTCCTTCTGGCGCTTCTGTCCCTGGTGCGGTCGCAAAGAGCGGGAGGCAGGTAGCTTTCACCTCCAACGGGTACAATGACGTCCCGATGGCCCGGGCCATGAACCGCCGCAGCCGCATCGTCACCGAGGGAGACCCACGCGCCCCCAACCGTGGAATGCTTCGCGCGGTCGGGTTCCGGGATGAGGACTTCGGCAAGCCGATCCTCGCGGTGGCCAACGGCCAGAGCGACATCACGCCGTGTAACGCGGGGCTCGGGGAGCTCGCCGAGGCCGCGAGCCGTGCGATCCGTGCCGCGGGCGGCATGCCCCAGACGTTCGGCACCATCACGGTGAGCGACGGAATCTCGATGGGCACCGAGGGCATGAAGTGCTCCCTCGTGAGCCGGGAAGTGATCGCCGACTCGATCGAGACGGTCTGCCGTGCGCAGAGCCACGACGGGCTGATCGCCGTCGGGGGCTGCGACAAGAACATGCCGGGCGCGATGATCGCCATGGCGCGCCTGAATATCCCCTCGATCTTCGTCTACGGCGGGACGATCAAGCCGGGTCGCCACGCCGGCAAAGACCTGACCATCGTGAGCATCTTCGAGGCGGTCGGGGAGCTCGAGGCCGGTCGTATCGGGCGCGAGGACTTCCAGCAGATCGAGCGTTGTGCGATCCCGGGCAAGGGCTCCTGCGGCGGGATGTACACCGCGAACACCATGAGCAGCGCCTTCGAGGCGCTGGGCATGAGCCTGCCCTACTCCTCGACGATGGCCGCCGAGGACGAGGAGAAGCGACTCGACGCCGAGGAGAGCGGCCGCTGCCTGCTGAGGCTCGTCGAGGAGGACCTCAAGCCGCGCGACATTCTGACGCGGAAGGCCTTCGAGAACGCCATCGCCGTGGTCATGGCCGTGGGCGGATCGACGAACGCCGTGCTGCATCTGCTCGCGATCGCACACGCGGCCGAGGTGGAGCTCGGGCTCGACGACTTCGAGAGGGCTCGCCGGCGCGTCCCCCACCTGGCCGACCTCAAGCCCTCGGGGACCTACGTCACCACCGATCTCCACCGGGTTGGGGGCATCCCGCTGATCATGAAGATGCTGCTTGAGCGTGGCCTGCTCCACGGCCACTGCAGGACCGTCACGGGTCGCAGCGTGGCGGAGAACCTGCACGACGTCCCCGCCGAGCCGCCGCACGGTCAGGAGGTCGTGCTGCCCCTCGACGCTCCCAAGTACCCGATGGGTCATCTCACGATCCTCCGGGGAAACCTGGCCGAGGAGGGCTGCGTCGCCAAGACGAGCGGTGTGAAGCGCCTGAGGATGTCCGGTCCCGCACGCGTCTTCGAGTCGGAGGAGGCGTGCATGCAGGCGATCCTCTCCGACCGCGTTCAGGGTGGGGACATCCTCGTGCTGCGCTACGAGGGACCGCGCGGGGGACCGGGAATGCGCGAGATGCTCGGTCCCACAAGCGCGCTGATCGGGAAAGGCTACGGGGACTCGGTGGGGCTGATCACGGACGGTCGCTTCTCGGGCGGGACCTTCGGGATGGTCGTCGGGCACGTCGCGCCGGAGGCGCAGGTCGGCGGCCTCATCGCGCTCGTGCGCGACGGCGATCCGATCACGATCGACGCCGAGCGAAATCTCTTGCAACTCGAGGTGGACGAGGCCGAGCTCGAGCGCCGCCGCGCTGAGTGGGAGCCGCCCCCGCCGCGCTACCGCTCCGGCGTGCTGGCGAAGTACGCCAAGCTGGTCTCGAGCGCCAGCCGGGGCGCGGTCACCGACTGACCGCCGTGCCCTGGATCGTCGCCGCTGGCATCTCCGGAGCCCTCGCGATCGTGGCGGGGGCCTTCGGCGCGCACGGCTTGAAGGAGCAGGTCTCTCCCGAGCTGCTCGCCGCCTGGCGGACGGGCGCCAGCTATCATCTGCTCCACAGCGTCGTGCTCCTGGCCCTCGGTACGCTGGCGGTATCGACACAGAAGAGCGTCACACTGCCCGCCGCGCTCTTCTGTACCGGGATCCTGCTCTTCTCGGGCTCCCTCTACGGCCTGGCGCTCACCCACTGGAGCTGGCTCGGCCCGCTGACGCCCCTCGGCGGCCTCACCCTGATTGCCGCCTGGCTCTCGCTCTGCAGCCTGGCCCGCTGAAAGCCGACCGGGCGGCTTCATCGAAGGTCGGCCGTCCGGGCGGTGTCGGAATGTGATCGCCGAGTCGAGCTCAGCCGCGCCTTTTTTGACCCGTGCGCCGAGCGCTCTCCTGATTGCCTCCCAGCGTTCCTCCTGCGTCGATTAGATCGACGAGGGCCCGCACCTCCCCCCAGGGGTCCTCGGCCAGGCGAGGCTTCTCGGCCAGGATCATCGTGGCGCGACGCGGGGCTGCGTAGGGGGGCCAGGGCGGAAGCTTGGCGTGATTGGGGTGCCCGGTGTGGGCGAACGCGATCCAGGCGTCCTGGACCTGCCGCGCGAGGGCCGTGGTTCGCGCGGTCTTGCCGAGCTCCGCGGCGCGCGAGTGATCCTCCAGCGTTCCGAAGACGAACGGGACCTCCAGACCGTGCTGCGTCGGCGTGCCCTCCAGCCCGTCGAAGCGATAGACGTAGGTCTGGGGCTCGTGCCGGCTCTGCTGCTCGGCGAGGGCGAGTGCCAGCGTCCGGAAGCGGTGGTCCGACGCGATCGCGTGCCAGAGCTCCCCGGGCTCAGGTGCTGTCCGCTCGAACGACCTTCGGTAAAGATCGAGCACGCGCCCCACGCGCTCGTCGTCGGCGCCGAGGCTCCGGCGCAACCTCTCCATGAGCTCGGTCTCGCTGCGGGGACTCGGCTCTCCCTCCAGCCGACCGAGTCCGTATGTCTCGTCTCGGTTGCAGCCGACCAGGAGCGGGCAGCCCGCCCCGTCGCCGGCGCCGAGCGCCTGCGGGGGGGAGTGGGGCAGCAGCACACCGTCGATCACCGGGGCGAAGTAGGGCTCGCCGGGCTGCGCGGCCGCGCAGCGCTCCTGGGCGTCGAGCAGGAGCTCGAGCGGGAGGGCGCGCAGGCGATCGGCCCGGGCCGCGTCCGGTCCGAGCGCGTCGAGGAAACGCTGCGCTCTGCGCTCCGCCGCCTCCCGGGACAGGAAGGCCGAACGGGGGCTCTGCAGGATCGCCCTCCGAAAGAGCGAGCGCGCATGGGGCATCGCGAGGAGAGCGCTGGCACAGGTGGCGCCGCTGCCGCTCCCGAAGATCGTCACGTTTCCCGGATCCCCGCCGAAGGCATCGATCTCGTCGCGCACCCACTCGAGCGCCGCGATCTGATCGAGGAGCCCGAGGTTGGTGCCTGGCTCGTCGAGCCGATCGGGCGCGTGCAGGAAGCCGAGCACGCCGAGGCGATACTGGAGTGTGACCACGACGACGTCTCCCCGGCGCGCCAGGCGGCGGCCGTTCCAGTCGGGCAGCGAGGCCGATCCTTCGAGGAAGCGGCCGGCGTGGATCCAGACGAGCACCGGACGGGGGACGCCAGCTACGGCCGGGGTCCAGAGGTCGAGGCTCAGGCAGCTCTCACTCTGCGCGTGGGGTCGCGCGCCCGGGTGCCGGGTCGTCTTGGACGGGCGCTGGGGCGCCGCCGGGCCACACTGGCGTGCGTCCCGCACACCGGGCCAGGGGTCGGGGGGTTCCGGGGGCCGGAAGCGCCGCTCCCCCACCGGCGACCGTGCGTAGGGCACCGCGCGGAAGCAGTGCACCTCGCGGTCGAGCACGCCCGCGACGACGCCGAAACGTGTTGCGACTGTGACGGACACCGCCCGCCAGCGTAACACGCGGACCACCAGGGGCATACGGGATACGGCGTGGTACGATCCCGCGGCTCGGATGAGCCGGGCGAGCCGACGGGGGGAGGGATGATCCTGGATCTGCTCCAGCGTCGTTTGCTTCCCGCTCTCGCCCTCCTCGTGGCGGTGGGTCCGCTGATCTTTCGCGGCTTCCCACAGGGGCATGACTGGAGCTTCGAGCTGGTGCGCATCGCGGAGTACCGTGCGGCGCTCGCGGGGGGCCAGCTTCCACCCTACTGGGCCGAGAACCTCTACGGTGGCTATGGCTCGCCGATCTTCCTGTTCTACGCGCCCGCCTTTCTCTTGGTCTCGGCCCTGCTCAGCTGGATCGTCTCGATGCCCACGGCAGCGGTGATCAGCCTCGTCGGGCTCGCCTGTCTCGCATTCTGGGCGGCCGGACGCATGCTGGTCGCCGCGGGGGGAGGGGACGTGGGTGCCGATCGCGGGGCGGCGCGCGTCGCCGGCTACGTCTACGTGCTGAGCCCGTACCTGCTGGGCGACGCGTTGATCCGCAACGCGAACGCCGAGTACGCCGGTCTCGCCGCCGCGCCGCTCGCGCTCGCCGCGCTCTTCCGTCTGCGGCGCCCGGATCGCCGCACCGTCGTGGCCCTCGCGCTCGGTCTCGCCGCCGTCATCCTCGCTCACAACCTCACCGCTCTGGTCGTAGCCGGGCTGCTCGTGCTCGGGGCCGCCGGGCTCTATCTGCCGTCGCCCCCACGCGGCTGCAGCGTGGCGCTCGCCAAGGGTGTGGCACTTGGGCTCGGGCTGGCGGCCTTCTTCTGGATCCCCGCGCTCGCGCTGGGCTCGTGGATGCGACCCGAGGAGCTTCTCGAGGGCAAGTTCGACTTCCACGTGCAGTTCCCGCGGCTCGTCCAGCTCTTCGGCTACGAGCGCTTCTTCTCACTCGGGGCGTTGCCACCCTTGATCTGGCTCGGAGGTGCCTTCGCTCTGCTGCGGGAGTGGCGCCGCTCACCCCGGGTGGCTCGCATTCTGTTCGGTGCGCTCCTCGCCTGCGCGGGTTTCCTGCTGCTCTCGCTTCGTGTGAGCACGCCGATCTGGGAGACGCTGCCCTTTCTGCCGCTGTTTCAGTTCCCCTGGCGGATGGGTGGGCCGCTGGCACTGATGACGGCGTTGATCGCGGGCCTCTGCTTCGCCCGCCTCGGTGTGCGGCTCCCCTCTCGCGCACGGGCTGCGTTCGAGCTGGCGGTCCTCGCGCTCTGCATCGCCAATGCCGCACCGCGCATCCTGGGCTACCGGCCGCTCCCCCCCCCTGTGCGCGCGCAGCTCGGCGACGCACTGCGTCCGGAGCGGATTCGCGCCGGCACACAGTCCGCCACCGTTCGGGACGAGTACCTGCCGCGGACCGCGAGCCGGCAGGTCTGGCGGAGGGAGCGCCCCTCCCTCGGGCCTCTGGTCTCGCCGCTCCCGGAGATCCACGCCGTCGTCGAGGAGAACCGGGGAACGCGAATCGTTCTCGTCGTCGAGGCCGCCCGGGCCACGCGCATCCGCCTGGCGCGCTGGGACTTTCCGGGCTGGCGGGCCGAGATCGACGGGCAGCCCGCGCGCGTGCTGCGGAGCCCCACCGGTGCCATCGAGCTCGAGGTCCCGGAAGGACGAAGCCGGGTCTCGCTCCGCCTCACACCCCCGGCCGTGCGTCGGCTCGCCAGCGGGCTCAGCCTGGCCAGCGCCGTGCTCCTCGCCTTGCTGATCGTCGTGCGGCCCGTACACTCGCGCACGTGACCCTCCGCCCGCTGCTGCTCGCACTCACCGCTGCCTCCGTGGCTGCGTCCCTGCTCGTGGGAGCCCATCTGTACCTCGCCCGACGGCTCGTGCTCGAGCCGGCCTGGCCCGAGCCTTTTCGTTCGGCGCTGCTGGCCGCGATCGCCCTCTTGGGGACGAGCCTCGTGCTCTCGTTGGTCTCCGGTCGACTCCTCCCGCCGCGGCGGGCAAAGATCGTCGTCTGGTCGGGCGCCGTCTGGATGGGCCTGGCCTTCCTCCTGCTCACGCTGTTGAGCTTCTCCGACCTGGCACTCTGGCTGGTCGGCCCACCGGCGTGGGCGCAGTCCGGGGACGGTCTGCTGCACGAGTCCGGGGCGCGGCTGCGCGCGCTCGTGGTGGGCGGGCTGGCGGGTGGCGGGGCTGTGCTGGGCCTGCGCAATGCCCTGCGACCTCCCCCCCTGCGACGCGTGGAGCATCGGCTCGCACGTTGGCCCCGCCCGCTCGACGGCTTTCGCATCGTGCAGATCAGCGATCTGCACATCGGGGGTATTCTGGACGTCCGCTTTGCCCGTCACCTCGTTGACCGATGCAACGCCCTCGAGCCCGATCTCCTGGTCGTGACGGGGGACCTGGTGGACGGTAGCGTCGACCGACTGGCCGACGAGGTCGCTCCGCTCGCGGAGCTGCGTGCGCGGCATGGAGTCTTCTTCGTGACCGGAAATCACGACCACTACTCCGGCGCGCAGGTTTGGTGCCGCACGCTGGAGAAGCTGGGCCTGTCCGTGCTGCGGAACTCTCGAGTCACGATCGCCCGTGGCGAGACGAGCTTCGAGCTGGCGGGGGTCGACGATCATCGTGGGGGCCACTTCGACGGTGTGAGGGAGGATCTGCCGCGCGCCCTCGCCGGACGCGATCCGAATCGCACCCTGGTCCTTCTCGCGCACGACCCGAGCACCTTCCGGAGCGCCTCACGCATGGGTGTAGACCTGCAGCTCTCCGGCCACACGCACGGGGGACAGATCTGGCCGTTCAGCGCGCTCGTGCGGCTGGTGGTTCCCTTCGTGGCGGGCGTCTACGAGCGTGAGGGCGCGCGGCTCTACGTGAGCCGCGGCTCCGGCTTCTGGGGACCTCCGATGCGCCTGTTCGCTCCAGCCGAGATCACCGAGCACGTGCTCCGGCCCGGCGCTCAGCAGCAGGAGCTAGAGCCCGACGTCCGCGTCACGCTGTAGTCGCGGCCCTTGGTCTCGCGCGGGTCGCGGCGTACGTCGCGCGAGCGGTCGAAGAGCTCACGCGCATCCTCCGGCACGGCCTTGCGGGGCTCGATCGGGATCAGATCCTCGGCGTAGGGCGCCGAGGTGAGGATCCCGAAGGTCTTTGCGCAGACCGCCGTGCGCTCGCCCCGTCGCAACACCTGTCCGTCGTCGTCCTCGACCTGCCTCCAAGGACCGCGATAGACCACGGCCTGTCGGGCTTCCCAGCAGGGCCCCTCCTTCCCCTTGCGACCCGTGACGGTCACGGACCGGAACTCGATCCCGTCGATCACGCGGAAGGGCTCCTCCGTCCACGCCTCGATCCGGAGGCCGTAGAAGCCCGCAGCCTCGAGGGCGCCGAGAAGCTCACGCTCTTGAAACGCTCCCGAGATGCAGCCGCTCCAGAGCTCGGGATCCCGCTTGAGCTCGTCCGGAACCGGCTCATCGCTAACGATGTCCGCGATCGCGACGCGTCCCCCGCGCCGCAGCACACGGAAGATCTCCCCGATCAACGTGTGTTTGTCCTCGGAACGGACCAGATTCAGCACGCAGTTGGAGATCACCAGGTCGATCGACTCATCCCGCACCAGCGGCGACTCCTCGCGCAACCGTTCGCAGAGCGCCTCGAGCCCGGCGAGGTCCCCGGCTCCCCGCACCGGGTTCTCTGCCAGCCAGGCGTCGACTCGGTCGAGATCGAGACGGAGGTCCTGAATACGTGCGCGCCGAAAGGTGACGTTCCCGTAGCCGATGCGTTCGGCGACCTGTGGGGCCGCTCGCCGCGCCAGAGCCAGCATCTCGTCGTTCATGTCGATGCCGACGACGCGACCCTCCTTGCCGGTGGCCTGAGCGGCGATGAAGCAGAGCTTTCCGGCGCCGCTTCCCAGGTCCAGAACATGGTCCCCCGGCTGCACGTACCGTGAGGGATCCCCGCAGCCGTAGTCGCGCTCGAGAACCTCGGGCGGGATCACCGCGAGGTAGCGCGCGTCGTACTCCACCGGGCAGCAGAGCGCCTCCTCCCGTCGCTTCGCTGCATCGCTGTAGCGCCGCCTGACCTCGATCTCCATTTCTCTCCTCTCTCCGCGCTCCGAGGAGCTTAACGGAGCTGGACTCGGCCCTCCACGCCCGAGGGGCTCTCAGCCTCGCGGCAGGTGACGCAGGACGGAGAGGTACTCTCGGTAGGCCCCCCGGGCGGCCGCGACCTCGGGTGCGGTGATCCCGAGCTCGTTCGCGATCAGGCTGATCTCGGTGTTCTCCACGTCGGAGACCGTCTGATCCGCGGCCGCGACCGCGAACAGGCAGCGCAGCAGGCCGAGCCGCTGCTCCCGCGTGGAGCTCTCGCGGAACTGACGCGTCACCACGTAGTTCTCCGTTGCCCCGAGATGGATGGCCTGGCTCTTGGCGATCTGGACGACCAGGGCCGCCTGGGCCTCGCTGAGCTCGCCGAGCTCCCGAACCCACTTCTCCATCTCACGCACCTCCTCGTCCGAGACGTCGTGGTCCGCGTGCGCGACGCGCGCCAGCACGTAGGCGAAGGAGGCCAGGTAGCGGGCCTGCTCGGGATCCATGCGGTCGAGCTGCTGGGCAATTCGCCGAACCGTCTCGGTATCGTCGCGTTCGACCGCGGCCGCTTCATCGAGGCCCAAGAGACGACGCAGGGACCGCATCGGCGATATGATACGATACCGCGCCCACGCACGGTGCAGCCCCGGGAACCAGCTCGGGCGAGGAGGAGAGGTGGAGCCGCTGGAGAGCTTTCGCGAGGAGACCCGGCGCTGGCTGGAGGAAAACTGCCCCGCGTCGAAGCGGGGGGACCATCCGGTCGAGACGGTGTGGGGTGGGCGCAAGGAGGTGCTCCGCAACCCCGACTCCGCGCTCTGGCTCGAGCGCATGGCCGAGCGTGGCTGGACCGCCCCTACCTGGCCGCGCGAGTACGGCGGCGGCGGCCTGTCCGCAGAGGAGGCGCGCGTTCTCGAGGAGGAGATTCGCCGGCTCGGCTGTCACTCTCCCTTGATCAGCTTCGGCCTCTCGATGCTGGGTCCGGTGCTGCTCGAGTTCGGCAACGAGGAGCAGAAGCGTGAGCATCTTCCCCGCATCATTCGAGGCGAGATCCGCTGGTGTCAGGGCTACAGCGAGCCGGGGGCGGGCTCGGACCTGGCGGGCCTGCAGATGCGGGCCGTCCGCGACGGCGACGAGTACCTGGTGAACGGCCAGAAGATCTGGACCTCGTATGCGGATCAGTCCGACTGGATCTTCTGCCTGGTCCGAACGGATCCGGCAGTACCCAAGCACGATGGCATCAGCTTTCTGCTCATCGACATGGACTCGCCGGGAGTCTCCACGGCGCCGATTCAGCTCATCAGTGGCTCGTCGCCGTTCTGCCAGACCTTCTTCGAGAACGTCCGGGTCCCGGTGCGGAACCTCGTGGGCGAGGTCAACGGCGGCTGGAGGATCGCCAAGCGGCTGCTCCAGCATGAACGGGCCATGATCTCCCAGATGGGTCTCGGCATGGGGGCGCTCGCGGTCGGTGGTCGGGAACGCTCGATCGTGGAGCGAGCACGGGAGTACCTCGGCGCTCCCGAAGGGCCGCTGCCGGACCCCGAGCTGCGCGACCGCATCGCCCAGCATCTGATGGACGAGCGCTGCTTCCGGCTCACGCTGCAGCGCTCCACGGACGAGGCGAAGGCGAAGCGCGGCCCGGGAGCCACCTCATCGATGTTCAAGCTCTACGGCACCGAGCTCAACAAGTGCAAGTACGAGCTTCTCGTATCGATTCTGGGCACGCAGGCGCTCGGCTGGGAGGGAGAAGGCTTCACCCGGGAGGAGCTCTCGACGACGCGTGAGTGGCTGCGCTCCAAGGGAAACTCGATCGAGGGCGGCACCTCCGAGATCCAGCTCAACATCATCGCCAAGCGCGTGCTCGGCCTTCCGGACTGACCCGATGCCTCTGGTTCTGGACGATGAGCAGCAGCTTCTGCGCGACACGGCACGCGAGTTTCTGTGTGACCGATCACCGGTGGGCCGCGTGCGCGAGCTTCGTGACTGCCGCGACTCGGTTGGATTCTCGCGCGAGCTCTGGAGCGAGATGGCCGAGCTGGGCTGGGCGGGGATCATCTTTCCGGAGGAGTACGGCGGAAGCGGCCTGGGCCACGCGGAGCTTGGCGTCGTGCTCGAGGAGTGCGGCCGGCAGCTCGCGGCTCAGCCGATTCTCTCGACGGTCCTGCTGGCCGGGGGCGCCGTGCTCCTGGGCGGAAACGAGACCCAGCTCAAGGAGCAGCTCCCCCCGATCTGTGCGGGCGAGCGCATCCTGGCGCTGGCGTTCCAGGAGGGCTCTCGTCACGACCCCTATGCCGTGGCCACGTGCGCGGTGCGCGACGGAGGCGGCTACCGCCTCTCGGGTGAAAAGCGCTTCGTCCTCGATGGGCCGGCCGCGGACGCGCTCGTCGTGCTCGGACGCAGCGCGGGAGAGCCCGGCGAACGCGAGGGTCTGACGCTCTTCCTGGTGCCGACGGATCAAGAGGGCCTCGAGATCACGCCGCTGCGGACGGTGGACAGCCGCGTCAACGCCCACGTGCGTCTCAACGGTGTGGAGCTGGGCGCGGAGGCGGTGCTGGGTGAGCCCGAGCGGGCCGCGGACGTGCTGGATGAGGTGCTGGACCGTGCGACGGTGGGCCTCTCGGCCGAGATGCTCGGGAGCGCCGAGGAGGCCTTCGATCGTACCCTGGCCTACCTCAGGGAGCGCAAGCAGTTCGGGGTGCCGATCGGTTCCTTCCAGGCGCTGAAGCACCGTGCGGCGCAGATGTTCTGTGAGCTCCAGCTCTCCCGCTCGGTCGTCCTCGCGGCCCTCCGGGCGCTGGACCGGGGCGATCCGGAGCGATCGGCGCTGGCCAGCATGGCCAAGGCGCGCTGTGCCGACACCGTCTTCCGGGTGGGCAACGAGGCGATTCAGATGCACGGGGGCATCGGCGTCACCGACGAGGAGGAGATCGGCTTCTTTCTCAAGCGGGCGCGTGTGACGCAGCTGATCCTGGGAGACGCGGCCTTCCACCGTCGACGCTTCGCGGCTCTTCGCGGCTTCTGACGCACCGCTCTCATGCCGCCCCCGTGCCGCGTCGATACGAGACGCGGAAGGGAGCGTCCGTCTACGATGCGTGCATCCAGAGCCGAAGGGGAACCCGCTGCGGAGCCCGCCCGCGGTGGCTGAGCCCACGCTGCATGGTGCGCTCCTGAGCCGGCTTCTGGCCTTCGCTCTTCTGGCGAGTGCACTCGTGGTGGCGGTGGAGCTCGTCTATCAAGGACGGGATCTGGACGCGGAGCTCGAGCGGCGGGCGCGTGCGATCGCGCACTCCGTGCGCATACTGGCCGAGGCGGTCCCCGGAGCTGTGGAGCGGCAGCGGGCCCTGGAGGGGCTGGCCTCGCAGCCGGAGGTCGTGGGCCTTGCCTTGCTCCAGGGGGCTCCCGGGCGTGTCGCTGCGACTTCCCACGCCGACTGGCGCGGCCAGACGCTCGCCGAGCTCGTGGATCTCCGCGAGCTGGACGAGCTCGCCGCCCGACGGTCCTCCGGGGCGGACCAGGCGCGAGTCGAGCACCTGGACGGCCAGCTCGTTCTGGTCACGTCCCTGTCTCCTCTCCCGCAGGCGACCGAGCGCCGCACGGAAGCGCGAATCCTCGTGGTGCTCGACAGCACGGCCGCGCACCGTGCGCTCGACGTCCGCAGCCTGCGCTTCAGCAGCGTGCTGGCTTTCGTCGTCCTGGTCTTCGGTTTGCTGGCCAGCTGGGTCACGCAGCGCTTCGTCGTCGCCCCGCTCCGGTCCATGGCCGAGGCGGTCAGGCGGCAGGCCGCCGGGGAGACCACCGCACCGGTTCCCACCCGCTTCGCCGTCCAGGAGTTCAACGCCTTCGCGGGGCTGCTGAACGAGATGGTCCGGACGCGGAGCGTCGCACACCGCAAGCTCAAACGCTCCGAGGCCGAGCTTCGCCTGCTGGGACAGATCACACGGATCGGAGACCGCGCGGGCGACTTCGACGAGGCCCTGCGCAGCTGCTGTGCTCAGGTCTGCCGCTTCCTGCTCTGGCCCATCGGACACGTCTACGTGCGCGACGAGGATGAGCCGGAGCTGCTGCGTCCCAGCGATATCTGGTACGTCTCGTGTCCGGAACTGGCGAGCGAGTTCGTGGAGCGGACGGGAGGGCGCAGCTTCCGCGCGGGTGAGGATCTCCCGGGCCGCGTGCTCGAGAGACGTGAGCCCGTCTGGGTGGAGGACTGCTGGGAGGAGGACTGGTTCGAGCGCTCACTTCCGGGTGAGGGAATCGTCCGGGCTGCTGTAGGCTTTCCCATCTTCATGGCCCGCGAGGTCGTCGCCGTGCTCGAGCTGTTCGATCTCAAGCCCCGCGAGCGGGAGGTACGGCCCTTGGCGCTGATGCACAACGTCGGTCTGACGATCGGTCAGGTGCTCCAGAGACGGCGCAGCCACGAGCTGTTGCTGCGCCGAAATCGTGAGCTCGTCGATGCCATGCAGGTCGCTGTGAGCGCCACGAACGCCAAGACGGCCTTCCTGGCCAATATGAGCCACGAGATTCGCACGCCGCTCACCTCGATCATCGGCTACTCCGAGCTCCTGCAGGGCGCGAAGAGTCAAGAGGAGCGCGACGAGTTTGCCGCCACGATCCGGCGCAACGGGGAGATCCTGCTCCAGCTCATCGATGACATTCTCGATGTCTCCAAGATCGAGGCAGGCCGCCTCGAGATCGAGCGCATCGGGTGCTCACCGGCCGGGATCGTGCAGAACGTCGTCGAAGCCATGGCGCCCCGGGCGCGCGAGAAGGGCATCGAGTTCGTCGTGCGCAACGACGGCCCAATCCCGGAGACGATCATCTCCGATCCGACGCGGCTGCGTCAGGTGCTCCTGAACCTGATCAGCAACGCAATCAAGTTCACGTCGCGGGGGCGCGTCGAGCTCACCGTGGGTCTGGCGACGCCCGCGGACGCGCCGCACCCACTGTTGCGCTTCGCGATCCGGGACACGGGGATCGGGATCCGCTCGAGCCAGCTCGAGAGAATCTTCAGCCCGTTCTCCCAGGCCGACATGTCCACGACCCGCCGCTTCGGAGGGACGGGGCTCGGGCTCTCGATCTCGCGAAACCTGACCACGCTGCTCGGCGGAGAGTTGGATGCGGAGAGTGAGGAAAGTGTCGGCAGCTGCTTCTCCTTCACCGTTGCCACGGGCCCCCTCGACGAGGTGAGGATGCTCGATGGGCTTCCGGGCGTGGACCTGCTGGAGTGCGCGGACGAGGTCCGGCGCCGCGAGGCGCGGCTGGACGGTGCACGCGTGCTGCTCGCGGAGGACGGTCCGGACAACCAGCGCCTGCTTCGCCGAATCCTGACCGCTGCGAGGGCAGAGGTCGAGATCGCAGAGAACGGGGCCGTGGCTTGTGAGCGTGCGCTCGCGGAGCAGGCGGTTGGGCGGCCCTTCGACGCGATTCTGATGGACATCCAGATGCCTGTGATGGACGGACATGCGGCCACGATGAGCCTGCGGCAGCAGGGCTATTCGCGGCCGATCATTGCGCTGACCGCGAACGCCATGAAGGGAGATCGGGAGAGGTGTCTGGCCGCAGGCTGTGACGACTTCGTGAGCAAGCCGGTCAAGAAATCGGTCCTGATCCGCGTTCTGCGTGAGCACCTGGGCTTGAGCTGATCCGAGCCGGGCTCGGCTCGCGGGAAGCGCACGAGGGCGGCCGGGAACGAACGGAAGCCGGCCCTGGCTCCGCTCCCGGCTCAGCCGAGCTCGAGCAGGGTGCGTGCGGCTGCGCGCCCGGAGGCGGCCGCCTTGCCAAAGCCCACGCCGTCGTAGGCGGCGCCCGCAAGCTGGAGTCCCCCGATCGCCTCCAGCTCGCGGCGCGCGATCCGCGTCCGATCCCGATGGCGTCTGTCGTAGAGCACGATGCCTTGTGGATGACGTGCGACGTCGAGCAGGATCGGCGCCTGCGTCGAGCGAAGCAGGCGCTGCAGCAGGGCACCGAGCTCACTCGCGAGTGTGGCGTCCGTCTCGTCCACGAGCGCCGGCCCCACGAAGACCACGACGAGCAGCGTGTCTCGGGGGGCTCGCCCGGGAAAGAGGAAGCTGGGAAAGAGGCCGCCGAGGAGCGGTAGGCCCTCGCGCGAAGGTGCCAGGAACCCGAAGCCTGCCCAGCGCTCCACGCAGGTGGCCTCCTCGATCGCGAAGCTCGCCAGGGTCTGGGGTGTGGATCGGTAGCGCGAGAGCGGGCGCGCAGCTGGGGTGCCCGCCAGCAGCTTCGCGGCCTGGTGTGGCGGCACGGCGAGCACGACGCGACGAGCGCTCAGCTTCTCCTCGCCGGACTCTCCGGCGAGCAGCTCGAAGACCCCGTGGCCCCGCCGGACGCTGCGAACCGGCGTGCGCAGACGAACCTGGGAACCGAGGCGCTCGGCCAGGCGCTCGGGCAGGGCCGCGAGGCCCGCCGGCGTCGAGATCAGTCCCCGAGCGCTGCGTGCGGCCCCTCGCGGCCGTCGGCCGGTCAACGCGGTACGCAGCAAGCTCCCGTGTCGCTCCAGCCTTCGGGCGAGCTCTGGGTATGCGGACTCGAAGCCGATCCGGTCGGCCGACGCACCGTAGACGCCCAACGTGAGCAGATCGGCGAGGTGCTCGGCGACAGTGGGGCCGAGCCGGGTCTCGACGAAGGCGCGCACCGTCGTGGGCGGGCGGTGGCGCGGGCGAAAGGGCTCACCGAGAAGCTCCAGCCAGCCGCGGGACGGCAGCGGGATGCCGCGAAGCAGCTCGCGAGGAGAGGGCGGGAGGCGGATCAGCCGACCGTCTGAGACCAGGAAGGGAGCGCCACGCCGCGCTCGCAGGAGACTCAGGCCGGCGTGCTCGATCAGATCCTCGAGCTCCGGGGAGCTGCGGACCGTGTTCGGACCCCGCTCGAGCAGGAACTTGTCCATGCGCCGGGTCTCGGCCGGGCCTCCGACGCGCCGCTCGGCCTCGAGCACTACCAGCTCCGAGCCGTGCGCCGCGAGCTCGGTCGCGCAGGAGAGGCCCGCGATACCGCCGCCCACGACGGCAATCTCGACCTCGCTCAAACAGTCCTCGAGTACATCGGGCGAGAGTCGTCGGTCTCGGAGAGATAGGCGTCGAAGCTCATCGCGATCACGCGCAGGAAGAGCCGACCCAGCGGCGTGACACGGAAGCCGTCGCCTTCCTTCTCCAGCAGACCGTCCTCGGCAAACGGCGCCAGCCGCGGCCCCAGATCCGGAATGCGCCCCTCGAGCGCCTCGCCGAAGCACTCGAGGTAGCTCTCCGGGCTGATCTCGCCCTGGCACATCAGTCGCTGAATCAACCACTTTCGTTTGAGATCGTCGTCGGACAGCTGCCAGCCGCGCAGCGTGGCCAGTCCTCCGGCCCGGAGGCGTTCGGCCCAGCGCTCCGGGTCGCGCTCCGACTGTGCGTAGGCGTCCGCGAGCTCCGAGATCGCGCTGGCACCCAACGCGACCAGATCCACACCGGCCTGCGTCGTGTAGCCGTTGAAGTTTCGGCGCAGGCCGCCCGCGGTGGCGGCACGGCAGAGCTCGTCGTCGGGACGGGCGAAGTGGTCGAGCCCCAGGAAGACGTAGCCCGCGTCCAGAAAGCGCTGGCTCGCATAAAGCATAATGGCGATCTTCCGCTCGGCGGGTGGCAGGTCCTTGTTCTCAAAGCCGCGCTGCGACTTCTGGATCCAGGTGACATGCGCGTAGCTGAAGAAGGCGATGCGATCGGGTCGGATGCGCAGGACCTCATCGAGCGTCCGGTTGAATGAGTCGATCGTCTGAAAGGGCAGCCCGTAGATCAGGTCGAAGTTCACGCTCTGATAGCCGAGCTCGCGC
This sequence comes from Myxococcota bacterium, assembly GCA_046754285.1. Classification (GTDB taxonomy): domain Bacteria; phylum Myxococcota_A; class UBA9160; order SZUA-336; family SZUA-336; genus JBHHVJ01. The sequence goes on along the minus strand of JBHHVJ010000010.1, from coordinate 31,524 downwards.
GCGTCCTGGGTCAGTCTCTCGGTCTCCTCCACGGATTGCACGCGGTTGACGGCGCGCTGCACCTTGGGCGAGAAGTCCTGCACACCCAGGCTGACCCGGTTGAAGCCGTGCTCGGCCAGCACCGCGAGCTGCCCCCGCGTGGTCACGCGGGGGTCCACCTCGACGCTTCGCTCCGCACCGCGGAAGGGAGGAAAGCGGGCATCGAGGATCCGACACATCCGATCGAGCTGATCCGCCGAGAGAAACGTCGGCGTGCCACCGCCCACGGCGAGCTGGATCGAGCGCCGCTCCCCTCCGATCGCCTGCGCGAGACGCTCGGCTTCGAGCTCGATGCCGTCCAGATACTCGTCGCCGCGCGAGTGGTCCTGGGTGATCGTGCGGTTGCAGGCGCAGTAGGTGCAGAGCCGCTCGCAGAATGGGATGTGGATGTAGAGCGACAGCTCCCGGTCGCGGGCGCGCCTGAGCGCGGCGCGGAACTCCTTCTCGCCAAAGTTCTCGCTGAACACCGGGGCCGTGGGGTAGCTGGTGTAGCGAGGCCCCGGGCGGTCGTACTTGGCGATCAGGCGTCGAGCCTGCTCGAGGTCTGGGAGCTCGCCGGCGATCCCTCCGGCGGTGCTCACAGGGAGCTCTCCGCCTGCCTCGCCGCCTCGACGAAGCTCTCGACCCCCTCGATCGGCGTGGTGGGCAGCACGCCGTGGCCCAGGTTCAGGATGTGGCCGCGCCCCAGGCGGCCCGCCTTGCAGATGCGTTCCACCCGGCGGGTGATCTCGGGCGGCGGCGCCATCAGAGCGGCCGGATCGAGGTTGCCCTGCAGCGCGACGCGCTGCCCGATCCCCTGGACCGCCTCCTCGAGCTCCACCCGCCAGTCGAGCGAGACGACGTCGGGTTCGAGATCCGCAAGCTCCTCGACGAGGTGACTGGCGCCGCGTGCGAAGAGAATCCGTGGAGGCCCGTCCCGGTCCAGCGCTCGGAGCACGCGGCGCAGCGCGGCGCCCGCAAAGCGGACGAAGCGCTCGCGCGAGAGCATGCCCGCCCAGGTGTCGAAGATCTGCACCACGTCCGCCCCAGCCTCCACCTGCAGGCGCAGCGTCTCGGCCGTGATGCGGGACATCCGCTCCAACAGCGCGTCCACCAGCTCCGGGTCCCGATAGGTCAAGCCGGCAAGCCCACCCAGATCGCGCGAGAGCTGGGGCTCGGAGACATAGGCGGCCAGGGTCCACGGAGCACCCGCAAAGCCGATCACGGCCGCTTCATCGCCGAGCTCCTCCCGCAGCGCGCGGATGGCCTCGCAGGTGGGGCGCAGGGCCGAGGCGACGTCTCCCTCGAGCCGGGCGAGATCGTCCCCATCGCGGACGGGATGCTCGATGCGTGGCCCTGGTGCGTAGTGGAGCCCGAGATCGAGCTCGGCGAGGGGGAGAAGAATGTCGGAGAAGACGATCACGGCATCCATGCGGAAGCGCCGGAAAGGCTGGAGGGAGATCTCGAACGCCAGCTCGGCGTCGCGACACATCTCGAGAAAGCTCGCCCGCTCCTTGATCTTGCGATACTCGGGCAGGTAGCGCCCCGCCTGTCGCATCAGCCAGACGGGTGCCCGATCCGTGGACTGTCCGCGGCAGGCCCGGAGCACACGATCGCGTGGGGTCAGAGGCGCGGGGCGACTCATCGGCCTGCCAAGGATAGGATCAAAGCCCTGGGCCCGCCGCTCGGATCCGCCGCGCGCGCTGGTTGAGCGGCGAGCGGGAGACGTAGCGGTTCTCCGCCACGAAGAATCGGTAGGGCTTGTCGGTGGCCCGGCTGAGACCGATCCGCGCGCTACGGAGGATCGGAAGGGGCGTGTGCGTGCGCGGCGGCTCGATGCGAAGGGTCCCTGTGAGTGCCGAGCACCCGTAGTGATCGAGCGTGATCCCGAACGCCTGCGAGAGCTTTCCCGGACCGTTGGTCAGCTCGACGCCGTCCCGTCCCCCCCGCGCGTCACGCATCCCCTCCAGACCCTCCAGGGGCTCGACGGCGCGGAGCAGCACCGCTGCGCCGCGACCCTCGGCCTCGCAGACCACGTTTGCGCAGACGTGGAGACCCATGCTCAGGTACACATAGAAGCGCCCCGGTGGCCCGAACATGGCGCGGTTGCGCCGGGTCGGGCCACGGTGGGCGTGTGATGCCGCGTCCTTCCCCTCGCCGAGGTAAGCCTCAGCCTCCACGATGCGCCCGATGCGCGGTTCCGCCTCCGGCACGTGGTGAATGAGCAGGCAGCCCAGCAGGTCGCGCGCCACCTCGAGACACGGGCGAGCGAAGAACCCCTCATCGAGCCGAGGCATGCCCAGAAGCTGGCCCGGTGGTCGCTCCGCTGCCAGCCTCAGCCGTCGCCGAGCACGAATCCCGAGAGGACCTCGCGGAAGGCTTCGGGGTTGTCGAGCATCACCGAGTGACCCGCCCGAGGAATCACGGCCAGCCGCCCGTCCGGAAGCACCTCCTCAGCCATGCGCTCGGCCACGTCGGGATCGAGGATGTCGGAGGCGGCGCCGCGCACGACGAGGCTGGGGCAGGGGATCCGCCCCAGCGTCTCCCACAGGATCTTGGCCTGAGCCTCGCTCCAGGCCCGCGTCGCCGACTCGGATCTTCCCGCCCTCGTGCCACCGAAAGCCGGGTCCGTGCGCGTCTCGTAGCGACCGTCGTCCCGCCGGCGTAGCCAGTGGCGAGCGAGCCGTGCGAGCGTGTCGCGATTCGTCGCGGGGTAGCGCACACTCAGCACACCCTCGAACTCGTCCAAGGAGGCAAAGCTCGGCTCCACGGTCTCGCGATCCATGCGAATGCGTTGGACGCCCCGGAGGTCGAGCTCCGGACCCACGTCCACGAGCACGAGCCCTGCCAGCCGCTGAGCCGCGCGCCGTGCGAAGTGCAGCGCCACCCGACCCCCGAGCGAGTGCCCGACGAGAACCACCCGCTCGAGTCCGAGATGGGCGAGCACCGCCTCCACGTCGTGGGCGAGGGTCTCCGGGTCGTAACGTGCCCGCGGATCCCAGGCGGACCGGCCGTGACCGCGGTGATCCAGTGCGAGCGTCTGGTAGTGCGGCGCGAGATCGGGTGTAAACGCATCCCACACGTGGGAGTCATTGTCGTAGCCGTGGAGAAAGAGCAGGGCCACGCCCCCGTGACTCCAACGGTGCAGGGCGAGCTCGATGCCCTCCACGCCCCGTACCCGTTCGAGGTCCGCCGACATGCGCGGCATCTTACCCCAGCGTCAGTCGATCCCGCCCGGATCGTGACCCCGCTCACGCAGGCGGGCGCGAGCCCGCGCCCGGAGCGTCCGGACCTCCTGCTCGACCTGCGCCCGCAGCTTCTCGCGATCCTCCAGAGTGAGCCCGTTGACCGGGATCGCAGGACCGATCTCGAGCACGACGGCTCCGCGCCGGAAGACGGCGGAGTGGGGCCTCCAGATCCCGTAGGTGCCGGCCGTGGCGACCGGCAGTACCGGGAGCCCCTCCCGGATGGCGGTTGCGAAGGCGCCCTTCTTGAAGGGCCGAAAGCTGCCATCGCGTGAGCGCGTCCCCTGGGCGTAGAAGAGGATCGAGACGGCCGGGTCTCGTGCGCTCATCGTCGTCTTAATGCGCTGGACGTCGGCCGCGGGCGCATTGCGGTCGACGCGCACGTTGCCCGTGCGAAGCAGGGCGGCTCCGAACACCGGCAGGCGCAGCAGCTCCCGTTTGACGACGAAGCGGATCGAGAGCCCCTCCAGGGTGGCCAGCAGGACGATCGGATCCCAGTTGCTCTCGTGGTTGGGGACGATCACGTATGCCTGCGCGGGCTTGACGTGCTCGAGGCCTCGGGCCTCGATCTCGGTCCCGGCCAGCCTCACGCAGAAGTGAGCGAAATGGACGTAGACGCGATCGATCTCGGGGCGTGGACGTCCGCGTAGCGCGAGGCCCAGGGCCCAGAGGCTGTGAGCGATCACCGCCAGCGGCAGCACGCTCACGCAGAGCAGCGTCCGGAACGCGGTGTTGGCAGCACGGGGGACCCCCATGCCCCCGCATCGTAGCCGCCCGCCCGCAGCGACGCACCGGCCGCGCGGATCGCCCATAATGCGCGGGCATGGCTTCGCGGAGGCTCAAGTTCTGGGGCTGGGGATACGAGGGGGAAGGCCCCGGACCGGATGCGGCGCAGGGAATCGCGCGGGCCCTGGCCGCTCGCTTCGGAGTCGAGGAGCTCACCGTCGAGTCCGCCCCACGGATCGAGGAGATCGAGCTCCGGGCCCCCCGCGTCCGACCCCCCGCGGGCTTGTCCGCGTTTCTGAGCGACGAGCCGCACGAGCGCGCCCGGCACTGCTACGGAGCGGCGTATCGCGACGTCGTGCGGGCCTTTCGGCGCGAGTTTCGGAACCCACCGGACTGGGTGGCGTTTCCACGCGACGAAGGCGAGCTGGTCCAGGTCCTCGACTGGTGTGGCTCCGAGGATCTCGCGGCGATCCCCTTCGGTGGGGGCTCCAGCGTGGTCGGCGGTGTGGAGTGCCCGGCGGAGGACGCGTATCGGGGTGCGGTGTCGATCGATCTCACGCGCCTCGACCGCGTGCTCGAGATCGACCGCAGCTCCCGCGCCGCGCGCATCCAGGGAGGAGCGCTCGGCCCGGTGCTCGAGGTGCAGCTGCGGCCGCACGGACTGACGCTGCGACATTTTCCGCAGTCCTTCGAGTTCTCGACGTTGGGCGGCTGGATCGCGACTCGCTCGGGTGGCCACTTCGCGACGCGCTACACGCACATCGACGACTTCGTCGAGTCGCTCCGCGTAATCACGCCGAGCGGCCCGATCGAGACGCGGCGCCTGCCGGGCTCGGGCGCGGGGCCGAGTCCCGACCGCCTCTTCATCGGCTCGGAGGGCATTCTGGGGATCATCAGCGAGGCCTGGATGCGGCTGCAGGATCGTCCCTCGCACCGTCTCGGAGCCAGCGTCGCTTTTCCGAGCTTCGAGCAGGCCGTGCAGGCCACGCGCGCGCTCTCTCAGTCGGGGCTGGAGCCCGCGAACTGTCGATTGCTCGATCCGCTCGAGGCGGAGAGCCAGGCCGGTGCCTCGGGCAAGGAGGCGATCCTGCTCGTGGCCTTCGAGTCGGCCGATCATCCTGTCGATGCCTGGCTGGCGCGTGCCCTGGAGCTCTGCCGTGATCACGGGGGCCGTACCTCCGAGCGGGCTCCGGGCGAGGGACGCGAGGGGCACGCGGGCGCCTGGCGGAGCGCGTTCCTCGCGGCCCCCTACCTGCGCGACGTGCTGATCTCGATCGGCGTGCTCAGCGATACGTTCGAGACGGCCGTCACCTGGGATCGCTTCGAGGCCCTGCACCAAGGCGTGATGAGTGCCGTGGGAGACGCACTGCGCCGTGTCTGCGGCGGGGGCACGCTGACCTGCCGCTTCACGCACGTCTATCCGGACGGTCCTGCGCCCTACTTCACGATGCTCGCGCCGGCGCGACGGGGGGGTGAGCTCGAGCAGTGGGCCGAGCTGAAGCGGGTCGCGTCCGACGCGGTGCTCGAGCTCGGGGGCACGATCACGCACCATCACGCGGTCGGACGCGATCACCGTCTTTGGTACGACCGCCAGCGACCTGCGGCCTTTGCACGCGCGCTGGCCGCGGTCAAGCGCACGCTCGACCCCACGGGGATCTTGAACCCGGGCGTGCTGGTCGATCCGCTCTCGGGCTGAGCTCGCTGGGCTGGAGTGGAGCGGCGGACGAGGCATGCTATAGTGCGGCCGCCTGCCGGGCGCTGCCGCGCACGCGAGGGGGGAGAGCCGGACCGATGCCGCCAGCCGATCTCGCGATCGCGCTCGCCCTCGGGCTGGGCCTGTACATGGCCTACTCGATCGGAGCCAACGACGCGGCGAACGCGATGGGCACGTCGGTCGGATCACGGGCGCTCACGCTGCGCCAGGCGATCCTCGTCGCCGCGGTCTTCGAGTTCCTGGGCGCCTTCCTGGCGGGCGGCCAGGTGACCAAGACGATCCGGGGCGGCATCCTGGACTCCGCCATCGTGCAGACCTCGCCGGATCTCCTGGTCTACGGCATGCTCGCCTCCCTGGTCGCGGCGGGAAGCTGGCTGATTCTGGCTTCGCGGCTCGGCTGGCCGGTCTCGACCACGCACTCGATCGTGGGCGCCATCGCGGGCTTCGGTCTGGTGGCCTTCGGCAGCGAGGCGATCGAGTGGCAACGCCTGCTGCGCATCGTCGCGTCGTGGGGCATCTCGCCGCTGCTCTCCGGCACGGCGGCGTTCTTGGTGTTCCTGGCAGTCCGTCGCACGATCCTCGACCACAGCGATCCGGTGCAGCAGATGCGGCGCTGGGGACCCGTGTACATCTTCGCGGTCGTCGAGGTGATCGCGCTCGTCACGCTCTTCAAGGGCCTCCGACATCTGCACCTGGATTTCTCGCTCTCGGAGGCGCTGCTCCGGGGCACGGCGCTCGCGGCCGTGGCGGCCCTCATCGGCCATCGGGTCTTGCGCCGCATGCGGATCGATCCAGAGGCCGATCGAAGCTTCCACTTCGCGGCCGTGGAGCGCATGTTCGGTGTGCTCCAGGTGCTGAGCGCCTGCGCGGTCGCGTTCGCGCACGGCTCGAACGACGTGGCCAATGCGATCGGCCCCATGGCCGCGGTGCTCAGCATCCGGCAGACGGGTCTGCTCGAAGCCACGGCCCCGGTGGCCCCGCTGCTCCTGGTCGTGGGGGGCCTCGGAATCGTCGTCGGGCTGGCGACGCTCGGCTACCGGGTGATGGCCACGATCGGCCGCCGCATCACTGAGCTCACGCCCTCGCGCGGCTTCACGGCCGAGTTTGCGGCCGCCACGACGATCGTGCTGGCCAGCCGTCTGGGGATCCCGGTCTCGACCACGCACGTCCTGGTTGGGGCCGTGCTCGGCGTGGGGCTGGCGCGCGGGATCGGAGCGCTGGACTATCGGGTGGTGGGCCGGATCGTGCTCTCGTGGATCGTGACCATCCCCGTGGGCGCGGGGCTCTCGATCTTCTTCTTCTACTTCTTCAAGGGGCTTGCACCCTAGGAGGCTCGGAATGTCGATCTTCGACCTCTTTGCGAAGTCGCCCTTCAAGCCCATGCAGGAGCATATGCGGGTGTCGCTCGAGTGCGCGCGCCAGGTTCTTCCGCTCTTCGAAGCGCTCGCCCGGGACGACCGGGAGGGTCTGCACCGAGTCCAGCGTCAGATCGACGAGCTCGAGTCGAAGGCGGATGCGCTCAAGAACGATCTGCGTGCGCACCTGCCCCGGCGCCTGCTGCTTCCGGTGGACCGTCGCGATCTACTTGAGATTCTCGATCTGCAGGACACGATCGCCGACCGGGCCCAGGACATCGCAGAGATCCTGGTGGCCCGACCGATGCCCGTGCCCGAGCCGATGCGGGATCCCCTCTTCGAGCTCCTGCAGGCCGTGCAGCGCACCTGCGGGCGTGCGGGAGAGGTGATCGACACGCTCGATGAGCTCGTGGAGATCGGGTTCCGCGGCCGCGAGGCCGATCATGTCGAGGCGATGATCAACGAGCTCGGAGCTCTGGAGAGCCAGACCGACCTCCTGGAGACCCAGCTCGAACGCGAGCTCTTCCGGCTCGAGGACTCTCTGCCGCCGGTGAGCGTGATCTTCTGGTATCAGATCATCGGCTGGATCGGTGACCTCGCCGACCATGCGGAGAAGGTCGGCAATCGGCTCCGGCTTCTGATCGCCCACTGAGGGTGCGACTCAGTCGCGTTCGAGCGCGAGATACAGCGTGCTCTCCCCGCGCTGGAGCAGCAGGACGAGCCGGTCGTCGCTCTTCCCGAGCACCTTCTCGAGGTCCTCGAGCGCATCGAGCTCGTGCTTGTCGGCTTCGAGGATCACATCCCCCCGTCTCACGCCCGCCCGTGCCGCCGGTCCGTCGGGATCGACGCTCTCGATCAGCACGCCTTCCGTCTTCTCGGGCAGTCCGAGCTGCTCGCTCAGGCCGGGGGTCAGCTCCCGAACCTCGAAGCCCCAGTCAGAGCTGCCGCTGTGGTGCGACGTCAGGGCGATCTCCTCCTCGTCCGACTCCATCCGCTCGAGCACGGCCTTGAGCGTCTTGCGCTTTCCATCGCGCAGCACGACGACGTCGACGGCGCTTCCCGGCGCGGTCGAGGCCACACGACGCGGCAGGTCCTCGTAGCTGCGGATCTCGGTCTCGTTGAACCGGATGATCACGTCGCCGCGCTCGAGCTGCGCCTTCTCGGCTGGGCTGTCCTCGAAGACCTGGGAGATCAGAGCGCCGCGCGCTTCCTCGAGGCCGAAGGACTCGGCGAGCGCCGGGGTCACACGCTGGATCTGTACGCCGAGCCAGCCTCTCGTGACGTGGCCCGACGCGCGCAGCTGCGGCAGCAGCTCCTTGACCATGTTGATCGGAATCGCGAAGCCGATGCCCTGTCCCGCCGCGTTGATGGCCGTGTTGATCCCCACCACGCGGCCGTTCATGTCGATCAGCGGACCGCCGGAGTTTCCGGGGTTGATGCTCGCGTCGGTCTGCAGGAAGTCGTCGTAGGGCCCGGCGTTGATGTTGCGGCCCCTCGCCGAGAGGATGCCCACCGTCACCGTGTGGTCGAGGCCGAACGGGTTCCCGATCGCCATCACCCAGTCGCCCACACGCACTCGATCCGAGTCTCCGAGCGGAGCAAAGGGGAGATCGTCGTCGGGGTCGACCTTGAGCAGGGCGAGATCGGTCTTGGGATCACGGCCGACGGTCTTCGCCTCGAGCTCACGGCCGTCCTCGAAAACGGCGACGATACGGTCCGCGTTCTCGACCACGTGATTGTTCGTCACGATGTAGCCGTCCCTCGAGATCAGGAAGCCCGAGCCCGTTGATTCCGATCGGAAGTGGCGGCGCTTGCGCTGGCGTGGAGCGCCGTGCCCAAAGAACTCCTCGAAGAGATCCTCCGGTGTTCCGAATCGGGACTCGGTCGTGCGCTCGGTCTGGATGTTCACCACGGCGGGCGAGAGCGACTCGGCCAGGTCCGCAAACGAGTCGGGCCGGCCGAGGGTGGGGCGGTCATCGCCCTCGTGCCAGAAGACCTCCGGGATCGCGGCGGCCTGGTTCATCCTCAGGTCGACGTCGATCACGAGGGTCTGCGAAAGCGCGATCAGACCGCCGGCGGCGAGCACGGCAACGAAGAGGAAACGACGACCTCTCATTTCTCGATTCTCCCTCTCTGGGACCCCCCTGGGGCGCCCCACGTTCGATGGACCGGGCCCGCGATGCGGGTATTCATCTCAGCCCCCGTCACGATCGGGCTCCAGGGGACTCTCCACCCGCCGCTCCGAGATGCGCGGCACGATCAGAACGAAGCGAGTGTTCTCACCACGGCGTGCCTGCAGCAGGAAGGGTCGCTGGTCGCTCAGCTCCGAGATCGCCGCGCGGAAGCCGTCGATCCCCTCCAGGCTTCGGCCGTCCAAGCGCTCAATCAGATCCCCCGACGCGAGCCCCGCCTCGGCCGCCTCCGAGCCGTTCTCGACGAACGAGACGAGCACGCCCTCGCGCGACTCCAGCCGGTGAATCCGCTCCAACCGGGCGGTGACCTCCTGCACCGTAAAGCCGAAGTCCGTCTCCTCCTCGTCGGGCACGACCTTGGGTTGCACGGCGAGCGTGACGTCGAGCGTCTCGCGCTCGCCCTTGCGCAGCACTTCGATGCTGACCTTCTTGCCGACCAGCGTGCGGGCAACCAGGCGCTGGAAGCTTCCGAGATCCTCGTCCTTCTCGGCGCGGACATCGGAGCCGTCGAAGCGCAGGACGATGTCCCCTGGCTTGAGCCCGGCCACCGCCGCGGGCGAGTCGTGAACGATCCCGTTGACGATCACGCCGTGCACGTCCGGCAAGCCCCAGTACTCGGCGAGCTCCCGGTCGAGCGGCTGAATCGTCACCCCGAGGTAGCCCCTCGCGATGCGTCCGTCCCCGAGCAGTTCCTTGGCGACGCGCTTGGCCGTGTCGATCGGGATCGTGAACCCAATGCCGCGCCCTTGACCGCGGGAGTTGATGCCCACCACCGCGCCGTCGAGATCGATCAGAGGCCCGCCGGACGATCCGCGGTCGATCATCGCGTCGGTCTGGATGAAGTCGTTGAGCAGGTTGTCCGCCTGCAGGTCGCGACCCTTGGCCGAGATGATCCCGAGCGAAACCGTCCCGTCGAGCCCGTAGGGGTTCCCGATCGCGATCACCCACTCGCCCACCTGTAGGTTCTCCGAGTTCCCGAGTCGGGCCGCGGGAAACGGAGGGTCACCTTCCCGGGGCTCAATGCGCAGCACCGCGAGATCGGTCTGCTTGTCCGTGCCGACGACCTCGGCCTGGTAGTGTCCCGGACGTCCAGGAACCACGACGGTGACCTTCTCTGCACGTTCGACCACGTGCTCGTTCGTGAGCACGATCCCGTTGGAGTCGGTCAGCACACCGGAGCCGGTCACCAGCTTGCGTCGGTTGTTGATCCGGACCGCCGCCTCGATGTGGACGACCGAGGGGCTCACCTGCTCGCTCACGCGGATGATGCGCGCCTGGAGCGCGTCCAACGCGTCCGCCCGGGCCCGGCCCATCCCCGTGCAGCTCACCAGGCTCAACGCCAGCAAGACGGTCATCAGAGCGCGTGTCATCGTTCTCCTCTCAGCCCAGCGCACGGCGGAACTCCTGAACCACTTCCTCGATCTTCGGCGCAGCTCCGATCGCGGAGACGGCTGCGACACCCCACGCCCCCGCCGCCCGGACCTCCTGCACCCGGGCGGGGGTCATCCCACCCAGGGCGAGCACCGGAATCGGCAGGGTCCCCGTGGCCCGGGCCAGCCAGGCGGCCCCTCGGCCGGCTGCCCCAGGCTTGGAGCCTGTGGGGTAGATCGGCGAAAGCGTGACATAGCTTGCCCCTTCTTCGGCCGCCCGGCGAGCCTCTGCAGCGGAATGTGCCGAGTAGCCAATCAGGGCCTCGGGACCCAGCCAGGCGCGCGCCTGCGGCAGCGGGACGGCGTCGGCCGCGAGGTGCACGCCATCCAGGCCGCAGGCACGGACCAGATCCAGGCGCCGGCTGACCAGCACACGGCACCCGGCCGGTCTCCGGGCCGCGATCTGATCCAGGAGCGCCGAGAGCTCCGCATCGGAGCGCCCGCGCTCGCGCACGATCACCATTTCCGCACCGGCCGCGAGGGCCTGGAGCACGACCTCTTCGAGGGGACGGCCCCCGCTGCCGCGCTCGGAATCCGCGATGAAGCAGAGCCGGGGAATCACCGCACGTCGATGAGGCCCTCTTCGGGGCTGGACGCCTGGGCGTACAGGCGCCGGGGCATGCGTCCGGCCTCGTAGGCCAGGCGGCCCGCCTCGACGGCCAGACACATGGCGCGAGCCATCTGGATCGGATCCTTGGCCGCCGCGATCCCGGTATTCATCAGCACGCCCGCGCAGCCGAGCTCCATCGCGATCGCGGCGTCGGAGGCCGTGCCCACGCCGGCGTCGACGATGACCGGTACCTCGACGCTCTCCAGGATGATCCGCAGGTTCGTCGGATTGCGGATCCCCAGCCCCGAGCCGATCGGAGCGGCCAGCGGCATGACCGCGGCACAGCCCAGCTCCGCGAGCCGCTGGCACGCCACCGGATCATCGAGGATGTAGGGCAGCACGACGAAGCCCTCCTTGACCAGGATGCGTGCGGCCTCGAGCGTGGCAGCCGTGTCGGGGAAGAGCGTGCGGGGATCCCCGATCACCTCGAGCTTGACGAGGGCCGTGTCGAGCAGCTCGCGGCCCAGCTCGGCCGTGGTGATTGCCTCCTGGACGGTGCTACACCCCGCGGTGTTGGGAAGCAGATGGAAGCGATCCGGTGGGATGTGGTCCAGCAGGCTGCCGGCCTCCCGGCTGCGCAGATCGACCCGGCGCACCGCGACGGTGACCATCTCGGCCCCGCTCGCGTCGAGCGCCCGCCGGTTCTCCTCGAAGGACGCGTACTTGCCCGTCCCGATGATCAGTCGCGAGCGGAGCTCGATCTGGCCCAGGCGCAAGGGCTCCATCCTCAGCCCCCGCCGACCGCCTGGATCACCTCGACGCGGTCTCCGTCGCGGATCTCGACCTGATCGAAGCGCGAGCGTGGCACGACCCTCGTGTTGATCGCGACCGCGACGCGGCGCTCGAGCAGGTCGAAGCGCTCGAGCAGGGAGCGCAGCGCCAAGGGCTCCTCGACCTCCTGCGGCTCACCGTTGAGTTCGAACCTCACATCCGTGGACGGTAGGCTACGCCTTCGCGGCCTGTCAACGCGCTATGATCAGCGCCAAGTGGGCGCTGGCATCGAGGGAAGACCGACCCGGGCCGAGATCGACCTCGGCGCGCTGACACGCAATCTGGCCTGGGTGCGGCGCCGTGCCGGCCCGCGGCGGGTGATCGGCGTCGTGAAGGCCGACGCCTACGGCCACGGCGCACCGACCGTGGCCCGGCGGCTCGAGGCGGACGGCTGCGACGCACTCGCGGTGGCCTCGCTCGAGGAGGCTCGCGAGCTGCGTGAAGCGGGCGTGGGGGGGGGGCTGCTGCTGCTCCAGGGCGTGCACGACGTCCGGGACTGCGACGCGGCGCTCGAGCTGGACGCCATCCTGGTCCTGGCCGATCCGTCTCTGCTCGCTCCGCTCGAAGCCGCCGGTCAGCGGGCGGGGCGACCGGCTCCCGTCCACCTCAAGTTCGACACCGGAATGGGTCGCCTGGGGCTCAGGCCAGAGGACGCGGGGGAGCTTCTCGTGCGCGTGCATCAAAGCCCGTGGCTGGACTGCCGGGGCCTGATGAGCCACCTCGCGGAGGCGGACGATCCGGCGTCGGCGTCGCCGCTCCGGCAGCGGAAGCGCTTTGCTGAGCTGGTCGCCTGCGGCGCCGATCGCGGACTGCGTCCGGAATGGATCCACATGGACGGCTCGGCCGGGCTGATTCATGGCCCGACGCCCGGGACGACCGCCGTGCGCATCGGCCTGCTGCTCTACGGGGCCGACCCCACGTTGGACGGGGGCCACGGGCTCGAGCCCGTCATGACACTCTGCACGCGGGTTCTGCATCGGAGGGAAGTTCCGAAGGGAGCACGAATCGGATACGGTGCCACCTTCACGACGGAGAGGACCACACGCTTGCTCTGCCTCCCGATTGGCTACGCGGATGGGCTCCCCCGAGCGGCCGGCGGCCGCTTCCGCGTGGGCTGGGGTCAGAAGCGGCTGCCGCTCGTGGGACGGGTCTCGATGGATTTGGCCATCGCGGACGCGGGGCCGGACTCCACCATCCAGCCGGGGGAAGAAATCCTCATTTTCGGCCGAAAGGGAGACGTGGAGATCCGGGTCGAGGAGCTGGCCGCTGCGGTGGGGACGATCGCGTACGAGATCCTGGCGGGAGTCGGCCCGCGTGTCCCGCGCGTCCTGCGGGCCGACTGATGGGCTGGATCTCTGCGCTCGGCGCGCGGACGCTGGTGGGGGTCGAAGAGTGCGGGCGCGTCCTGCTGGTCTTCTGGGACTCGTTGCGTTGGACACCGCGCCGGCCCCTGCGCTTCCGTCTCTTCGTGCAGCAGTGCCTTCACGTGGGGGTCTACTCCATCCCCGTCGTGATCGTCACGGGAGCTTTCACCGGCGCGGTGATGGCGCTGCAGACTGCGAGCGCCTTCCGTCTCTTCGGTGCGGAGAACCTGGTGGCGACGGTGGTGGCCCTGTCGATGACGCGTGAGCTCGGTCCGGTGTTGACCGGAATCATGGTGGCGGGACGCGTATCGAGCGCCATGGCGGCGGAGCTTGGGACGATGCGGGTCACGGAGCAGATCGACGCCCTGCACACGCTCGCCACCAACCCGATCCACTACCTGATCGTGCCGCGGATCTGGGCCGGTACGGTGATGCTCCCGTGTCTCGTGGTGTTCTCGGACCTGCTGGGCATCCTCGCGGGGCGCTTCATTGCGGTGAACGCACTGGGCAACAGCCCGGAGACCTACTACAAGCGCACCGTCCAGTTTCTCGACCTCGAGGACATCGCGGTGGGTCTGTTCAAGGCGGCGCTCTTCGGGCTGACGCTCGCACTCATCGGCTGCTACCAGGGCTATCGGGTCCGGGGGGGTGCACGCGAGGTGGGCTATGCGGTCAACCGAGCTGTGGTGGTCTCGATTGGCCTGATCTTCGTGATCAACTACCTCGTGACGGCGTACTTCTTCTGATGGCAGCCGTGGCGCCCAAGCTCGAACACGGTCTCGGAACCGTCTCCGTCCGGGAGGTCTGGACGCGTTTTGCGGGCAGCGAGGACTGGGTGCATCGGGGCGTCTCCCTCGATGTGGCTGCGGGCGAGAGCCTGGTCGTGATTGGCGGCAGCGGGGCCGGAAAGTCGGTTCTGCTCAAGCTGATGATCGGGCTGATGAGGCCCGAGCGCGGCGAGATCTGGGTCGATGGGGTGGACATCGTTCGTGCGGGCCAGGACGAGCTCTACGGAGTGATGCAGCGCATCGGCGTGCTCTTCCAGTTCGGAGCCCTTTTCGACTCCCTGACGGTCTGGGAGAACGTGACCTTCGCCCTCCAGGACCGGGGCTACGGGGAGCGCGAGCTGCGCATGATCGCCGAGGAAAAGCTCAAGATGGTGGGCCTGCGTGGCGTGGGGGACAAGCGACCCGGCGAGCTCTCCGGAGGCATGCGCAAGCGGGTGGGTCTGGCGCGGGCCATTGCCCACGATCCGGCGATTCTCTTCTGTGACGAGCCGACCAGCGGGCTCGATCCGGTGATGTCCGATACGATCAGCGAGCTGATCTTGCAGATGAAGGAGCGGCTCGGGGTCACGACCCTCACGATCACACACGACATGACGAGTGCGTACAAGATCGCGGACCGTATCGCGATGCTCTACGAGGGGCGCATACTCCTCTGCGATCGTCCGGAGCGGATCCGGCGCAGCGAGGACCCCATCGTGCAGCAGTTCATCCAGGGACGGGCGCTCGGGCCCATGAGCATCGGTAGCCAGCCATGAGGGGGCCTGCGAGGCGATGAACCGAAGCCGAGCCGAGCTCGTCGTGGGCCTCTTCGTGCTTGCGACCTTCGGGCTGCTCATGTGGGGCACGCTCCAGATCGGGGCGCTTCCGGGCCTGTTCGGGCGCGAGGGGCGTCGTTTGAGCGCGCGCTTCGAGAACGTGGCTGGCCTCGACCGTGAGACCGACGTGCTGGTGGCCGGCGTTCCCGTGGGGAAGGTCGATGACATCGAGCTCGACGGTCACCAAGCGCGCGTCATCCTGAGAATCGAGAAGCCGGACCTCGAGCTTCCCATCGACTCGCTCGTGGCGATTCGCTCGCGCGGGCTGCTCGGTGAGAAGGTGGTCGAGATCGTGCCGGGCGAGTCCGGCCAGATGCTCTCGAGCGGAGGACACTTCACGCGCACGCAGGCCGCGGCCGACGTCGATGAGCTCCTGGACCGACTCAACGGAATCGCAGGGGACATCAAGGAGGTCTCCGCCACCTTCCGCAACGTGCTCGGGAACGCCGAAGGGGAGGAGGCGCTTCACGAGATCCTGGCCAACGTCCGCTCGGTGAGCGGCGATCTACGACGCATCGTGGAGCAAAACGAGCGGGGCATCGAGCGCATCGTGCAGAACATGGACTCGTTCTCGAGCGACCTGGCAAGCCTGACCGAGGGAAATCGTGGACGCATCGAGGAGATGATCGAGTCGCTTCACAGCGCGTCGGGCACCCTGAACGGCGCGCTCGAGAACCTGGCCAGGCTCTCCGAACGGCTGGAGCGGGGTGAGGGCACGCTCGGCAAGCTGCTCTCCGATGAGGACCTCTACAACGAGGTCGACGCCGTCATCGCCGATGTGCGTGCGGCCCTGCGAGAAGTACGACGCGCCGCGGAGGAGACCCAGGAGCAGATCCCTGCGACCATCCTCACGACGATCTTCGGCTCGCTCTTTTGAGAGCGGCGGCTTGGATCGCGCTTGTGCTTCTGATCGGAGCCTGCCGCTCCACCGGAATTGGGCCCGAGGAGGATCCGTTTGGCCCGGGGCTCTGGCCGTTCTACGGCTCGGATACGAGGGACTGGGCCGGCGTGCGCGAGACCCACGCGCTCGGCCCGCTGGTCCACCGTGAGCGCGACGGTCCGCTCGAGCTCTTCGAGGTGCGACCGCTCTACTCCCGCTTGCGCTCGCCGACGCAGCGGCGCAGCGACGTGCTCTTTCCGATCGCGGGCTGCCGCGCCCGGGGAGAGCGCCGCGTCTGCTCCGTGCTCTTCTTGGCGAGCGATCATCACGATCGCTCGCTGGGCAGCCGCCAGACCCAGATCGGGATCGCCTTCTGGGGACGATCGAAGGCCGGCCGGCGCAGCGGCGGTCTCTTTCCCCTCTGGGGCGTCTTCCTGGACCGGCTCGGCTACGACCGCATCGAGTTCTGGCTCTGGCCGTTGCTGGCGCGCGCCACGCGGGGCGGATACCACGAGACCCATCTGCTGTGGCCCTTTATTGCCTGGGGCTCGGGGGACGGCCGCCGGGTCTGGCGCTTCTGGCCGTTCTTCGGGGAGAGCCGCTACGAAGGCTCCTACGTGCGTCGCTTCTGGCTCTGGCCGCTGATCCACCAGCGGGCCGAGCGAATCGACGCGGACCATCCGACGTACACGCTGCTGATCCTGCCGTTCTACGGGCGAATCGACACCGGCCCGTTCGCCTCCCGCTTCTACCTCTTTCCCCTCTACCTGCACCAGTGGAGCCGCGAGAACCGCGCGCGCGATCGGATCGACCTGCTCTGGCCCATCTTCACCCGGGCGCACGAAGGAGACAGCTCCGACGTCCTGCACGTGCTGCCCTTCTACGCTCGCGATCGGCGCCCGGAGGAGGAGCGAAGCGCGGTGCTCATGGGGCTCCTCGGACGCACGAAGATTCGGGAGGAAGGGCACGAGGAGGACTACTGGCGCATTCTCTGGGCCGGCCGGCTCGGGACGCGCACACGCTCGGGACGTGTGGAGCGTCGTGTCGACCTCTGGCCGTTCTATCGCATGACTCGCGTGCGCGAGGCCGACGGACGGGAGCACGGCTACGTTCGCGTGCCGTATCTGCTCCCCCTGCGGGGTCTGGAGCCGGACGGCTGGAACCGCCACTACAATCAGCTCTTCGAGCTCTACTCGCACCGCTGGCGCGACGAGGAGGCGCGCAGCTCCCTGCTCTTCGGGCTTCGCGAGTGGCGGCGTTCTTCGAGTGAGGAGTGGACGAGCTGGGGCGGATTCCTGCACCGCCGACGCTGAGGCGACCCATCCCGGCCGGGGCCCCCGGGCGCAAGGATCCATGCGGCGGTTGACCGCGTAGAGGGGCGGGGGTATACCCGCGCCAGCCGATGCGTGTCCTGGTTCTCGGTTCTGGCGGTCGTGAGCACGCCCTGGTGTGGGCGATCGGGAGGAGCCCGCTCGTCGAGGATGTGCTCTGCGCTCCGGGCAGCGACGCGATCGCACGGGAGGCGCGTGTATCCGACTGTGACCTCGGCAACCCCGACGCGATCGTCGAGCTCGCCCGCGGCGAGCGCTCGGATCTGGTCGTCGTGGGTCCGGAGGCTCCGCTCGTCGCGGGCATTGCGGACCGACTCGAGGCTGCCGGAATCGCGGTCTTCGGACCGAGCGCAAAGGCTGCGCGTCTCGAGGGCAGCAAGGCGTTCGCCAAGGAGCTGATGCAGCGCCTGGGGATTCCGACGGCGGCCTACCGGATCTTCAACGACGCCTCGGCGGCGCGCCGCTACGTTCTGGCCGAGCGGCGGCCGCTGGTCGTGAAGGTCGACGGCCTGGCCGCGGGGAAGGGCGTGAGTGTCTGCGACGATGCGGAGGAGGCCGTCCAGGCGGTCCATGAGGCCATGGAGCTGGGCCGCTTCGGCGCCGCGGGGGCGAGGCTCGTGATCGAGGAGAAGCTGGTCGGGGAGGAAGCCTCCTTCTATGCCATCTGCGATGGCGAGACGTCCGTCCGCCTGGCGGCCGCCCAGGACCACAAGCGTGCGCTCGACGGAGATCGGGGCGAGAACACCGGGGGGATGGGCGCCTACTCTCCCACGCCCTTTCTCGATGCGGACGCCCAGCACCGGGTGGAGGTGCGCATCGTCCGGCCGCTGCTCCAGGCTCTGCGCGAGGCGGGCACCCCCTACCGGGGTGTGCTCTACGTGGGCTTGATGCTCGTGGACGGTGAGCCCCACGTGATCGAGTTCAACGTCCGCTTCGGCGATCCCGAGACCCAGCCGCTGCTCTTCCGCATGGAGTCCGATCTCGTTCCGCTGCTGCTCGGTGCCGCGCGCGGAAACCTCGGCGCCGAGCTCGGGCAGATGCCGGGCTTTGGCGCGCCCGCGGTCTGCGTGGTGCTGGCCAGCGACGGCTATCCACGTGGCTACGCGACCGGCTTCGAGATCCAGGGTCTCGATCGCGCGGCACGGCACGCGGAGGCCAAGGTCTTTCATGCGGGGACGCGCCTCGTTGCCGATCGTTGGGTCACGGCGGGGGGGCGTGTTCTGGGGGTCACGGCACGGGGCGCGACCCTCCGCGAGGCCCGCGAGCGCGCCTACGCCGTCGCCGGCGAGATTCGTTTCAAGGGCATGCGGATGCGGCGTGACATCGCCCAGCGCGGCGTCGGGGCGCTGGAGCGGTGATCGTCTCACTCGAGGAAGCCGCCCGGCGACTGCGGGGCGGCGAGGTCGTGGCCTACCCCACCGAGACGGTCTACGCGCTCGGTGTGGACGCCACTTCAGCCGAGGCCGTGCGGCGCGTCCTGGAGCTGAAGGGTCGGGATCCCTCCCGCGTGCTTCCCGTCCTGATCACCGGCCTCGACGCGGTCGAGTCGTGGGTGCCCGAGCTTCCCGCCTGCGCGGAGCGGCTGGCGCGACGCTTTTGGCCCGGTCCGTTGACCCTCGTGATCGGTCCGGCTCGCAGGCAGCTCGCCACCGTTGCAGACCGCGGGCGCGTGGGCTTCCGCTGCTCTCCGCATCCCACGGCGGCCGCGCTCGCCCGAAGCACGGGTTGCCCGCTCGTCGCCACGAGCTGCAACCGCAGCGGTGCGCCGCCCTGCCGCGACATCCATGAGGTGGAGAATCTCTTCGGCGCGACGTTTCCCGTGGCCGGTGGGGCGCCGGCCGGTGCACGGCCGCCCTCCACGGTCCTTGCCGTCTCTGCCGACGGCACGCTCGAGCTGCTGCGTGAGGGAGCCCTCTCCCGTCGCGAGCTCATGGAGTGCCTCGCGGCATGAGCGACGTCCGACCGTTCCGCGCCCTGCGCTTCGTGGGCGACCCGACGTCGCGCATTGCGGGTCCCTACGATGTGATCAGCCCCGAGGAGCGCGAAGCGCTCGCGCGCGAGCCCGAGAGCATCGTGCATCTCACGCTCCCGCCCGGACCCGAGGGCGAACGGGACTACACCGGCGCCGCCGCGACGCTGGAGCGCTGGAAGCGTGCGGGTGTGCTGGCGCGCGATCCGGCCCACGCCATCTACGTGCTCAAGGAGCGCGTGCCCGACGGGCGCGTGCGGCGTGGCTTTCTGGCGCTCGTGCGCCTGGCCTCTTACGACGAGCGCGTCGTGCTTCCGCACGAGCGCACCATGGCCGGGCCCAAGCGGGACCGCCTGCGACTGACCCGGGCCGTGCGGGCCAATCTGGAGCCGCTCTTCTTTCTCTACGAGGATCGGGATGCCAAGCTCGACGCCCAGCTCGATGGGGCTCTCTCCCGCACCTCGCTCACTCGCTGCACGAGCCCGGCGCGTGTGGAGCTCACCCTGGGAGCGTTGCAGGATTCCGCACAGATCGCGACGCTCCGCGCCTTCCTGGCAGACCGCCCGCTGATCATCGCCGATGGTCACCACCGCTACGAGACGATGCTGCGCTACCGCGACGAGTGTCGCGAGAGGTTGGCCTCGCCCGGCCCCGACGATCCACACGAGTTCGTCCTCGCCTACCTCGTGAACGCCTTCGACCCGGGCTCCCACATCCAGGCCATTCATCGGGTGCTGAACGAGATCGAGAGCGATCCGCGTGCGGTCTTCGAAGCCACCGGCTTCTCGCTCGAGCCGCTTCCGCCCGACGGGCCCGCGGAGCCGCTCCTGGCGAAGCTCGCGGAGCGCAGCGACTCGGATGCCTTCGTGCTCGCCGACTCCGCCGGCGATCGTCTGCTGGCCAGCCGGGCGCGTGGGAAGCGAACGGCGGTGGAGGTGCTGCACGAGGAGATCCTTCCGGCCCTCGGTGGCCCGCTCCGCTTCGACGCGCGCCCCGATCGCGTGCTGGCCCGCGCGAGGCGCGGGGAGATCAGGCTAGGGATTTTGCTCCAGCCGCTCGACCCCGACACGCTCTTTCGCGTGGTTCAGGAGGGAGCCGTGCTGCCCCAGAAGTCCACGTTCTTCAGCCCCAAGATCCCCAGCGGCCTGCTGCTGCGGGAGATGGCCTGAGCCCCCCCGCCTCGCTCAGTGGTCGAGCGGGCCGAGACGCAGACAGAGCTCAGACGGGGCCGCCTCATCGAGAACGTTCGCCAGCCGCGCGAGAATCCGGGGCTTTTCGAGATGGAGACGCTGCATCCAGGCCGAGTCGCGCACGCGCGCGTGGAGCACGCCGCGCCGGATTCCCTCGGGTCGGCAGTGAGAGGCGAGCGGCTCGCCCAGCACCTCGTCCCAGGCACGCAGCAGCGCCGCGCCGGTCGAGGCCTCGCCGAGGCCGAGCTCGTCCAAGACCTTGGGGAGCAGCGCAGAGACCTCCTCGGCTCCGCCCCGTCGACCCTGCTCTCGGTCCCGCCCTCGGTTCTGCTGCCTCCCGCGCTCCCCCACGGGACCATCGTAGCAGAGCGATCTGTTACCTTCTCGCCGATGCCAGAAGGACTCGCCGACGGGCGCGTACCCATCACCCTGCGCTGTGACTTCTGCGGCGCAGAGAGCCCGAGGGTTCGGCGCGTGGCGCTGGACCAGGGCTACGATCGGCTGGGCCGGCGGCATGCCGTGCGCTACGCCTGCGAGGCCTGCTCGCGCCGGAAGGATGCCGAACGGGCGGGTCAGGTTGACGGGTCCGGTAAGCCCTTATAGCTTGGTCGGCTCGCGCCTGCCCGCGATCTCCACGGAGCCCGAGTGATGGTCAGGATTCGTCTCTTTCGCACCGGAACAACCAAGCGACCTTCCTATCGAATCGTCGTGGTCGATGGGCGCTGCCAGCGGCAGGGCCGTGTGTTGCAGCGGCTCGGCACGTACGAGCCGCGCCGGGACGGTGCCGTGACGCTCGACCCCTCGGCTCTGGAACACTGGCTCAGCCGTGGGGCCCAGATGTCCGACACGGTTCGCTCCCTGGTCCGGCGCTGGCGCCGGGAGGGAGTTCAGGCGCAGGCGGAGCCGGCACAGGCCGAGCCCGTGGCTCCCGCGGGCGGCGACGCCCCGGCCGCCGGCTAGCAGGGGCCCCGCGATGAAGGAGCTGGTCGAGTTCGTCGCGCGCACGCTGGTCAGCCGCCCGGACGAGGTCGAGGTGCGGGACGTCGAGCCGGGCAGACGCCTGGAGCTCCGTGTGGCCGAGGAGGATCTGGGTCTGATGATCGGCCGCCGTGGACGGACGGCGCAGGCTCTGCGCTCGGTGCTCCGCGCCTCCGCGCGGCGAGGAGCGAGCCAGGAACTCGAGATCCTCGCGCACGATGCGAGTGGCGCGGAGTGAGATGGCATGGGCAGCGCGGCTTCCAGATGGAGCCCGGCAAGCCGGTCCGACGGCTCCGAGTCGCTGGTGGAGATTGGGCGGGTGCTGCGCCCGCACGGGCTGCGCGGCGATCTGCTCGTCCAGCTTCACGGTGAGGATGCGGAGAACCTGATCCCCGGCGAAGACGTCCGCCTTCTCGGCGGACCCGGGGAGCGTCGCGCACGCCTCGACGCGGTCGAGGTGGCCGGCAGGCTGCGGGACGGCCGGATGCGCGTCCGGCTGCGGGTCCAGGGGATTGGCTCACGGACCGAGGCCGAAGTCTGGCGGGGCGCGGCCCTGTCGATTCCTGCGGCCGCGCTTCGGCCGCTGCCGCCCGGCGAGTACTACTGGCGGGAGCTGATCGGGCTGCGCTGCCGCCTCTCCTCCGGAACCCTGCTGGGCGTGATTGAGGAGATTTGGCCGACGGGCAGCAACGACGTCCTCGTGATCCGGGACGGTACGCGCGAGTGGCTCCTGCCCGCCCTCCGGACGGTGCTCAGGCGGCTCGATCGTGCGGCCGGCGAGCTCTGGGTGGATCCGCCGCCAGGCCTGCTGGAGGGGGAGTGAGCATGGCGGCCGGACCGCGCATCGATGTCCTCACGCTCTTTCCGGAGCTGATCAAGCCCCACCTCGAGTGCGCGATCCTGGGACAGGCCCGGGCCGATGGTCGGCTCGACGTCCGCATCACCGACCTGCGAGCCTTCGCGACCGATCGCCATCGCACCGTGGACGACGCGCCGTACGGGGGTGGCGACGGCATGGTGCTCCGCTGCGAGCCCACGGTGGCGGCGGTCGAGGCGGTCGCGGAGCCGGGTTCCCGTGTGATCGCGCTCGGTCCGCGGGGCCGGACCCTCGATCAGGAGCGGGCTCGCGCGCTGTCTCGCGAGCGACAGATCGTGCTGATCTGCGGCCGCTACTCGGGCCTGGACGAGCGCATCCTCGAGGTGACGGGTGCGGAGGAGCTGTCGATTGGGGATTATGTGCTCTCGGGAGGGGAGGTGGCGGCGCTCGTCGTGTTGGAGGTGGTCAGCAGGCTGATCCCGGGCGTCCTGGGGAACCCGAGCTCGCCCGAGCACGATTCCTTCTCGGCTGGGCTGCTCGAGCACCCGGTCTACACCCGGCCCAGCGTGTTCCGGGGGCTTGCGGTGCCGGACGTGCTGCTCTCGGGGAACCATGCGGAGATCGAGCGCTACCGCAAGCGCGAGTCGCTGCGCCTGACCCATCGGCGAAGGCCCGAGCTTCTCGAACGTGCCGCGCTCGATGAGTCGGACCGACAAATCCTTGAGGAGATCGGAGATGAGTGAGATGGCCCGAATCGAACGCGAGAGCCTGCGGAGCGATCTGCCCGAGTTCCGGCCCGGGGATCGCGTGCGCGTGCACGTCCGCATCAAGGAGGGAGAGAAGGAGCGCATCCAGGTCTTCGAGGGCGTCGTCATCGTGCGCCGGCGCAGTGGAATCCACTCCACGTTCACCGTCCGCAAGATGTCTTACGGCGTCGGGGTCGAACGGATCTTTCCCCTGCACTCTCCGATGATCGCGAAGCTGGAGGTCGGGGCGCGAGGTCGCGTGCGTCGCTCACGGCTCTACTACCTGCGCGGGCGCACCGGGAAGGCGGCCCGGATTCGGGAGCGCTCCCAGCACCAGGGGAGGACCGGGAAGTAGCCGGGATGTGGATCCACGGGATCCTCGCGCAGGGTCTGCGAGCCCCGAAGGGAGAGCACCGGCTTGCGCTGGACCGCGGCTACAACCTGGTACTGAGCGAGGACCCCAGCGAGGGGTGGGCGCTGGTGGATCTTGTCTGCGCGCTTCTCTATCCCCGCAACGAGCTTGGGCACCTCGAGCTCTGGCGCGATCCCGATTCGCAGAAGCCGGCTCGGGCGGGCCTGACCCTCTCCTTCGCCTCTGAGGTCTACCGGATCGTGGTGGATTTCGATCGTGAGCGCCTCGCGTTGGCGCGGTACCGCTCCGAGTCGGGACGATTCGAGCGCCTCACGCTCGATCCCGACGAGCTGAGTGCGACCCTCCGCCGCGCCGGGCTGCCGGCACAGAGCGAGTTCCGCCTGCTCTATGAGTGCCGCGACATCGCAGCGGCCTCGCGGCAGCCGGAGCGACCCCCCCGAGCGGTCTCGAGCGCACCGCCCTCGCGGAGCGCGCAGCGACGGGCCCAGCTCGAGGCGGAGCTCCACGCGGCCGAGGCGGGCCGCGCTCGGCGTCGGGAGCTCGAGGAGCGGATCCGGGAGTTGCGCCGGTCCAGCGAGCGTCTGGCACCGCTCCAGGCCGATCGGGAGCGACTCCGTCAGGAGCTGGAGCGTCGCCGCGTGCTCGGTGAGGCCATCGAAGACCTCGAGGCCCGGCTGGAGGAAGTGAACGAGCTGGAGGCCCGGCGCGCGCGGGAGCGCGTGGCGATCGAGCAGGCCCGCCGGGAGCTCCTGGACGAGCGCAGCGAGCTGCGGGGCATTCCTGCCCGTCAGGACTTCCCGCTGTGGATCGGAGTGACGCTGATGGTCCTGGGCTGGCTCGCGGGCCTGCTCGCCCATCCGTTCTTCTACCTCTTCGGTGGAGGAGGAGGCGTCTCCGTCGGGGCCGCGCTTCTGGTTTCCCGGGCGGCTCGACGGCGCATGGGCAAGGTGGAGGCGTCGCTGGCGGAGCTGCGTGTCCGTGAGCGCGAGATCGAGAGGGATTTCGAGCGCCGCAGCGCGTCGATCCGGGGGCTGATGCAGACGCTCGGGCACGCCTCGCTCGAGGCGCTGGCCCGTGAGGCCGCCGACTACCGCGGCACGTTGGCACGGCTGCGCGACGTCGAACGTCAGCTCGAGGAGATCCACGCAGCGCTTCCGGATGCCGAGCGCGACGAGTTTGCCGAGATCGAGTCGGAGCTCGCCCAGCTCGAGAAGCTGCGCGACCCCGCACAGATCCGAGCGGAGATCGCCAGGCTTGCCCCATCGGTCCCGGAGCGGATACGGCCGGGCGCGGACGAGCCCGCGGATGCCGACCCCGATGACGGCCCAGAGCTCGACGCGTTGCAGAGTACCGCGGCGCTCATGACGGGGCGAGCCGACGTCGAGGTGCGGGAGCGCTTCGCGCCCTTGCTGCCGCTCTACCTACGCCTGCTGAGCGGGGGAGCGTTCCAGCAGGCCCGCCGGCACGACTCTGAGGGCTGGCTGCTGCGTGGGGAGCAGCAGGGAGACGTGATTCCATTTGCCAGCCTTCGCGCCGGCCCCCGGGCCGCCGTCCAGCTGGCGTTCCGGTTTGCCCTGCTGGAGGCGATCGCTCCGGACCTCAGTCTGCCCCTGCTGCTCGGGCCCGCATGCCCCCTCGATGACTCGGAGCGCATGGCGGGCCTCGCCCAAGCGCTTCGACGGCTGTCCTCGGCGGTGCAGGTCGTCCAGATCGCTCGCGAGAAGGGGGACTGGGCGGACCAGGCCGCCTGCACGCTGGTCGTTCGTTCCGCTTGAGAGGCGGCGTGGCGCGTCCTCAGCGTCGGATCGCTGGGTAGGCTCGCGCTCTGAGGCCGGGGGGCGGCATCGCGCGAGCCAGCTCAGCAGATCGTGAAGGCCGCACGGATCAGCTCGATCCGTGGGGGATCCGAGCGTGCGTCGATCACGACGACATCGAAGCGCAGCGCCTCATGAGGCGGGAGCGAATGGGTGGCGAGGATGTGTGCCGCTGCGGCTGCGATCCGGCGCTGCTTGCGCGGCGTCACCGACTCGGCGGCTGAGCCCAGACCCAGGCTGCGGCGCAGCCGAACCTCGACGAAACACAGCGTGCGGGCCTCGAGCGCCAGGAGATCGAGCTCGGCGTGGCGCAGGTGCAGGTTGCGGGCTAGGATGCGAAACCCCTGGCGGCGGAGGAAGTCCTCGGCGAGCCGCTCTCCGAGCCGACCGAGCTCACGTCGGCTCGGGCGGCTCGCCCGAGAGGTCCCGCGACGGTCGGGCATGCGCATCCCTCGGTACGCGGGGTGAGAGGCCATGACGGTATCCGAGCCGCGCGGGCGTGTCTATGTCGTCTCGACTCCGATCGGGAATCTCGAGGACCTGAGCCCGCGGGCTCTTCGCGTGCTGCGCGAGGCCGACCTGATCGCCTGCGAGGACACCCGGCGGACCGGACGGCTCTGCACGCACTTTGGTGTGAGCACACGACGCCTCTCCCTGCATGCGCACAACGAGGAGCGACGCCTCCCCGAGCTGCTGCGCCGCCTGGCCGCGGGCGCGCAGATCGCGCTGGTCTCGGATGCGGGAACTCCGTTGCTCTCGGACCCGGGGGCGCGGCTGGTGCGGGCCGCACTGGCCGAGGGCCACGAGGTAATTCCCGTGCCGGGTCCGTCGGCGATCCTGGCGGCGCTCGTCGCGAGCGGCCTCGACCTCCGACCGTTCAGCTTCGTGGGCTTCCTGCCGCGCAAGGGTCGTGCGCGCTCCACATGGCTGGAGCGCCTGCGGGAGCTGCCCGGCACCCTCGTGCTTTTCGAGGCTCCGGGGCGCGTCTCCGCAACACTCTCCGACCTGCACGCCGCGCTCGGCCCGCGGCCGGTGGTGGTCGCCCGGGAGCTCACCAAGCGCTTCGAGCAGGTCTGGCGCGGCCGACTCGGTGAGCCCGCTCCCATCCCGCAACGCGGTGAGTTCACCCTCGTCATCGGAGGCCCGGAAGCGGAGGCATCCTTGGATCCCACGTCCGTCGGGAGCTCGGAAGAGCCTCCCGTCGCTCAGCGGGCCGCCGCACTGCTCGCCCGCGGGTTCTCCCCTCGCGACGCCGCCCGCGAGCTGGCCGAGCAGGCGCGAATCCCCCGCAGCCAGGCCTACCGCGAGGTTCTCGCCGCGCTGCGCGCTGCCTCACCCGTCGGCAGGGAATCCTGAGCCACGTCCCCGCGCAGCGCGGGAACTCGGGGAAGAGCAGGGGATCGGGTTCGAGGGCACGCTTGCAGTCCTACGATGGCCGCCCATCGGTCTCGTCCTGGGTCGAGGGCGAGCCCGTTTCCCGGGACGGTCCCATCAGGCGGCGAAGGCCGGCTTCGTCGAGGATCGGGATGCCGAGCTCCTCGGCCTTGCGCAGCTTTGAGCCGGGCTTCTCGCCCGCGACGACGTAGTCGGTTCGCGCCGTGACCGAGCTCTTCACGAGGCCGCCGGCCGCACGGATTCTCGCCTGCACCCGGGCCCGGGGCTCGGAGAGGTTGCCGGTGATCACCACGCTCTTGCCCGCAAGTGGCCCACCGCCCTCGGGCTTGAGGCTCTCCTGAGGCGGCACGATCTGGAGGTGCTGACGGAGGCGTTCGAGCTCCTCGCGATTGGCGGGGTCGTCCAGGAAGCTCCGCACGCTTCGGGCGATGATCGGCCCCACCTCGTCGAGGCTCTCGAGCTCCTCGGTCGTTGCGGCGAGCAGCCGGTCCAGGCTGCCGAGGTTGGCGGTCAGCACCGACGCGACGCGCTGGCCGACGTGTCGAATGCCCAGCGCCAGGAGCAGACGGTCGAGCGTGGTGTGTCGAGCTCGCTTGATTCCCGCCAGGAGGTTCTCGGCCGACTTCTGGCCCATGCGGTCGAGCGTCACGAGCGGCTCGGCACGCAGCTCGAACAGATCACTCGGTCGTGTCACCCAGCCGCGTTCAACGAGCTGATCGATGAGCTTCTCGCCGAGGCCGTCGATATCCAGAGCTTCGCGGCTTGCGAAGTGGCGCAGCCGCTCCTTGACCTGCGCGGGACAGCGCAGATTCGGGCAGCGGACCGCGGCCTCGCCCTCGATTCGGAGCGTGGCGGCGTGGCAGACGGGACAGCGATCGGGCAGACGGTAGGGCTGGGTGCCCGGGGGGCGGCGCTCGCGGACGACCTTGACGATCTTGGGGATCACGTCCCCCGCACGCTCGACGAAGACGCTGTCTCCCACGCGGACGTCGAGACGATCGATCTCGTCCTGGTTGTGAAGCGACGCATGGACGACGGTCACGCCCGCGATGCGAACAGGCTCGAGCACGGCCACCGGCGTGAGCGTGCCCGTACGACCGACGTAGGCGCGAATTTCCCGAACCTGCGTGGTCTCCTGCTGCGGTGGAAACTTGTACGCGAGGGCCCAGCGTGGCGATCGGTTCAGCGCTCCGAGCTCGCGCCGCAGCTCGAGGTCATCGACCTTGACCACGGAGCCGTCCGCCTCGTAGGGCAAGGCGTTGCGATCCAGCTCGAGCTGCCGATGGAACTCGATCACACCGTCGATTCCGAGGCTGGTCTGGAAGCGTGGATTCACCTTTAGGCCGAGCTCGCGCAGGCGCTCGAGCAGCTCGTGATGGCTCGCGACGTCCAGCTCGCCCTCGCCCCGGCCGATGCCGTAGACGAAGATGTCCATATCGCGCGTCGCGCTCACCCGCGGGTCGAGCTGGCGGAGCGTGCCCGCGGTCGCGTTGCGCGGGTTGGCGAAGGGCTCCTCCCCCCGCTCCAATCGCTCCTGGTTCATGCGCTCGAAAGCGGCCAGCGGCATGAAGACCTCCCCCCGCACCTCGAGCAGCTCCGGCGCGCGGTCGCCGCGCAGGCGCAAGGGAAGGGAGCGGATCGTACGCAGGTTGTGGGTGATGTCCTCACCCGTTCGCCCGTCTCCGCGGGTCGAGCCGAGCACCAGCTCGCCGTCTTCGTAGCGGAGCTCCACCGCGATGCCGTCGTACTTGGGCTCGGCGACGTAGGGGATGGGGTCGTCGCGGCCGAGAAAGCGCTGCAGACGTGCATCGAACGCCCGCACCTCCTCCTCGTGCGCGGCGTTGTCGAGCGAGAGCATCGGCACCATGTGCTCCACGGGGGCGAATCCCTCGCGTGGCGCCCCGGCCACGCGCTGGGTGGGGGAGCGGGGCGTGACCCATTCCGGGTGCCGCGCCTCGATCTCGCGGAGCTCGTGGACGAGCCGGTCGTACTCCGCGTCCGAGACCAGGGGGTCGTCCAGTACGTAGTAGCGGTAGTCGTGGAGCTCGATCTCGCGGATGAGTTCCTCCATTCGGCGCCGCACTGAATCCATCAAAGCCTTTCGTTCCGGACGCTTGCCCGCTGACGTTGCACGTGAATGAGGCCACCGGCCCCAGCGCCCGAGGAAAGAAAGGTACACTTTTGGGTAAGTGATTGGACCCGGAAACCCGATAACACGGGAAAGATGCACTATGACCCGGCAGGCAGACCCTCGGCGACCGAAGCGGAATTCCCGCTCACCCTCGAGCAGGTGCTCGAGGGTCTCGAGGACGGCGTTCTCAAGCTGGCGGAGGGGTGCGTGGTGGGCGTGAACAGCGCCCTGGTGCGCATGCTCGGCCGGCCGCGGCGAGAGCTGCTGGGTCGTCGGCTGGGGGAGTTCCTCTGCGATGGCGACGGCAGCGCACTCGCCCGCCCCGTGGCCGGCCACACGCTTCGCCTGCGTGATCCACGGGGCGGCCTGGTCCCCGTCGCACTGCGCGAGCTCGCCCCGGGCGTCTACCTCGTGGTGGATCGATCGCGCGAGATGAAGCTCGAGGAGGAAGTCTGGAGGCTGAGCCACCAGGTGCGACGACGCAGCTCGGGGGCGGCGCCTCCGACGCCACTCGACGGCGAGGCTCCCGCGATGATCGAGCACGAGATCCGGACCGCCTGTACCGCGATTCGGGGTTACCTGCGCATGCTGCTCGGAGGTGCGGCCGGGGAGCTCGGTGCTGCGGCCCGTGAGTACCTTCAGGAGACCCTGAGAGCCAGCGAGCGGATCGGGCGTCTGCTTGACGATCTCCTCGAGCTCAGCCGGCCCGACGGACCGGAGGCTCAGCGCATCGTGTGCAAGCCCGCCCATCTCCATGGGGTGGTGGGTGCGGCGGTTGCGGCCACGCGGCCCCTGCTGGAGCGGAACGGGATCACGCTCGCGTTGGAGCTCGAGGCGGAACACGACGGTGTCCGCGCGGACGCGCAGCGCCTGGAGCAGGTGGTCGTGAACCTTCTCGCAAATGCCGTCAAGTTCGGACCGCCGGGCGGCTCCGTTCGCGTGGCCACGCATGAGGTCGAGCTCGAGACGGGACCGTGGCTCTGCCTCTCGGTCGCCGACGAGGGGCCGGGTGTGCAGTCCGAGGAGGCCGAGCGGATCTTCGAGCCCTTCGCGCGCGGGCGGCTGGGCGGCTCCGGACGCACGGGGGTCGGGCTGGGTCTGGCGATCTGCCGGAAGGTCGTCGAGGCGCACGGGGGCTCGATCCACGCTGTTCCCGCGCAGGGCTTCGGTCTCTTTCGGGTGCTGCTGCCCGTCCAGAGGTAGGGGGGAGGCACATGGCGACCGGGAGGACAGGGGAAGCGCGTACGGTACCCGTGCGGCGCAGCGTGCTGGTCGTCGACGATGCCGAGGTGATTCGAACCTATCTCAAGAATCTCCTGCCCCTGAAGGGCTACGACGTCCTGCTCGCCGAAAATGGCCAGCGTGCCCTCGAGCTTCTCCGGGGTGGCGCCAGCCCCGATGTGATCGTGCTCGACGTGATGATGCCCGAGATGGACGGCATCGAGACGCTGGCGAAGATCAAGGAGGCCCATCCCCAGATCCCCGTGATCATGCTCTCCGTGGTCGGGAAGGCCGGCACGATCGTCGATGCCATCAACCTCGGGGCGGCGGACTACATCAACAAGCCCTTCGAGGAGGAGGAGCTCGAGATCGCTCTGCGCAAGGTTCTCGAGACCGAGGACATCAAGGCCGAGCGGGACGACCTGCGCAAGCTCCTGCGTGAGCACGAGGTTCGCGAGCAGGCCAGCTTCTTGTGGGCTTCCGACAAGATGACCCGCATCCGCGACACGCTCGAGCAGGTGGCGGACGCCGACGTGACGGTGTTGATCCACGGGGAGAGCGGGGTTGGCAAAGAGGTCGTGGCCCGAACGCTCCACGAGCTCTCGCCCCGCGCGGACGAGCGCTTCGTCAAGGTCAACTGTGCGGCTCTTCCCGAAGAGCTGCTCGAGAGTGAGCTCTTCGGCTACGAACGGGGTGCGTTCACGGGAGCCACCGCCCGCAAACCGGGCAAGTTCGAGGTCGCCCACAACGGGACCATATTTCTCGATGAGATCGGCGAGATGTCCCCCCCGCTCCAGGCCAAGCTGCTGCAGGTACTCCAGGATGGGGAGTTTGCCCGTCTCGGGGGCAACCAGGATGTACGGGTCGACGTGCGGGTCGTGGCCGCGACGAATCGCAACCTCGAAGAGCTCGTGCACCGCGGGGGCTTCCGCGAGGATCTCTACTACCGCCTCAACGTGGTGAACATCTGGGTTCCGCCGCTGCGCGAGCGCATCGAGGAGATCCCGGTCCTCGTGAACCACTTCCTGCGGCAGTACAGCCTCAAGTACAAGCGGCCTCTCGATGCGATCTCGGAGCGCTTGATGCAGGCGTTCCTGGACTACCCCTGGCCGGGAAACGTCCGGGAGCTCGAGAACATGGTCAAGCGCATTGTCGTGCTCCAGAACGAGGAGGCCATCATGGACGAGATCCTCACGGTGCCGGCCCCGGCACCGGTGCCGGCCGGCGGCGTGAACGCCGCCGAGGAAAGCGACGCGGCCGAGCCGGCCGAAGACGCCGAGCAGATCCCACTTCGCGAGATTGGCCGGCGTGCGGCGCGGGCCGCTGAGCGGGAGGCGCTGAGGCGCGTCCTCCACCAGACGAACTGGAATCGCAAGAAGGCCGCCCGCATCCTCGAGGTGAGCTACAAGACGCTGCTCCAGAAGATCAAGGAGTGCGGCCTCGCGGATTGATCTGAGAATATATTTTATTTTCAGTATCTTATCTAGTCTTTTGCGTGTGTACAGCTCACCGTAGGGCTTCCCGCCCGCCCGTTTTCCCCAAAGCCTTCCGCCTGTCGTAAGATTCGTTCTCGTAATAGGAACCAGGCTACACACCCCCCGCTTGGCGCCTGCATCCCGCGGGCGCCGTGCCTTGGCACGCTTGTGGCATG
>JBHHVJ010000009.1:0-82087 GCA_046754285.1 Myxococcota bacterium | reverse complement strand
ACGGACCGGCGCGAGCGGGGCGGCGCCCCTGGGAGCTTCTCGAGGAGGCCGGTGCGGTTCTGCGCGAGCAGAGTTCGGACTTCCGGATCTTCGAGCTCCCCTCTCGAGGCGGCCCCCGCCCCGAGCTCGGAGTCGATCGGAAGCCGCGGGAGACGCTACTCGGAACACCGCTCGCGCGTCTGGAGTCGGACGATCTGGAGGCCGAGCTCGTTCCGCTCGAGCGCCGTCTGACCGACCGACTCTGGCTGGGCCTGCCGGTGCCGATGCGCCTGACCAATCGCTCGGGGCGGACCTGGCCAGCGGTGGGGGTGGCTCGGTCGGGGCTCGTGGGTCTGGAGGTTAAGGTGCGGCAGCCTGGGGAGGAGGAGCTGCGCGCGCTCCCCGGCTTTCACAGGCTTCCCACGGATCTCGCGCCGGGTGAGACCCTCACGCTCTGGCCGATCGTTCCAGCCCCGCGCCGGCCGGGGGAGTATGAGCTCGTGCCGTGCCTGACGATCGGCGGCCAGGAGGTGCACCGCTGCTTTGAGGAGGCCAGCGTCACGGTGGAGGTGCGCTAGCCGAAGCCGGCGGAATTGCCGAGCGTCAGGGGCTGTGAGAGCATTCAGCAGGGGGCTGGAGGGGAGGATCAAGAAGTGAGCGGAAAGCTGGGCTTGGGGGGTGTTTTGCTGGTGACCGTCCTGGCGCTCGGCTGCGGGGATGACTCTCCGCCTCTCAAGGTGTCCCTCTACGAGGCGGTCGAGGCCGGAGACGCCGAGAGGGTGCGCGCTCTGCTCGACGAAGGTGCCGACGTGTCGGCCCGCAGCTGGAAGCAGAACACCATGCTGCACATCGCGGCGCGTGAAGGTCATGGGGCTGTCGTCAAGCTTCTGCTCGAGCGTGGAGCGGATCTTCACGCCAAGAACACGAGCGGTGTGACCCCCCTCTTCATGGCGGCGGGGGCCGGCCAGACCGGGGTCATCGAGATCCTTCTCGCCCATGGCGCGAAGCTCGACGAGCGCAACGCCCGTGGCTGGTCGCTCCTGCACCTGGCTGCGCTCTCGGGCCAGAGGGAGCTCGTGGCCTGGCTCATTGAGAAAGGTCTGGATCCCCGGGCCGGAACCGTGGATGACTACACACCCTTGCACATGGCGGCCGCCGCCGGCGACGACGCCATCGTCGCGCTGCTGCTCCAGCGGGGTGCTGAGGTCGATGCGCGCAACGACCGCGGGAGCACCGCACTTCACGTGGCGGCGCAGCAGGGCCAGGAGGCCGTCGTGAATCGCCTCCTCCCAGCCGGTGCAGATCCGAACCTGAAGGACGACCGCGGAAAGACACCAGCCGATCTCGCTCGAGCGGCCGGCCACGGAGCTCTTGCGGACCAGCTGGCCAAGCGCTGATCGACCGCGGAAAGCTGCCGGCTGTCTGCCGCCTCGTGGTGCCTTGACCCGCAGGGGAACCTTCTCGCGAGCGCGCGTGGTACACTCCGGGCGACGTGTCGCCGCCGGGGGGGAGGGAGCGATATGAGTCAGCCCCTCGACATGCAGCTCGCCCGACGTATCGACACGTGGGGCGGTCTGCTCCTCTGCGCGCTCCTCTTTGCGTGGTCGCGCCTGCGCGCCCGTCTGGGAGGGCCACGCCAGCCCCCGCTGCGCGCCACGACCCCTCCGGGCCCCTCGGCCCCCGCCGTTCCGCGGCCTCGCAGGGTCCTGGCGATCAAGTTCTACGGGCTCGGCAACATCGTGATGCTGCTCCCGGTTCTGGGCGCTCTGCGCCGTGCCTGGCCCGACGTGGAGATCGACTTCATGACGATGAGCGGCAATCGCGCGTTGCTTGAGCGCAGCGGGGCTGCGGATCGTGTCATCGGGGTCGATGTCGATGGTATTCCCGCGTTGGCCCGGAGCCTGGGACGTGCCCTGCGGACACTGCGCTCCCGGCGCTACGACGTCGTGATCGACTTCGAGCAGTTCGTGAAGCTCTCCACGATCCTCGGGTATCTCTCCGGGGCTCGGGAGCGGATTGGGTTCAACACCGATGGCCAGCGCCGAGGCTGGCTCTACACCACGCGCGTCGTATACACCGATGGCGAGCACATGTCGCAGATCTTCATGCGCCTGCTGCGCCCCTTCGGGATCGACACGACGCCGGCCCCCGCCTGCATTCTGACCAAGCCCGAGGACGATGCGCGTGCGGAAAAGCTGCTCACGGGGAACGGCGTCGACAGCGACCACTTTCCGGTGGTCGTCGTGCACGTGGGCAGCGGGCCGAACTTCTACCGCGTGCCCCTCAAGCGCTGGCCTCCAGAGAGCTTCGCGACCCTCTGCGACGGTCTGGTGGAGCGATTCGGGGCCGTGCTGGTCTTCACGGGCAAGGGAGACGAGGAGCGGACGCTGACACGCGAGGTCATGGGCCGCATGAAGTACGAGGGCATCGACGCCTGTGACCGGCTCGGTGTCATGGAGCTCACCGCGCTCCTCAAGCGCTGCCACCTGACGATCGTGAACGATACGTCCGTCATGCACATCTCAGCCGCGGTGCGGACGCCCGTCGTGGCGTTCTTCGGGCCCACCTCACCCGCCCACTACGGCCCGGGAGGCAGCGAAGACCTGGTCTTCTATCGTGATCTCTACTGCAGCCCCTGCCTGACCAACTACAATCTCAAGGTGAGCCGCTGTGCGGATCCGATCTGCATCCGCTCGATCGCCCCCGAGGACGTACTCCGGGCGATCGAGGAGCGCTTCCTGCGTGACGACGCTCCCCTTCGCGCCTACCTGGAGAGACGAGCATGAGGCGCTGGCGGCCCTATGCGAAGCTCGCGTCCCGCGCGGCCCACGCGAGCCTGCGGCGTCCGGGGTTCCCGTTCAAGCTCACCTTCTGCATCACGTACTGGTGCAACTACCGCTGCCAGACCTGCAACATCTGGCAGATGAAGCCTCGCGACGAGCTGCGGCTCGAAGAGATCCAGCGCTTCTTCGAACGCTCCAATCGCTTCAGCTGGGTGGACGTCACAGGGGGCGAGATCTCGCTTCGCAAGGACTTCGTGGAGATCTGCGAGACGATCCTGGAGAACTGTCGGGACCTGCTCCTGCTGCACTACCCGACGAACGGCTACCTGACCGACCAGGTTGTTCGTTGCACGCGCGAGGTCGCCCGTATGGGGCCCGAGAGGCTGATGATCACGATCAGCACCGATGGTGACGAGGAGACCAATGATCGGATCCGTGGCGTCGAGGGGGGCTACCGTCGGCAGATCGAGACGTTCCGGCGCCTGCGAGAGATTCCCGGCGTGCAGGTGGTGCTCGGGATGACGCTCTCCGCCGAGAACGTCGATCACTTTCCGGAGGCCTTCGCGGCCGCCAAGCGAGAGGTTCCGGACCTCGAGTACCGGGACTTCCACGTGAATATCGTCCACGAGTCGGAGCACTACCTGCACAATCCGGAGCTCAAGCTGCGCCAGGCCGTCTCGCCCGAGGCTCTGGCGCGCGCCACCGAGGCGTACGCGAAGCTGCGCGGCCTCGGCCTCTCGCCCGTGGACTACCTCGAGCGCGCCTACCTGCGCCGCGTGCGGCGCTACCTGGAGACCGGCCGGACGCCCATGCGCTGCCATGCCCTGCGCTCGTCGTGCTTCATCGATTCCTGGGGAAACGTCTTTCCCTGCACGATCTACGACCACAAGCTCGGGAACTTGCGCGAGGTGGACTACGATCTCGGGCGCATCTGGCGCTCAGCGGAGACGGTACGTCTGCAGCGCGAGATCTGGGACTCTCGGTGTCCCCAGTGCTGGACGCCGTGTGAGGCCTACCCCAGCATCATGGGGAACTTCCTGCGGCCCGACGGCGCGCCACCGCAGTGACGTAGGACCAGCGGGAGCGCGGCAGGAAGCGACCCAGCACCTCCTCGCTGCGGGCGAGCAGGCGGCGAGCTCCGGGATGGCGGCCGAGCGAGGGCAGGCCGAAGCGGTAGTGGAGCAGGAGCCTGCGCAGGGGCAACGCCTGACGCATCTCGGTCCGGATGGCCTCGACGGGCTGGGCGGCCAGCCAGCCCGCGATCCGCTCCCGGTCGAAGCCACGGGCGTCCCTCTCGGCGCGGATCAGGTGGGTCTGCAAGCGCACGAGCGGATTGCGACCGTTCGGCTCGAGCAGCAGCAGGCTTCCGCCGGGCCGCAGCACGCGCACCGCTTCGGCCAGCGTCGAGGCGGGATCGGGCACGTGGTGCAGGAGATCCCGGACGAACACCGTCGAGAAGGCACCGCTCCGGAACGGGAGGGCCGACGCCTCCGCGGCCACGAGACCGACGCCGGGAAGCTGACGCCTCGCGAAGCGCAGCTTGCGCGGGAAGAGATCGGTTCCCATACAGCGCGCCCGCCGGCTGAGCCGGGTCAGGTTGTTCCCCTCGCCGCAGCCGAGCTCGAGACAGGGGCTCTCGACGTGGGCGAGCAGCGGTTCGAGCAGGGCGTCCTCGGTCTCGGCGAAGCCGGGTGCGGAGACGGTCCAGTGAAAGCGATCGGCGTCGGCGTCCTCGAAGTACCGCCTCTGGATTTCCGCTCTTGCACGCGCCGACTCAGACACGGGAGAGAGCGCGGAGCAGAGGTAAGGGTACGAGCCGATTCAGCAGGTGGACCATCGGATGCAGCGGCTGGCGGGCGTCTTCACCGGCCTTCAAGTAGGCATCGTAGGCCTCGAGCATCATGCGCGTGTTGTCGTGCTCGGGAGCCCAGCCGAGCGTCTCGCGCGCCGCTCGGATGTCGAGGATGAAGTCCCGATCCGCGAGCCGGTAGTGCTCCGGGACGATGGGAGACTGCCCGATCAGCCCGAGCGTGCGGGCAGCGCCTCGGACGAGGGCCGCCGGGATGCGCACGACCGGAGATCCCGTGCCCGCGTGCGCAACGAGCGCCCGCACCGTCTCTAGGACCGTGGGGACGGACTCGGGTGCGGAGCCCAGGTTGAAGGTGGCCCCAGCGGCGGCGGGCGCGCGCGCTGCCAGGATGCACGCCTCGGCGACGTCCCAGGCGCTCACCGTCTGAACGCGGTTCAGGCCCCGGCCGAGCATGTACACGGGGAGCCCCAGGCGGACCCACTCGAAGAGCATGACGAAGACGCCCGTCATCTGAGGCCCGAAAAGGCTCATGGGGCGGAAGATCGTCACGTCGAGCCCGCGTGCGATCGCCTCCTGGCAGAGCGCCTCGGCCTGGAGCTTCGAGCGGCCGTAGGCGCCCAGCGGCTCCTTGGGGTGGTCTTCGAGCACGGGATTGGTCCGGGGGATCCCGTAGACGCCCGAGCTGGACAGGTGCACGACCTTGCGGACGCCGCAGCGCTCCGCCACCTGGAGGACACCGCGCACGCCATTCAGGTTGCGCTCGAAGATCTCCGGCTCGCTCCAGCTCGCGAACTGCGGCTTCATGCGCTGGGCGGCGGCGAGGTGGTAGATCACCTCGACGCCCTCGGCCGCCCGTGTGAGTGCCTCGACGTCGCCGGCATCGGCCCGAAAGAACTTGTGCGTCCCCGCTCTCTCCCCGGGGGCGGGCGGCTCGAGGTCGAGCAGGCGCAGGCTCTCGCCGCGACGCTCCAGGCGTTCGATGAGACAGTGGCCCAGCAGGCCGGAGCTGCCCGTGATCAGACTCGTGCTCACCGCGGCCCCTCACTCGAGGGCATAGACCCGGATCCTCGGGCCGGGGCGCTCCATGGCGCCGAAGCCGTGAAACGGAATGTAGTAGGCATCGGAGCCCTCGAACACCGCGTCGCTGCGGCCCTTCTTGTAGGGGTCGAACTCTGCGAGAAGCCGCAGCCGGGGAAGCAGGGCTTCACGCCGCTCCAGCTGCACGGTTGATGAGAAGAGCTCGTGCTCGTGCATCAGGACGTACCCCACCCGCCGCCGCACTATCTCGTCGAGCTCGGGCTTCGCGTTCACCCATACCACGTTGGGCGGGAGCTCCGGAACACCCCAGTTCCAGGTCCGTGTGCCGAGCACGACCATCCGGGCACCCTGCGGCAGGTTCTCGGCCATCCAGCGGGTGGCGAGCACGCGCGTGTCCGTCCGGGCCGCCAGCCGGTTGAAGGCGAGCGTGCTGGCCAGCGGCTGGGCAGCGACGAGCGTGGTCAGCAACACGAGCGCGAGCCCGGATCGACTGCCTGCGAAGCGGCGACAGGCCACCGCGAGCAGTCCGGCTTCGAGCAGGAGCAGCACGGGCATCACGGGCGTCAGGTAGCGTGCATAGAGGTGCGGTGAGAGGCTCGCGGCGGTGAACCAGGTCAGGAACGTGATCGCTGCGAGTCGTGCAAGCGGCTTGGCTGTCCAGAGCGCCCAGCCGACCGCGAGCGGCGCGAGGAGAGTCGCGGCGGGCCCCGCGCCGTACCAGAGCGAGAAGCGTGCGTGGTAGACGAGCGTTCGCAGACCGGGCGCCTCGGGCAGGATCGTCAGGGCCCCGCGGCTCCCCTCCTCGGAAGCCGGCATCAGGCCGCCGAGCGCCTGGGGAAAGACGATCGCAGCGAGACGCAGAATGGTGTCCAGCGACTCGCGGTTGAAGAGCATGAAGGGGGAGGTGGCCAGGAAGAACAGGCCCGCCACGAGGCCTGCAGCGATCACCGGCGTCGGGACCAGGCGCCTCCAGCCGCGGCGCGCAGAGCCCATCACCCCCGCCGCCCAGACGGAAGCGAGGAGCAGGATTCCGGGATACTTCGTGGCCATCGTCGCACCGACGGCCAGACCGGCTACGACACCTCTGCGTAGAGTCGCGACGCATGCGAGCGGCCTCAGGGCCAGGAGCGTCACGAGGATCCAGAACGAGAGGAGCACATCGGTCTTCACCGCGTGGCTGTCTCGGGCGTGCAGGAAGCACGTCGCCACCAGCAGCCCCGCCGCGAGCCCCGCGGCATCTCCGAAGGCGCGCCGGGCGAGCAGCATCGCCAGCAGTACGGCGGTGGTGCCCGCCAGGGCCGAAAGGGACCGATCGATCAGGAAGATGTGCTCGGGCGCCTCGTGCAGCGTCGTCAGATAGTCGCCGGGTGGGAGCTGACCGACGGCCTGGCCGACGCGCAGCCCCAGCTCTCCCCAGATCCAGCACAGGTAGATGTAGGCGCTTGGGTAGATGGTCCAGTCGATGTCGAACTCGCCACGTGCCGGTCCGGCCGTGCGCTGGATCACCGGGTCCTCGTCAGGCCGTGTGCGCAGGTGGGGGAGCCCCGAGTCGAGCGCATCGAAGCGCAGGGCGGCGGCCAGCACCAGGAGAAGGATCGCCAGCGGCCAGAAGCCGAGGGAGCGCCTGCGGGGGCGTGGAAGGACGGCGGTCACCTCGCCGGGTTCGGGTTTCACGTTCTCCATGGGGCCAGCCGCGGGAATTCTAGCCGAACCCGGATGTGTGGTGCCTCGGGAGCGGTCGTGACGGCGACGGATCGCTAAGCCCCGAGCAGCGTCTTGGCGCGTGAGCCGAGCAAGCGGCGCCCGAGCGAACAGAGCAGGCTGGCCGCACCGAGCCCACCCAGGGCGAGCACCGTGATGCGGAAGAGGGGGGGCCAGGATAGGACGTGCCGCTCAGCGAGGAGCTGAAAGATGTGGTGGTACAGGTACAGGCCCAGAGTGGTCTCGCTCAGAAAGCGCACGAGACGGTGCTCGGACGCCCGGTCGCTCAGCAGGATCAGCCCGACGACGACACTCATCGTGTAGACGAAGCGCACGATGCCCGCTGCGATCCAGATCTCGGGCCAGATGTGTGCAGCGGTCCAGAGCATGATACCCAGCACGCACAGGCTGCCCAGCAGCCGCCACCGAACCATCGGGAATCCACGAAGCCCGGGATAGTGCTGTGCGGCGACCCAGCCGGCCAGGAAATAGGCGTAAGAGTAGTTGAGCGGGCTTCGCATGACCCAGAACAGGACCTTGAGGCTTGCATCCGGATCGGGATGCATGCGGAGCTGGATGTAGACCTCCAGTCCGAGGGTCGCGCCCAGCACACCCAGGAAAACCACCCACGTTGCTTTCGAGCTCAACCGAGAGAGCGGCCATATCGTGGGGATGAAGCTGACCAGCAGAAAAATGAAGTAGTAGATCCCGAGTGATGATGCGGTGAGGAGCTGGAGTACGACGTCGCGAAAGTCCTTCGCCGTTGAGAATCCTCCGAGCTGAACTACGGCGGAAGCGATCAGATAGGGGACCAGCACACGCATCAGACGCCGGCCGACCGTGAGGAGGGGGACCGCTGACGAGCTCTGATACAGAAAACCCGAGATCATGAGGAATGCGGGAACGTGGAACTGAACCCAGAACCCGGTGAGAAGCCGATCCCATGTCGTGAAGCGTGGATCCCAGCTCGGAAAGCCCGCGTGAGTGAATGCTACGGCCACGATCGCAGTCGCCTTGATGACGTCGATCGCGACGATGCGCCCGGCCCCGCCTCCGTCGCCAGCCTCCGTCATTCACCCCTCCCCGCTGGTGGCTCGCAGTAGGCGAGCCGGCGAGTACCGCAGAGGCTATTCTATCAGGCGTGTAGCGACGGCCGGCTCAGGGTAGATGGACCGGCGGCTGACGCTCTGCGCGCATCCGCACGCCCAACGGGCCGCGCGGAACGTAGATGCGTCGGCTTTGGCCGTTGCGGAGAATATCGACCGCGACCGACTCGCCGCGCCTTCCGCCCGTCGTGGCGTTCTGTAGCTCGTAGGGGTTGAAGATGCGCCGGTCGTCGTAGCGGAGCACGACGTCGCCCGGCCGCAGTCCCACTTCCTCCGCAGGGGAGTGGCTCAGCACGTCCCGGATCACGATGCGGTTCTTGCGGCCGGTCGCGAAGAGCATTCGATCGTAGAGATCGTCACCGAGCTCCTCGCGCAGCGCGAAGTTCCTGACGCGCTGCTCCTCCCGATAACGCGGTGTTCGAGACCAGCCCTCGCGTGTCGCCTGATCGAGCAGCTCGAGACGCTCCATCTCGAACGCGTCGAATCGCTCGTGCAGCCAGCGTGCCTCATCCGGTGGAACACCCTCGGCCACGAGCGCGACCTCGTCGAACGCTTCCTCCGGCTCAGTCCGCTCGGCGCTGTGCGTCTCGCTGGTCTCAAGGCTCTCTTCCTGCGGCTCGGTGAGCTCGGACAGCAGGCGAATCTGCTCCCGAAGCTCCGCGACCTCACGCGCGAGCTCCTCGCGAATGGCCGACTCCTCCTCCAGTCTTGCGCGGAGCTCGGCCAGCTCGTTCCCCCCTGGCGCCCCCAGAGCCGGCCCAACTGGCTGGGGTCTCGTCGGCTCCACGGTGGGTGCGGGCCCGGCTGCCGTGGGCTCCGGGCTCGGCCTCCAGAGGCGGGTCGTAGCAATCCCTGCCGCCAGCCCGATGCTCGCCGCGAGCAGGCCGACCCGCCAGCCGTTGTGCAGCGCGCGATCCCCGTGTCCGTCGCCTCGCCTCATCCCGCAAAGAGTAGACGAAGATAGTGGAGTGAGCTTTCGACGTCCGCCACGACGAGGACCGTCGGGAGCGCAAAGGCGTGGAAGGTGACCAGCGTGCTGATCGCGTATCCGCACCGGCTGTGCCGCCACCACGCGACGAGGCTACGCGGCAGCAGGCGGCCGATCGGCCGCGCCACGAGCCCCACCCAGATCATTCCGAGTGCCTGGAGTGCGCCCCAGAGCACGAAGTTCCAGCCCAGGCCGTGCCAGAGGCCGCAGAAGAGCATGGCGGCGAGCTGACCCGCCGCCAGCGCGAAGCCTTCCCAGCGCTTCCCGCTGTGGCGCATCAGGCCGCGGCTGACGGGGATGAAGATGTACGTGCGCAGCCAGTGCGTGAGGGTGATGTGCCAGTGCTGCCAGAGCTGCACGAGGTTCCGGCGGACCAAGGGTGAGTCGAAGTTTTCCCGAATCTCATAGCCGAAGAGTGCCGAGATTCCGATCGCGATGTCGCTGTAGCCTGCAAAGTCCAGGTAGAAGCGCAGGGTCGAGGCGTAGACCCCGAGCAGCAGCTCGCCGGAGCTCCTTCCTTCGGGCGCGGCCAGGATCGGATCCACCCACACGCCCAGGTAGTGGGCGAGCAGGAGGGCCTTGACCAACCCGAAGAGCACGCGCTCCAGACCTTGGAGTACGCCGACGCGTGTCGGTCTGGGATCCTGCGAGCGGAAGTGCTCGAGCTCCTCGATGGGTCCGCTGGGATAGGTCGGAAGAAAGGCCAGCCACGCGAGCAGCTCACGGGGGCGCGGAGCGATCAGCCGGCCGCGGGCGAGCTCGATCCACGCGGCGGCGAGCTTCAGTGCGAGGTACGAGATGCCCAGGAGCGCGAGACCGCTCTGGGACGGCAGGGCGCCGCCTCCCTGCCCTGCCATCTTGTTTCCGACGAACAGGATGCCGAGCAGAAGGAGCCCCATGGCCGCACCGAGGCGGCGGGTTCCCGTTCCCCCAGACCAGGCTCTGCGCCCCGCAGCCGCCAGAAGCAGAGCGGCTGCAACGATCAGCACCGGCAGCCGCCAGTCGTAGAGGCCCAGCGCGGTGAGGCTCGCCAGCGAGAGGAAGTCTCGTCGAAGGCGCACGCCCGACATCAGCCAGTAAAGCGGCGCCAGCGCGAGGAAGCCGAGCAGGAGCGGAAGCATCGGCGGCGGTTGGATCCCCCGAGAGGAGCCTAGCCTCCGAGCCGACCTTCGACGTAGCTGAGGATCCTCGCGATCGAGTCGAAGTTCTCCACGCTGATGTCTTCGTCGGGGATCTTGAGTCGGAGGGTCCGTTCGAGATGCGTCGCCAGCCGGACCGTATCCATCGAGTCGATCAGACCACTGCTCACGAGCGCGGTATCCCGTCGGATCGTCTCCTGGTCTTCCTCGACGCGCTCCCGCAGAAAAGCGAGGATCTGCCTCTCGACCGTTTCAGCGTCCATCTTGGAGCTCCTGTGCATAGCGACGCCGCGTGGCCATCCTCGCGAGCTTTCCGCTGGTCGTCTTCTCAACGCCGCCTGGTGGAACGAGCTTCAAGCGGCGCAGGGGGAG
This sequence comes from Myxococcota bacterium, assembly GCA_046754285.1. Taxonomy (GTDB): domain Bacteria; phylum Myxococcota_A; class UBA9160; order SZUA-336; family SZUA-336; genus JBHHVJ01. Next base: position 71,171 of record JBHHVJ010000009.1, on the reverse strand, counting down.
GCCAACGGTCTCCATGACGGTCGTGCGGATCTCTCGTCGAAGGGCCTCGAGGTCGCTCGAATCCTGGAGCTTCGTCTCCACCACGGCCGCCAGCTCCTCGGTGCCGCTGATGTCGTTTCTCCACCCGAAGGCGATGGCACAGCCCTGGCGTACGCCGTGAACCCGGTTGATGGCGAGCTCGACGTGGTGCGGGGCGTACTTCTCGCCTCCGATCACGATCAGATCCTTCTCGCGGGATACGAAGAAGAGGTTCCCATCGGCGAGATAGCCACGATCGCCCGTCCGGAACCAGCCCGCCCGAAGCGCCTGCTGCGAGAGAGCTGGATCCTTCTGGTAGGCGTCAAAGAGCGAGTCGGAGCGCAGCCAGATCTCGCCGATGCTACGCTCGGGAAGTCGGGCCCCATTGCTCGCATGGATCTCGACCTCACAGCCCGGAAGACAGCGTCCGACCGAGACCGATGGAAGCCCCCCGGCTGCCGTGGGCCGAGCGACGCTGGATTCGGAGAGTCGGCGCGGATCGAGGTGCTCGACGAGGGGGGCCTGCGAAACGGGATGCGCCGTCGCGACGGTCACGTTCTCTGCCATTCCCCAGATGGGCGTCATGGCCTCCGGTCGACAACCCAGGGGCTCGAAACGCCGCGCAAAAGCCTCGATCGTCTGGGACAGAACGGGTTCGGCTCCGTTCGTGACGGTCCGGAGGCACGAGAGGTCGAGATCCGCGAGGTCCGAGTCCGGAATCCGGTGGGCGCAGAGTGCATAGGCGAAGTTGGGTGCGAAAGAGATCGTCCCTCGATAGCGCGCCAGGGCGCGGAGCCAGATCGCGGGCTCTCGCATGAAGTCCATCGTGGGAATCAGAATGGTCGGGCAGCCGTTCAGCAGGGGGAGGAGGAGTCCGTCGATCAGCCCCATGTCGTGATAGAGGGGGATCCAGTTGACGCTGACGTCCCCCGGCCCGACTTCCAGCCCCTGGGTGACGGCTCGCAGGTTGTTTAGCATGGCCCGGTGGGAGAGCAGCACCCCCTTGGGCGTTCCTGTCGCCCCGGAGGAGTACTGGATCGTGGCGATCTCGTGTGGCTCCACCTCGGCCCGCTTGGGCTCCCCGTACAGGCCGCGCGTTTCGGCGGGACGGACGAGCTCGGTGCGGGAAGGAATGGCCGCCCCGTGGCGGTACAGGTCGGTGGCCACGGAATCGTCGCAGTAGAGGATGCGCGCCTCAGCATTTTCGAGGATCCCGCGAACCCTCTCCGCGTACAGGCTCGCGTCGGTCAGGCGATGGGTGGGCGCGGCCAGGAGCGCCGGGACCGCTCCACACAGCATTGTGCCGAAATAAGCTGCAACGAGATCGGGCCCCGTAGGCAGGATCAGGACGACCGACTCCTGTCTCTGGAGCCCCCGCTCAGAGAACGCACTCGCGAGCTCGTGGGCACGCTGCGAGAGCGCTGCGAGGGAGACCCGCGTCTCGTGACCCTCACGGTTCACGAACGTCAGGCACTCGAAGTCGGGCGAGAGCTCGACGAGGGCCCGCAGCGCTCCGGGGAGCGTCTGCGCGGCCTCGAGCCGATCTCCTGCCTCCCCTCTTGCTCCGTGGGGGTGCAGCCCGGTGCGCGGCATCTCCGGAGTCTATCCCACGCCCGCCGGCAGCCTCAATCCACGCTGGAATTGACACCCCCGGGGGCGCCCGGTACGTATCGCCCATGCCCACCCGCGCGTCAGCATCTCTGCGTACCTGGGGCCTCGCGCTCATCTTCATCCTCATGATCGACGCCGCGCTCACGCGCACGCCCGTGCTCTGGAGTGACGCCGTTCTCGTCGATCGTCGAGATGGCGAGCAGGTCTTCGTGCAGACCCATCACGCACTGCGCGTGATCTACGCACGGGATGCGCAGGTGGCGCATCCGGTGGCTTTGATCGGCAACTCTCGACTGCTGCTCGCCACGCGCCCTCGCTCGCTCGAGCGGGAGCTGGACCGCCTGGCTCCAGAGCTCGCTGCGCCGGTCGAGCAGCTCGCGATCTTCGGGGCCGGTCCGGTGACGGTCGAGCGGCTGTCCCGGCACCTCGATCGTCTCGAGCCCCGCCTGATCGTCTTGGCGATCAACGGCGCGGATCTCTCCATCGCGGCGGACTGGCAGATGGAGAGCCCCGCCTATCGGCTGCTGTCGATCGGTTGGAGCGATGGGCCCGTGACGCCGCAGAGCTGGAGCCGGCGTGCGGACCGCTGGCTGCGTACCGTTTGGCGGCTCTGGCGCTTCCGGGAGCTCACCCGTGCGGCCCTCGAGGAGCGTGTTTGGCCCCCACCCCCCGCGGCCCCGATGCCCGAGCGCTTTCGGAGCACCCAGGAGCTCTTCGCCTTTGCACGCGGGCCAGCCCGCGCAGTGGAGATCGAGGCGGCCTACCGTCGCTGGCGGGAAGAGCCGAGCCTCGAGCGCTTCGTCCAGTACCTCGAGATTGGACACCCCAGGCACCTCCGGGACGTGCGCGAGCGCGCGAGCGTCCAACCCCGCCCGGTGGACCTCGAGACCAATGCGCGGGCGCTCGACGCCGTCCTCGCCACGGGGCACCGGCAGGGATGGCCCCTGCTCGTGGTGCTCCTTCCCGAAAACCCCCTGTTCGAGCTCGACCGTAAGGGCGAGCTGCACCGGCCGGGGCTCTCCGAGCGTGGCGCGAGTCGGATCCGGGAGATCGCGGCCCGCTACGGCATCGACGTGGTGGATGCCCGCCGCTGGCTCCCGGCCGAGTCGTTCATGGACCTGGACCACCTGCTCTATGACCTCGGTGGCTTCGAGCCGCTTCTTGCACGGGAGATCCGCAATGCTCTCACCGGCTGAGCGCGGCCCCGAGGCGCGCGCGATCGTGCTTCGCGCGCTGCTCTACGCGCTCGCGATCACCGCCCTCGTGCTCTGGGCCCCCTCGGAGCCGCACGTCTTCATCTACCCCGGCTTCTGAGCGCGGTGCGAAGCACGTGCCACGCGGCACGGAAGATCTCGGAGCGATCGATCTTAGAGGCACCCGCCCGACGGTCCACGAAGACGATCGGGATCTCCCGGATCCGGAACCTCGCGCAATGGATTCGCCAGACCATCTCCTCGAGGAAGGAGTAGCCCGAGGCCGCGATCCCGAAGGGATCCACCTGCTCGATCACCTCCCGACGGTAGGCCCGATAGCCCGATGTGCAGTCCTTGACCGGTAAACGCAGCAGGGCACGGGTGTAGAAGTTCGCGAAGCGCGAGAGCGCGCGACGGTGGAGCGGCCAGTTCGCGATGTGCCCACCGGGAACGTAGCGGGAGCCGATCACCAGATCACAGCTCTTGATTGCGTCGAGGAGCTGGGGGAGCTCGTGCGGGTCGTGGCTGAGGTCGCAGTCCATGGTGATGAGCGTGTCGAAGCCCCGCTCCAGCCCCCAGTGGAAGCCCGCGCAGTAGGCACTGCCCAGGCCCTGCTTCCCCTTTCGCCGGACCAGATGAACGCAACGATCGTGCCTCTGCAACCGCTCGACGAGATCCGCGGTGCCGTCTGGACTCCCGTCATCGACCACGACCAGCTCGAGTGCGGGACGCTGCGCCCGGACCGCGCGGGCGACGCGCTCGACGTTCTCGGCCTCGTTGTAGGTCGGCAGAATGACGAGGTGACGCAAGGGATCCCTCAGTCCCGCAAGGCGAGAACGAGCATCTCACCGACGTAGAGCTTCCAGTCTCGCTCCGCGAGTCTACGAGGGAGCAGGGAGACCGCCGCAGAGGCGATCCCCCCCAGGGTGGGGTTGAACAGGCGGAGGTTCCTGGACGCATACGCGAGGCTCATGGGCTTGTAAGCGCGGGACACACGCTGCACGCCGAAGCCCTCCTCGCGGAGCAGCCGCGTGATGGTGCGCGGCTCGAAGTAGAAGAGGTGCTCGTGCGGCAGGTAGTAGAACCAGTGGCGTCTCATCAGCAGTCGTGGATAGACGCTGCTCACATTGGGAAGCGTGAGCACGAGATGACCCCGTGGCGCAAGCCAGTCGCGAAGCCTGCGCACGAATCCGCGCGGGTCGCGGACGTGCTCGATCACGTCGAAGGCTGTCACGAGGTCATAGGGGGCCTCGGGCTCGAAGCCCTCCACGGGGATGCACCGGGCCCGAAGCCCACGCGCCCGCGCCCGGCGCACGGCCTCCTCGGAGACGTCGATGCCCTCGACCTCGACGCCGACTCGGCTGGCGGCCTCCAGGAAATCGCCCGAGGAGCAGCCGATGTCGAGCCAGAGCCCCGATGGCGACAGCTCCCGGACGATCTCCAGCCGATACGATGCGATCCCTCCCCGTGTCCCGCCCGCCTCCGCAAAGGCCGCGTAGGTGCCCTCGCGGTACGAGGCATCGTAGTGAGGCGCGATCTGCTCCGGCTCGGGCAGTGGATCCACGCGCACGAGACGGCATGCGACACAGCGCAGGAACGCTCGGCCTCCCTTCGTGAAGAGGTGCTGGCTGACTTCACCGCCGCAAAGGGCACAGGAGGGGCTCAACCGCTTCGTCTGTTGCATGGACCCCGGAGGCAAGAGGAAACCAAAGGGACCGGCGCTCGGTTCGTGGAGCGCGGCGTGACGTTATACTAGCTGGACCTTGCCACCGGAGTCGAGACAGCGGGACACCCGCTCCATTCTCCTCGACCTGGTCCTCGCGATCTGGCCCGCGGCGCTCGCACTCGTCCTGCTCTGGGGGCTCGTCATTCCGGGTGTGGACCGTGAAGCCCCGCAGCTCGGCTCGGCGATGACCTGGGACTTCGAGACCTACTTTCTGCCGAGGTTCGTTTTCGGCAACCAGGAGCTCCTACACGGCATCCTCCCTCTCTGGAATCGCTACGAATCGGGGGGGATCCCTTTCCTCGCCACTGCCCAGCCGGCTGCACTCTACCTCCCGAAGCTGCTGGCGTTCCTGATTCCCGATCCGGGGCTCGCGATCCGTGTCTTCCTGATCGGCCACTTCCTGATGCTCGCGGTCTTCTTTCTGGTCTTTGCGCGGGATCAGGGGATCGGGAGGTTCGGAGCCTCGCTGGGGGCGCTGTTCTGGACGCTGAACATTCCCTTCCTGCTCTCGAACCATCACCCGGTGCGGATCGCGAATCTCGTCTGGGTTCCGCTCCTCTTCCTGCTGGTGAATCGGATCGCACGGGGTGCCGGTGTTCGTGGTGCGGCCCTGCTCGCTGGTGTGGTCGCGGTTCAGCTCACCGCGGGCTACCCGGAGTTCGTGCTGGACTGCGGGCTGCTTCTGGGTCTGCAGCTTCTGCTGCAGACGCTGCCGAGCCTCGAGTGGGCCCGTCTTCGCCGAGCGTTCGGTCTCCTGGCGCTGGCGATCGGTCTGGGAGCCGCCGTCGCTGCGCTCCAGGTGTTGCCCCTTGCCGAGCTGGTTCTGCACTCGGGTCGAGCCGCCCGAGCGGGCCTGGGTGTCGAGCATTGGCACGGCGTGTCGGTGCCGGTGCTCGATGTCGGGGTGCCCGCGCTGCTGGGCTTCGCCATCATCGCCCTTCGAGGTCGCCGCGCGATCCCGGTGGCGGGTGGGCTTCTGGCCTGCGTCTTCATGACATGGATCGGCTGGAGGCTGCTCCGTGTGCTGCCGGGATTCTCAGCGGTGCGGCTGCCGTACGTCTGGATCTTTCTATCGCAGTTCTTCCTGGCCTGGCTCGTTGCGCTGGGGGGGGATCGGCTCACCGCGCGGGGGGAGGCGTCGCGGTCCCCGGTCAGCCGGGGAATCCTGATCGTGATGGGAGCCGGCTGGGCCGCGCTCTGCCTCTGGAGCCTATGGCACCCCGTTGCAGGTGTACCGCACCTCACCCACGCTCCCGTGGCGTCGATTCTCACCGCAGCCGGCGCCGTGGGCGCCTCACGCACGGTCAACCTGCTGGGGATCGGGGGGGGTGGGCTCCTCATGCTCGCCGGAGTGGCCGCATCGCGGAAGATCCGCTTCTGTACGCTGGCGGCCGGCGGGGTGGGGCTCGCGCTCGCGGGTCAGATCGCCGCCTACCCGTACGGGGTTCCGGTCAGCCGGCTGGCCCCCCCGGCGCACCCCCTGCGGACGCCATCGCTCGTTCCGCCCCCGGAGCACCCCGAAGGTCGGGTGCTCTCGTTCTTCGATCTTCGCGGTGGCTCGCAGCTGCTCGAGCGTGTCGAGAACGTCTTCGGTCTCGAGGGGAGTCTGGCCGCGCCACGCGCGCGCGCGCTTGCCTCACGGCTCGGTGTCGTCGCGCAGATGATGCGCATGGACTGGGCCGCCCTGGGGCGCAGTCCAGGCCTTCTCGACACGCTCGACGTACGCCTCATCGTCGCCCCACGCGACTTCGCCGCGACGTTCCAGTCGCTCGGTTATCGCCTGACTCGATACGGCGAGGGAAACATTGCGGTCTTCCGGCGCGAGAGCGGTCTGGGCCGTGCCTGGGTGGTGTACGGTGCCACCGTCGTCGATGACGAGCAGGCGGCCCTCGACGCTCTGCTCGCGAAGGACTTCAATCCGGCCCGGCAGGTCCTCGTCGAGTCGCCTCTGCGCGGTCGCTACGCCCCACGCGCACAGCGCCCGCCGACCCCGGCCCGAGTGCGCTACCCGTCACCCACCGAGGTGGAGGTTCAGGTGGATCTGACCGAGGCCGGAGTCCTCGTGCTCGCCGACGCCTGTTTTCCCGGCTGGAGTGTCCGGGTCGACGGCCAGCCAGCGGAGCTGCACTGCGCAAACCACCTCGTTCGTGCGGTCGAGCTCGCTCCCGGCCCTCACCGTGTCCGGTTTCGCTACGCGCCCGTCACGGTTCGTTGGGGAGGTCGGCTCAGCGTCGCGGGCACGGTCGCGCTGCTGGCGCTCGTGGCTCGTCCACGTCGTCGTCGAGACGCCGGCTCTCGGCCCCTGGGGTCGTAGCGGGCTACGCCCGGGGGCGAGAGGCACCCGCCGCGCCCTCGGCGAGCTGCTCGACCTGCTGCTGCAGCACCGCCAGCTCCTGTACCAGTCGGAGGTTCCGGCGCATCAGCGTCGAGAGAACCACGGTGAGGTAGAGGATCATGCCCATGGCGAGCAGAATGCCGAGCGCGAGCAGCAGGGCGGGCTCGTAGGCGATGCCGAGCCAGCGCGCCAGCGTCGCCCAGGGCGTCATCCAGAGGCTGGCCAGCAGGGGAGTCACGGCGAGCAGGAGCCACGGGACCCAAAGCTCGTCCTGGAGCTTTCCGCGCCGGATCAGCTCGAGAACGATCGTTGTGAGCCCGATCGATCCCAGCGCGGCGAGCGTCTGAAAAAGCTGGAGCTTCATCTTGGATCCTCCCTCGGGGTGCGGCGTCGGAGACGCCCGGCGAGCAGTGCCACGCTCACCTTGAGCATGTAGTAGAGCGTGTGGAGACCCTCGATCGACGAGCGACCGGCGCCGCGGGGACGCATCGTGACCGGCCGCTCCTCGATGCAGCAGCCCCGCCGGCTCAGATAGACCAGGGAGTCCACCTCGGGGTAGTCCGAGGCAGACTCGGCCAGCAGCAGCCGAGCGGCACGCGGATTGGCGGCCCAGAAGCCGGACGTGGGGTCCGTGATCCGCAGGCCGCAGAACGTGCGCAGCAGAAAGGAGAACCAGCGGATCCCCAGGCGCCGTGGAAGCGTCGTCCGGAAGCCACCGTCCGCGAGGTGCCGAGATCCCAGAACGAAGTCGGCCTCTCCCCGCTCGATCGGCGTGAGCAGGCGGTCGAGGTCTCGTGAGTCGTGCTGGCCGTCTCCGTCGATGCGGACCACGAGCTCGTGGCCCAACGCGAGCGCGACGCGAAGTCCCGTCTGCACCGTAGCCCCGATCCCCGTGTTGAAGGGGAGCTGGATGACGCGGGCTCCCGCGGTCCGCGCCCGCTCCGCCGTGGCGTCCCACGATCCGTCGTCGATCACGATCACCTCGACGCCGCGAGCGTGCTGTCGCAGCTCACGCACGACAGACTTGATGTTCGCCTCCTCGTTGAAGGCCGGCACGAGGACCGCGATGCGGGTCATCTCTGGACCTCGGTCGGTCGGGTTCGCTGCCGAGAGACGAGCACGAGGGCCAGCAGCATGAGTCCCCCCGCGACGCTGAGGCGGACTCCCCAGTGCAGCGAAGCGGGGCGGTAGGTGAAGCGCACGCGGTGAGCTCCGGCGTCCAGCTCGACTCCCCGCACCAGATAGTTCGCGCAGCGGAGCTCGGCGGGCTCGCCGTCGACGGTCGTCTCCCAGCCCGGGAAGCAGGAGTCGGCCAGGACGAGGATGCCCGCGGCGCGCATGTCGACCTCCACCTCCGTGAACGTGGGCGCCGGCCGCGAGACCCGTGCAGGGGACGCCGGAATGCTCGCTCGTGCCGGCAGCGGTCGACTGGGCGGCTGCTCGAGGATCACCTCCCGGGCGGGATCGAAGTCGGCTGCGAGCAGTCGCTCCAGGGCGGCATCGGGATCCTCGACCACCGTTGCGCCGTAGACGCCCCAGGCGCGCCCCAGTGGAGAGGAGGTCGCGAAGACGCCGACTTTCTCATCCCCCCAGCCCGTGTCGTGAAAGCCGATTGCCTCGAAGCGTCGGCCCAGCGATCGTGCCGTCACCGCGTAGCGGATGTCGAGCGCGGGCAGAAGTCCCGGGCTCTGAAGGAGTCGCGGCCAGTCGATCCGGGCCGTCTGGACGACGGCACGCAGTCGCCGCTCGAGCTTCGTGAAGCGCGGGGGAGGCAGGCTGCCCTCGCGTCCGAAGGGGTTCTCGACGCGATCGAGGAGGTGGTAGCCGCCGCGTGCGTCGATCATGGAGAGCACGCGCCCCCGGCGAAGCTCGGGCTCGGGGATCAGGGACGTGGAGCGATGGGGATTCTCCGGAGGTGCCAGCCGGCCGAGTGGTCGTCCGAAGGGGAACGCGCTGAGCTGGCCCGCGGTCACGGCCGCGATCGCGACGAGAGCGAGAGCCGTGCGCGTGCGGCGCATGGGCGGCCCAGCCAGCAGCAGGAGCAGCGCGAGTACGCCTCCGGCGGCGTTCGCCGCCGCGGCCGTGACGGGCCGGGTGGCCAGCTCCGGCGTGGGAAAAGTGAAGACGCGAGCCAGAAGCCCTCCCCCCCAGGATCCGCTCATGGCCAGCGAGAAGAGGCAGACCACGATCCAGGAGAGCGCGACAGTGGCACCCAGGAGGCGCGCTGCGGCCGCGGGTCTCGCGGCGGGTCCAGAACGTACGAGTGCATCGGCGCCGAGAGCCACGAGCCAGGCGAGGAAGAGCTGGGCGAGGAAGGGCCAGGTGCCGGGCATGCGAGCGGCCGCGAATCCGGGTAGCAGACGCAGCAGCCGCCAGCCGCCCAGAATCATGAAGAGGCAGACCAGGGCCCCGGCGAGCGGCGCGAGCGAGCGGCGACCGAAGCCCGCCGCGGCCACGGCGAGCAGCCCCGGAAACGAGGCGATGACCGAGAGCGCGAGCAGGAGTGGGAGGTCACCCGCCCGGGATGCGACGGCCTCGGCCAGGCTCAGGCGTCCCGAGACGAGCACGAGATCGGCGAGCGGCAGGACTTGAACCGCAGCAACGATGCCTCCCAGACCGAAGGCCGTCGCCAGCAGCGGGAGCGTGAGCCAAGGAGGGCGAGTCCAGGCGCCCGTGGCGTGGCGCACGACGGCGTGCACGGCCAGCAGCACCGCACAGTCAAGAACGAAGCCCGGGTAGCCCGCGGTGAGCTGTACGGCGACGACCGCCGCCAGCAGGGCCAGCGAGGCCGGCCGGCCGGTCCTTCCCAGGTGCTCGCCCGCGAGGAAGAGCAACGGAAGCCAGACCACGTTCGCGATCTCCATGGGATGACCTGTTGCGGAGAGGATCTGGATGTTGAAGCTGTAGGCGACCGCGCCCGCGAAGGTCCCCACCGGACCGAGTCCCTGGGCCCGAGCGAAGACCAGAAAGAAGAGCCCGAGCAGCGCGGAGTGGATCGCCAGGAAGATGTGCATCGCCGACTCCGACGGCCAGATCCCGAACACCAGGATCTTCAGAGGGTAGACCGCAGCCGCCTGAGCCGTGGCGAGAAACGGGATGCCTCCGAACTCGAATCGGTTCCACACCGGCAAGAAGCCTCGCCGAAGCTCTTCGCTGCCAAAGACGTACTTGGGAATGAAATAGGTCTCGAGATCCCAGTGCCGTGCGGGCCCGAATCCGGTGGGTGCGGTCTCGAGCGCAGCGGGCAGGAGCACCCCCCAGAACCACAGCAGCGTCACTCCGAGCCCGAGCGCCAAGGCGAGAAGCTGCAGGTGTGCGCCGGAGGTGGCGCGGGTGTCTGCCGCTCGCTGCACGGTGGGGTAGTGTATCAGAGGGTGCGACGGCGACTGCCGGCAGCGCGTGTGCAACGCGCGCGTCGCGAAGACCAGGCGCACACGTGCTAGAATGCCTCTTCGATCCGCGTGTCTCTCCGCGATCCGAGCGCCATGGCAAACCTTCTCCGGGCCCTTTACAGAACGGCCTACCCCGCACTCTCCGGGTCGGGCATCCATCGCTTCAGGGTGGTGCGTTGGTTGGATCGGCGTCTCCGGCAGCGCCTGACCGCACGAGAGATCGTCGTGGAGGGTCACCGGCTGACGTTGGATCCGGAGGACTCTCTGAGGCTTTCCGTGATGGGGTGCTACCAGCCCGGCGCAACGGCTCTTCTGAAGCGCCGGGTGCGCACCGGAGCCATCGTCGTGGACGTGGGCGCGCACATCGGCTACTTCACGCTCCTGCTCGCGCGCTGCGTGGGACCCGAGGGGAGGGTCTATGCCTTCGAGCCCGACGCCGAGAGCTTTGCGCTCCTGGAGCGCAACGTCGCGGCCAACGGTTACCAAAACGTCGTGCTGGAGCACGCCGCAGTGGGGTCCCGCTCCGGAAGGCTCCGGATGTTCCGCTCACAGGACAACGCCGCCGATCACCGCACCTACGATCCGGGCGATCCGCGCAGGGGAGCCGAGGTCCGGAGCGTCTCTCTCGACGAGTACTTTCGCGATCGGGAGGAGGAGATCGCACTGGTCAAGATCGACGTACAGGGCTTTGAGACTGTGGTGCTCGCCGGCATGAAGCGGCTCGTCGAGCAGAAGGCGATCTCGGACCTGCTGATCGAGTTCTGGCCAGAGGGTCTCTCGAGCGCGGGGAGCCGTCCGCGGGATCTGCTCGATGCGCTGGCAGGATGCGGCTATCGCATCTGGGAGATCGAGGAGGCGGGGGGTGAGCTCCGGCCCACGAGCCCAGAAGGGCTCTGCCAGCGTTACACTCCGGAGCGTTGCAACTTCACGGACCTGTACTGCTCGAGACCTGGCTGAGCCCCGTGCGGAGCACCACCTACCTGATCCATCGGGGCCTCTTCCAACGTGCCCGCCTTCTCTACTTCCGTCGGCTGCTGGATCGCTGCGGGCTGGATGAGAAGAGCCGCTTGCTCGACTACGGCTGCGGGGCGGGCGATCTTCTCGAGGTCTGCCGGCAGCATGGCATCGAAGCGGTCGGAACCGATGTCGCGTCCCCATCGGCCCGACTCACCCGAGCGCGCGGGCTGCGCGTGACGATCGCGGACTACCGCAGTCTTCCCCACCCACGCGGCTTCTTCGACGCCATCGTCCTGCAGTCGGTGATCGAGCACACCCGAGAGCCCCTCGAGCTTCTGAGGTCGCTGGTCCCCCATCTCAAGAGGCGGGGGCTGCTGGTCGTGTCCGCACCGACCCCGGAGTCCGGCTTCTGGGACGACCCGACGCATGTTCGTCCCTACACACCGAGGAGCTTCGTAACGCTGGCCGAGCTCTGCGGGCTCGAGGTCGTCGAGATTCGCTACGTCTTCTCGGTCCTCCTGGGCCTGCACCTGCGAGCGGCCTGGATCTACAAGCTCCTCAACCTGCTGCCGTTCCCCGTCGGGACGAACCTGGTGGGTCTCTTCCGCGTGCCATGAGCTATCGGCTGGTCTTCGAGCGTGTCCGCGAGGAGCACATTGGTCCCTACGTGGAGCTTTCCCGAACGGAGTACGCGGGCCAGCCAGCGAGCCAGCCCGCCCATCTGCGCTGGAAGCACCTGGAGAACCCGCAGGGAGCCTCCAGCGCGTACCATCTGTACGATGGTGAAACCCTCGTCGGGAGGATCTGCCTCCAGCTCCGCGACTTCGTGCTCGGGGGACGGAAGCTGCGCGCCGGCTACCTCACGGATCTGCTGATTCATCCGCAGCATCGCGGAATGAAGACCTTCCTGCAGCTCATGCGAGACATCCGCTCCGTACCCGCTGTGGATCTGCTCTACGTCACCCCAAACGCCACCAGCTCGCCGCTCTACACGGGCGTGCTGCGCTTTCGGCGGAGCCATCGGATGAGCGTGCAGGCGGCGCCCGTGCGCGCCCGGAGGCTCCTCGAGCATGTCTTCTCGGTGCGCAGTCGGCTCGTGGCGGCGGTCGTGGACGGACTCCTGCGTCTCGTGATCGTGGCGCTCGGCCTGCTGGCCTGGCGGCCCCGCCGACCGCTTCGGATCACGCGGACGCGGCCACCCGATACGGATCTCGAGTCTCTCCTGCGCGAAAGCTCCCGCATAGAGAATCTCGAGGGTGAGCGTGGGCCGGCCTTCCACGCCTGGCGTTTCCATGAGAGCCCCGTCCATACGTATCGGACGGCCTACGTCCATGACGGGAGTCAGCTCGTGGCCTATCTCGTCACACGCGTGGCGGAGTATGCGGGCTACCGCACGCTTTTCGTGATTGACGTGCGTCTGCACCCAGGACTCGGGTGGCGGGACCGACTCCATCTGCGGAGCTGGCTCCTGGGCCGTGCGCGGCACGAGGGCTGCGATCTCGCGCTGGGGATCTTCATGCGGGAGAACCCCGGGCTCGGTCGTTTCTGTCGCCTTCCGTTCGTACGGGTTCCCGTGCGGCTGCTGCCTCAGCCCGTGGATCTCTTCTTGGTCGATCTCGGGTCCGCGGACGTGCTGCCGGCCGATCCGGATCGCTATCCGTTCACCCTGGCCGATCTCGATGTCTTCTGAGCTACGCTTCCACCACCTCGGCGTGGCGTGTCGGGAGCTCGCACGGAGCCTCGAGTTCCTGCGCATGAGCCACCCGGTAGAGGACGTGAGCGCGATCGTTCATGATGAGGTCCAGAGGGCTGACGTGTGCCTCGTGACCCTGACGGATGGCACCCGGATCGAGCTCGTGAGCGGCCCTACGGTGGAGAAGCTGGTGCGGAAGGGCCTGAGCTACTATCACGTCTGCTACGAGGTCGAGGATCTCGAGGGTGCTCTGGCAGCGATGGAAGCGCACGGCTGCGTTCGCGTCTCGGGACCCTGTGCTGCGCCGCTCTTCGGAGGGCGATCCGTGGCCTTCGTCTACTCCCCGCTGGGCCTCATCGAGCTGCTCTCCCGCCAATGAAGGCTCTGATCCTCAGCAACGTCAATGTCGCGCCCCTCCCGAGGCTATTCGAGGAGCTCGAGGCCGAGGTCTGCGGCTACGATGACGTCATGCTTCAGCTCCTCGATCCCACCTCGGAGGCCCACACCGATCGCTTCGAGATCGTGATCGCGCATGTGGATGGTGAGATCTTTCTCGGCTTGGGCCGGGACCCCGACGAGTACCTGGAGGCGCTGCGGGGCTTCTGTGAGCGGAGTCCGCGCAAGCTCGTCGTCGTGAGTAGTTTCTGCACGGCCCCCGAGACCGTGGCGACCTATGCGGCGCTCTGGCGGGAGCCCGGCTCCAAGCGCGCGGAGGAGGCTCGGGCCAACACCCGGCTCGTCGACCTCGCGCACGGCCTCGACAATCTGCTCGTCCTGGACCTGGAGCTGCTCTATCGGCGCTTCGGCTACGCTGCGCTGAGCTCCTCAAGCTTCTGGTACCTGGGCCGTGTTCCGTACACCCAAAAGATGCTGCGGGAGCTGGCACGGCAGATCGAGCAGCTCGTGCGCGCCTACCAGGGGCGGACGCGCAAGGCACTCGTCCTGGATCTGGACGGAACGCTCTGGGGGGGAGTGCTCGGGGAGGACGGGGTCGATGGGATCGAGCTCTCCGAGGACGGGCGTGGGAAGGTCTACCGGGACTTTCAGCAGCAGATCAAGAAGCTCCGGGAGCGCGGCGTGCTGCTCGCGCTCTGCTCGAAGAACGACCCCGACGAGGTCGAGGTAGTCCTGCGCGAGCATCCGATGATGGTGCTACGGAGCGCGGATTTCACTGCGCGGCGCGTGGGCTGGGGGGACAAGCCCGAGAGCATTCGCGAGATCGCCGATGAGCTCGGCCTCGGTCTGGAGAGCCTGGTGTTCATCGATGACAGCGCGGCGGAGCGAGGCTGGGTGTCCGGGCAGCTCCCGGAGCTGGCCGTTCCCGAGTTTCCGAGCCGAGCCGAGGAGCTTCCCGGCTGGTTTCTGCGTGAGGTCGTCTATCCGCTCTTTCCCGTCTACCGCCTGACTGCGGAGGATCGCGCCCGGCCAGAGCGGTACGTCGCGCGCCGTCAGCGTCGGGAGGCGGGAAGAAGCCTAAGCCGAGGGGAGTTTCTCGAGAGCCTGAAGATCCGGATTCGCTTCGACCTGGATCCGGCGAAGCATCTGGAGCGCGCAGCTCAGCTCACGCAGCGGACCAACCAGTTCAACACGACGTCGCATCGCTATACGCGAGCGGAGCTGCGCACGATCCTCGATGACCCGAGCTGGAGCGTCGTGCTTGTGGAGTATGAGGATCGCTTCGGCAAGGAGGGCCTGATCGGCCTGGCGATCGTGCAGCTCGAGACGGGCGAGATCGACAGTTTCCTCCTGAGCTGCCGTGTGATCGGGCGCGGCGTCGAGACACGACTGCTCGAGGAGGTCGAGCGACGGCTTCGCGGGGCTCAGTCACGTGTGGCACGAGGGCGCATCGTGCCCACGGCACGCAACGTGCCGGTGCGCGACCTCTATGCGCGGCATGGCTACAGGCTGGAGCGCGAGGAGGCCGGTGGCACTCGCGTCTTTCGCAAGGAGCTCGGACCTTGATCGACCCGGAGCGTCTGCTCGCACTGATCGCCGATGTCGTGGGGCTCCCGGCCGGACAGATCAGCCCCATGCTGAGGAGCGCGGAGCTCGACGAGTGGGACTCGCTCGCACACCTCGAGATCATGATGCGGATCGAGGAGGAGTTCGGTGTCCACGTCGACATGGAGGCGGCTGGGGAGCTCGAGTCGATTCCCGAAATCCTCGCGTTCCTCGAACGGAGCCGGAGTGCCTAGGAGACCGATTCTGGGTGCTGTGCGGGCTCGGAGCGTGCGGTGGCCAGCCCTACGCATCCTTCGTGGGGGGGTTGTGGCCGTACTGTTTCTCCTGGTCAGTGCCTCCTGCGAGCGACCACCGTCACCGCCCGCCACGCTGCGCGTCCTACGGGCCATCGAAACCGAGCCTGGCTCGTACTCGACTCGCGATCTCCCCCGTGTGGAGATTCGCGCGGAGACGCGCCACGTGCTGGCAGCTCCGCCCCGGATCGTGCTGCGCTGGCGAGAAGAGGTGAAGCTCTCGGAGCGTCTCCGTATTCCCGTACGGCTTCCAGCGGATCTGCGCCATGTACGCAAAGTTCGCGTGGACGTCGATGTGAGCGTCCACGCGCCTTCTGGACGCGGCAAGAGCCCGAGGCAACCTGGGCGATCTGCGAACGCCAATCGGGTGACGCTCGCTTCCCGACCGCTCATCCTCGAACCACAGAGCCTCGTGGACGCCCACGAGCCCGACGTCACAGTGACTCTCGATGTTCCCGAGGATCTGCGCGGCCTGCCAGGCCTGCTCAGCATCGTGGCACGACCCCTCTCTCCCTCCCCGGTCGTGCGCAAGGAGACGCGAGAGTTCGAGATCCCCGAGCACGCCCGCCTCTACTTCGGCTATGGCGTCGATGAGGCCGGCTGGATCAACGGCTGGCCACCCGTCCTCTTTCGCGTGCGGAGCCGGGACGCGACCGGTGAGCTGTCCCCCCCGCTTTTCGAACGCCGCGTCGATCCGGCGGGTGAGCCGCGCGATCGGCAATGGTTCGACGCGTCGGTCGGCCTCGAAGACCTCGAAGGCCGGCGTGTGCACTTCGTCTTCGAGGCTGAGGCCCTGGCCGGTGCCCCCGGTGTGCACGTGGCGCACAGCTTTCCCGTGGTGAGCAATCCCGAGCTCCGGGTCGCGCGCGCTTCCGCCACTGAGATGCCTCGGAGCATCGTGCTGGTATCGCTGGATACACTGCGTGCACAAAACGTGAGCGCCTACGGCTACGCACGCCGGACGATGCCGGCCCTCGAGCGACGCCTCGTCGCCCGGGGTGCAATGATGCGCTCCGCCGTCGCCCCCGTCCCGTTCACGCCTCCCTCGCATATGTCGATGCTCACGGGCGTCGAACCTTGTGTGCATGGGGTGAGCGACCAGTACTCGACCCTGCGGCCGGGCCTGGTCACGCTGGCTGAGGTGCTGAGGGACGCCGGCTACCGAACCGCTGCCTTCACCGAAGATGCCTATCTCGTTGCGGGTGCGGGCTTCGAGCGGGGCTTCGACCGCTACTTCGAGGAGCGCAGCGAGGAGTCCGCAGCCCCCGGCTTCCTGGAAGAGACCTTCGGGGCGGCGGCAGACTGGCTCAGGACGCATGCGTCCAGCCCATTCTTTCTGTTCGTTCACACCTACTCGGTACACGCACCGCACTCTCCTCCGAGAGGCTACCAGACGCTCTTCCGCGACGATGGGGGGCTCGGCTATCCGCCCAAGCATCGCGACGCCGCGCTCCGCTACGACCAGGAGATCCGCTACACCGACGATATTCTTGCGGAGCTCCTCGACGCTCTCGAGACTCAGAGCTTTGCCAAACGCACGATCGTCGTTGTGACGTCCGATCATGGCGAAGGCTTCGGTGAACACTACCTCACCGGTCACGGCTTCGGCGTCTTCGACACCACCATGCGCGTGCCGCTCGTCTTCCGCGCACCGGGACTGATTCCCCCCGGCCGCGTGATCGACGAGCAGGTGAGCCTCGTCGACCTCATGCCGACGCTGCTCGAGCTCGTCGAGGTGCCGGTGCCGGCGCAGGTGCAGGGCCACAGCTTCGCATCGCGCCTGCTTGGCCGAGAAGACGGCTTCGAAGAGCGGCCCCTTGTCGTCCGGGCTGGGGCCGTCGAGGGAGTTCGCGCGAGACGTTACAAGTACATCCACCGTCCCGGACGAGGGGACAAGAAGAGCTGGGAGGCGCTCTACCTGATCGAGGAGGATCCCGGCGAGCGTCGGAACGTGCTCGGGGAGTACGGCGAGCTCGTCGAGGAGGCCCGCCGGATCCTGGCCCGTGACACAGAGAGCTGCGCCGCGAGCCGCGCAGCGGCCGCCGAGGCTCGCGGCGCAGAAGCGCGGATCCAGAAGCAGCCCGCGTGGTTCATCGACCGCGAGGAGATCGCCCGCAAGCTTCGCTCCCTGGGTTACCTCGAGTGAGGCGCGAACCGTGGGCCGACGGCGAGCGGAGCGGAGCGTCGAGCGCTGCGCCTGCGCTCCGCGGTATCCTCCGGAAGCCCATCCGCACGTCGGCGATCTTCCGCCTCTCCCGGACGGAGCCGCCCCGTGTGAGTTTTGACCGATCCCGTACGAAAGCGCTCTTGGGTATCGGCGGTCTGCTTCTTGCTCTGTGGGGCTGCGGGGGCGAGTCGACTGCACTGGAACGTGTAGTCCTGCGGCTCGATGCGACCGATTTCCAGGACGGACAGCCTCGCTTCCACCGCCCCGTTGTGCAGATTGGAATGGAGGCCCGAGAGGTCCTCTTCGATCGCAAGCCGATTCTGACACTCAAGTGGCGGAACATCGAGTTCGAGGTGGGCCGTTTCCGGGTACCGTTCGAGCTCCCCGAGCGAGCCGTGGATCTGTCGCATCGCGACTTCGTCGTGAGCATGCTGCGCATCCCTTCGCTCGAGAAGATGAAAGCCGATCCTCGGCTCCTCGACATCGCATGGGTACGGCGGAGAGAGGGCTGGCGTCTGCTGCGCAGCGCACGGGATCCCCGTCGAATGACCTTCGAGCTGGAGGAGCTTCCGGGCGACGTGGATCAGAACGTGACGGTCCGGCTCGAAGGCGTCCTGCCCACTCCACCGGTGCTGGAAAGCCGGGAGTTCGAGCTACCGAAGCGAGCCATACTCGAGCTGGCGTTCGGCCTCCCCCCTTCCGAGAGCGTGACGGCGGTCGGACCGGTCCGGTTCGAGGCGTCGCTGCTCTGTCGGGGTCGCCACGAGCTCCCGTTGTTGGAGTCGGAACTCGATCCGCAGGATGCCGGTGACGTGGGCTGGCACGACAGATCGGTCGTGCTGCAGCCCTCGTCGCGACGCTGCCGAATCCGTCTCCGTGTCGGCGGACCCGGAGTGAGCGAGACCGAGCCAGTGTGGGCCACGCCGCGTGTGCTTACGAGGGGCGTCGGAGAGGGCTCCGATGACCGCAACCTCATTCTTATTTCGCTGGACACGCTGGCGGCTGATCACATGTCCGTCTACCGCTACACGCGGGCGACCTCGCCGCGAATGGACCGGGCTTTGCGGGAGCGCGGAGTGCTCTTCCGCGAGGTGCTCACCAGCTTTCCCCGCACGGACCGCGCCCACCTGAGCCTGTTCACCAGCCTGTACACCTCTTCATTCCCGGGAGACCCTCGCTTCCTACCGCCTGAGGAGGAGATTCCCATGCTCGCGGAGTCACTTCGTGATGCGGGCTTCGAGACGGCGGCCGTGGCCGAAGATGCTCTCGTGGCGGGCAGCCGAGGTTTCTGGTTCGGCTTCGATCGGTTCGTGGAGCGCCATACCGATGGGGGCGATGCCCGTGCGACCTTCGCGGACGGTCTCCGCTACGTCGAGACCCACGCGCGGCGACGCTTCTTTCTCTTTCTGCACACGTACCAGGTTCACGGTCCCTACCGCATCTCTCCGGAGTACCGTTCGCTCTTTCGAGACGACGAGATGGCGCGGCCGCCCGTCCAGAGACGTGCGATCGAGCGGAAGACAGAGTGGGATCGGCGCGAAGGTCAGCTCTCGCGATTCGATGACTACGACCGTGGTGTTCGGGAGACGGACGACATCGTGGGCGCGTTCCTGGATCGGCTGGACGAGCTCGGCTTGGCGCGGCGTACGGTTGTCGTGCTGCTCTCGGATCACGGGGAGGCCTTCGGTGAGCACTGGGTCACTGGGCACGGCTTGAGCGGGCACCGGGAGGAGCTCAACGTGCCGCTCGGCCTCTGGGGGCCCGGGATCCCCGCGGGTCGAACGATCGAGGAGCCCGTCAGCCTGATCGACGTGACCCCGACGATCCTCGATCTCTTCGGTCTTCGCCCCTGGCCGCACGGCCAAGGCGCGAGCCTGCTTCCGTTGATCCGGGGTGAGGGGTCCCTCCCGCCGCGGTCGCTCTTCTTCGAGTGGTCCGGCGGCATGGGAGTTCGTCGGGGCGACTTCAAGCTCCTGCGATTCGAGCGAAGGGCCTTTGAACGCCTTTACGACACGAGAAAGGATCCGTTCGAGAACAGGCCTCTGACGGGTCGTCCCCGCCTCCGCGACTCGCTGCGCCGTGAGCTCGAGCGTTATCGTGCCGAGGCGGCGACGTTGGCCGCGGAGCTCGGGACCGGGCGGGTGACCATCCCAGCCCCTCTGGAGCAGGACGTCCTCAAATCGATTCGAGCGCTCGGCTACTTCGACTGAGGCGCGGGCCACGACACCCCATCTCCACGGTCGGAGCTCCCGACTCCGTCGAGCCGCGCCGCGATCGCCCCCAGCGGTTCCCACCCATCCTCGCGCAGCAGCGCCTCGATCTTGCGCGAGACCGAGCGAAGACCTACGCGGTGGAGAAGCTGCTCGAAGCGTGACAGCGGCAGGCGAAGCTCCGCGGCGTGGGGATCGATCTCGCGGGGGTGCAGGTAGGTCAGGAAGGGCGCTCCCCACCTCGCGTAGCGCTTCAGCGCGAATCGCTGAACCCACAGCGGGAGCGCACGCAGGTAGAGCCCCCCCCCGACTCCGATGCGCAACGGCCCGGCCGACAGGATCGGAGGCGGCAGCTCGAGCAGGCTCGCGCTTCTCGGTGTGTGAACGCGATAGGGCGTGTGCGGGGCGCCGTCGATGCCATAGAGGTAGTTCGCCGCGGGAAAGACGCTGCTGTCGTAGCGGAAGCCCGCCTCCGCGAGTGCGTCGAAGGCCCACAGGCAGCGCTCCGTGATCGACCAGGACGGGGCGCGGAATCCCGCGACGTCCTGACCCGACTGGTCGCAGAGCCGCTCGCGGGCCTCGCGTACCGTGCGCGCGAAGACCTCGGGGGGGCTGGCGTAGACGAGATCGTGGCTGTCACCGTGAGAGGCCACCTCATGCCCGGCATTCGCGATTCGGGTCGCCAGCGTGGGGTGCTCCCTGGCCACGACCCCGAGCACGAAGAACGTCGCCTTCACATCGAGGGGATCCAGCAGATCGAGCAGCCGCTCGACGCCCTCGACGACGCGGCGGGGGAGGGCGCTCTCGTCGAGACGGGGCGCGCTTGCGAAGTTGCTGTGGTACCAGTCCTCCACGTCAACGGTCATCGCACGCCGCGGCGGCCCCGGGGGGAGGACCTCGAGGACCAGATCTCCGAGGCGGCTCCTGGTCGTCATGCCTTGCGAAAGGCCATGAGCAGCCCGTCCCCGAAGTTCAGCGGCACGCTGCCCGGCAGACGCGCGAGCATCGGGGTGAGCCGCCGCAGCGGAGCGGGAGCCGAGTGTGCGAGCTTGAACGCGATATTCGCGAGGCTCACACGCCGACCCGGGCGCGCGACTCCCGCCACGGCGCCAAAGCCTGACTCACGGGCGGTGCTCTCGAGGCCTGCCGCCGTGAAGTAGAACAGGTGCTGGGGTGGATCGAGGAAGTACCAGTAGCGGCCCAGCAGCCGCGCCCAGAGGCTTGCGGCATCAGCTGTCTCCACGACCAGCAGGCCACCGGGGGTCAGAAGCGTGGCCGCCCGCCGCAGCGTCACGAGCGGATCGCGCATGTGCTCGATCACGTCGAACATCGTGATGACGTCGAAGCCCGATGGAAGCTCTACAGTGGCAAAATCGCCCACTACGACGGGGACCCCCGCGATGTGCTGTGCCTCCGCGGCGCAGTCGGCTGCGATCTCGACCCCCATCGCGTCCCACCCGCGCTGTACGGCCCGAGCCAGCAGCAGGCCGTAGGCCGCTCCCACGTCGAGTAGCCGGCCCGGCGGTGCGAGTCGTTCGATCCATCGCAGCCTCACGTCGAAGTTGTCTGCGATGAGCTCGGTCTCTGCGAGGTAGCTCGGGTAGCCGGTTGCGCGCTTGCCCTCGAAGTACTCGCGGGAGTAGAGCGCCTCGAGGTCAGCGGGCACCGTCTCCCGCGGCAGAAATCCGTTACCACACGTCGTGCAGCGCTGCAGCGGGTAGCCCCGTTTCGTGAGCCAGGGACGGCCCGTCCCCCCGCAGAGCCCGCACCGCATCGGGGTCTGGCTCGGGCGGCTCGCAGATTTCGCCGCGCGCATCCTATTCGATGTATCCGAGCGACCGGAGCCGCTCGCGTGCGGTGTCGCTCATGGGCCGTGGGGCTTCGGGGGCCGCGGCGGGCTCGAGCGCCGAGACCGCTTGAAGAACGCGCTGCTCGAGCTCCGCCTCGCGGGCTCCGTCGGCGAGGTTCTCACCCTCGCGCGGATCCCGATCGAGTCGATAGAGCTCGCGCGGCCCCGGAAAGTTGAGGATCAGCTTGAACGGCCACCGGATCCCGGCGACGAGATCACGATCGAGTCGCTTCATGCGCTTCTTGAAGAGTGCCGAAGGCATCTCCTCGGCCAACACGAGGGTGCGCTCGCCAACCGGTACCGCATCCAGATCGGCGGGCAGCTCGAGGCCTGTCTCCTCGGCCACGATGGGAAGCATGTCGACGAGGGAGACCGGAGCCACCACGCGCGTACCGGCTCCGCGGCCGCCTGGGCGATGAACGATGAACGGGATGCGCAGGACGGTCTCGTAGAGCCACGCGCCGTGACCGAGCACCCCGTGCCCCCCGAAGCCCTCGCCGTGGTCCGCGACGATGAAGATCAAGGCCTCGTCATAGCGTCCGAGCTCGCGAAGGTGGTCGAGAAGACGGCCGATCTGGTCGTCGGTGTAGAGAATCTCGCCGTCGTAGCGCGCGAGCGTGGGCCCCATGATCTTTCCGAACTCCACGGCGAGCTGCTCGGCTGTCAGCTTGGCCAGTGCAGCGGGGTCGAGCTTCGCGGGAGGAGGGTCCTTTGCACCCGGAAAGACGTCGTATCCCTCCGGCGGCTCGTAGGGGCCGTGGGGGTCGAAGTAGTTGACCAGCAGGTGCAGGGGCTCGTCGGGAGGGACGCCGTCCAGCCAGGCGAGGGCGCGGGTGGTGAGCTCCTCGGCCGGGATGTCCCGCAGGTTCTCGGCGTCCTGGACCGCATACCCCTGGAGCAGACCGAACTCCGGTGCCAGCCAGCCGGCGCCCGCAAAGGCGGCCGTGTGATAGCCGTGCGCCGCCAGCCGCTCGGCGAGCGTCTCGAAGGAGTCCGCGAGGCGGGGCGGGTTCTTGCCGAGCGAGTCGGGATCGCGATCCGGGCGATTGTAGGCGCCGTGGCGGGTCGGGTAGAGCCCGGTCAGCATGGAGGCGTGAGCGGGCAGCGTCCACGAGGAAGTGGACCAGGCGCGATCATAGACCTCGCAGTCGCGAACGAAGGCATCGATGCGGGGCGTGGTTGCGCGCTCGCTGCCGTACGGACCCAGACGGTCCGCCCGTGTGGTGTCCATGACGATCACGATCACGTCGCGCGTCTGAAAGCCCAGCCCACAGGCCCCCAGCAGCCCGAGAAGCGCGCCCAGCCCGAGGAGATGGCGAGGCAGCGACCTAACCCCGGAGCTTGATCTGACCACCCGGCTACGGGGCGTATGTGGGACACGGCTCCGTCCACTCGGTGCGGGGCGAGCGGGGGGCAGCGCGGCACGCCGCGCGTCATGGGAGCGGAAGGACCAGACCGGCATCGCTCGCCTAGCATAGCCTCCGCGTCGGGGCCGGTGTGCTCTCTGCCCCCGATCTCCCGCACGATCTGAAGCTCGCCCCAGCCGACCCGGATCTCCCCCTCGCTCCAGGCATCCTTTCCGATGAGCTGCATGCAGAACTCGAGCTCGCTCCCCTCTCCCGTTCCCTCACCGAGTGGAACGTGGCTCCAACGGGGAAGCGATCGCCGCGACACGTGCAGCTCGGAGAGGGTGCGGGGCTCGGAGCCCGGCTCGAGAACGCGAACCCGGAACACGACGCTCGAGTCGAGCTCGTCGGAGCGGGGGCCGAAGTCCCTCGGGCTCAGCAGAACGGCCGATACGCTCTCCCCCGAGGTGATTCGGTGCGGGATCCGGAAGCAGGAAGGCGGATGGAGCGCACGGATGCGGGTTGCGAGGACCCGGTAGATCAGCCAGCTCGTCCTCTCCGGGGGCTCCTCCGCCCCCGCGGCCTCCGGAGTGCCGAGGCGCTCCCAGACATCCAGCACGACCTCCTCCCGAGGCGCTCCCCGGGGCGGCCGGCGGAGAAGCAGGGCCGAGTCGTGCAGGGGCTCGAGCGATCGGAACTCTCGCGCCAGACGAGCGGCCGTCTTGGGCGCGTACTCGGAGAGGCTCTGCGGGAGGGTGAGAATGACGCTCGGGTTGAACATCACCGTGTCGATCGTGTCCAGCGTCTGGGCCATGAAGACGTCTTCGGCTGGGGTCACCAGGCCTGGGCGCACGAGATCGACGCGAGTCGGAACACGCCGCGCGGCCAGAAAGTAGAAGAGAGGATCGCTACGCAGGATCAGGATGCGCGCGGAGCGCGGCTGCGTCTCGAGGAAGCCCAGGACATGCCTGGCGAACTCGGCCTCTGCGGGCGGGGCGAGCAGTCGCCCTCGCTCGGTCTCGATGGGCACGCGGTAGATCGCGAAGGTCGTCGCTGCGACCAGGACCGCGGCACCAATCCAGAGCGCGAGCAGGAGCTGGGCGAGGGTCCGGAGGCGGGCGAGGCGTCGGGCGCCGCGCTCGAGCACGACCAGTGTCAGGATGAGCAGCGGGGGATAGATGTTCATCAGGTGCGTCCAGTCCGCGCGGTAGAGGCCGCCGTAGGACGTGGCCACGAGGCCCAGCAGCAGGGTCCAGCGGATGCGATCCGCGCGCAGGCGCTGCGCGCGCAGCCTGCGAACCAGCCAGGGCGCGGCGATCAGCAGGGCCAGCAGGGGGACGTAGTAGATGGCCTTGACGGCATGCTCGATCAGGGCTGTGGTGGGCTTGGAGTAGAGGTCGAGCCCACCCGTCCAGGCGAGCTGGATGACGGGTGCCGGGAAGTACGTGAACACCAGCTTGCCCAGGTCGTGCGTCCCGAGCGCCCACGGCCTCAGGCTGGGCAACGGCACTCGATAGGCCTGCTGCATCGATGGAGCACGGAAGACGGCCTGATCGATCAGATCCATCGCGGCGCCTTGCGCCGCGTAGTAGAGACCCGTGGCGAGAATCGGGAGCAGGGCCGCTCCGAGCGTGACCACACCCCGGCGCAGGAAGCTCACCGCTCGCTCTCGTTGCAGGAAGGAATCGAGCACGAGGGCCAGCGCGATACTGAGTCCGAGGAAGGCGCCCAGGTTCTGCTTGGTGATCATGGTCAGGCCTGTTGCGAGCCCGGCGGCTCCCAGCCAGAGGAGGCGGCGCCCGGAAAGGAAGCGATGCACACAGACGACCGCCGTAAGCGTGAGGAGCATGGCGAGCTGCGCGTAGTTGAGCTCGGTCCAGAAGGGAAAGGCCAGAGGCTTGAGCGCGAGAAAGGTCAGGGCTCCCGCCCCCGCCCAGCGGTCCGACACGAAATCGCGTAGGATGCGATGGACGAGCAGCGTGCAGAGGACGAAGATCACGGCCTGGAGTGCGCGAGCGATCAGGAGGTGAGGCCCGAAGCCGCGGAAGAGCCAGCCGAGCAGCTCGTAGGTGAGCGGGGCCAAGGTGGTGACGCGGTCACGGTAGAGCACCTCACCCTGGCGCAGGCCGTCGGCAACCGCCAGGATCGAGCCCTCGTCGTAGAACGAGACGCCGAGCTCGAGGAAGGGAAGCTGGAGCAACGCTGCCGCCCCCGCCCACCGCCAGGCCGTCCCGCTTCCGCTCCTCCGCACTCCGCTCCCCTGATCTGTTGCCCAGCACCCACAGCCTATGGTATAAGGGCACTCAAATCAGAGTTATATCAGATTCTGATCTGAGTCTAATCAGCGGAGCTGCCCATGCCGGACTCGAGGGTCACGATCAAGATCCCGCGCTCGATCTACGATCGCATCCGGCTGATGATCGATCACTCCGGCTTCAGCTCACCCACCGACTTCATCGTCTACGTGCTCCGCGACCTCGTGCTGGGTAGTGCGGGCGAGCGCCCGGGTCGGCTCGGAGGCGACGAGGCGCTCAGCCGCCGGGAGATTGAGGCGATCCGCCAGCGACTCAAGAACCTCGGATACCTGTGAGGCCCACGCCCATGCCGCTCCCGCTCCACTCTCGGCTGCCCACCCCTCGCGCGCGGGTGCTGATCGGCGCCGTGCTCCTTGCCGTCCTGCTCGGGGCTGGCTCGGCCCAGGCCTACGTGGGCCCTGGAGCGGGCTTCGCGTTGGTGGGGTCCTTCATGATGGTCTTCGTGGGGATCCTCGCGGGCCTGGTCTCGATGCTCACGTTTCCAGTGCGCTACGTGATCCGCTCGTTCCGCCGCCGCAAGGCCCTGAGGCGCGCGCGGGTCAAGCGCATGATCGTACTGGGTCTGGACGGGCTCGATCCGGGCCTGACCGAGCGCTGGATGGCCGAGGGGCGCCTCCCGAATCTGAAGAAGCTCGCGGAGACCGGAAGCTTCTCGCGGCTGCGCACGACGTTTCCCTCGATCTCCCCCGTGGCCTGGTCCTCGTTCATGACCGGAGTGGACCCCGCGCGGCACAACGTCTTCGACTTCCTCAATCGAGACCTCCGCACCTACACGCCGGAGCTGTCGAGCTCGCGTGTGGAGGGCCCCTCCCGTACGATCCGGGTCGGGAGCTGGCTGATCCCGGTGGGCAAGCCCGCGATCCGAAACATGCGCAAGAGCCGGGCCTTCTGGTCGATCCTGGGCGACCATCGCATCCCCTGCAACATCCTCCGCATTCCGCTGACGTTCCCTCCGGAGAAGTTCGCGGGCGCGCTGCTCTCGGCCATGTGTGTGCCGGACCTGCGCGGCTCCCAGGGCTCGTTCACCTACTACACGACCGACCCGGCGGAGGTGGCCGATGGGGACGCCGCGCCCGAGGGCACGGGAGGCGAGCGGCACCTCGTCCGGATCGAGAACGAGGTCGTGGAGGCCGGCCTGCCGGGTCCCGAGAACAGCGTGCGCCGCGACGGCGGCAAGCTCCAGATCCCCTTCCGGCTCGAGATCGACCGGGAGAGATCCGAGGCGACGCTGCGCATCGACGGAAAGAAGTATCGGCTCAGAGAGCGTGAGTACTCGCCCTGGATCCGTCTCGTTTTCAGGCCCGGTCTGGGCATCCGCGTGCACGGGATCGCGCGATTCTACATCACGAAGCTCTCCCCGCATCTCGGGCTCTACGTCACGCCGATCAACATCGACCCCGACAAGCCCGCACTTCCGATCTCGTTCCCCGGCTACTACTCGGCGTACCTCGCCAAGCTGATCGGGGAGTTCGCGACACTCGGCCTGGCAGAGGACACCTGGGCGCTGAACGAGCGAGTGATTGACGAGGAAGCGTTTCTCAAGCAGACGCTCGACCACCATCAGGAACGGGAGGCCATGTTCTTCAACGCGCTCTCCAAGTCCCGCGAAGGGGTCGTGGCCTGCGTCTTCGACGGCACGGATCGCCTCCAGCACATGTTCTTCCGCTACCTCGACGAGAAGCACCCGGCGAACCGTGGCAAGGACGTCGAGCGCTTCAAGCACGCCATCCGCGAGATGTATGAGCGGGTCGATGCCATGGTGGGGAAGATCCAGCAGCAGCTTCGGCCGGGGGAGCACTTCATCGTGCTCTCCGATCACGGCTTCTGCTCTTTCCGACGAGGTGTGAACCTCAACACCTGGCTGCTCGAGCAGGGCCTGCTTCGCCTCAAGGACGATGCGGAGGGCAGCGGCGAGTGGTTCCGCCACGTCGATTGGGAGCACACGAAGGCGTACGCCTTTGGCCTCGGGGGAATCTACATCAACCAGAAGGGTCGTGAGGCCCATGGGATCGTGGGGCGGGGGGAGGAGACCCAAAAGGTCAAGCGCCAGATCATCGACGCGCTCTCCGGTTTGCGCGATCAAGGGAACGGCGACGTCGCGATCAACGAGGTCTTCGACAACCAGGAGCTCCATCCGAGTGGACCCTACCGCGACAACGGGCCGGATTTGATCGTGGGGTACAACAGCGGCTATCGAGCCTCCTGGGAGGGGGCGGTCGGAAAAGTCACGGCCTCGGTGATCGTGGACAACACCCGATCCTGGAGTGGTGACCACTGCATCGATCCGCGCCTCGTTCCCGGCGTTCTCTTCTCCAACCGTGCGATCACCTCCAAGGATCCCGGGATCATGGATTTGGCACCGACGATTCTGTCGCTCTTCGGTGTCGATGTTCCTGCCCACATGACCGGAAGGCTCCTGGAGGTCGCATGAGGCTGGTCCTCGTCCTGCTCCTGCTGGGGCAGCTCTTGCCCGCGCTCGGACGGGCTGGGCAGGATCCCCCCGTGCAGCGCATGCTCGTGCTCGGTGTGGACGGCATGGACCCGCGCCTGCTGCGTCGGTTCATGGCCGAGGGCCTGATGCCGAACTACAGCCGGCTCGCACGCCGCGGGGGGTTCATGGAGCTCGGTACGAGCGTGCCTCCCCAGAGCCCGGTGGCCTGGTCCAACTTCATCACCGGGATGGATCCTGGTGGCCATGGGATCTTCGATTTTCTGGGGCTGGATCGGGAGACGATGTTCCCGTACCAGTCGATCACTCGCGTCGAGCGGGCGGAGCGCGAGCCGATCCAGCTGGGTCGCTGGCGAATCCCGCTCGACTCCGACGAGACCCTCCAGCTTCGGGACGGCGTGGCCTTCTGGGACCTCCTCGAGAAGGCAGGGGTCTCGACGACGATGTTTCGCGTACCCGCGAACTACCCGCCCACCGAGACCGGGGGCCGCGCGCTCTCCGGCATGGGAACGCCCGACCTGCGCGGTACGCCCGGGACCTTTACCTTCTTCACCGATGATCCGGGATTCGAAGATGGCTCGGTCTCGGGTGGGATCATCCGGCGCGTGCGGCGCGTCGGAAATCGTGTGGACACCGACCTCGAGGGTCCACCGAACGGCTTTCTCGAGGGTGCGCCTCGCGCCCGCAGCGATTTCGTCGTGTACGTCGATCCCGAGCACCCGGTTGCCGAGATCCGAGCGGGGGATCAACGCGTGCTGCTGGCCGTCGGGGAGTGGAGCGAGTGGGTTCAGCTCGATTTCGAGATGATCCCGCACCTTTTCTCCGTGGCCGGCATGAGCCGCTTCTACCTCAAGCAGCTCTCACCCCACTTCATGCTCTATGCCAGCCCCGTGAACATCGATCCCGCGGAGCCGGCTCAGAAGATCAGCACGCCCGAGGGCTATGCCCCGGAACTCGCCGCGGCCGCCGGGAGGTTCTACACGCAGGAGATGCCCGAGGACACGAAGGCTCTCTCCGCACACACCCTGACCCCCTCGGAGTTCGTGGCCCAATCCGAGCTCGTCATGGACGAGCGACGTCGTCTGTTTCGCTACGAGCTCAAGCGCTTCCGCGGCCGCGAGGATCGCCAGCTCCTCTTCTTCTACTTTCCGAGCATCGACCTTCGCAGCCACATGCTCTGGCGGCAGATGGACGCGAGCCATCCCTACCACGAGCCGGGGACCCCTCCGGATCTGGCGGCTGCCCTGCGCGATGTGTACGTGGAGCTCGACGAGATTCTTGGCTGGGCACTGGAGGCGGTCGACGACGATACGACCCTGATCGTGATGTCGGATCATGGCTTTGCACCCTTCCGTCGCCAGGCGAATCTGAACACCTGGCTCGAGCGCAACGGCTATCTCGTGCTCAAGGACCCGGCGCGTCGGGCGAGCTACGAGTGGCTCTCAGGGCTCGATTGGTCACGGACGCGCGCGTTCGCGATCGGTCTGAACTCGCTCTATCTCAACGTACGGGGGCGCGAGCGGTACGGAATCGTGCCCCCGGAAGAGCGTGAAGCCCTGGCCCGGGAGATTGCCGAGCGGCTACGCCGCTGGAAGGATCCGGAGAACGGGGAGCTTGTCGTGACGCAGCCGGCCCTCCGAGAGGAGGTCTATCACGGGGAGCACGTGTCGGAGGCTCCGGACATACTGGTCGGGTACGCCCGTGGCTATCGGGCGTCCTGGGCCACGACATCGGGCAAGATCCCTGCGCGACTGCTCGAGGACAATCTTCGCGAGTGGAGCGGCGATCATTGCATGGACTCTCGAACCGTACCCGGCATTCTGCTCTCGAATCGGGCCCTGCACGTGGCGGAGGCCGATCTCAAGGACCTGCCGGTCACGATCCTCACGACCTTCGGGGTCGAGGTGCCGGAATCAATGAAGGGTAGCTCGATCTTCTGAGCTCGACGTCAAGCGGAGGCAAGCCATGTTTGGAAGCGGAAAGGTCAAGATCGACAGCACACTGCTGGAGAAGATCAAGAAGTATGCGGCGATCGCGGGCTACTCGTCTCCTGAGGAGTTTATCACGCATGCCCTCGAGAAGGAGATCGCGCAGCTAGAAGAAAGTGACTCCGACGAGGAGATCAAGAACAAGCTCAAGGGGCTGGGCTACATCAGCTAGACGGGAAGCCTCGGATGTGGTCCGCAATCAACAGCGCCTGCAATCTCGTCTTCGACCTGCTGCTCTGGCCGGTGCAGTGGCTTTCGGAGACGCTCCAGCTCTGCTGGCTGGGTGTCCCGGCTGCGATCCTCGCCCTTGTGGTCTTCCGGTACGTCTCCGATCAGGAAGGGATCGAGATCGCGAAGGACAAGATCAAGGCCCACCTGCTCGAGCTGCGCCTCTACAAGGACGATCTCCGCGTCACGCTTGCGGCCCAGGGAAGGGTCCTGCGCCACAACCTCACCTACCTGCGACACGCGCTGCTCCCGATGGCCGTGATGATCGTGCCGTTTGTCCTGATGATCGTGCAGGTCGAATCGCGCTTTGCGTACCGTGGCCTGCGGCCGGGTGAGGCCGCGCTGCTGACCGTCGAGGTGGACGGGGCTCAGCGGGTCAGCCAGCTCGAGCCCGCCCTGCGGCTTCCCGCCACCGTGGAGCAGGAGACGCCTCCGCTGCGCATCGACGAGACGGGGGAGATCGTCTGGCGCCTCAGGGCTGGATCTCGCGCCGGGGCCTACCGGGTCGGAATTCTTCTCGGGAACGTGGAGGTCGAGAAGCAGCTCGTCGTGGACGGCACCCGGGCGCGCGTTTCTCCGGCCGTCTATCGATCGAGCGATCTGAACGTGCTGGCCTACCCCGGCGAGCCGCCCCTCGCCACGGCCAGTCCCGTGCGCGCGGTGCACATCGACTATCCGCGGGCCCGTGGGGAGTTCGCGGGTCTCTCGACCGCTTCATGGATCTTCTTTGCTGCCTCCATGGTCGCGGGCTTCGCGCTTCGTGGTTTCTTTGGAGTGACCTTCTGAGCGCGCGGGCTTGCGTGCCACGACGATCAGCGTTCCGGCACGTCCGCGCATCCGCTGGAGCAGGCTCAAGGGCAGCGCGAGAAGCATTCCCAGCGGGAAGAGCCCGACGAGCAGCGCCCGGTAGGCCCCCCCGAGATCACGGCTCGCCGAGGCATGGTTGCGGAGCGTGTCGTAGAGGGCTCCGTGCCGCAGGCCGAAGCGATTCAAGGCGGTCTGCACCCAGCCGAAGGGGTCCATCTCCCACTGGCCCGTGCGCAGCGTCTCGATCGTGAAGCCGGAACGCACGAGAAGCTCACTCAACGTCGCGTCGGTAAAGTGGAAGACATGACGGGGAAGATCGAGATGGAACCAGCTCTCTCCGCCGAAGGCCGCCTGCGCCGATCCGTAGTTGGGAACGGCGATCATCAGGACTCCGCCCGGGCGCAGCGCCCGGGCACACGCCTCGAGCGTGCGGTCCGGATGCTGCAGGTGCTCGAGGACGTGCCAGATCGAGATGAGGTCGAAGGAGTCCTCCGGGTAGCGACCCGGCTCGAGCTCGCCGACATCGATGGGGACCTTGGGATCGGCGTTGGCGGCCGTTGCGGCCGAGAGCTCGGTGCCGAGCACCTCGAAGCCACGATCATGGAGCCGGCGCAGGAAGAAGGCCCGGCCACAGCCGATGTCCAGCACGTGTCCCCCGGGCGGCATGAGTCGGGCCGCGAGTCGCACCCGGGCCTCGCGGAAGAGACGAACGCCCCACTCGATGAGCCCCCTGAAGCGGCGCTGGGGCACCCCGTAGGCTTCGCTCTGGGCGTCGTCGAGCTCCTCCATGCCGCGTTCGAATCGCTGGAAGACCAGGCCACAGCGACGGCATCGGACCAGGGGGAACTCGCGCGCGGGCCCTCGGGCGTCGGGAAACTCGGGCTCCGTGTCCACGACCTGGCAGATCGGACACGGCAGGCAGCGCCGCTCCTCAGAGATCATGCGCCCCCCCGGAGCCCGCTCGCTGCGGCGGCCGACCTCGGATAGGATTGGCGGACATGTACAAGGGCCAGAAGGTAGTCGTGGTCATGCCCGCATACAATGCGGCCAAGACGCTCCGGAAGACCCACGAGGAGGTCCTTGCGCAGGAGATCGTAGATCTGATCATCGTCGTCGACGACGCCAGTCCTGACGACACCACGGAGATCGCGAAGACCCTCCCACGGACCCGCGTGCTCCGTCATCCCTCCAATCGTGGCTATGGCGCGAATCAGAAGACCTGCTACGCCACGGCGCTGGAGGAAGAGGCAGACATCGTGATCATGGTCCATCCGGACTACCAGTACACGCCTCGACTCATCCCTGCCATGGCGTCCTTGATCGGCAACGGGCTCTATCCGGCGGTGCTGGGTTCACGCGTGCTCGGTGGCTACGCGCTGGAGGGCGGAATGCCGCTCTGGCGCTACGTCTCGAATCGCTTCCTGACCCTCTTCTCGAATCTCTTGCTGGGCGCAAAGCTCTCCGAGTTTCACACCGGCTACCGGGCCTTCTCGCGTGAGCTCCTGGAGCGTCTTCCCTTGCAAGCCAACTCCGATGATTTCGTCTTCGACAATCAGATGCTCACGCAGATCCTCTGGTTCGGCTACACGATCGCGGAGGTGAGCTGTCCGACGCAGTACACCGGTGAGAGCTCTTCGATCAGCTTCATGCGGAGCGTACGCTACGGCCTCGGCTGCATGGCCACGGCGGTCTCTTTTCGCCTCGCCCGCATGGGATGGATCACGCTGGATCGGTTCCCGAGGCTGTCTGAGGGTCGCTGATGCGACGAGAGCTCCTCGTGGCGCTGGGGCTGGCTCTTGCCACCGCCGTCGTCTACGCCGAGGTCGGCCAGCACGGGTTCATCGAGTTCGATGACGACCGCTACGTGTACGCGAACCCGGTCGTCCGACAAGGGTTGAGCTCCGATGGCCTCCGCTGGAGCTTTCGCACGACGACCGCGAGCAACTGGCACCCCCTGACCTGGATCTCTCACATGCTCGATGTGGAGCTCTTCGGTGTCGCGCCGGGTCCGCATCACTGGGTCAACGTGGGGCTGCATGTTCTCAACTCGGTGCTGCTCTTTCTGTTGCTGCGGTGCATGACAGGGGCCCTCTGGCGCAGTGCCGCGGCGGCGGCGTTCTTCGCGCTCCACCCGCTTCATGTCGAGTCCGTGGCGTGGATCTCGGAACGGAAGGATCTCCTCAGTACTTTCTTCTGGTGGCTGTCCCTCTGGATCTACGTCGGCCACGCACGCGCCCCCACCGCTCTACGACGGCTCGCGGTCCTGGGAACGATGGGTTTCGCACTGCTCTGCAAATCCATGCCCGTCACGTTGCCGTTCACACTCCTGCTTCTGGACTACTGGCCGCTCCGGCGCCTGGAAGCCGGGCTTCGGGGGCTGGCCCGTCGCGTGGTCGAGAAGCTCCCGCATCTCCTGCTGAGCCTCGGCGCGGCGGTCGTCGCGCTCCGCACCCAAGAGCACGCCCTGAGCAGCTTGGCCCAGTATCCGCTCTCGGTGCGCCTCGGAAACGCGCTCACCTCCTACGTCTCCTACGCGGTGCATCTCTTCTGGCCCCATCCGCTGGCCGCCTACTACCCTCATCCGACGGAGCTCGATGTCCCTCGCGCTCTGGGAGCGGTGCTTCTGCTCGGGGCCGTCAGCGTGGGAGCCGTGCGCCTGCGCAGGGGCCACCCGTACCTGCTCTGGGGATGGCTCTGGTACCTGGGCACGCTCGTCCCCGTGATCGGGATCGTTCAGGTGGGCGCCCAGTCGATGGCGGACCGCTACACCTACGTACCGCTCGTTGGACTCCTCGTTGTGCTGGTCTGGGGTGCATCCGCCGCGCTCGCGCGCCATCGCGAGCGGCTGCCGGTCCTCGGTGTGGCGGTGCTGCTCGTGTGCGGGCTTCTGACGCACCGGCAGGTCGGATACTGGCGTGACACCGAGACGCTCTTTCGTCACACGCTCTCCGTCACGGAACGCAACCCGGTGGCCCACGGAATCCTCGGCACGGCGCTCTCGGCTCGGGGCGAGGTGGATGAGGCCATCCAGCACCTGCGGCGCGCCGTGGAGCTGCGTCCCGATCTCGCCCGTGCGCACAACAATCTGGGGAACGCCCTGTTTCGAAGCGGGCGCGTGGAGGAGGCGATCCCGCACTACGAGGAGGCGATTCGGCTCTCGCCCGGCCGTCCCTCGACATACAACAACCTGGGGAGCGCCCTGCTCCGAGCCGGAAGACCCAGCGAGGCGATCGAGCGCCTCCGGGAAGCGCTCGAGCTCGCTCCCGACCTGCCGGAGGCCCACAACAACCTGGCCAGCGCGCTCGATGCTGCGGGACGCGTCGATGAGGCCATCGCGGAGTACCGCGAGGCCCTCGCTCTGCGACCCGATGACGTCCCGACCTTGAACAATCTCGCTGCGACGCTCTTCGAGGTCGGACGGCTCGACGAGGCGATCGTGCGCTTTCGCGCCGCTCTCGAGCTCCGGCCCGGCTACACACGAGCGCGGAAGAACCTCGCCCTCGCGCTGCTGCGATCGGGGCGACGTAGCGAGGCGGCGCGGGAGCTGGAGAGACTGCTCGCGGAGCGTCCGGACGATCCCGTACTTCGCGAGCTGCTGGCCCAGGCTCGCTCGGCGCGCTGAGGCGACTCGCGCTCGGGGTGGGAGGCGTCTACATTGGCGGGGGGGAAGATATGATCTCTCGGACCGTACGGCTGGCGCTCGGGCTCGCGCTTCTCGGGGCGATCGCCTGTGCGATCGGTGTGGCGACCGGTGTGCAGCGGGCGCGACGCGCCGCAGAAGAGGGGCGCCTCGAGGAAGCGGTGGCCGAGCTCGAGCGCCTGCGTGCGGATCA
This sequence comes from Myxococcota bacterium, assembly GCA_046754285.1. Classification (GTDB taxonomy): domain Bacteria; phylum Myxococcota_A; class UBA9160; order SZUA-336; family SZUA-336; genus JBHHVJ01. The sequence continues at coordinate 36,799 of JBHHVJ010000009.1, read as the reverse complement.
CCCGGGCAGCTCGGACGTGCGCCTGGAGCTCGGCGTGGCGTACTACCGCCTCGCCCGTCGGGCGCTGGATCGGGACCGGGAGCAGGAGTACCTGACGCATCTGGAGAAGGCCCTCGATGCGGTCGTCGAAGCCGTGCGCCTGGCGCCCGAGTCCCCGGGACCGCACACCTGGATGGGAATCATCGCAGCCTATCGCGATGACCTCGGCGGAGCCCTGCGCAGCTTTCAGAACGCAAGACGCCTGGATCCGCGCCAGCCCGTCAGCTACGCCAACATCGCTCAGATCTACCTCTACCAGGGCAAGGTCTCGCGTGCCTGGCATTGGATCGAGAAGGCCAAGCGCCACGGCGGACGGGGAGCCTACCTGGACCTTCTCGAGGCTCTCGTGGCGTGGCGGCAGGGAGACCTCGTCGAGGCGCGCGATCTCTTCTCGCAGGCGTATGAGCTCGACCCCGACACGGTGAACACCTGGGACGAGGCGCCCGTGGATCGTCCCATCGAGACCTTCGAGGACTTTGCGTCCTACTGCTGCTCCAACCACACCTGCGGGCCGCACATGGGGTCGGCGTGCGAGCGGCTGAGGCTAGCGGTCCGGGAGCGCAAGCTCCGCGAGGAGACCGTTCGTAGGGAGCTGCTGCTCGAGATGGAGCGCCGTCGCAAGCTGCGTCAGATCTATGAAGGGCGGAAGGAGCTCAAGATCGAGATCGAGCCGCCGGAAGAGCCCGACTGACCGCCCACGGCTCTCTACCGCAGACCGGGCTAGAGCTCGCGCAGGGCCTTGATGATCTCGTCGACGGTGGCCTTGGCGTCCCCGAAGAGCATCATGGTGTTGGGCTTCGTGTACAGCGGGTTGTCCACGCCGGCGAAGCCGGGATTGAGGCTCCGCTTGCAGACCATGACGGTCTGGGCACGATCCACCTCGAGGATCGGCATCCCCGCAATCGGGCTGTCCGGGACGTCACGGGCGGCTGGATTGGTGACGTCGTTCGCGCCGATCACGAGGGCCACGTCTGTGCGCGGAAAGGCGGGGTTGATCTCCTCCATCTCCGCGAGCTGCTCGTAGGGGACGTCGGCCTCGGCCAGCAGCACATTCATATGTCCTGGCATGCGGCCCGCCACCGGATGGATGGCGAATTTCACCTCCGTACCGTTCTTCTCGAGGGCTTTGGCGAGCTCCCGCACCGCATGCTGGGCCTGGGCCACCGCCATTCCGTATCCCGGAACGATGATCACCAAGCGGGCCGCCTCGAGGATCATGGCCGCCTCTTCCGGTGAGCCGCTCTTGACACTTCCCAGGTCCGTCGCGGTCGCGGCCCCGGTGGCGGTCTCCGGTGCGGTCCCGAAAGCACCGAACACGACGTTCGCGAGAGAGCGGTTCATCGCCCGGCACATGATCTGCGTCAGGATGATTCCCGAGGCTCCCACCAGGGAGCCGCTCACGATCAGCACCTGGTTCTGGATCACGAAGCCCGTTGCGCAGGCCGCGAGCCCAGAGTAGGAGTTGAGCAGGGAGATCACGACGGGCATGTCCGCGCCCCCGATCGGGATCACGAGCAGCACGCCCAGCAGGCTCGCCAGCGCGAACAGTCCCCAGAAGGCCTGGAGATTTCCCGGCTCGGTCACGACCGCCCCGGCCAGACCCAGCAGCGCGAGCCCCAGAAGTCCATTGGCCACCTGCTGGAAGGGGTAGACGATCGGCGCGCCGCGCATGAGCTCCTGGAGCTTCGCGAAGGCGATGAGGCTCCCGGTGAAGGTCACGGCACCGATCACCGTGCCGAGCACGACGGGGACCGACACAAAGGCGGACACTTGCACGCCGGAGTCGTTCAGCCGCAGCAGCTCCGCGCTCGCCACGAACGCGGAGGCCGCTCCTCCCAGACCGTTGAAGAGGGCCACCATCTGAGGCATCGCGGTCATCTTGACCATGCGAGCACTGACCACGCCGACCACCGTGCCGAGGACCATCCCCGCCAGGATGCCCTCGAAGCGGACGATGTTCTGGTGGAAGAGGGTCACCACGATCGCGATCAGCATTCCGATCGCGGCCAGGCGATTGCCGGTTGGAGCGGTCTTCGGAGAGCCGAGCTGCTTGATGCCGAAGATGAAGCAGCTCGACGCCACCAGGTAGGCGAGCGTCATCCAGGTCTCGTTCACGGACTCTCCTTGGGGCGCCGTCGCGTGAACATCTTCAGCATCCGGTCGGTCACGAGGAAGCCGCCCACGACGTTCACCGTTGCGAGAGCCACGGCGAACACGCCGAGGATCGAGGCGAGGGTCACCTGCTCGGCGCCGGCGCTGATCAGGGCTCCGATGATGGAGATCCCCGAAATGGCGTTCGAGCCGGACATGAGCGGCGTGTGCAGGGTGGGCGGAACCTTCGTGATGATCTCGAAGCCCACGAACATGGCCAGCACGAAGATCGTGACGATCAGGACGAAGTTCTCTTCCATCACTCCTCCGTTGCCGCCCGAACCGCCTCGTGGACGATCGCGCCTTCGTGTGTCACGAGTGGACCGCGCGTGAGCTCGTCTTCGAGCTCGACCTTGAGCCGGCCTTCCGTCGTCAGGTGGAGGAGAAAGTTCATCAGGTTGCGCGAGAACATCTGTGTCGCATGGACGCAGAGGCTCGAGGCCAGGTTCAGCGGTCCGTGAATCTGGACGCCATCCACGTCGACGACCTGGCCGGGCTCGGTGAGCTCACAGTTGCCGCCCTGCTCGGCGGCCAGGTCCACGACCAGGGAGCCCGGGTGCATTCCCTTGACCTGCGCCTCGGTCATCAGGATCGGAGCTCGGCGACCCGGTACGAGCGCCGTACAGATCACGACATCGGACTCGGCCATGTGTTGGGCCAGCATGCGGCGCTGCTTCTCGAGCTGCTCGGCGGTCTGCGCCTTCGCGTAGCCCCCCGCGTCCTCCGCATCTTGCGCGAGCGCCTCCTCCTCGACGAAGCGCGCGCCGAGACTCTCCACCTGTTCCTTCACCGCCGGCCGGATGTCGAAGGCCTCGACCACGGCGCCCAGGCGGCGAGCCGTCGCGATGGCCTGCAGCCCCGCCACGCCGGCCCCCAGCACGAGCACACGGGCGGGCTTGAGGGTTCCAGCCGCCGTCATCATCATGGGGAAGAGCTTGGTGAGCGCGGACGCCGCGATCAGCACCGCCTTGTAGCCGGTCAGCGTGCTCATCGCGCTGAGCACGTCCATGCTCTGTGCACGCGTGATGCGCGGCATCAGGTCGAGAGAGAAGCTCGTGACGCGGCGCTCGGCGAGCTGTCGGATCACGTCGAGGTTCGCGAAGGGCTGGAGAACTCCGATCAGACAGCTTCCCCGCCGAAGCATCTCGACCTCGTGCCGGCCCGTCTCCGGGTGCTTCGTAAACGGCTGGACCCGCACCAGCACGTCGGCCCGCTCGAAGAGCTCGGCGGGATCACTCTCGAGAGCGGCTCCAGCGGCCTGGTAGGCGTCGTCATCGTGTCCACTGGCCGATCCGGCCCCGCACTGGACGAGGACTTCCAATCCCGTGTCGACGAGCTTGCGCACCGAATCCGGTGCGAGGGCCACGCGCTTCTCGCCGTTGGCTATCTCGCGGGGAACACCAATGATCACCTGCTGTCCTCTCGACGGCCGCGGGAGCTTGGCGGGGAGAGCACCCCCCCCTCACCGGGCCGTATCGGGCCACGACGGAAAAACCGTAGCAGGCAGGTGGCCCCTTTCCAGTGCGATCGGCCCCATACGGCGGCGCTCGCCGACGGCGGATCGACCCGTGGCTTGGCAAGCTTGGGTGGTGCTGGGACGCAGAGGGAACCGCTGACGCCGGGTCAGCACCGGATGCAGCGCGCGGGGTGGCCTCAAGCCGGCGCCTCGGCTCAGTAATAGGGGCAGCGGGTCCGATGCCTAGGCCGCGCCTTGTAGCGGGGCGCGCCGCCACGCCGCCACAGCCAGCCGTCGAGCTCGGCGGCGGTGATGCGGCCTCCCACGGCCGCTACGATCCGCTCGACGGCCTCCACCTCGCTGGCTCGGATCTCGACCTCCTCCTGCGAGCCCGCGGGAAGGGGCTCACCGCGCTCGATCCGATCGCCGAGCCCGGACTCGTAGCCCAGTACGCCGTCCATCCGAAGCACGTGAGCGACCAGATTGTCCGCGCAGAGGGTCAGCCGCTCGAGGTCCCCGAAAGGGTAGGCCGCCGAGCGGCCGGCGAGCGCCGCATCCAGGTCGAGGGCCGCAAGCTGTGCGCGCTTGAGGAAGGGAACCTCCAGCTCGTCGTAGCGGGCGACGTCGCGGTAGAGTGGCATTTCCAGGAGCATCGCCACCAGCCTCTCTACGCGACCGCGGGCGGCTTCGACCAGAGCCAGGAAGCACCCTCCGAAGCGGGTCTCCAGCAGCGTGCCCAGGTCGCGCCAGGCCCGAGCATAGAGCCCCATCAGCTCGGACACCTCGGTCGACGCCGTCTCCTGACCGAAGAGCCGGCGGCAGCGACCGGGATCCATCTCGCGGAGCTCCGCGGAGGAGAGCTCACCCGCCTGCTCGAAGCGTTGGCGCAGGCGGGTCTCGAGCGTGCGGTAGCCCGAGCAACCCGGCAGCTTTCGTAGGTAGGGAAAGTACCCGGAGCCGAAATTCACGGCGTTCAGCGTGAGCACGAAGGCCGCGCGAGACTCGGCCGAGTCCGCGCCGGCCGGAAGCTCGAGCGTCCCGGATCTGCCCAGCTCGGACGACGGAAGTTCGGCGGCGTAGCGCTCCAGCCGCTGGTCGTCGATCCGCACGAAGCGCGCGCGCCGCACGACCTCGGCCGCGCTCCGACGGAGGAGCGCCAGGGGATGCTCGGTCAGCTCTGGCGCTGGAGCTTGTCGCACCGGGCCGCGAAGACGAAGTCCGCCTCGTGCAAGCCCCCGATCTTGTGCGTCCATATCTCCACGAGGACCTTGCCCCAGGAGAGCTGGAGGTCGGGATGATGGCCCAGCTCTTCCGCCATCTGCCCGACTCGATTCACGAAGGCCAGCGCACTGGCGAAGTCCGGGAAGCGATAGAGCTTGCGAATATGGTGGCTCTCCATGATCTCCCAGCCGGGCTCGAGCTGAGCATGAAGTGCCTCGAGGGCTTCGCCCTGAAGTGGCGGAACGCCGGAACGGCATGGAACACATTTTCGTGTTGCTAGCTCCGACATGGTCTTCCTCTTCTACACTCTGTGACGGCCGCTGGCCCAGGCCCGCCCGCTCCGGCGCTCGCTCAGCCAGCGTCGCAGCACCGGTGTCAGGCGGCGACGCAGGTCGGCGTCGAGATCGAAGCGTTCGAGCGCCTGTCGCAGAGCTCGGCTCGCCGTCGGGAGCGGATGCAGCCGGAAGAAGCTAGCAACCTCGCGCCGGTGCTGCCGAGTCTGGAGCGCAGGCAGTGCGCTGATGAGCCGTGGTGCAAGCCCCGGTGAGATGCGCGGGGAGAGCCGCTTCCAGCGTTCGCGGATGAACCGCCAGGTCGCCTCCCGCGCCTCGGGATTGGCCAGCAGCCTGGCGAGCAGCGGCACGACGTCCTGCGTGGGCAGTTCCCGCGCGAGGCTCAGCCGGAGCGTGCGGCTCACGAGTGAGGGCCGTCGGAAGCCGGCCAGCCCCATCAGCATGCGTACGCGCTCCTGGGGGGTGCGGGGTCTTCGCAGCAGCCGGAGAAGCGGCTCGTAGAGCCTGCGATCGCCGTGGGCTGCGGCCAGCTCCACGACGGGGCCCGCGAGGTTCGGGTCGAGGGCGGACGGCCGCCTCAGATACGGGAGCACGCGCCTGCGGGCCTCGACGAGGCTCTGCTCCTGCTGGCCGACCTCGCCCAGAATGCGGAGCAGGGCGGGCCGGCGCAGACGTTCGCGGTCGTCCTCGCCACGTCGCGCTCGCCATCCGAGCTCCTCGAAGGCGGGAGCGAAGCATGCGCAGAGCCAGCTTCGGAACTCCGCCGACGCTCGTTCGCCCAGCGCGGGGAGCACCTGCTCGGCCACCCAGGCCAGCGGTGGGTGTACCGCCTCGAGCACCTCTGGCTCGGGCTCGTCTCCCAGCGCCTCAACCAGAGTCAGAAAAGACTCGAGCTCTGCGCGACCCGCGCGGATGCCCGCCCATTGATGGCCCAGCAGGCCCATGCGTTCGATGGGCTGGAGCCGCCGCAGCTCGCGTGCGAGGTCCCGCAGCAGCGCCGGGGAGTGCAGGGGCCGGTAGAAGCCCGCCTCCTCGGCGTTGGCATAGACCCAGCTCACGGTTCCGCCCGGACCGAGTGTGAGCTCATCGGATCGCGCGCGCAGGAGTCCGCGCACCAGGCGTGTCCGCCCGTGCGTCGGGCGCAGACGTGCGACGATCGGAACGGGCCAGCGTTCGAGGCGATCGGCTGCAGGGACATCGGGGCTGGAGAAGAAGCGCTCCTGATCGGCGCGCAGCGTGCAGCGGCCGCCGCGATCGAGCAGCCGGACCTCGAGCTGCGGGTGGCCGGGGCGCTCGATCCAGGTGCGAACGATCGGGGCCACCGCCTGACCGGACGCCCGCTCGAGCGCCTCCCAGAGATCGGCGGCGCGAGCGTTCCCTTCGCGATGGGCTCGAATGTAGCGGCGTACGCCGCGTCGGAAGGCAGCCGCTCCGAGCCAGCGCTCGAGCATGCGCACCACCGAGGCTCCCTTCTCGTAGGTGATGGCGTCGAAGTTCTCCGTGGCCTCGTCTGGAGTACGCACGGGCGTGTAGATCGGATGGGTGTTGCGCAAGGCGTCTAGGGCGTAGGCGGCTCGTCGGTGCTGCTCGAAGTCGAGCCACATCTTCCACTCCGGCTTCCACTCATCGATGATCCGGAACGCCATCCAGGTTGCGAAGGCCTCGTTCAGCCAGAGGTCGTCCCACCACGCCATGGTGACCAGGTCCCCGAACCACATATGCGCGAGCTCGTGCGCGATCACCTCCGCCACGCGCTTCTTCTCCGCGAGCGTCACGGTCTTGGGATCGACGAGGAGAAGGCTCTCACGAAAGGTGACGGCCCCGGCGTTCTCCATGGCGCCAAACTCGAAGTCCGGGACCGCGATCAGGTCGAGCTTCGCGTACGGATAGGGAATTCCGAAGTAACGCTCGAGCCGTTGGAGCGAGGCGGCGGCGGCCTCGAGCGCAAATCCGGCCAGTCCACGCTTTCCCGGGACGTGCCAGACACGGATCGGGGTCGGTCCGCAGCGACGGGGCCGCGAGCCCTCGAGGGGCCCCACGACGAGCGCGAGCAGGTAGGTCGAGAGCGGCGCTGTCTCCGCGAACTCCACGATCTGCCGACCGTCGCGCCTCCGCTGCCGCGCGATCGGAGCGTTGGAGATCACCTGGTTGCGGACGGGGGCGGTCACCCGCAGACGGAAACGCGCCTTGAAATCGGGCTCATCGAAGCAGGGCAGGAAGCGACGGGCATCGGCGGCCTCGAGCTGGGTCACGGCGTAGCGTCGGTTTCCTGATCGTGCGGCATAGAGGCCCCGAAGATCGCGGCGCAGGGGACCGGAGTAGTGCAGCCGCAGCCGAGCCCGTGGGCCCGCGAGCGAGCGTGCGAGCTCGAGGCGAAGAGTCTCCCGCCTCGCATCGAGGGTATGCCGCACGACCGGCACGTCGCCGTCCGCATCGTGCAGCTCGACGTGGGAGAACGTCAGATCCACGGCGTGGAGCTCGAGAGAGCGCAGGCCAGAGGTGACTCTGAGTCCGATCTCGACCTCGCCGCGGAAGCGGCGCCCGCGAGGATCGACTGCGACATCGAGCACATAGCGCTCCGGGATGACGTTGCGTGCAAGGCGTGACATGGACGCGATTCTAGCCGGGGCTTGAGTTACGTTCTCGCCCCATGTCCAGCGCGGGCTCCATCTCAGCGATCGATCGCGCCGCTACGCTCGACGAGCTCGAGACCCGCTGCTTCGACTGCGTGGTGATCGGGGGGGGAATCACCGGAGCCGGCCTGGCCCGAGAGCTCGGCCAGCGGGGGCTCTTGGTGGCTCTGCTCGAGGCGGAAGACTTTGCCTCGGGCACCTCGAGCCGCTCCTCGAAGCTCATCCACGGGGGGCTGCGCTACCTCGCGCTCGGCGACGTGGGGCTCGTGCGCGAGACGGCCCTCGAGCGCAAGGCCATCCACCGGCTCGCACCGCATCTTGCGGAGCGCCGCTGGATGATCGTTCCCACTCGCTCGCGGGCCGGGTTGCTGAAGCTCCGCTTCGGTGTCTCCGCCTACGAGCGGCTCGGGGCGGTGGAGGCCGAGGACCAGCATCAGAACTGGTCTGCGCGCGAGCTGGAGCGAAACGAGCCTCTGCTGAATCGGAGCCAGTTCCCCTACGCGTGCACGTATCGCGAGTACCTGACCGATGATGCCCGACTCGTGCTCGCCAACCTTCGGGCCGCGGTCGCCGATGGGGCGCTCGCGATGAATCATCTACGCGTCGATGCGATCCTGCGCGAGAGCGGGCGGGCATCGGGCGTGACGGCCGTCTGTGTGCTGAGCGGGCGGCAGATCCGTGTGCGGGCGCGCACCGTCGTGAACGCTGCGGGCCCCTGGGTCGAGGCGCTGCGCCGTCTCGAAGATCCGGAGGCCCACTCGCTGCTCGTGCTCTCGAAGGGGATCCACGTCGTGCTGCCCCACGCGCGGATCCCGCTGCACAACATGGTCGTGCTCGGAACCCAGGACTCCCGCTCCATCTTCGCCATTCCCCGCGGGGAGATCGTCTACGTGGGGACGACGGACACGCTTCACGAGGCGGGAAGCCAGGTCTGGCCCGAGATCACGCTCGACGAGATCGAGTACGTGCTCGAGCCGCTGCCGCGCTACCTTGACGTGGAGCCGGTCAAGGCCGAGGAGGTCGTCGCGGCGTGGGCGGGCCTGCGGCCGCTGATCTCGGAGCCGGGCAAGAAGACGACCGAGATCTCCCGTCGCGACGAGATCCTGATCGGACCGGCGGGGGTGCTCAGCATCGCCGGCGGCAAGCTCACCGGCTACCGGCCCATGGCGCATCGCTGCGCCGAGAAGCTGGCGGAGCTGCTCGGACGCTCGCTTGCCCCGGCTCCCGCGGAAGGGGCACTTCCCGGCGGGGACTTTGACGGTGACCTCGCGGCCCTGGCGGGCGCACTGGTCCGAGAGCACGGTCTCGACCGGCGCCATGCGCTGCGCCTCGCCCGTCTGTACGGATCGGAGAGCCGGAAGGTGCTGGCCGCGGGTGCGGAGCCGCTGGTCGCGAACGCTTCCGTTCGGAAGGGTGAGGTAGACTGGGCCGTGCTCGAGGAAGGAGCGGCACGCCTGGAGGACTGGGTGTACCGGCGCACGCGCGTGGCCCTCTACGAGCCTGGCGACCGCGAGCGCATCCTGGAGCCGGGAGCGGAGCAGATGGCCAGGCTGCTGGGCTGGAGTGCCGAGAGAACACGGGAGGAGATCATCCACGTGCGCGCGCTTCTGGGTGCCGAGCTCGCGTTCACCCGGCCGCTCGAGTGAGCTCGACCCTCGCGCGTCTGGAGAAGGAGCTCGGAAGCTGCGTCCGCAGCGACCCCGCGACCCTCGCGGCCCACCGCCACGACCGCTGGGTGCTCTCGGAGCTTCTCGATCTGGAGGGGGAGGGAGCGCCGCGGCCGCTGGCCGTGATCGAGGCCCGCAGCGTCGACCACGTTCAGCGGACCCTCCGCCTCTGCCGTGAGCTGCGGATCGCGGTGATTCCGTTCGGCGGTGGCTCAGGTGTCTGCGGTGCGATCCAGACGCATGCGGATCGCGTCGTGCTCTCGACGCGTGGTCTCAGCGGTCTGATCGAGCTCTCCGACGGTGACCTCACGGCGCGCTTCGCCGCTGGAACGATGGGCGACGAGGCGGAGCGAGAGGTACAGGATGCGGGTCTGACCATCGGCCACTGGCCCCAGTCCATCGAGCTCTCCACCGTGGGCGGCTGGGTGGCCACGCGCGCAGCGGGCCAGTACTCGACCGCGTACGGGAACATCGAGGATCTCGTTCTCGCGCTCGAGGTCGTGCTGCCCGATGGATCTCTACTGCGCACGCGGGATACGCCGCGGGCCGCGACCGGGCCCGACCTCCGGCAGCTCTTCATGGGCAGCGAGGGGACGCTCGGCGTGGTCACCGACGTGACCTTCTCGCTGCGGCCACTGCCCGAGGAGAGCGTCGGACAGGCGTTCCACCTCCCGAGCTTCGAGGCGGGCGTGGAGGCCCTGCGGGGCATCCTGCGCGCCGGCTGGCGCCCACCGGTCCTCCGTTTCTACGACGCGGCCGAGTCGGCCCGACACTTCTCCGAGCACTGCCCCGAAGGCCGCCTGATGCTGATCCTCGTGCACGAGGGCCCTCGATCCGCCGTGGAGGCGCAGCGCGCGGGGGTGGCGACCCTCTGTGCGGCGCGGCAGGGGGTCGAGACGGACTCCGCGAGCGTCGATCACTGGTTGGAGCAGCGCAACCGCGTGCCGAGTCAGCGGGCGCTCCTCGAGCGCGGCATCATCGCGGACACCATCGAGGTCGCAACGACGTGGGATCGCGTGGTTCGTCTCTATGAGCGCGTGACGGAATCCCTTCGAGACGTGGCGGGCGTGATCCTGGCGAGCGGCCACTCGAGTCACTCGTACCGATCGGGGACCAATCTCTACTTCACCTTCGCCGCTCGACCCGACGATCCGGCGGCGCGTCGCAGCGTGTATCTGGAGTGCTGGCGCCGGACCATGGCGGCCTGCACCGCGCTCGGCGCGGGCATTGCCCACCATCACGGGATCGGAAGGGTGCGGCGCGACGTCCTCGTGGACGAGATCGGGCCCAGCGGCGTCCGCGTTCTGCGGGCCCTCAAGCAGGCCCTGGACCCCGATGGGCTGCTGAACCCGGGGGCCCTTCTTCCCGAGTCGGACCTCCGCCCGTGATGCACCGGGATCGGCTGCTGGCGCTTGACCTGGGCACCACGGGAGTGCGCGCGCTGCTGGTTCGGCCGACCGGTGAGGTCCTGGCGCGCGCCTACCGGCCGCTCACGACCCGCTATCCGGAGCCCGGCCGGGTCGAGCAGGATCCTGTCGAGATGTGGGCGCGCAGTGTCGACGTGATGCGCGAGGTGCTCGAGCGCGCACGGACAGGCGCCGAGGTCGTGGCGGGGATCGGCATCGTCACGCAGCGCGCCACGGTCGTGGCCTGGGACCGCACGAGCGGGCGCCCGCTGGCGCCGGCGATCGGCTGGCAGGATCGGCGTACACATGAACGTGTCGAAGGATTCCGAGCGATGGGCATCCCGCTGAACACGCTGGCCTCAGCGACCAAGTACGAGTGGTGGTTGAAGCACGAGGGTGCGATCCAGCAGGCCGCGGAGCGAGGCGTGCTCCGGCTGGGAACTCCCGAGAGCTGGCTCACGGATCGACTCACCGCCGGTGAGGCGCACGTGACGGACCCGGGGCATGCCTCCTGCACGGCGCTCTTCGACGCCGCGGCCGGCCGCTGGGCGGAGCCGCTGCTCGAGCTCTTTGGTGTGCCGGCCGCAGCCCTGCCGCGCATCGTCGCGACGAGCGAGATCGTCGGGGAGACGCCGAAGGATCTTCTGGGCGACACGCTCGCAGTTGCCGCGCGCGCCGGGGACCAGCAGGCGGCCGCCTTCGCCCAGGCGGTGCACCGCGCGGGAGATGCCAAGCTCACGCTCGGAACGTCCGGCATGCTCGACCTGCACACGGGCCCCACACCCCAGGAACCCCGAGCGGGAACTTACGCCCTGGCACTCTGGCGACTGGCAGACGGCTCACAGGCCTTCTGTCTCGAGGGTACGGTGATCACCGCGGGCGCCGCCGTCGACTGGCTGGTCTCCGTCGGGATCGCCAGCAGTGCGGCCGAGGTTGATGCCCTGGCCGACGCCGCGGAGTCGAGTGAAGGGGCCTTCTTCGTTCCCGCACTTCAGGGGCTCGGCACCCCCTTCCTCGACGACGCTGCGCGTGGCCTCCTGGGCGGGCTCACGCGTGGAACGGGGCGAGCCCAGGTCGCTCGTGCGATTCTGGAGGGCATCGCACACCGCTGCGTCGACGTCTGCGAGGCGCTCGAGCTGGGCGCCGTTCCCCTCCGCGTCGACGGCGGGCTGGCACGCAGCGAGGTGCTCGTCCAGGCGATCGCGGATCTCGGCGGCCGCCCCGTCGAGCGCGCCGCGGAGGCCGAGACCACGGCTCTGGGGGCGGCTCAGCTCGCGGGGCTGGCCAGCGGCGTCTACGCAACGCCCGAGGACTGCCAACGTCACGCCGCGGCTCCGCAGGAATTCTCGGTGCGACTGAGCGCCTCGACGCGTCGGGAGCGTCGCGAGGCTTGGAAGCTCGCCCTGGAGCGTGCCCGTGAGGCGGCTGGATCTTCCGCGCTTCCATCCGACGTCTGATCCCGAGACCCCAATCCCGGTGGGCGGCGCGGAGAGCGGCTCCCTGCAGGCCCGCCTTTTTTGGGTCTGGGTCCCGAGATCCTGCTTGACACCTCAGGCCTCCCACGTGGGAGAATGGACCCGTGACTCGCTGCCTCACGTTGTCGTGCTTCCTCATGCTCCTGCTCTCTGCGCCGCCCGTGGAGGCACTGGACGTGCCCGTAGCGGGTCGTCGTCTTCTGCTGCGGGGGGACGGGCCCGGTCCGGCCGCCCGCAGCCTGCGGCTGCTGGTCCGGGATGCCGCCATCACCGCACCCTTTCCCGATCCGACGCTGGGCGCAACGCTGATCGTCTCGGGGGGTGCCGAGGCCGGCCAGTGCTTCGCCATGATCCCCCTCGACCCCGCGGCCTGGACCGCCGTGGGCGGGGACGGCGCCAGCCGCGGATACCGCTACCGGGTCTCCTCCCCCGGTACGCAGGGGGTGCGCAGCATCGTGCTGCGGAGCGGCTTGCTGCGGGTCGTGGCGCGGGGCTCGGGGTGGCCCTGCCCGCTCAGCGCCGGTGCGGAGCGGACCCCCTTGCGCGTGGAGCTGCGTCTGGCGGAAGGCACGCGTTACTGCGCGGCGTTCGGTGGGGAGGTCAAACGGAATCAGGCGGGTCTGTTCCGAGCGCGCGGCGCCGCTGCGCCGTTGGCGTGTCCGTCCCAGGAGCTCAGCGTCGCAAACCTGAATCTGCTCCACGGGCTCTCTTGCACCGATGGTGCGAATTGCCGGCAGGACGAGCGCATCGATCTGCTCTTCGAGTGGATCGCCGCGAGCGGATGTCCCGACGTCGTCACGCTCCAGGAGATCTGGCAGGTCATGGCGCCCAAGATCGATGCGCGGCGGCAGACGGTCTGTCCGTTCCCGTACGAGCAGCTCTACACCAAGGTGAATACCCTCGACGATGAGATCGTGCTCTCGCGCTACCCCGCGGTCTCGTTCACCGTCACGCCTCTCTACATCGGCTTTCGACACGTGACGCATGCTCGCATCGATCACCCCCTCGGACCGGTCGATGTGTTCACCACGCACCTCGCCTCGAGCAGCGACCTCGGACCCTCGCCGTGCGGAACCGTGCAGCCCTGTCCCCCTGAGTGCGTCACGGCCGGTGCGGCGACCATCCGGGAGTGTCAGGCGTTCCAGATGGCGACGCTGATCGAGCAGGTCCATGACGTGCCGGCGCCGGCCGTCATCACCGGAGACTTCAATGCGCCTCCGGGGAGCCCCGAGATCCTCCGCTTCACCGACCGCGGCTGGATCGACAGCTACCTCGCGGTGGGGAACCCCGAGTGTGATCCCGCCACGGGAGTGGGCTGCACCTCGGGCCGCTTCGACGACGGCCTCGCTGAGCTCGAGCTCCCCGCCAGCAACGAGACGACGCGTATCGACTTCGCGTTCCTGATTCCGCCGGCGGCGGGAAGCTGCACACTCGACCCTGCCGCGGATCTCGACGGCGATGGGAAGGCGACCCGCATCTTCGTGGACGACCCCAACCCTTTTGCGCCGAGCTGCGGACCCGCCCCCCTCCCGATCTGCTGGCCTTCGGACCACGAGGGCAGCGAGCTCGACGCGACCTGCTTCTGAGCTCTGGGCGGTCTGCGCCTGCGCGCCCCGGTCTGCGGCGAGCCGTTCGGCAGCAGGGGATCGTTCTTGCCGCGCCCGCTGACGTCGAGGCGCGCGGTCTCGATTCCCGCGCTGACCGGATCGCGCTGTACCTCTCCCGCGAGCTTCGGGCTCGCGGCGAGGCGGGAGGATACCCCACTCGATCTGTGATTCTTTTCCGTTCACCCGGGCCCGCTCTCGACGGGCGGCCGCCGTCCGGTCCAGGCCCGGCAGGGGGGAGCCGAGGGGATGGGTTGCGGCGCGTTCTGTACTGCGCCTAGTGTTCCGTCTCAGGAGCACGCCGGAATAGGAGCGCTCTACGATGGTCTCCCTCTCGGCTCGGCCCACTCGGGTGAGCCGTCTCGATGGTGCGGGTCCGCGGCGCGGGTGCAGCGCCGGGTCACGCGCCTTCTGCGTGCTGGCCGTGGCGTGGGCGCTCGCCTGCGGGAGCGGTGCGGAAGCGCCCGAGTCCGGTCCCGCACTCACGGTCGGCGAGCCGGCGGGCTTCGGCGGCCCCGTGGCCATCGTGCCCGACGACGTTCCCGACTACTTTCCGCGCTACCCGGGCGCGGAGCTCGTCGAGCTGGACCGCGAGAGCTACGACGAGGGTCTCGTCGCGCGCTTCAGCACGGACGGCCCGTTCGACTCCATCCAGCAGTTCTACGAGCAGGAGCTGGGGCCTCGGGGCTGGCAGATCAGCGTTCAGCGCCGGCTCGACGATCGCTTCATCCTGTTTGCAGACCGCGGCCCACTCGAGATGGCGCTCGAGATCTTCCGCGCGGGTCCGCCCCACCGCATCGAGCTGAGCCTCTATCCGCTCGAGGACGAGGAGGACTGAGGGGGACGTACGCTTGGAGGAGGGGCGCTCGAACCGGGTGCGTAGGCTCAGCTTCTCCGCTGCCGGTAGCGAGCGTAGGCCACCATGCACGCGAGCGCGCGCACGGCTCGATGTCCCGAGGGGTAGGTGACCCGGCCGGAATCCCGAACGCCGAGGGGTCCCGCGTTGCCGTAGTCCCGGTCGGTGTAGACCAGGTCGGTGGCGATGAGGATGGGCTTGCGGTGGCGCTCGCTGGCCTCGGCGGCCGCCAGGGCGTAGCGACGGTCCTGACGCGCATGAAACTCGACCACACGATCGAGCCCGTAGTCGGGGTAGAAGGGCCCGCTGCGGAACGCGTGCGCCTGAGCCGCCTGAATGCCCAGACCCAGATACACGATCGCGTCCACTCCGGGATGGCTGGCCATTCGATCCAGCAGCTCGGGAATTGTGTCGCGCGTCTCTCCCCCGGCCAGGTCGACGGGGTTTCCCCGACTCCAGCGGGCCGGGACGCGTCGATCGATCTCGTCGCGAAGATCGTCGGGGAGAGGGATCAGGTCCAGACCCTCCTCGACGCAGGCATCGGCTGTCAGAACGCCCCAGCCGCCCGCCACCGTGAACACCAGCGTGCGCGGGCCCCGCGGCAACGGCTGGCACGCGAAGCTCGCCGCCCACTCGTAGGCCTCCTCCACCGTGGGGGCGCGCGCGATTCCCGCCTGACGGCAGACGCCCGTGAAGATGCGATCGTCGGAGGCCAGGGCTCCGGTGTGGCTCGAGGCCGCCGTCTTTCCTCCCGCTGTCACGCCGCCGCGCAGGACGACGAGGGGCTTGACCAGGCTGTGTGCCCGCGCCACCTCGAGGAAGCGCTGGCCGTCCGAGATTCCCTCGAGGTAGGCGAGGCTGACTCGGGTATCGGGGTCCTCGGCGAAGTACTCCAGGTAGTCCGTCAGGGAGAGCTGTGCGGAGTTCCCGCAGGACACACCCTTCGAGAATCCGACGCCGCTGAGCACGCCGTAGTTCATGAAGCTCGCACCGATGTTCCCACTCTGGCTGACCATCGAGATGGGCCCGGCCGGCGGATATGGCGGAGCGATCTGAGCGCACATCGAGGCGGCGGTCGAGACGAGTCCCTGGCCGTTCGGTCCCGCCAGCACGATGCCCAGCTCCTCGGCCAGGGAGACCAGCCGCCGCTCGCGCTCGCGCCCTTCGTCGCCGGCCTCGCCGTAACCGCCCGATGCGACGAAGGCCGCGCGCACGCCGACGGCCGCGCAGTCCCGCAGGATCTGCTCGTTCGTGTGGTTGGGGGTGCAGAGGAATGCGAGCTCGGCCCGACCGTCAGGGATCTCGGTGATGCGGCGGTAGCTGCGTCGGCCCAGGATCTCGATCCCGTCCCGGTGGATCGGGAACACCTCGCCCCGGTAGCCGTAGCGCAGTAGGTTGTGAAAGGCGGCGGTTCCGAACTTTCCGGGGTGGGTGGAGACTCCGGTGACGACGATTCCGTGCGGATGGAAGAGCGGACGCAGGCGCTCGAGCCGATCGCTCATCGAGTTGGCGTCTCGAGCTCGACGAGCGCGTCCGCGATGATCGGCTCGCTCCCGGCGAGGATCACCGGGTTCAAGTCGATCGCGTGGATGTCGGGGCGCTCCAGGCCGATTCGAGCCAGACCCTCGAGGATCTGTCCCAGGCGGGTGCGATCCACGGGGGGCTCGCCCCGGAACTCGCCCAGGACCCGGGCGTGAGCGAGGGCATCGATCATCTCCTCGGCGTCGCGGCTGTGGAGAGGCGCGACCGCGAAGGCGGCCTCGCCGAGTGCCTCGGCGAAGATCCCACCGAGCCCGAGCATCACGCAGGGGCCGAAGACTGCGTCGCGCAGCAGACCTGCGATCACCTCGCGCCGGCCCTGGATCTCGGTGGCGACGAGGATGCCCGCGTCCGACTCCTGCGGCCGACGCCGCTCCAGCAGGTCCTCGGCCTGATGATGAACGAGATCCTCGTCGGTCAGGTCGAGGCGAACCAGGTTTCGCTCGGTCTTGTGCGCGATGCCCCGTCCGCAGAGCTTGAGCACGACCGGATAGCCGAGCGCCTCGGCGGCCTCGACCGCCTCCTCCGCCGTGGCGACGAGCCGCTCATCGGGCACGGGGATGCCCGCCTCGGCGAGCAGGCGCTTCGACTCGTACTCGGAGAGGGTCCCGGACATCGCTGGCGGGAGAATAGCGGGGGACCGCCGACGCGCTAACGCACGCGCTCGGTCGTGCGGAGCAGCCGCTCCGCCAGCACCTCGTTCAGGTTGTGGAAGATGCGTGTGGCGATGCGCGGATAGCGACGGCTGAGCCGTCCGAGGTTGCTCTGAGTGAGTCGCAGCAAGCACGCATCCTCGATCACGTCCACGTCGGCGCTACGCTTCTGGTCGAAGAGCCCCACCTCTCCGATCACGTCGCCGCGCGAGCAGCGATTGAGCTCGATTCGGCCGTGCTCGCCCTCGACGGAGACCCGCAGTGTGCCCTCGATGATCACGTACATCTCACGCCCCAACTCCCCGGCGTGAACGAGCCGCTCGCCGGCCGGAACCGAGCGCAGGCTGGCCATCAGGGCCACGATTCGGGCCTGGGCCTTGTTGAGCCCCCGAAAGAGCGGAATCGAGTGCTGGGGCTCGTGGCCGAGATCGAGTGTCAGGGTGTCCCACATGGTCACGACCCGCAGGCCCGAGCAGAGCGCAGGCGTCAACGTGAAGTCCACCAGCCAGGCGAAGCCGAGCGTGAACGCGCCGAGCGCACCCACCTCGATCTGGCTTTGCAGCTCGCTGCCGCAGAGCACCAGGAAGCCCAGGCAGATCGCGACCGACGTGTAGGTCACCGGCCGGCCCACGGAGCGCAGCGCGACCACCGTTCCGATCCGCTCGTCCGCGTGCCGCTTGGCCTCCTGGTTGAAGCGAGTGAAGTAGTGGATCGTATCGTCGATGGCCACGCCCAGAGCCATCGGGGCGATCAGACTCGTGGCTGGGCTGAGCAGGATCCCGCTCACCCCCAACGCCCCGAAGTAGGCGATCACCGGAAGGAGATTGGGGATCAGAGCGATCGCGCCGGTCCGCGGCGAGAGGAAGAGCACCGCGAGGATGATCCAGATCAGGAGCAGAGCGCCCGCCAGGCTCTGGACCTGTCCCCGGGCGATGGCGTCCATCATCCGACTGATCAGGACCGGGTTACCGGTCACGGTTCCGTGCAGATGGGCCGGGAGCTCACGCAGATGCTCCTCAATCCGGCTGGCGAGCTCGACGACGGGACGTGAGTCGACGACGTGCGTCCGGACCACGATGTTCGCGAGCTGGTAGCGCGAGTCTACGAAGCCCTCGATCTCGTCGCTCGCGCCAAAAAAGAGGAGCTGAGCGATGGTGCGTCGGTCGTCGGGGATTGATGGCGTGGAGGCCACCCCCCCGTAGAATCCTCGCGAGATGAGGCCGAGGTAGTCGGCGAGCGACGTGGCCGCTCCGATCTCGGGCTGCTGCTCGAGCCAGAGCTGGAGCGCCTCGAGCGCGCGAAGGTTCTCCGGCTCCTTGAAGGCCCCCGCGTAGCTCGCCGCCACGACCACGTTGAATGAGTTGGCGCCGTCCAGCCTCGCGTTGACCGCATCGAAGTCCAGGCGGGCGGGAGCCTCGGGATGGAAGTAGTCCAGAAGCTGCGTGCCGATCTTCATCTGCGTCGCGGCGGCGAGCGCAAGCAAGGTCAAGGCGCCGTAGCCGACGAAGAGGGGGATGCGGGCCCGCAGGTCGAAGGCCGCGACTCGTCCCGCGAAGCGATCGAAGAGATCGTGGCCCGCCGGCCGGGTCGCGTGGCCGCGCCGGCGTCGAGGCTTGCCGAGCGCGGCGAGGAGGGCGGGGGTCACGAAGAGCGAAGCGATGACGGTGAGGGTGATCCCGATCAGGGAGAGCAGCCCGAACTCGCGGATCGGCTCCATCGGGCTCAGCACGAGTGCCAGAAACCCCGCCGCCGTCGTCAGACCCGTCAATGCGACGGGGAGCGCCACGTGGCTCGTGGCCTGGCCCACGATCTCCACCGACGTCCGGCCCGGCAGATCGCGAAGTGTGTCGTAGTACTCGGAGACCACGTGAACAGCATAGGAGAGGCCCAGGATCATCAGCAGGGGCGGGACGAGGACCGTGACGAGGTTGAGAGGTCTTCCGAGCCAGACTGCGACGGCCATGGTCCAGAGCAGCGTCAGAATCACCGTCGCGGTGGGCAGAAGCACGCCGCGAACGCTGCGGAAGGAGAACGCGAGAACGAACATCCCGACGAGCAGGATCAGAGGAAGGTTCCGAGCCAGGTCACGCAGCAGCATGCGGATCTGGACCGCCTTGAGATGAGGCGTGCCGGTGATCCACGTCTTTGTATCGCCACGCTCCTCTTCCACGATTCGACGTATGCTCTCATCGAGCCCACGCTGCATGAACTCCGTATCGCTGAAATCCATGAAGTAGACGGCGAGTGCGGCGCTGCGACCGTCGTCGGAGACGAGATTCCCCGTGTACAGGGGGTTCGAGAGCGCTTCCTCGCGCAGGCTCCGGAGCTCTCTGGGATCCTCGGGGATCTCGGTCAGGAAGGGGACGATCTCCAGGTCGTCCCCCGAGCTTCGAATCGTGACGGCGTTGGTGAGTGAGAGCGCGTGGTGAACGCCATCGAGCCGGCCGATTCGCTCGGTCATGCGTGCGAGAGCGCGGAGCCGATCGGAGCGGAAGACATCCTCTGCGCCCATCACGACCAGCAAGGTCTCATCGCTTCCGAAGGCGCGTCGCACGTGGTCGTAGAACTGCTTGGCCTCGTCGTGCTCGGGCAGGAACCGGTTGGGCGATGGATCGATCGCCAGACGCAACGTTCCCCGCTCGAGGTCGACGAGCTGGCACAGGGCGAGAGTGGAGACGGCCGCCGTGAGCGCGAGAACGGCCCACGGGTGCTCCGCACCGAGACGAAGCAGCCTCCTCATCTCGGGCCTCCCGTCCCCCTCCGCCGACTCAGGTGCACATGGCTCCATCCACGCGGAGTGTCGTGCCGTTGATGTGAGCCGCCTCGTCGGAGGCCAGGAAAGCGATGGCCGTGGCCACGGTCTCGGGAGGCTGCGCACCCCCGGTGAGCGGAAGCATGCGGCGCACCAGCTTGGGATCGGCTCCCTTCGGGACGTGGAAGGCTTTCTGGATGGGAGTGGCGATGGAGCCCGGGCACACCACGTTGGCCCTCAGCCCCTGCCGACCGTACTCGACCGCCAGACCGTGAGTGAACGCCAGCACACCGGCCTTGGCCGCGGTGTAGGCGGCGGTCCAAGGGTGTGCGCGGAGCGCCGCCGTGGACGAGACGTTCACGATGTTGCCCCGGCTCTCGAGCAGGTGTGGGATGGCCTCCCGGCACATCAGGAAGGTTCCGGTGAGGTTCACCGCCAGGATGCGGTTCCAGTCCGCGAGCGAGAGCTCGTGCGTGTGCGAGAAGAGGAGGATCCCGGCGACGTTGCAGAGCACGTCGAGCCCCCCCAAGTGGGCGGTCCCCGCCTCGACGGTGGCTCGTACCGCCTCGGGATCGCTCACGTCACAGACGCGCGCCTCCGCCTCCACACCCCCCTCCGCCAGCTCCTTGACCAGCCGTTCGAGTGGCTCCGCCTGCGTGTCGCAGCAGAGCAGGCGCGCACCCTCCGCCGCCAGTCGTTCGGTCGTGGCACGCCCGATCCCCGAAGCGGCTCCCGTCACGAGTGCCCTGCGTCCCGCAAATCTTCCCATTCCATCCTCCCGCGCGTCAGCCGGGCTCCCATTCTACTCCAGCCGCTCCCGTGCTAGGGTTCGGCAGGGAGGGGCTGGGAATGATTCTCGACCGCTTTCGCATCACGGACCGGGTAGCGCTGGTCACCGGAGCGGGACGGGGCATCGGGCGTGGAATCACCGAGGCCTTTGCGGAGGCCGGCGCCCACGTGGTCTGCGCCGCACGCACCGTGGACCAGATCGAGGAGGTCGCTGAGCGAGTCCGCTCCCTCGGTCGGCGCGCCCTGGCCGTCCCCTGCGACGTGAACGAGCGTGCGGCGCTCGAGAACCTCGTGGACGCGGCCATGAAGGAGTTCGGCCACATCGACATCCTGGTCAACAACGCGGGAGGGACCGGCCCCCGGCCGGCGCTTCGCACCAGCGAGCGGATGTTCGACGGCGCGTTTCACTTCAACGTCACGACCGGTTTTCTGCTCTCCCGCTTCGTCGTCCCTCACATGCTCGAGCGGGACGGTGGGGCGATCGTGAACATCTCCTCGGCGATGTCGCGCTTCGTGGAGCCGGGCTTCGTCGCCTACGGAACCGCGAAAGCGGCGCTGAACCACATGACGCGCCTTCTGGCCCATGAGCTCGCGCCCCGTGTACGCGTCAATGCGATCGCGGTTGGCTCCGTCGAGACCGACGCGCTGCTCCCGTTTCTGAGCGACGATCTTCGCCAGAAGATGGAGGCGCTCACGCCCATGGGGCGCCTCGGTCGAACGGAGGACATCGCGCTGGCGGCGCTCTACCTCGCCTCGCCTGCCGCGAGCTGGGTGACGGGAAAGATCCTGGACGTGGACGGGGGCCTGGTCACCTCGAACTGGCCGCTCGATCTCTCGGAGATCGCGCCTGAGCCGGAGTAGCCCATCCCAGAGCGGATCGAGGCTCGGACCTTCCGGGCTCGGGCTCGGCTCAGCTCTCCGCCCAGCGATTCTGCGTGAGCCGGAGGCCGGGCCGCTCCTTGCGGGACTCGACCTCCTCGAAGATGCGCTCGTACCCGGTCGAGCGGATCTTCCAGTCCCCATCGACCTTCACGTACTCGTCCGTGTAGAAGGCCGAGCCGCGGATCGTGATCTCGTTCTGGGTGTCGATCACGACGTCGTCCAGGGCCCACACACCGCGCGCGCTCGTCTCGCCGGTGAGCTCGATCTCGGGGTGATGGACGCGGTGGCTGGAGAGGAAGCTCGGGCGATCCATGGCGCCCACCAGGAACTCCATGATTCGTTCGCGGCCCTCGAACGCGTAGCGTCCCCCGCTGTAGGAGGAACGCGCGTCTTCCGTGAAGCATTCCACGAGCTCCTTCCAACGTTTCTGATCGATGCAGCGCAGGTAGCGGTACTTGAGCCGCTTGATCGCCTCGATCTCGTGGAGCGGCTCCACGCTCAGTCCTCTTCCTCCACGACGATCGTTCCAACGGCGGCTGGATGCTGCTTGATGCGGAAGGAGTAGGTCCCGGACTTGTCGAAGCGGTACCTCCACTGCTGGTCCTTGGCGAGCGGAGGGCTCTCGAAGGAGCCGTCATGGGCGACGATCGTGTGTCCACCCGGCATCTCATCGAGGTTGTGGAATACCACGGTGTCCCCCGCCGAGATTTCGATGCGCGCGGGATCCAGCTTGCCGTGCATCACGTGGATCATGATCTCGTCCGCCCATCCGCTCGCTGGAACGAGCAGCAGCGCCGCGAGTGCGAGAAGAAAGAATCGGGCTCCCATGCGTACCTCCTGTTCTCCCCCGGGCCCTTCGGCGGCTTCCCAGGGTCTGACGCAAGCTTCGGGCTCGCAGGATACGCTCGCTCCAGAGGCCGGGCAAGCGACGGCCGTGCTCTTGTCTCATGCCGCTTCGCGGCGCGCGGCGTGTGTAAGCTCAGCAGGACCGCGCGAGCTGCCGCGCGCGACCTTCCGCGCCGATCTCGAGGTAGAGGCGACGAGCCGCTTCGAGCTCGTGGCGAGCGGCGGCGCCGTCTCCGAGTAGCTGCGTGAGCCGTCCGCGCTCTTCCACGAGCTGCGGCTCGAGACCCCGCGCGCCCGTGCTGTCGAGGAGCCCGAATCCGTTCTCCAGGCTCCGGCTGATTGCGTCCGCCTGATCCCGGTCCCCCATCGCCAGGCGCACCCGCACCATTGCGAGCTCCCCGTGCAGCTCGAAGACGCGAGCGCCGCTCTCCTGCCCAACCCGCACGGCCCGCTGCGCGGTTTCGAGCGCCCGGGTGATCGCCCCGTTCCCGAGCTGGGCCTCGGCGAGAATGGCGAGTCGCCCCGACGCGGTCTCGAGCCCGGTTCGGCACTGCTCGCCGGTCTCGAGAGCCTCCGTCAGGGCCTCGATGGCCGCTTCCCAGTGCTGCTCGAGGACGAACGCGATACCCAGCGTGTAGAGCGCAAAGCTTCGCTCGAACGTCGTCAGGTGCTTCTCGGCGATCGACAGGGCCTGGCGCGCGCTCGCCGAAGCGTTCTCCGAGACGCCGCGGTAGAGGAGGCCGAAGACACGGCCCCCGAGCGCGAAGCTCAGATTCACCAGATCGTCACAGCGTCGGGCCCGCTCGATGGCCTCGTTTCCCCGATCCTCCGCCTCCCTCAGCCGGCCCAGGCACTGCAAGACTCCTGTGCCGTTCATCCGGGCCCAGATCGCTGGGCTGAAGCCCATGAGCTCGCGCCCGACGGAGGGATCATCGCCGGTGATCTCGATCACCCGTTGACAGGCGGCCAGGCTTTCGCGCAGGTCGCCGGAGCAGAACCGTGCATACCCCACGCCGACCTCGGCAAAGCAACGGAGGTCCAGGTCACCCGTCTCCTCCGCCAGACGCCGCACCTCTTCGGATCGGGCCACGAAGCCTGTGACGTCGCCCGTCGTGCCCGTGCGGGTCGCGATGGCTCCCCCGACGAGCACACGCGTGCGAGGATCCCCGACCTGCTGGGCGAGTCGCTCCCCCTGCTCGAAGAGGTCGCGATCCTCCTTGGGTGTGAAGCCCAGGCGCCAGGAGCCCATGACGAGAAGCTGGACGCAGGCCAGCAATCGCAGCGAGCCGACCTCGCCCGGCTGGGGGAGCTCGGCCAGAAGATCGAAGGCCTTCTTCCAGTGGCGCACGGCCTCCGCCACGTCTCCGTAGCCCGCCCAGCCGGCTGCCCGCGTGTGCCAGCGGGCGGCCTCCAGCGCCTGCCCAGCGCTTTCCCAGTGGTGTCCGATCAGGGCTGCGCGCTCATCGAGTTTCTCGGCCCCCAGCTCGGCCAGCACCTTAGCGACACTTTCGTGTGTCGCACGGCGTCGCTCGGCGAGCTGCGATCCGTAGGCGACGTCGTGGGTCAGCGGGTGTTTGAAGCGAAGCTCCACATCTGGGTAGAGCGTCTCCTCGTAGATCAGCTCCAGCCGCGAGAGGCCCTCCAGAGCGGCCGCGAAGTCGGGCTCGGAAAGCTCCGCCACGCGTTGCAGAACTTTCTGGGGGAACCTCCGCCCGATCACGGCCGCGGTCTGCAAGAGGTGCTTCTCCCGCTCCGGCAGCCGATCGATGCGTGCGGCGAGCAGCGTCTGAACCGTGTCGGGAAGCGCGAGCTCGTCGAGAGGCTGCACGAGACGGTACGCCCCACGCGTGCCCTCCAGCCTGCCGGAGTCCACCAGCGCGTACACGATCTCTTCGATGAAGAACGGGTTTCCACCGCTGCGCTCGCGAATTCGCCTCGAGACATCGGCCATGGCGGGATCGTTTCCGAGCAGTCCGGCGAGCAGCACGTCGACTTCCCGTGAGCCGAGCGGGACCAGGGGGAGCTGTTGGTAATGCGGTTGCATCATCCACTCCGCACGATACTCTGGCCGGAAGTTCGCGATGAAGAGTATTCGTGCGCCGTGCAGCGCGTCCACGAGCTGTGCAAGGAAGAGATCGCTCGCGGCATCGACCCAGTGCAGATCGTCCACGAGGATCACCGAGGGCTCGCTCACGGAGTGGTCGCGCACGAGCTGCCGGATGAAGCCCAGAAGCTGACGCTGGCGGGCCTCGGGGCTCGTGGTGGGCGTGGCTCGACGCGGGTCCGGAACGCTCAGGAAATCGAAGATCAAAGGCAGCAGCTCCTCGAAGCTGGAGTCGAGCAGCAGGAGCCTCCCCGCGATCTTCTGGCGGGCGGTCTCGTCGGAATCCCGCTCGTCGATCCCGAAGAAGCTACGGAGCAGCTCCAGGACCGGAAGAAAGGGCACGCCGCGCCCGTGGCTCAGACAGTGCGCTTCGTAGATCGAGATCCCACCGATGCGAAGCTGATCCACGAACTCCAGACAGAGGCGGCTCTTGCCCACGCCGGCTTCACCGACGATACCGACGACCTGGCCCTCGCCCTGGAGCGTACGTTCCAGGGCCGAGTGCAGAGTCGCGAGCTCGGCCTCACGGCCGACGAAGCGCAGGAAGCCGCGCGCTCGCGAGGCATCGAGGCGGGTGCGGAGGCTTCCCTCGCTCTCGAGCTCGAAGACACTGAGGGGCTCGGCCCGGCCGCGGATGCGGGAGCGACCCAGGTTGCGCAGCCGAAAGAAGCCCTCCACGAGCCGCGCTGTGTGCTCGGTGAGGTAGATCTTGCCGGGAGCCGCGATCTGCTCCATGCGTGCAGCCAGGCCGACCGTCGCGCCCTGCGCCGTGTAGTCCATGCGAAGATCGTCCCCGATCTTCCCGACGACGACCTCGCCGGAGTTCAGTCCCATGCGTACCGAGAAATTCAGGCCCCGCTCGATCCGTAGATCGTCCGCGTAGCGTTGCAACTCCCGCTGGAGGTGGAGCGAGGCGAAGCAGGCACGTGTGGCGTGATCCTCGAGGGAGAGGGGGGCACCGAAGAGCGCCATGATTCCGTCGCCGGTGAACTGGTTGATCGTCCCCTCGAAGCGGTGCACCCCCTCCGAGAGGATCGCGAAGAACCGGTCCAGGATGCGATGCCAGGCCTCGGGATCCACGTCCTCCGCCAGCTCCTGCGAGCCCTTGATGTCGGCAAACAGCACCGTGACCCGCTTGCGCTCGCCCTCGATCGCGCTCTTCTGGGTCAGGATCCGGGCTGCGAGGTATTTGGGCGTGTAATCGGCGGGCCGACGCTCGCTGTCCGCGGTGGGGCGCCCACACCCATGACAGAAGCGCGCGCTCGTAGGGACGGACGTACCGCAGCCCGAACAGCGTCCGCTGAAGGGGGAGCCGCAGGCTTGGCAGAACTTGGCCTGCTCCGGATTGTCGTTCTTACAGGATGCGCACCGCATGAATAGGGGTCTCCTGCGTGCCTCGCATCCTATCAGCAATCCGCTCGGTGCAGGGGTCCGTCGCGCGCCCCTGTAATGCCGGGTGGTGCGGCTCCGAGAGCGAAGGTGATCCGCGGGGCACCGGTGGGAATGACGTAAGATGACGCGATGCAAGGGCTGCGGGAGGTGGGGCCAGAGCTCTGGGTGGCCGAGCGGCCCCTGCGTGTGGGGGGTGTCGAGCTCGGCTCGCGAGCCACCATCGTTCGTCTGCCGGGCGGAAGGCTGCTGCTGCACTCTCCGGTGTCCCTCGATGCAGCGCTGCGTCGGGACCTCGAGGCGCTCGGCGAGCCGAGCATTGCGGTGGCTCCCAATCGGCTCCACCACCTCTTTCTGGGAGAATACGCTGCGGCGTATCCGGGAATTCGTCTCTACGGCGCGCCGGGACTTGCCGAGAAGCGTAGGGATCTCCGCTTTCATGCCGTCCTCGGAGACGATCCTCCATCGGACTGGGCCGGCCTGCTCGAGCAGCATCTCTTCCGAGGTCTGCCCTTCGCGAACGAGGTCGTCTTTCTGCATCCGAGCAGCCGTACGCTGATCCTCTGCGATCTCGCCTTCCACATCGGTGCGGAGGCGCCACTCCTGACCCGTCTGGCGTTCCGCCTGCTGGGCACCTACGGACGCCTCGGACCCACGCGTACGGAACGCATGCTGATCCGGAATCACGCTCGGGCGCGTACCTCCCTGGAGCACATCCTGGGCTGGAGCTTCGAGCGCGTGATCGTGGCGCACGGCCGCATCCTCGAGCGCGGTGGCCGTGAGGCGCTTCGGGAAGGCTTCGCTTGGCTGCTGCACTAGCCTACGCCGGGTGAGCGAGGGGCGGGACCTCGCCGGGGACTTGGGGCCGCGTGTCTTCGGAAGGAGGTGCGGGCCCTCCGCTTCCGCGGTGTATGCTCGACCGGAGAGACGGCTGGTCCGGGGAGGATCGACATGCAGGGAGAGACGCTGCGCACGGCGCTCGACGAGGGAGTCTTCGTGATTTCGCTCACGCGTGCGAAGGAGTACAACACGATCACCCCGAAGCTGAGAGACGAGCTGGCCGCGGCCATCGACGAGGGCGAGCGGAGCGCGGAAGCCCACGTCATCCTGCT
The DNA here is from genome assembly GCA_046754285.1 of Myxococcota bacterium. Taxonomy (GTDB): domain Bacteria; phylum Myxococcota_A; class UBA9160; order SZUA-336; family SZUA-336; genus JBHHVJ01. The sequence goes on along the minus strand of JBHHVJ010000009.1, from coordinate 9,932 downwards.
TCGAGCGGAAGGTCCGGCCTTCTGCGCGGGCTACGGTCTCGACTGGTCGACGGCGGCCCAGGCCGGTGAAGGGGCCGGCGATCGGGTCTGGGACTCGGTAGCCGATCTGCGCATGATGGGCCGCTTCGTCGACACCTACCTCAAGCTCTGGTACGCACGAAAGCCGACCCTGGCGGCGGTCCAGGGCTGGTGCATCGGAGGCGGGACGGACCTCGTGCTCTGCGCCGACCTGATCGTGGCGGGGGAGGGCGCCTCGTTCGGGTATCCTCCCTCGCGAGTGTGGGGGACACCCACGACGGCCATGTGGGTCTACCGGATGGGTCTGGAGCGTGCGAAGCGCTACCTGCTGACGGGGGACGAGATTCACGCCCCGGAAGCGGCGCACATCGGTCTGATCCTGGAGACCGTGCCGGACGAACGGCTGCAGGAGCACACCCTGTGCCTGGCGAAACGCATGGCGCGGGTACCGATCAGCCAGCTGATCATGCTCAAGCTGCTCTGCAACCAGACGGTCGAGAACATGGGATTCGCCTCGAGCCGGCTGCTGGGAACGCTCTTCGATGGCATCGCCCGGCACACGAAGGAGGGCCTCGAGTTCGTGCGCCGGGCCGGCGAGGTCGGATTCCGGCAGGCCGTGCGGGAACGTGACGATCCCTTTGGCGACTACGGAAGTCGCGAACGGGAGGGTGGGAAATGAGCGCGGTCCACTTCGAGCTCGAAGGTCGAACGGCGGTCGTGACGATCGATCGGCCGGAGGTGCGCAACGCCGTCGACGGGCCGACCGCGACGGCACTCGCGGAGTGCTTCCGACGCTTCGAGGACGACGACGAGCTCCGTGTGGCGATCCTGACCGGTGCGGGGGGAAGTTTCTGTGCGGGGGCGGATCTCAAGGCGATCGCCGAGGGCCGGGGAAACCGCGTGGACCAAGAGGGCGATGGGCCGATGGGACCGACGCGCATGCTGCTCTCCAAGCCGGTCCTGGCCGCGGTCGAGGGTCACGCCGTTGCCGGAGGGCTGGAGCTCGCGCTCTGGTGCGATCTGCGCATCGCCGCACGAGATGCGGTGTTCGGCGTCTACTGCCGTCGCTGGGGCGTTCCGCTCATGGACGGTGGAACCGTGCGTCTGGTGCGGATGATCGGGCAGAGCCACGCGCTGGATCTGATCTTGACGGGACGGGGCGTGTCCGGCGAGGAAGCGAGGGCGATGGGTCTGGTGAACCGACTCGTCGAGTCGGGCCGCGCACTCGAAGCGGCGCTCGAGCTCGCCACCGGGCTCACGCGCTTTCCCCAGCGCTGCCTGCGGAGTGATCGGCTCTCGGCCTATCGGCAGTGGCCGCTCGCGCTGCCGGAGGCCTTGCAGCTCGAGACGGAGCTCGGCCTGGAAGTGATCCGATCCGGGGAGACGCTGGAGGGCGCCCTGCGCTTCACCTCGGGCGCGGGCCGCCACGGCGCCTTCGACGACCCAGTTTGAGCCCGCGAATCGGCTTGCGATTCCTGTCTTCGGTGCGGACCGGCGAGCGCCCGCGCTTCTTGTTCTTTGCGCTGCTGGCCGTGCTGCTCGGCGTGGGCCTGAGCACCGGCCTTGCGGCGGTCGAGGCCCTGTTTCTGACCCGCGTGGGCCCCGCCCGACTCCCGGAGACCTTCGTGCTGGCTGCACTCGTGAGTGCCGCTGGATCGTTGCTCTACGCCTACTGGGTGGGGAGACTCCGGAACGACGGCTTCTTCGTTCTGCTCCTCAGCCTTGCGGCCATCGCGCTCTGCGTGGGCGCCGGCGGCGTTCGGGCGGCTTGGCCGTGGGCTCCCACGGCCCTGCTCTGTCTCTTCTTCGTGCTCCAGGTCGTCTTCCAGAACCACTACTGGACCTTCACCGGGGACTACTTCGACACGCCCGCCACGCGTCGTCTCTTTCCGCTGCTGACCGCCGCCTACAGCCTGGGCGGTGCGGTTGGCGGGCTGCTCGCGGCACTCCTCGTCTCCGTCGCTCCGCTGGAGATCCTGATCCTGACCTGGGCCGGGCTCCAGCTCGCGGCCGCGGTGTGGCTCCGCGCTCGCCGAGGAAGTCTGCGTGTTTGGGGGCCCCTGGACCTGGAGGAGGCCGACGAGACTTCGCTCGCGGGGATGCACAGCGCCCTGCGGTACGTCCGCAGCTCCCGACTGGGCCGCTGGCTCGTCCTCTCCTCGCTCGCCATGGTGGGGGCCCTCTTCGTGGCACAGTTTCTCTACTCGGAGGTCTTCGTCGCGCACTATCCGGACGAGGCGGAGCTCGCCGCCTTCGTGGGGCTCCTTCTGGTGGCCACCAACGGGCTCGAGATCGCCGTCGCGCTGGTGCTGGTCCCCCGCCTGATCGACCGCGTCGGGGTCGCTCGGGCCCATCTGCTCCATCCTCTGACGACACTGATTTCCTTCGGTGGCCTCGCCGTCGGGCCGTTGCTGGGCACCGGGGTCCTCGCGCGCGTGAATCGGGAGCTGATCGAGAACGCCGTCGCACAACCCGTGCGGAACCTGGTCTACAACGCGCTCCCCTTCCGCATCAGGGGCCGACTGCGTGCGTTGCTCGAGGGGCTGGTCACGCAGCTCGGGATGGCGATCGCCGGTGGTCTGCTGCTGCTCGTCGGCCCGAAGCTGTCCTTCTTCGGGTTGAGCCTCGTGGGCGCGGGAACCGCCGCCGGCTATCTCGTGGCTGCGCTGGCCGTTCGCGGAGAGTACCTCCGCGCCCTCGCCGGTGAGATGCGCGCCGGCCGCATCGATCTCGATGAGATCGGGCGGGACGTCGGTCGCTGGGACGCGGCCCGTCTGGAGTCGCTCTGGGACAGCCTGCTCGCTGAGCCCTCTCCGACGCTCCCCGCCCTTGACCTCGCACGAGTACTCGCCGACCGAGGTCTCGTCCGCGCCTTGCTCCGCGGGCTCCGTCACCCCGAACACCGCGTCCGCCTCGTGACCCTCAACGCTCTGGAACGGGGCCCCCACCGCGACACCTTGCCCGCTCTTATCGAGGCCAGTCGTGAGGCCGATGCCGACGTCCGCGCGGCCGCGCTCCGCGCCCTGGTCGCACTCGAGCTTGCGGACGATGAGGATGTGGCGGCCGCGCTCCGCGCGCGTGTCGAGGACACGGCTCCGCTGGTTCGGGCCCTTGCGGCCGCAGGTCTCGGCCGCGCGGGCGCCGCACGGCTTCGCGGCATGGCTGGAAGCTCGGACCCCGAGCTTGCCTGTGCGGCGCTTCCGCTGCTCGCGAAAGAAGATCAGGATGTGGCCCGTGCACGTTGCCAGGATGCCGATCCGTGCGTCCGTGCAGCGGCGATCGACTGTGTGCGGCGCGCTGCGGGGGACGCGTGGCCGAGCGATCTGGACATTGCCGAGGATCTCGACCATCCCGACGTGCGGGTGCGGCGAGCCGTGCTGCGCGCGCTCGGGGCCGCGCCCGATGCCGCGCTTCGCGAGCGCGCTGCGAGGGCGCTGGAGGATTCCGACCGCGAAGTTCGCGGGCTCGCCCGTGCAGCGCTTGCGCGAATCGGAGACTCGGGTGCGGAGGCAGCCTCCCGCCATCTCGACGCCTCGCGCGTGACCTCCGTCGAGGCGGCACTGGGCGTGCTCGCGGATCTGGACACGGAGTTCGCGCGGGATCTGCTCCGTGCACAGCTTCGTTACCGCATCTCTCAGGCCTGGCGCTCGCTGGTCGTCCTGCACGCACTCCGGCGGGAGACGGGCGCGGGTCTCGAGTTTCTCGAGCTCGCCTACCAGAACTGCCTGGTGCGAAGCGCACGATTCACGTTCTACATTCTCCAGCTGATCGAGGATCCGCGTCTGGTTCGGAGCGTCGCCCGGGTGCTGCGCTTCGGCTCCGCGCGGGCCCGCGGCGACGCTCTGGAGGTGCTCTCGAACCTGGGCGATCGCGTCGTGGCCCGGCTGCTCGCCCTGCTGCTCGAGCCGGGGACGCTCGAGGCCAAGCTACCGCTCGTCGCAGCCCGCTTCTCCCCGCCGCGTGATCGCGCGGAGATCCTCGAGGCGGCGGCCACGGCGCACGATCCCTGGATCCGACGGGCCCATGCGGCCCTCACCGCGGGGAAGAAGACCCCGCCTGGAGACGAAGCCATGGAACGCCTGCTCCACCTGCGGCGCGTGCCGCTCTTTGCGCGGCTCACGCTCGATCAGCTCGAGGCGATCACCCGGATTCTCAGTGAGGCCCGCTACCCGGCGGGCGAGACGATCTGCCGCGAGGGCGAGATCGGGGCCGAGCTCTACGTCCTCATCGAGGGCGAGGTGGCGATCTACCGCGACTTCGAGGGCCTCAGGCCCCTGCAGCTCGGGACCCAGGTCCCCGTGAGCTGCTTCGGGGAGATGGCCGTGCTGAGCGACGAGCCCCGCAGCGCCACCGTCGTGACCCTCCAGGAGTCGCGGCTGCTGGTGCTGGAGGGCGGTCGCCTCAAGGAGCTGATCTACCAGATGCCGGAGATCGCCTTCGACTTCTTCGCCGTCCTCACCGCACGTCTGCGCGCCGCCGACGCCCGCTACGCTCGGATCGCCCGCTCATGATGCTCCTCGGGCCGGCGCCACTCTCTCCCTGATCTACACCTTCTGGTGTACGAGGGGCAGCCCCGGTACGGGGCTGCGGGTGCGCAGCACGTAGTCGGTGGAGATGCTGCCGATGTAGAGGTCGCGGAGGTCCGCTCCTCCCCAGCTCACGTTGGTGGGCTGGCGCATCAGCTGCCCGTCGGGATCTTCCAGGACGCAGACGACCCGTCCTCCGGGCGTGATCGCGACGATGCGGTTCGCCGCGACCAGTGTGACCCAGAGGTTGCCCTCCTGGTCGAAGCCGCAGCCATCCGTGAGCCCCAGGTGCGCGAGCTCGTCGGCTCCCGGAAGGGCGTCGGGATCCAGCGTCCCCTGCGGGGAGCGTCCCAGGATCGGACCGTAGCGCTCGGGCGTGCCGAGGCTCCCGTCGGAGGCGATCGGGTAGCGGAGCACATCGCAGCCCGTCGTCTCACAGACGTAGATGTGCGACTCGTCGGCATCGAGCGCCAGGCCGTTGGCGAAGCGAATGCCCTCTGCGCGCTTCTCCGCTCGACCGTCGGGACGGATGCAGAACAGCATTCCGTCCGCGCGGCCGTCGAGCGCGTCCGTCCAGCTCGAGCAGCGAGTCGAGCTGGTGCACCAGATGTTGCCCGCCCGATCCAAGATCGGGTAGTTGGCCGCGCGCAGGGCCTCGCCCTCGACGTCCGAGCAGATCACGTCCACCTTGCCCGTCTCCGGGTCCAGACGTTGCACCGGTCCGGTCTCGAAGTTGGCGATCACGATGCGCCCCTTTCGGTCCATGTTGATCCCGTTGGGCTGGCCGCCCGCCCGGCCGACGCGGTGCAGCGTTCCGTCCGGAAGGATCTCGGCGCACGCACTCGCGGCGTCGGACGCCCACACCCTTCCGTCCGCCCCGATGACGACGTCCTCGGGTCGCTGGAGACCGTGCCCGATCGGCTCGAGATCCGAGAGTGCGATGGGCGTCAGCGGCATGCTCCTGGAAGCCTACCAGATCGCGCCGCCGATTGACGCCCCGCCGGGCAGTCTCCAAGATCCGGGGTCATGTCCAGGGTGGCGGGGCGGCTGCGGGCGATCCTTCTGTCTCTGATCGCATCGCTCTACGTGATCTCGATCCCGTGGTACCGGGAGCCCGGGGCCGCTCCGGAGCTCCTGCTCGGCCTGCCGGACTGGGTCACGGTCGCGCTGCTCTGCTATGCGGGGGTGGCCGTGCTGAATGCCCTGGCCTGGCTGCTCACCGACATTCCCGAGGGCCCGCCTGGGGACGACGCTTGACGCTCGCGCAGCTCGGACTGCTCGCGCTCGTTCTCTACCTGGGCGGACTCGTCGTCGTGGCCGAGCGGGCGCGAAGGGCGCGCCTCGATCTCAGCCCAGCCGATCACTTTCTCGCCGGCCGCCGGCTCGGCACGGCGGTCCTCTTCCTGACCCTCTACGCGACCGCCTACAGCGGCAACTCGCTGCTCGGCTATCCCGGTGAGGCCTACCGCCGCGGCTTCTCGTGGATCATGGCCACGGGCTTCATGCTCTCGATCATCGTGGTGTTCCACGGGCTTGCGCCCAGGCTGCGACCACTCGCCGTGGTGCATCGCTTCGTCTCGCCCGGTGACTACCTGCGCCTGCGCTTTGGAGATCAGGCATACGGGGGTGCGTTGCGGGTCGCGGTGGCCTTGCTCATGACGGTGGCCCTGTCGAACTTCCTCCTGGCCCAGCTCATTGCGATGGGGCACGTGACCCAGCAGGTCACCGGGGGGATCGTGCCCTATGCCGCAGGCGTGATCGGCCTCGCGATGATGATTGTCTTCTACGAGGTGCGGGGCGGCATGCGCGCGGTGGCGTGGACGGACGCGATCCAGGGCGTGCTCATGGGAGTCGGCTTGGCGGCTCTGCTCGGATGGTTGCTCTTTGCGGCGGGCGGGCTCGGCGCCATGACGCGAGAGATCATCGAGGTGCGGCCCGATGCGGTCCGCGTCCCGGGACCTCACGAGATCGCGAACTGGATCAGCACGATCGCGCTGCTGGGTCTCGGGAGTGTGCTCTATCCGCAGGCGATCCAGCGCATCTTCGCCGCCCGCAGCGCCCGGGCGCTCAAGCGATCGTTCGCGTTGATGAGCTTCATGCCGTTGGCCACGACGACCGTCGTGACCCTGATCGGCCTGGCGGCCATCCCGCGCTTCCACCACCTCGGGACGGTCGAGGCGGATACGGTCATGCCGAGGCTGCTGGGGCTGTGGGCCGAGGCCGGCACGGCCGCGGCGATTCCCGCGACCCTCGTCTTCATCGGGGCCCTGGCGGCGATCATGTCCACGGCCGACTCCGTGCTTCTCTCGCTCGGCTCGATCGTGGCCCAGGACCTCCTGGGGCGAGCCGCCGACGACTCCGCGACGACGCGGGTCGGCAAGGCGATCAGCATCGGCGTGGCCGCCGGGATGGTCGGCCTCGCGCTCCGCCCGGAGCTCAGCCTGTGGCGCCTCATCGAGCTGAAGATGGAGCTGCTGATCCAGTGTGTGCCCAGCTTTCTGATGTCTCTGCATTGGCGACGCACACGGGCCGGGCCGTTGCTGGCAGGCCTGCTGGCTGGGAGTGCGGTGGCGATCGCCGGTCCGCTGCTGGGCGAGAAGCGCCTCGCAGGCGTCCACATTGGTGTGATCGGCCTGGCTCTGAACGCGGCGATTGCGTTCGGGCTGAGTGCGTGGCCCCGGCGTCTGCGGCGCTGAGTCCGCTCAGCACGCTCAGCTCGGCGCGATGCGCTGCTGCAGCGGGGCCTCCGGACTGTCCTGGATCATCTGGAAGGCGAGCCGCTTGCGGATGTTCACGATGACGGGCGCCCGCAGATTCGCTGTGAGGGAATCCTCCTGGACGTTGAGAATCACGAAGACCGCGATGTCGCGCGGATCGTCGTGCTTCTCCCATTCGAGTGTGTCGAGTACCCGGGGCGGAACCTCGACCTCGTAGCTCGCCAATACCTGCTCCGGCTCGACCACGAGGAAGGCAACCTCAGGCCGGTCCACACATTGGAGCCACTTCAAAGGCGTGTCCTGGTCGTGATCCATCACGATGAAACCGGTGCAGTCCGGAAAGCCCGGCAGCCCGTGTCGAAAGCGGAGAATCTTCTCCTCGTCTACCTCGATGCCGCCGAAGCGTGGCGAGTGGAACCTCATCCCTTCTTCTCCCGCGAGCGTCTCCAGAGCTCGGATGGATCGAGTCCCCGGGTCGTCTCCGCGGCCCTCCGGTTCTCCTCCTGCACCTGGAGATAGATCTCCTCACGGTGCACCGGAACGCTGCGGGGGGCTTCGATCGCCACCCGGACCTGGCCCCGCTGGATGTCCAGAACGCGGACGCGGATCTCGTCCCCGATCCGGATCGATTCTCCGAGCCTCCGGGTCAGGACCAGCACCTCCTACCCCAGAAAGTTGAGCAGGCTCGGCTGGATGACGCGGGCCGTCACCGAGAGCGACGCCTGAAACGTGTTCTCCCGATTGGCCAGCTCGGTTGCAGCCGAGATCAGATCCAGGTCTTCGACCGCGGAGCGCTGCGTCTCGAGGGAGACCTTCAGGTTGGCGAGCTGGGTCTCCGCGATGTCGAGTCGGTTCAGCGTGGCGCCGAGCCGGCCCCGCACGGCCAAGACCTGGTCCAGAGCTGAATCGAGGCGGGCGGTGGTGTCCGCCGGGGGGCCGACCGTCGTCGGGTCTTCGAGCCGATTTCGTAGATCCCGGATCACGTCGAAGATGTCGACCCGACCGGTGTCGGGTGTGTCGTCGCCATCGTTGCTGCCGAAGAAGATCACGCGTCCCGTCACGCTCGCGTCCACGGTCGAGGACTCGCCGATCTGGATCTGGAGCACCCCGTTGTCGCCACCGTACTGTGCGTAGGGTTCGGGCGGCGACGAGGTGTTCACGACACCGTCCACGAAGCTACCGACCTTCGTGAACGGGAGGCTCTGCGTGTCGAATCCTCCGAAGAGGAAGCGCCCCGCGATCTCGGTGTTGGCGATGCGAAGGACTTCGTCGAAGAGCTGCTCGACCTCGGGCTTGATCTTGTCGAACTCTCCCTCCTCAATGTCGGCGGAGACCGCCAGCTCTCGCAGTCGAGAGAGTACGTCCGTCAGGGACGAGAGGGCCGCCTCACTGTGCTCCAGGTTCGTTCGCGCGCCCTGGATGTTCCGCTCGAAGATCTCGAGACGGGACAGACCGCGCCGCAGCCCCAGGATCTCCGTCGCTGCACCCGGGTCGTCGCCCAGCGAGGTCACGCGCTTGCCGGACGAGATCTTGCTCTGAAGCTCGTGGAGGGCGAAGCGGTTCAGCCGTGTTGATCGCAGGGCTTGATCGAAGATGGTGGATTCACTGACTCGAAAGACCATGACTACCTCTAGATGCTCAGGAGCTGCTGCAGGAGCTCGTCCGCGATCTGGATCACTCGGGCCGAGGCCTGGTAGGCACGCTGGAACGCGATCAGGTTGGTGACCTCCTCGTCGATGCTGACCCCCGAGAGTGCGCCCCGCCGCTCGCCCAGCTCCGCAACGACGAGTTCGGCCTGGGTCGTGGCGCGTCGTGCGCCCTGGAGCTCCGCACCGAGAGACCCGGCCACGCCGTCCAGAAAGCCCCCGAGCGTGGCCTGAACCCCCGTCGCGGGACCGGCGACCGGGTCTCCGACGCGGAAGAAGGCGGCGGTCTGGGTCTGGAGCCCGGCCAGGAGCAGGGCGTTGGCGTTGTCTCCGGGGGCGGCCCCGGCGCCGGCCACGGAAGTTGCGCCGGCGGCCAGGTGGCGGCTGTTCGTCACGAGGCTCGAGTTGACGGCGAACACGGCCGCGGCACCCGCGACCGCGCTGAAGTTCGGTCCCTGGGGATCCGCGGCTCCGGTCGAGTCCACGAAGAAGCGTCTCTGCGTGTTGTCGTCGAGGCCGTATCCCGCCAAATGCTGGGTATTGACGCGATTGGCGAAGGTCAGAGCGCCTCGCGCAGATGCAGGGCACTGAGTTCGGAGAAGACGCCCTTCTCCGGCCGTACCGAGAACAGATAGCGCCAGTCGTCGCTCTCGGCGGTGCCGGGCTCGTGGGTGCGGACGAACCCCTCTGGAATCTCGAACTCCTGCGCCGTCAGCGGCCCCGCCATAAGGCACAACACGGTCGCCGCGGCAAAGAGGCCGAGCGTCGCGCGGCGGCACCCGGACAGCGTATTTCGCTCGATCGTCATGGGTCTCCGGTTTTTCACCCGCTGCAGCCTTCGAGATTTCCGGGGCCGTCCGAGCCGGCACGACGTCGAGGGTCGCCCACACGCATTTCCGATCCGGTCGCCATCGGTGTTGAATACACGGGGAAGGATAGAAACCCGCGATCGCGATGTCTAGCGATCCGGCGCCCGGGCCGGCCCGACGCCCGGCCCTCGCCAGGACTTGGCGGCCACCGCCTTC
>JBHHVJ010000008.1:0-88255 GCA_046754285.1 Myxococcota bacterium | reverse complement strand
CTCCCGCGTTGCTGGAACGCTCCCGTTCTCGAACCGGAAGCTCAGGACGCGAGGGTCTCCGGCCGCCAGATCGAAGCTCCCAAAGCTCGTGCCGCTCACGAAGAGTCCGTAGCCGCGCGAGGACTGGTAGAACGGCGCGTAGAGCGAGAACGTCGGCCGGACGTGCATCTCGACGACCTCGCCGCGACGATTCAGGGAGCCGACCTCGGGCGGTCTGACGTCGTCGGCTGGAACCTCGATCACACCGGGTACCAGGGGGGGAGAGTCGCGCAGGCGCTCGGTGAGGCCGTAGATCCGCTCGCTGCGCGGGGACCGCAGGCGCTCACCGAAGGCCTCGACCGTATCAGGATCGGGTGGAGCGAAGCGCACCTCGAGCGCCCGCTGGGTGCGGAAGCGCAGCGTCACACGGGCGGGCGTTCCCTCGTCCGTTCTCACCCAGAGCTCGGCACCGTCGGGAAGCACGCTCACGCTCGTGACCTCACGGAGGCCGAGGCGCTGGCCGCCCCGCTCGTAGAACAGGCCCCCCGCGCGATCCTCACGCAGAATGCTGCGATGCCTCCCCTGGTCGCGGACGCGAAGCCGGAAGCGGCGCAGCCCGACGTGGACCCGCAGGGCCGGAGTTTGGATGCGTACCCTCGTCGGCCCAACCTCGACGGTGACCTGCGCGGGCTCGACAGGCCACCCAGGGTCGCTCGGCACGATCACGCAGAGGAGAACGAAGAGGCCGCGCGGGAGCCCGCTCAGTACTCTGCGGCCCAACCGCCTCCCGGCCAGCCTCTGCACAGGCGCAGCCCCTCGCAAGGGCTTCCCGCTCAGCATCCAGACCGCCACGGTCTCAGGATAGTCCGCGGACCCCGTCGCACGTCAAGCGCTGCGCTCTGGCGGAGAGAGGGGGATTCGAACCCCCGGACCCCGAAAGGGGTCAACGGTTTTCGAGACCGCCCCGTTCAACCGCTCCGGCATCTCTCCGGAGCGGACGTTAGCACAGGCGTCGGATCTGCTGCGATAGAACCGCGAGCGAGGCCAGGCTGGGACGCTCCCCCAGATCAATCTGCTGCACGGTTCGCGCGATGTTCTCCAAGGCCGAGGCCTTCTCCGCGCGAAGCTCGTCGAGCGCGACCGCCGGCTCCCCACAACCCAGCAAACGGCGCGCCAGCGTGTGCTGCGCCTCCAGGACCTCCAGGTAGAGCGACTCGCACGCGATGCGATCCCAGACATCGAGCCGGGACAGATCGTGGACGCGCTCGAGCAGCCAGTCGGAGCGGGTCTCCACCGCGATCGCCGAGTAGGCTTCGAGCGAGTCCACCAGGGAAACCTCGCAGCCGAGCGCGAGAGAGACCGCGGCGAGGTCACGTGCGAGCCGCGGAAGACGCACCAGCTCCACGGCCAGCTCACGGTCGATCCCCTGACCGGCGAGCGCCACCACGTCCTTCTCGAGCGAGGCGGCGGCTCCACCGGCTGCGGACGGGGACGTGAGATCCCGGAGCTCCCGCACATGGTTCCGCCACGCGTGCAGCGACTCGGGATCGAAGCGGGCATTGCGCACGAGCGCCAGCAGGATGCAGGTTCCGCTGCGAATCGCATCCTCGATCCCCAGACCCGCCCGCAGGCGCACCTCCTCGCTCACGGCCTGAGCCTCGAGCTCCGACCGCAGACGATCGACACCGAGCAGCTCGCTCACCCGGTGGTACGTGAAGAGCACGTCGGCGACATCGACACCGAGGGCCCGCACGAGCTCTGGAACCAGGGTGACGCCAGCGCGGTCGATCACGGCGTTGGCCAGGCGTGTCGCCGTAATCTCACGGCGCAGCCGGTGCAGATGGATGTCGTCGTGGAACCGCTCGCGCAGGGCGGCGGGAAAGTAGCCCACCAGCAGACCGGCCAGGGACGGGTCATCGGGCACAGTCGAGGCGACGAGTTCCCGCTTGGCGAGAATCTTCGTATAGCCGAGCAGCACCGCGAGCTCGGGACGCGTGTAGCCCGCGCCGGAGCCTCCTGCGGAGCGCAGATTCAAGTCCTCTCGCGCAGGAAGGAACTCGAGTTCTGGATCGAGACCGCCGTGCTGAGCGAGGAAGTCGGTGGCGAGCATCAGACGCTGCGGATCCTCCTGGCTGCGGATCCAGTCCATCGAGATGCAGCGAGCCTGCGCAGCGTTGTGCTCGAGAACGGAGTCGCAGACCTCCTCGACGCAATCCCGAAGCAGCTCGCCGCGAGCCTCCCGATCCAGCTTGCCACTCGCACAGCTCAGGGCCAGCAAGATCTTGATGCAGACTTCGTGATCGGAGAGATCGACACCCGCCGAGTTGTCGATGGCATCGGTGTTGATGCGACCACCTCCGAGCGCGTACTCCACCCTCGCAAGCTGAGTGAAGCCGAGATTTCCCCCTTCTCCGACGACCCTCGCGCGAAGCTCTCGGGCATCCACACGCACCGACGCGTTGGCCCGATCACCCACCTCACCCTCGGCCTCGCGGAAGGACTTGACGTAGGTCCCGATCCCGCCGTTCCAGAGCAGATCGACCCGCATGCGCAGGATGGCTCGAATCAGCTCCTCGCCACTCAGGGACTCGTCCTCGACATCGAGAAGTCCGCGCAGCGGGTCCGTGAGCGGGATCGCCCGAGCCGAGCGCTCGAAGACACCGCCTCCCGGGCTGATCTTCTTGGCGTCGTAGTCGAGCCAGGACGAGCGCGGCAGCTCGAAGAGGCGCTTGCGCTCGTGCCAGGCCGTCTCGGGATCCGGATCTGGATCCAGAAAGATGTGCTCGTGGTTGAACGCGGCCAGCAACCGCGCGCGGCGTGCTAGCAGCAAGCCGTTGCCGAACACGTCCCCAGCCATGTCACCGATTCCGATCATGCTGAAGACCTCACGCTCCACGTCGATCCCCATCTCGAGGAAGTGGCGCTTCACGCAGACCCAGGCTCCTCGCGCGGTGATGCCTTCCTTCTTGTGATCGTACCCATCGCTGCCCCCGCTCGCGAAGGCATCTCCGAGCCAGAATCCCCGTCGGGCGACGACCCCGTTGGCCACATCCGAGAGATGGCCGGTTCCCTTGTCTGCGGCGACCACGAGGTAGGGATCGTCGTCATCGTGTCGCACCACGCGTTCGGGGGGAACGATCTCGTCCCCGACGATGTTGTCGGTCAGGCCGAGAAGCGCCTCGATGAAGTGGGCATAGAGGCGATCGGCCTCTTGGCGGGCTTCGGCAACGTCGCGCGGAGCGCGCTTGAGGACGAAGCCACCCTTGGCCCCCGACGGGACGATGAGGCCGTTCTTCGTCATCTGGGTCTTCATCAGGCCGAGGATCTCGGAACGAAAGTCCTGACGCCGATCGCTCCAGCGCAGCCCGCCGCGCGCGATGCGACCACCCCGAAGATGAACCCCTGCGAGCTTCGGGCTGTGCACGAAGATCTCCGCGTGTGGACGGGGCGAGGGCATGACCTGAATGCGTCGCGGATCCAGCTTGAAGGCCAGCTCGCCCCCATCGTCGAGAGGGCGGGCAAAGAAGCTGGTCCGCAGCGTGCTCTCGATCAGATCCTCGAGCAGCCCGAAGACGCGGTCCTCATCGGACGTCGGAATTGCCTCCCGCAGTCGGGCCAGACCCACCCGGGCGCGCTCCTGGAGCGCCGGCCGATCCGCATCCAGGTCGGGATCGAAGCGTGCGCGGAAGAGCGCGATCAGCTCGCGGGTGGCCGCGGGCCAGCGGGCCAGGACTCCGGCCACGAGCCGGCGCCCCGGTGCAGCCCCGAGCTGGCGCGCGTAGTCCAGGTACGCCCGAATCACGTCCACCTCCTGCCAGCTCAATCCGGCTTTCAGCACCAGACGATTCAGCGGATCGTCTTCGACCCGTCCGCTCAGGGCCGCATGCAGGCCATCCACCACGCTGACATCGAGTTCGTCGTGGATCGCGCTGTCGGGAGCGAGGCTCTCCATACGGAAGCTCACGCTCCAGAGCGATCCGAGGCCGGGCAGCGCGATCTCCGTCAGCTTGGCATCGATCACGCGCAGGCCAAAGTGCCCGAGCACAGGGAGCAGGTCGGTGAGGTAGGGCCGCTCGCTTCGATAGACTCGCAAGCGGGAGAAGCAGACACCAGCCTCTTCGGCATCCATCGAGAGCCGAAGCTCCAGGGTCGACTCGCCGCTGCGCAGGCGCTCCAGGAGCGCGACATCCTCCGCGGCATCCTCTGCGAGCGTGACGAGCCGGTACTCCTTGGGAAACGCCTCTCCGTAGTCCTCGGCGAGACGGTAGGCTCGAGGCGCGGGAAACCGTTCGAGCAAAGCGGCCTCAAAGCGATCCTCCCAGCGCGTGGCGCGTTCCCGGATCTCGGTCTCCAGGGACTGGAGACGCTCGAGATCGAGCTCCTCGGCGCAGTTGCAGAAGAAGTGGATCAGCGCCACCTCGTCGTCCAGGAAGGAGGTGCGGTTGTCGAGGTACGTCACGCCGTAGCTCTCGACGAGCAGCTTGCGCAGGTCGTGCCGAAGGTCTTCATCGTAGAGCGGGCGGGGCAGGACGACGGAGACAAAGAAGGAGTCGTTCAGCGGGTCCGGGACCAGGCAGACGGCGACCTCGGGGTTCTCGAGCGCCAGAACGATCCGCTGGACGGTCCGGGAGACGTCCTCGAGATCGAAAGGAAAGAGGAACTCGATCGGCAGGGAGTCGTAGGCTTCGATCGCGGCCTTGTGGGTGTGGGAGCCAGATTCCACGCGAAGCGCGGTCAGGATGCGATCCCGTCGCAGGCGCAGAATGGGAACCTCTGAGCCGCGCGAGCGGATCGCCTTGTACGTCAGAAGACCGACGAAGCGGCCGAAGCCTCGGAGCTCACCGTTCGGTCCGAAGCTCTTGATCGTGACGCTGTCCAGGCGGCCCTCACGGTGAATCGTCGAGGGAGTCCGCGACTTGTCGAAGAAGATCCGACGGCGATCTCCCAGGCGACTGCGAATCACGGCGGGGATGGCCTCACCCCGGAGAGGACGGTCGAAGCGGGACCGGCCCGGACCGCGCCAATAGCCGAGGCCGCTTCCGGGCTTCAGCCGAACCTCCCAGCCGACCTCGTCGCGTGAGACTCGGTAGTAGCGGTAGCCGAAGAAGACGAAGTTGTCATCGGACAGCCATTCCAGGAAGCTGGCTGCATCGATGCCGCTCGGCGCATCCGTCTCCTCGTTTCGATCCTGGACGGTGAACTCGTCGATGTGAGCCCGCAGGGCCTCCACCATGACGCCGTGGTCGGAGACCACGTTTCGCGTGCGCTCGAAGGTCTCGCGGAAGGAATCGAGCACGCGACCGCGCTCATCGGCGTCCTCGAGGCCGCCGATCTCGGCATAGACATAGGCCTGCCGGGGGCCGGTGCGCGGGCCCTCTCCGACGGGAACGAAGCAGCCGTCGTCGGACCGCTCGACGGCGAGAACGGCATGCAGCAGAAAGATCTCGCGCAGCCCCAGCCGCCGGAGCGTCAGCCGAAAGGTGTCGACGATGAAGGGCTGGTCAGCCATCAGAAGCGTGATGCGGCCGTGCCCTTCCTCGGCACCGCCGGGGCCCCGAACCTCGACCTGGATCTCACCGGGAGCGAGCCGGCCCAGGGTCTCGCTGGCCTCACGGGCCAGCAGCTCGAGGAAGACATCACCCCGTTGACGCATCACGCGCGGATCGAGTACGGAGGCAAAGGTGCCTCGCAGGTAGCGGATCAGATCCCGGTCAGCCGGAACGGAATCGATCGGCGAGGGGTTGGTGAGACGAGCAGACATCGGTCGTTCCTCCCGAAGATCGATCGGGCTTGCAGCGTGTTTCTGATCGGCGGATGGCAGGAGAAGCTGATGGACGCGACGTTCGATGCCGATGATAGAATTGCCGGCCATGAGTAGACATTGGCTCCGACTCGTTTTCGTTCTCGACCGGCTGCACTTCGCGTGGGTTCGCGCCCGCTGGGGTGACCGGCTCCAGATCGACTCGCCGGTCTCACCGAACCTCCGCTTCGCACGCTTGCGCATCGAGCCCGGAGGACAGCTGGTGATCGGACCCGGCTTTGCGACCGAGCGCCAGGCGGGGAACCGCTTCTGGATCGGAAGCGAGGGCTCGATCCGCCTCGACGCGGAGGTGTGGCTGCGCACGGAGTTCGGCCGCAATCTCCTCACGGTCTTTCCCGGCGGCTGCATCGAGATCGGACCCCGTTCCCTGGTCAACGGAGCGATGATCCACGCCAAGCGCGAGATCCGGATCGGTGCCGATGCCAGGCTCGGCTTCGGCGTTCGGATCTTCGATGCGGATCTCCACTCGCTCGACTCGCTCACTCCGGAACGGATTGCGCCCGTACACATCGGGGCGCGGGTCTGGCTCGGAGCCAACGTCCTCGTGCTGCGCGGCGTGAGTATCGGTGACGACGTCGTCGTGGGAGCGGGCTCGGTCGTGACGAATGACATTCCCGCGGGTGTGCTCGCGGTGGGGGCTCCGGCGCGTCCTCTGCGCAGGCTCGCCAGCCGCGAGGGTTGCGACTGAGATCCATGATACCCTCTGCGCATGCCGCTTCGCATCGCTCTCTTCGGACAGGCGGACTTGGGTCGCGAGACACTCGATCGGCTGCTCACCGAGGGCCACGAGATCGTCGGTGTCTTCGCGCCCCCCGAGACGCGCCGCCCGGACGCCCTGGCGGCCCGTGCCCAAGAGCTCGGCCTGCCGCTCGCACAGCGACGCTACTTTCAAACGCGTGCGGGCCAGGCGATCCGGGCGGCGCTCGAGAGCTACCGTACGCTCGACGCCGAGCTGAATGTGCTCGCCTCGTTCACCTCGTTCCTGCCGTCCGAGATCACCGATGCGGCACGCCACCGAAGCCTCTGCTTCCATCCGTCGCTGCTGCCCCGCTTTCGGGGCGGCAACGCACTCCAATGGCAGATCATCCTCGGGGAGGCGGAGACCGGTGTGTCGATCTTCGTGCCCGACGCGGGAGTGGATACCGGCCCCATCGTGCTCCAGAAGGGCGGCGTCAAGATCGAGCCGGGTGACACAGCGGGCACGCTCTTCTTTCACAAGCTGGCCCCGCTCGGCATCGAGGCGATCGTCGAGGCCGTTCGGGCGATCGACCGGGGTCGAGCGAAGCTGCGCCTCCAGGACGAGAGCCGAGCGACGCACCAGGGATTGGTGAGTGATTCGGACGCGGCGGTCGACTTGGAGGCTCCGCCGGAGCAGATCGACCGCCTTCTGCGCGGCTGTGATCCCCAGCCCGGCGCGTACCTGCGACAACGTGGAGCGAAAATCCGGCTCTTCGGCACTCGGTTGCTGCCGGGAGGAGGCGGGGCGCCCGGAAGGGTCGTGGGGATCGACGACGAAGGGATCGTGCTCGCGCTCGAGGGCGCGCGGCTGCGGATCACGAGGGTCCGTGCAGACCGGGGCAAGGAGACCGCGGTGGATTTCGCGAAGCGATCCGGTCTCGCGGTGGGTGAGCGGCTGACGAGCGGATGAGACTGGCGAGCCTGCGGGCACGGCTCGCACGGGCCGGCCTCACCCTGAGCGCAACCCTGCCCCCCAAGACCTACGATGCGCTCGTACCCGACGTCTGGCGCATCGCAAGCGTCCGACCGGGAACACGAGGGGTCCTGATCGTGGGGAACGCGGGCCGATCGCTCTGGCCACGGTTTCAGGCGTCCCCGGAGGCAAGACTGCGGCGCAACTCCCTCGATCGGTACACCGAGCGCGTGCTCCAAGAGGCGGCGTCCACCTTGATTCCCCCGGCCGGCGTGGCCATCTACACTGAAAAGCGTGACGGCGTCTACCTTCCAATGGTGCGCCTCGCCGAGTTTGCAGGGCTGGGGGCGCCCGGTCGCATCGGAATCTTGATCCACCCCGTCTTCGGACCGTGGATCTCCTTTCGCGGCCTGCTCTACCTGCCCGATGCCGTGGGGCCCGAACGGCCCCGAAGCTTCGACCCCTGTGGTGGGTGTCCCGCGCCCTGCGTGGAAGCGTGTCCCGGGCACGTCATCACCTCGGACGGTCTGGACCCCGCGGCCTGCTTCCGAACCAAGATCCGTCGCCGGGAGTGCCGCCTGGCCTGCGACGCGCGCAGCGCCTGTATCCACGGCCGGGAGTACAGCTTTGGCACCAGCCAGATCGCGCACCACTCCCGATTCCGCTGGCACCCGGCCACGGTCCGGCACGCCCTGCGCGTCCTGCGGGCGCCGGGCCCGACCGTCTCCCGGCGATCCCGCGGGCTCGTCGGGCTGGAACGTCCGAGCCAAGGCTGAGGGTGTTTCACGTCGTCCCGGGAGCGCCCGCCTGCCGTCCCGGGTCCCTGGACCGCAGGCTGCGCCGCTCGACCGGACACGGTGTAGACCTCTTCGGGGCTCCATTGGTCTACACGTCAATGCAGCGCTCTCGAGCCGCGAAGCGCCCGACCTGACATGCAGCCCCTACACCGGGTCGCAACGAAAAGCCCCGACCCATCCGCCGGGAGGGCTATACTTCGAGCGTGACCCCCACGCGCAAGGGAGACCGGCCGGCGGGCCGGGGCCCGGGGCGACCCGTCGGAACCGATAGCGGCCGGACGCGAGACTACCTGCTCCGCGTGGCCCGCGAGGTGCTCGCGCAACGCGGCGTCACGCGCGCGACGATTCGAGAGATCGCCGATCGTGCCGGAGTCAATCCCGCGCTGCTGCACTACTACTTCGGCAGCAAGTCGGGGCTGCACACTGCGCTCGTGACGGAAGTCGGCAAACGAATCCGGACCGAGATCGCAGGCGCCGGCGGCCGCGAGGGCGCCTTCCGGGAGCGGCTTCGCGCTCTAGTGCACACGTACGTCGCCACCCTGGCGAGCGAGCCCTTCCTCGCGCAGATGCTCGTGCACCACCTCTTGATCGCGGAGCGCCCCGCGGACGATGAGCTGCTGTCCGAGATCGGAGCTCCACTCGTGGAGGCCATTCGCGAGCTGATCGAGGGAGGCCTCGCCTCGCGCGAGCTCCGGGAGATCGACCCGGGCTTCCTCATCGCGGTGATCGCCGGAAGCGGTCTGGGCGCATTCCTCGCTGCACCGATCCTCCGACCGGGGCCGCGCACGGAGACGGTTTCGCGGGCGTGGGTCGAGGCCTGGGCAAGCTCGCTCACGGACCTGCTGCTCGACGGAATCTCGCAGGAGCCCGGCGGGCCGAAGCGTCCGAGCTGAGGGGGAGCGCTGCCAACGTTCAGGCGCGGGCGACGCCCCGGTACATCTCGGTGAAGATGCGGCTGCGCTTCGAGGCCACGAAGCGGTCGAGCTCGACGATCCCGAAGCCGGCACGGCGAATCAGCTCGTCGATGGGTCGATCGAGATGGCAGCCGCACCCGATACGCCTCTGAATCGGGTTCAGGCGTCGCTGCCAACGCGCGATCCTTTCGTCGTCGCTGCGACCGTGCTCGATGAAGAGCAGCGGTCCGCCAGGCCGCAGCACCCGGCGCATTTCCGCGAGGGCCGCAGCGGGGTCACCGATCGAGCAGAGCGTCCAAGTCATCGTCACGCAGTCGAAGCGATCGTCCTCGAAGGGCAGGCCCCCGTCGGCGGCCAGTGGGAGGCGCTCAACGGGGAAGCCGGCTCTCTCGATACGGCGCTCGATGCGGGCCCGAAGTGAGTCGATCGGATCGACCGCGAAGATCCGCTTCACGGCCGACGGGTAGTGAGGCAGGTTGAGGCCCGTGCCGAAGCCGATCTCGAGCACGTCGCCGTGTGCATCTGCGACGGCCTGGGCGCGCAGGTTCTTGAACTGTCGCATCCCGAGGTCCATCAGGTGCGGAAAGACGTGCTTCTCGTAGAACCCCATCGCGGGCGAGCCTACCCGGGGCGCAGCGAGGGGGCAAGCGAGGGAGCGCTACCCTCGCCCCGTGGAAGATCTGCTTGCCCCGCTCGTCTTGTTCGTGGCCGCACTCGCCCAGGGATTCTTGGGCTTCGGCTTTGGGATCATCGCGATGAGCGGCCTGAGCCTGCTACTCGATCCCTGGCAGGCTGCGGGCATCGTGAACCTAACGGGTCTGCTGCAGACCGGTGGGCTCGCGCTGTGGCTGCGCCGCAAGATCGCCTGGGATCCTCTTCGGCGGATTCTTCCGGGCGCGGGGGTCGGGATCGGCGTGGGGCTTGCCCTGCTTGGGCAGCTCCCCGGCCCCCATCTGCTCCGCCTGCTCGGCGTGGTGATCGTCGGCTTCGCTCTCTGGCACCTCGGCACGCGCCGGCCGCGGGGGATGCCCTCTCCCCGCTGGGACCTGCCCGTCGGCTTCGCGTCGGGCGTGCTGACGGGAATGTTCAACACCGGCGGCCCGCCGATCGTCGCGCACGTCTATCGGCGCCCCGACCCGCCCGAGACCCTGATCGCGACCGTGCAGGCCATCTTCGTGTGCAGCGCGCTCATCCGTCTGCTGGTGGCCTCGAGCCTCGGCATGCTCTCGGGGGCCGCCTGGCGGCAGGCGCTGGCCTGGGCGGTCTTCGTGCTCGTGGGCGTCTGGGGCGGACGCCGGCTGGGACGCCGACTCAGCGCCGCGCGCTTCCGCCGGACGAGCTGGATCGCGCTCGCCGGGATCGGCCTGTGGCTCATCGCACGCCACTAGACGACGGGCAGCGCCCGTGAGGGCAGACGGGTCGATGTGCGGCACCCGCACGGGACGACTAGAGTTCCCGCGCAGCCATGAACACGATCTTCATCGCACTCATCGTGGTCGCCGTGCTGACCGGTGCGTTCTCCGGAAACATGGAGGCCGTGAACAAGTCCGGGATCGAGTCCGCGAAGTCCGCGGTACAGATCGCGATCGGCCTGCTCGGCATGATGACGCTCTGGCTCGGGTTCATGCGCGTGTTGCGCGAGGCCGGCGTGCTGAGCGCGCTTTCGCGCCTCCTCGCGCCGATCATGCAGAAGCTCTTCCCGGAGATCCCCGCGGATCATCCGGCGATGGGCGCAATGATCATGAACATCGCGGCGAACATGCTGGGCCTGGGCAACGCCGCCACGCCGTTCGGGCTGAAGGCCATGCAGGAGCTCGACCGGCTCAACCCGAACAAGGGGGTGGCGACCGACTCGATGGTTCTCTTTCTCGCCATCAACACCTCGGGCGTGGCGGTCTTTCCGACCGGCGTGATCGCGCTCCGCGCCAGCCTGGGGGCGGAGAACGCCAGCGGCATCATCCTCCCGTCGCTGCTCGCGACCATGGGCTCGACGCTCGTGGCAATCCTGGTCGCGAAGCTGCTCGCGGGACGCTTTCCCGCGCGTCCAATCGCAGCAAAGAAGGACGCGCCGGGGACCCCCACTGGAATCGCGGGTGGTGTCCCTGCGGCGACGGAGCTCGACGCCGATCAGGCAGCACCCGCCCCTTCGCCGCCGTGGCGCGCGCTGCCGCTGCTCCTCTTCCTCGCGCTGATCGGGGTGGCGGCCGTGGGGGCGTGCACGCGCGCACCGGAGGGGGCCGAGTTCGGAAAGCAGCTCCTCTCCCACTGGCTGCTCCCGGTCCTGATGGGCCTGATTGTGCTCTTCGGATTCCGGCGCCGCGTGAAGGTCTACGAGGCGCTGATCGAGGGGGCACGTGAGGGCTTCCAGATCTTCGTCATGATCATCCCGTTTCTGGTGGCGATCCTGGTGGCGGTCGGAATGTTGCGCGCCTCCGGGGCGCTCGACTGGGGAATCGCGCTGCTCCAGCCGCTCACGAGTCTGGTGGGCTTTCCAGCCGAAGCGTTGCCGATGGCGATGGTTCGTCCGCTCTCCGGGAGCGGCGCCTTGGGCGTGATGACCGAGACCATGACCCGCTACGGCCCCGATTCCTTCGTGGGATTTCTCGTCTCGGTGCTCAACGGCAGCACGGAGACGACGTTCTACGTGCTGGCCCTCTACCTGGGCAGCGTCCAGATTCGCGCGGCCCGGCACGCGCTGGCGGCGTGCCTGGCAGCCGACGCGGCGGGCGTGGCGTTTGCCCTCCTCTGGTGTCGCGTCTTCTTCTGACCCCCAGGCTCGCCCCGCTCGGCGGGCTCTGGAACACCGGTCTGTGAAGCGCTAGAGAATCGGTGTATGCAGGTCGGTGTCACAGCGCTCCTTTGCCTGCTCGGTCTCGGAATGCTCGGTGCCGCGCCGGTGGCGCAGGGTGCGGTGATCTACATCCGCGACGAGGTCCGTGTGAACATGCGGAGTGGGCCGGGACAGGAGTACCGGATCCTTCGGGTCGTCCGCTCCGGCGATCAGCTCCGCAGCCTCGAGGCTCGTGACGACTGGATTCTGGTCCGCACGCCCGAGGGCGAGGAGGGCTGGGTGCCCGCACGCTACGCGACCGAGGCGCCTCCGCCGAGCGTCGCGCTGCCCACGGTCCGGGCAAAGCTCGACAACGCGCAGGCGGAGCTCGAGGAGCTGCGTGCCCGGCTCGCGACGCAGACCGAGGCGCTCGAGGAGCTGGGTACGCTAAAGCAGCGCAACGCGCTGCTCGAAAAGGAAAACCGCAGCCTGGTGTGGGCCGACACCTGGCGCAAGTGGCTGACGGGCGCCGGGATCGCGGCGTTCTTCCTGCTGGTCGGGGGGCTCTGGCCCAGCGGCAGCGGAAGCCGCAGCCGCAAGATCAAGCTCTGAGCCGAGGGCCTCGCAAGCCCGCCCCCTTCCCGCGGAAGCGATCGGTAGCAGTGGACGAGAGAGACTGGCAGGGGCTCTGGAAACGGATCGACCGCGTGCTTCGGCTCGTCGAGGATCGGCTCACACCGATCGATCATGACGATGCGGAGGCGCGGGCGCCCGAGACCTGGGCGTTTCGCTGGCGTGCGGAATCTCTGCAACCCATCGAGTACCCGGACCTGTACCCGCTCGAGTCGCTGATCGGGATCGATCGCTCGATCGCACTCCTGCGCCGCAACCTCGCCGCCTTCACGGCGGGTCAGCCCGCCCTCGACGCACTGCTCTACGGCGAACGGGGCACGGGCAAATCCTCCGCCGTGCGCGGGCTGCTCGCGGAGTTTGGACGCTCGGGCCTGCGCCTCGTCGAGGTCCGGCCGGACGAGCTTCGGGATCTTCCGCGGATCTGGGGCGTGCTGCGCAAGCGCCCGGAGCGCTACGCGATCTTCTGTGACGATCTTGCCTTCGAGCGTGTCGATGCGGCCTACCGCGAGCTCAAGGCGGCGCTGGAGGGCGGCGTCGAAGCCCGACCCCCGAACGTGCTGCTCCTGGCCACGTCGAACCGGCGCTACCTGGTCCCCGAGCGGATGTGGGAGAATCTGGAGGCCACGCACGGGCCGGGGGGTGAGCTGCACCCGGGAGAGAAGACCGAGGAGAAGCTCTCGCTCTCCGATCGCTTCGGCCTGCTCGTCCCGTTCCTCGGCTTCGATCAGGAGACCTATCTGAAGATCGTGGAGCACCACGCGCGCCAGCTCGGACTCTGGGAGCGCCTGCCGCAGCGCGAGCTCGAGCAGCGAGCGTTGCGTTTCGCGCTCGAGCGAAGCAGTCGGAGCGGACGCACGGCGCGGCAGGCCTGCATCTGGGTGCTTCAGCAGCTCGACGGAGTGGGCCGGTGAGCGAAGAGGTCGGCCGGGCCACACTGCTGGTCTCGTGTCCGGATCGCAAGGGGCTCGTGGCTGCGCTCTCGCAGCTTCTCTACGACCACGGGGCCAACATCCTCCAGGCCCAGCAGCACAGCGATCCGATCGATCAGCTCTTCTTCCAGCGCATCCACTTCGATCTGAGCGAGCTCGATATCTCACGGGCGGCGCTCGAAGAGCTGCTGCGCATCGAGTGCGGTCGCTTCGAGATGCGCTGGTCGATCAGCTACAGCGATCGCCCCAAGCGCATGGCGATCTTCGTCTCGAAGTTCGAGCACTGCCTCTACGATCTCCTGCTCCGCCACCGCCTCGGTGAGTTCGCGTGCGAAATCGTGGCCGTGCTGTCGAACCACCCCGATCACGAGTCCGCCGGGCAGCAGTTCGGTGTTCCCTTTCACGTGTTCCCGATCACGAAGGAGAACAAGGCGGAGCAGGAGCGGCGCGAGCTCGCACTGCTCGCGGAGCACTCCGTCGACGTGATCGTTCTCGCGCGCTACATGCAAGTCCTGAGCGAGAACTTCATCGCGCACTATCCCGAGCAAATCATCAACATCCACCACAGCTTCCTGCCCGCTTTCAGCGGGGCGCGGCCCTATCAGCAGGCTTTCGAGCGCGGCGTCAAGCTGATCGGGGCGACCGCGCACTACGCCACCGAGGAGCTCGACGAGGGGCCGATCCTCGCCCAGGAGGTCGTGGGCTGCTCACACCGGGACAGCGTGCGGGACCTGGTGCGGAAGGGTCGGGACGCGGAGCGCATGGCGCTCGCGGCGGCGGTGCGCGCGCACCTCGAGGATCGCGTAGTCGTCAACGGGCGCCGCACGATCATCTTCTGAGCCGATGCACGAACGGCCTGCGCTCCTGGGCGGCCCCAAGGCGATCACCCGTCCCTTCCCGACGTGGCCGCCGATCGATGCCGAGGTGATCGACGAGGTCGTGCGCGTGCTGCGCGAGGAGCCACTCTGTCCGGTCGGCGCGACGGGCATCCAGGGGCACTTCGAGCGCCGCTTCGCACAGCTCCACGAGCGTCGCTTCGCACTGGCGACCAACGGAGGCACAGCTGCACTCATGCTCTCGGTGCACGGGGCCGGCGTGCAGCCCGGCGACGAGGTCATCGTCTCGCCCTTCACCTGGGGGGCCTCGGTGGCGTGCGTGCTCCAGTGTGGCGCGATCCCGATCTTCGCCGACGTGGAGCCCCGGAGCTTCACCCTTGACCCCGCCTCGGTCCGAGAGCGGATCGGCCGGCGCACACGGGCCGTCGTGGTCGTGCACCTCTTCGGGCAGCCCGCCCGCATGGACGCGCTGCTCGAGGTCACGCGCTCGAGCGGCCTGGCGCTGATCGAGGACTGTGCCCAGGCGGCCGGCGGAGTCCATCGAGGGAGACGCCTCGGCTCGCTCGGGGAGTTCGGCGCGTTCAGCCTTCAGGCAAGCAAGAATCTGACGGGGGGGGAGGGGGGAATCCTGCTCTGTGACGATCGTAACAGCTACGAGCGCGCCATGAGCCTGGGCACGCACCCGGCGCGACTCGTGGCGGAACTCCAGCTCGACGAGTTCCGTCGTCGAATCGACTCGCTCGCCTTCAACTTTCGCATGCACACCGCGGCCGCGGCGATCGCAAACGCCGGGCTCGACCGGCTCGATGCCTGGACGGAGGCACGCGGCCGCAACGCGCAGCGTCTCTACGAGGCGTTGCGGGACCTTCCCTTCCTGGAAAGTCCGGAGCTTCCCGCCCCGGGCAGCGGCTCGCGCCACGCCTTCTACCACGTGCCGTTCCTCTACGTCCCGGGCGTGCTGCCGATCGATCGCGACCTCTTCTGCGAGGCGCTCGAGGCGGAGGGCGTGAGCGCGGAGCCCTACGTGCGCGTCCCCCTCCATCTTCGGCCGCGGGTTCGGGAGCACGACTGGCTGGGCCGTGGCTACCCATGGTCTCTGCTGGACGACCCACCGGAGTACGGTCCGGGCGATTGCCCGGTGGCCGAGGAGCTCTGCACCCGCGAGTGGCAGATCAAGTCGAGCCTGCACGAGGACGTCCCCGAGCTCGTCGACGAGATCGCCCGTGCGGTTCGCAAGGTCGCCGACGCCGCCGACTCACTGGCCCGCGCGCCCTCCCGCGCGGCGGCTCGACGCCACCGGGCCCCCTGAGAGGGGCCCGACCCCGCAGCCGAGCGAAGCGTCTCCGCGCGCCCCGGCGATTCGAGCCGCACGAAAGGAGCGTAGGCAGCGGCGGGGTCTCAAGCGGGAGAGCCGGTCATCCGAACAGCAGTGTGTGTACACGCCCACGACCTTCGCGAATCCCTCCGCTCAGGCAGAGGCCCTCTCGCGCGAGCTCGACGCCCTGATCCGGACGCAGAGAGCGCAGAACCCGACGCTCGGCCTACCCGATGTCCTCGTGGCGATGGAGCTCGCAAAGGCCGGTCTGCTGGACGAGGCCGGACTGACCGCTGCGCGCAGCCGGGTCCTGGGCGTGGCCCTTGCCGCTCTGATCGTGGGCGTCAGCGCGTTCCTCTTCTTCGCCGCCTCGTAGCATCCCGGAGCGCGGGGCCGAAGTCGGGCGGCGCGGAGCGATCGGCAGCGCTCGGAGCGCCTCAGCGATCGGGTTCCGATGCGCTCAGAAGTTCGGCACCCCCGCGGGAGGGGGCACGCGGCGGGCTCGGAAGGTCGAACCTGCCCGGAAGCTCACCTCGCCTCCGTACTCCGCGCAGAAGACACGCGAACCGATCGTGAGCAAGAGCGCCACCGGGTCCGCCCCCGCAGCGACGTTGCCGCTGAAGGTGCTGTCCGAGATCTCGACATGCCCGTTCACGTGGAGCGCGCCCCCGGTGTTGTGGGCTCTGTTCTCCTCGAAGCTCGAGCGCACGATCGTGATGCGAGGCCTCACCTCTGAATCACGTTCTCGGCCACGATGAGGGGGCCGGCGTTGCGGATCCCGCCGCCCCAGCCGCTGACGCCGCGCTGGATCGTTACGCCTTGGATCAGCGCGCGAACGGACGCGTCGACGTCGATGGTCGGGGAGGGCCCGAAGCCGAGCAGGGAATCCTGAGGGGGACAGATCGGAGGATCGGTGCCCGGCGGTGGCAGGGCCGTGACCGGGATGCAGTTCGGATCGATCTGGCCGTACTGGGCGTCGATCACCACCTGGTCCGCGCCAGCCCCGATCAGCTCGAGATCGTCGCGAATCTCGAGCTGACCCGGGAGAACCAGGTAGAGACCTGCGGGCAGGTGGATCCGATCGCAGCCCGCGTATGCGTTGGCCTCGACGAGCGCCGCGTAGAGCGTGCAGCTTCCGGACGCCGTCAGGCAGACGCCACCACCGGGCAGAACGTCCTGCAGGGGAGCGGCATCGTCGACCGTGAGCTCGAGGCCGCCCGGGCCGCAGATCGGACCCGCCCCAGCAGGCGGTGCGAGGAGGAGGAAGAATGCGAGGGAGGCGAGGACACGCATCGTGGAACGCCCCGAGACGGAGAGCCTACGCGACACGTGCGCAGCTTGGCAAGGAAGTTCTCCAGCCTACAACGCGTTCCGCGAGTGAGCACGCCGCCGTGTGCGTGGCCTCGTCGTCCCGAGCGCTCGCCGAGCGCGTTGGCGGTCAGAAGTCGCCCATGTCCATGCCGCCCATGGGGTCACCGCCCGGCGCCGCGGGCGGAGCCGGCGGCTTGGGCTTCTCGGTGACTGCAGCCTCGGTCGTGAGCAGCAGACCCGCAACGCTGGCGGCGTTCTGCAGGGCGCAGCGGACCACCTTGGCGGGATCGAGGATCCCCGCCTTGACGAGATCCTGATACTCCTCGGTCAGAGCGTTGAAGCCGACGTCGCCGGTCTTCTCGGCCACCTTGCTGAGGACCACCGCTCCCTCGGCACCGGCGTTCTCGGCGATCTGTTGGAGCGGGGAGCTGAGCGCCCGGCGAACGATGTCCACCCCCATGGCCTGGTCCCCGTCGAGCTTGAGGCCCTCCAGAGCCTTCCCGGCCCGAACGAGGGCCACCCCGCCGCCAACGACGACGCCCTCCTCGACCGCCGCGCGCGTGGCGTTCAGGGCGTCCTCGACGCGCGCCTTCTTCTCCTTGAGCGAGGCCTCCGTGGCCGCGCCGACCTTGATCACCGCGACACCGCCGGCCAGCTTGGCGAGCCGCTCCTGGAGCTTCTCGCGGTCGTAGTCGGAGGTGGTGTCCTCGATCTGATTGCGGATCAGGTTGCAGCGGCCCTCGATGTCGGCCTTCTTTCCGGCCCCCTCGATCAGCGTCGTATTGTCGCGGTCGACGACGACGCGCTTGACCCGACCGAGATCCTGGAGCGTGACGGCCTCGAGCTTGATGCCGAGATCCTCGCTGATCGCCTTCCCGCCCGTCAGGATCCCGATGTCCTCGAGCATGGCCTTGCGGCGATCCCCGAACCCCGGCGCCTTGACGGCAACGGTGTGGAGGGTGCCGCGGATCTTGTTCACGACGAGCGTCGCGAGGGCCTCCCCCTCGACGTCCTCGGCGATGATCAGCAGCGGCTTGCCCGCTCGGGCCACGGACTCGAGAAGCGGCACCATGTCGCGCATGCTCGAGATCTTCTTCTCGTGAATCAGCACGTAGGCGTCTTCCAGAGCCGCCTCCATGCGCTCGGTATCGGTGACGAAGTACGGCGAGAGGAAGCCGCGGTCAAACTGCATGCCCTCGACCACGTCGAGTGTGGTCTCCATGCCCTTGGCCTCCTCGACCGTGATGACGCCCTCCTTGCCGACCTTCTCCATGGCCTCGGCGATCATCTCGCCGATCTCGAGATCTCCGTTCGATGAGACGGCGCCCACCTGGGCGATCTCCTGACGTCCGCGCAGCTTCCGCGCGTTCTTCTCGAGCTGGCCGACGATCGCCGCGACGGCCTTGGCGATCCCGCGCTGCAGCTCCATGGGGTTGGCGCCCGCCGCCACGAGCTTGAGGCCCTGATTGAAGATCGCCTGGGCCAGGACGGTTGCGGTGGTCGTGCCGTCCCCGGCAACATCGGAGGTCTTGGAGGCGACCTCCTTGACCATCTGCGCGCCCAGGTTCTCGAACTTGTTCTCGAGCTCCACGGCCTTCGCGACGGTGACGCCGTCCTTGGTCGACGTTGGGGCGCCCCAGCTCTTCTCGATCAGCACGTTGCGGCCTCGGGGCCCCATCGTGAGCTTGACGGCGTCGGCCAACGCGTCGACCCCGGCCTTGATCTTCGTGCGGGCCTCCTCGTTGAAGCGAATCTCCTTTGCGGACATCTCTTACTCCAGGATGGCGAGGACGTCGTCCTCGGAAATGATCAGGTAGTCGTCGCCGTCCAGACGCACGTCTGATCCGGCATACTTGGAGAAGAGCACGCGATCCCCCTTGTGGACGTCCATCGAGATCATCTGGCCCTTCTCATCCCGCCGACCGGGCCCGACGGCCTCGACCCGGCCCTGAGAGGGCTTCTCCTTGGCCGTGTCGGGGATGATGATCCCGCCCGCGGTCTTCTCGTCCTCTTCGAGCCGCCTCACGATCAAGCGGTTGTGAAGCGGGCGCACCTTGATCGCCATCGGGTCTCCCTCCTGTGCAGCACGGGTTGTCGCAGCCTAAGGTCCGGAGTGCCTGTGTCAAGCCCGCCTCCCGCACGGCCGATGGGGGGGGCGATGATCCCCCTGGGCCGCGGCGCCGGGCGGGCCGCAGGGCTCGTGCTGGCCCTCCTCGTTCTCACGCCCGGGACAGTCCCGGCCGTCGAGATCGAGCTCTACCATCCGCGGCACCGCCCGCCGGAGGAGTTGGAGGAGCTCGCGGAGGGTCTGCTGGCCCCAGAGGGCGCTGCGCTCGCCGATCCGCGCAGCGGCGCCTTGGTACTGCGGGGGTCGCGGGACGCCCTGGACCGCACCCGAGCCGCGCTGCGCCGCCTCGATCGGCCACCGGAGCCCTTCCGGATCGAGCTGCGCCGAACGAGCCATCAGGAGCTCTGGGGGCGAGGCGTCGAGATCGGGGGCTGGCTCGACACCGGCCCGCTGCGCATCGGCCGGATCGCCCCGCACGCGGCGGAGCCGGGCTTGGGGGTGATCTTCGGGCGCCTGGCCAGCTCCCAAGCGAGGCAGGTCGACGAGACCCGTACCCTGCTCGAGGGCAGCCGCGCGACCTTCTGGACCGGTACGGTGCTCCCGGTCGAGCTGCTTACGACCCTGGGGCTCGACGCGAAGCTCCAGAGCTTGGACACCATCCCCTCCCCTCCTCTCCGGACCGGTCTGCGGGTTCGACCCCGCAGCCTGGCGGGCGGGCGCATCGAACTCGAGATCGCGGCGGTGGTCGAGGCACCGAACAGGGTGGGCGGCGTCCGCCTGACCGGAGCGCCGGCACGCGTCGTGCTGCGGCCGGGCGAGCCGCTCGTCGTTGCATCCGGCGAAGCCGAGGGCGGGGATGCGGTCGAGACCCCGTTCGGGACCTGGCTGGCGGGCTCGGCCACAGAGGGCACGCTGAGTTGGCTCGCGGTCAGGCGAGAAGGCTCCGACCCACGACCTTGAGCTGCAGGATGGGCTTCACGCCCTCGAAGATCGGCAGCACCTGCGCGTCGATCACGTAGCGGCTGATCGGATACTCCTCGGCGTAGCCCCAGCCCCCGTGCAGGAGCTGGCCGACCTGGGTCACCTCCACCGCCACATCGCAGGCCAGCAGCTTGCACTGCGCCGCGTAGGGGGCGGCCGCACGCTCGTCCTCGTCCATCGCACGGGCCGCGGCGTACGTGATCGCGCGTGCGGCCGCGATCTGAACGTCCATCCAGCCGAGCTTGTGCTGCGTGAGCTGGAACTCGCTCACGGGCCTTCCGAACTGCAGCCGGTCGACGACGTACTCGGCCGTCTTCTCGAGCGCCGCCTGCGCCACGCCGCAGGCCCGACCCCCGGTCTGGAGGCGCCCGGCTGCAAAGCCTCCCATCTGGAGATAGAAGCCCTTGCCCAGACCGCGCTCCTGCCCGACGAGATGATCGGCCGGAACGAAGTAGTCCTCGAAGCTGAGCGTGAAGGAGTGCATCCCGCGATAGCCCGGGGTCGCGTCCGCCTTGCCGCTGAGCATGCCTCCGCCAGGTTGCCTGACCTCGAACTCGTGCCCATCGGAGCGCGGCTTCGGAACGATGAAGAGCGAAAGGCCGCGGGCGCCGAGCGAGGGATCGGGATCGGTCCGGCAGAGCACGGCCAGGACGTCGGCCCGGCCTGCGAAGGTGCACCAGGCCTTCGGCCCCGTGATTCGGTAGCCCGTTACGCCCTCGAGTTCGGCGGGCTGGGCGCGGCACTTCACGCTCGCCACGTCGCTGCCCACGTCGGGCTCGGTCACGCTGATGCCCACCATGAGCTCACCGCGGGCGATGGGGGGGAGCCAGCGCCGCTGCTGCTCCTCGGTGCCGCCGGCCAGCAGTGCTTTGCTGAGGATCTCCGGTCGCGTGATCAGCGAGCCGGCCGCGGCCAAGGAGACGCGCGAGAGCTCCTCGGTCGTGACGACCATGGCCAGGTTGCCCATCTCGCTGCCGCCGAAGCGCTCCGGGATCGAGAGGCCGAAGTATCCGAGCTCCGCCATCTTCTCGATGAAGCTCTCGGGAACCAGGGCATCGGTCCGGTGGATCCGCTCGGCGTGCGGGGCGATCTCGGCTTCGGCGAACTCGCGAACCGCATCTCGGGTGAGCTCGTGAATCTCGTCGAGTGGGCAGTCGTTTCGTCCCCGCCGCTCGGCGACCTGACGGCCCAGGGCTCGCAGCCGTGCCTCGGCCAGGCCCTCGCGCGCAAACGACTCCAGCTCCGGGCCGATCCAGTTCACGTCCTCGATCCCGTGCTCCGGGCCGTGGACCCGCACCATCTCCACGATCTGCTGCGCGGCCGCCGCGGCGAAGATGCCCGCCTTCTCCTCGAAGGCCGAGCCCGCCTCGGCGGCGTACTCGAGAAGGTCGCGGGCGGCCCGCAGCCGGGTCGCCAGGTCCGCGATGCGCGACACGACCACCTGCTGATCGTCGATGGGACGGTCTCGGGCCGCATCGATCGTACGCGCCATGATCGTGTCGAGCGTGTCCAGGGTCGCCTGCGTCGTCTTGAGAGGGATCGGGCTCTGCAAGGCAGCCTCCTTTCCCCCGCGAGCCTACCCACCCCGCAAAGTTTTCGCACCCCGCATCTCTTGCCGCTCCCCGGACGGCAGTCGCCGTGCAGCTCCGCGCCGTGGCGCACGGAGCGCGCCGTTGAGCCGCGGGCACGTCGCTTGCTCCAAAGCGCTTCGGAGGTGAGGCGATGTACGAGTTGCGCAGACGCAGGGAGCTCGGATTCACGGTAACCGAGCTGATGATCGTGGTGGCGATCCTAGGGATCCTCAGCGCGATGGCCGCGCCGTCGTTCGCCCGTTACTTCCTCCGCGAGGATACCCGCGCCAACACACAGAAGATCGCGCGCATCCTCAGCGAGGCGCGTCAGCTCGCCATCGATCGGGGCCGCAACCAGTTCGTCATCTTCTCGAATCCGCTCATCTTCCAGAATCCCGGCGGCGGCGGTGCGCCTCAGATCGCGACGATGGTGGAGGACGTGGATGGCGACTTTCTGCTGAGCGCTCCCGACCTCCAGCGACCGATCTTCGCGTTCGAGAACACACACCCCAATGTGACGGCCTACGGCGCCGGAGCTGCGGCTCCGCATGGGAACGCGACTTTTCCTCCCGAGGACGCCGCAGCGGCGGCCGTGGGGCCGAACCTCGCGGCGCTCGCCGCGACGGGACGGGGGAGCACGTTCCCGAACGCACCCTTCAACTTCAACCCCACGGTGGGCTTCAACCCGCGGGGTATTCCGGTCAGCCTCGCAACCCCGACGAACCCGGGCTCGGGTGCGGGCGCCGTCTACATCACGGACAACGACAAGAGCGTGTACGCGGTGATTCTGCTGCCCCTCGGGGGTGTGCGCGTCCGCGCGCTCCAGCCCAATGCCAATCCCGCACAGACGGTGTGGCGATAGGAGGATCGCATGCCCAGACCCGAAGCGCCCAGAATACGTAGCCAGGCGGGCTTCACGCTGCTCGAGGTGATGATCGCCTTCACCATCCTGAGCATCGGGCTGCTGTCGATCGGTGTGGGCCAGCTCTCCGCGCTGCGACTCACGTCTACGTCGCGAAACGCGCAGCAGGCGATGTATCTGGCCGAGGAGCTCATGGAGACCTTCCGGGCGCTCCCCTGGAGTGCACCGCCTCCCTGGGGACCCACCTTCTTCACGACCGCCGTGGTGGATCAGACCGACGCCAACAATGCGGCCATCCCGGGCAATCCCCACGCGCCGCTGGGGCCGGCCAATCCGGATACGACGAGCTACCGGCGCAGCTGGACGATCGCGCCCAACCAGCCCCCGCACG
This sequence comes from Myxococcota bacterium, assembly GCA_046754285.1. Lineage (GTDB taxonomy): Bacteria > Myxococcota_A > UBA9160 > SZUA-336 > SZUA-336 > JBHHVJ01. The sequence continues at coordinate 65,426 of JBHHVJ010000008.1, read as the reverse complement.
GTCTGACGGAGATCACCGTGACGGTGAGCTGGACGAACGCGAATGGAGTGGAGCGTACGGCCGTGCTCCAGAGCATCAAGGGGCCATGAGCATGCGAAGCGCAAGATCGAACCAAGGCTTCACGATTCCGGAGCTGATGATCGCGGTCGTCCTCGTCGGCCTCCTGGGCATGGCGCTGGCCAGCAGCTTCGAAGGTCAGAAACGCTTCTACAACACCAACGAGCGCGTGGTCGAGACCCAGGAGGACGCCCGGCTCGTGCTCGACCTGCTCAAGCAGGACACCCGCATGGCCGGGTTCATGGTTCCGGGTGTCTCGGGGATCGCGAGCGTCGATGGGGGAGCCCTGAATGCCGACCGATTCTGCGTCAGTGACTCGACGTACTTCGACCTTCCGGACGCGGCCACGCCCGAGACGACCTTGAGCTTCCAGGTGCAGCACTTCCTGGTCTCAGACTCGAATCAGGTGACGCAGATCAACCCACCCACCCAGGTGCAGATCCGTAGCCTCGACATCGACGGGGTCCTGACCGCAAATGATTTTGCGGTCGGCTCGGGCGTCATCATCTCGGATGGGACCACCTCACACTGCGCCGCGATCGCGGCGCTCGATCCGGTCACGAACACGATCACGCTGAACGCTGCCCACGCGCTTCCGGCCACGCCTTTCACGCTGGCCAACACACGCGTGGTCCCGGCGATCATCTACGAGCTCACGGCACCTCCGGGCGGGGGGGCAGCGACGAACCTGACCCGGAACGGCCAGCTCATGTCCTCGACGATCGACGATTTGCAGGTCGAGTACTGGGCACCTGCCACGCCCACGAACGCACCCGTCCACAACCTGAACGATCCCGTCAACGGACTCAACCCGGCGACGATCTCACGCGTGCGGATCACGGTGGTGTCGCGCTCGACCCAGGCCGACATCGGCAGCACGAAAAAGTTCAACGGTGGCCAGCGACCGGTGATCGCCAACCGTGCCGCCGGAGCCGCGGACGCGTTCCAGCGGCGGGTCTTCGCTGCCAACGTGATGCCCCGCAACATCTCGACCCAACCCTAGGAGCCTGCCATGACCCGTCCCCCGCACCTCCACACCGGTCGCGAAGAAGGCATCGCCGTGCTCATCGCCGTGATTCTGCTGCTGCTGATCAGCGCCCTGGCGGTCACTGCACTCCAGCACTCCGCTCAGGAGTCGACGGGCGGAGGCCGGGCGCGTCACCAGACGCGAAATCTGTATGCCGCCGAGGGTCTGCTCGAGGTCGTCGTGCAGCAGCTCACGAACGCCAGCCCCGTGAACAAGCAGGTTGGCCTCACCTACAACAATTTCATCCAGGATCCGCACAGCGGAACGTTCACCACCGTGCTGACCGGTCTGCCGGAAGCCGGAGTGCAACAGGATATCGTCAAGCACGGTACGGGACGGGCGCGTGATGGCGACCAGATCAACGGGGCGATCCGTTACTTCAGCTACTCGGTGAACGTGACGGCCACAGATTTCAACAACACTTCGGGAGGGCGTGTCGGGCTGGAGGCACAGTACGCCGTGCTGGACCCCAGCGGTGGAGGATCCTACCGGTGAGAACCCGCTTCCCGATGCTGCTCTGGACGCTGCTCGCGCTCGTTCTGGCGCGAGATGGGCGGGCCCAAGGCGACTTGGATCTGCTGACCACGTCGGTCCCCCCCAACGTGATGATCCTCTTCGACAACTCCGGGTCGATGAACCACCACCTCTGGGACGACGATTTCGATCCAAACATTCTCTACAGCTCCTGCCTCACACCCAGCGCCACCGGAACCCGCACCTACTTCTTCAGCCCCTCCAACGGCTCGTCCTTCCAGGCATCGTGCAAGGGGCAGGTGCGTACCATCTACACGGATACGACGACGTCCTCCTGGACACGCTACGATTACAACTACTTGAACTGGCTCTTTCAGGCGAGCACCACCTCTGCCATGCTGGCCGACGAGCCGCAGCAGACGCGTCTGCAGGCCGCCAAGCAGACCATCAACGCGGTGATCGACACCGTGAACCCCGATGATCCGGGGGAGCCCTTCGGTTACCACGAGAAGGTTCGATTCGGGCTGGCTCAGTTCATGTCGGGCAGCAAGCCCAAAGGTGGCTTCGTCAAGGTCCCGATCACCGATGGAAACAAGACGACGGTGATGAGCGCCATCTCGAACATGGTGGGGAACACCTGGACGCCCCTCTCGGAGACGCTCGTCGACATCGGCCGATATTTCGCCGGGGCGAACGGGCTGGGAAGCTTCTCGACCTACAACAAGAATACGAAGAACGGAGGCTCCGGTGGAACGGTTCCAGGCTCTCCCCTGGACGTCTCCTGCCGAAACAACTTCGTCATCATCGTGACCGACGGCGAGCCGACCAAGGATGATCAGAGTCACCACTCGGGAGACTTCAACGCCACGATCGGCAATGCGGACGGAGACTGCAACGAGTGTACGGTCGTGGGGGCGAGCTGTAGCTGTGTCGACGCCCCCGAGACGGGACGCGACGATGGGCTGACCTATCCCTGGGACGGGACCGACTGGCTGGACGATGTGGCCTACTACCTGAACTCCGTGGACTTGGACCCGATCCTCGACGGAACGCAGAACCTGATCACGTACACGATCGGCTTCACGATCGATCACCCGCTGCTCTCCGAGACCGCTGCGAACGGCTCCGGGACGTACTTCACGACCTCCGACACGAGCGTGCTCGTCGCCCAGCTCAGCGCAGCGCTCCAGGACATCATCGCGCGGTCGACGGCCTTCGCCGCAGCCACCGTGCCCACCAGCCGCAGCGCGTTCGGTGACGGCTTCTACAACGCGTACTTCGTTCCGGACTCAAGCGATGCCTTCTGGCCGGGCCACCTCGAGGCCTACCGACTCTCGTCCGACCTGCAGATTCTCGATCGCTTCGGCAATCCGGCGATCGACAGCGCCAGTGGCCAGTTCATCGAGCCACGCAACCCGTACTGGGACGCTCAGACAGCCCTCTCGGGCGGAACGCATCCTCCGCGCATGCTCTACACGACCCGGGCGGGGCAGCAGGTGAGCTTCGACAAGCCAACAATCACCGCGTCCGATCTGGCCGTGACGAGCTCGGATCTCTCCCTCTACCCCGGCTATCCGGCGGTGAGCTTCGCGAGCCCCGAGGAGCTGGCGGACGGTCTGGTCGACTACCTCGACGGCCAGGATCGCTTCGATCAGGACTCGGACGGGAACACCAGCGAGCTGCGAGCAAATCGGCTCGGGGACATCTTCCACTCCAGCCCAATCGCGATCGGGCCACCCTCAGCGTTCCTCGCTCAGGAGCAGGGGTTCGGCCCCCCGCACGATGCGTCCTCGTTCCTCGGCCAGTACGCCACTCGGGATCGGGTTCTGTACGTCGGGGCCAACGACGGGATGCTCCACGGCTTCGACGCCGGAAGCTTTCAGACTGGGGATGATCCCTCGACGAGCGAGGTCGAGAACGGTTACTACGACCAGGGCGACGGCCAGGAGCGCTTCGGGTACGTCCCGGGATTGCTGCTCGACCAGCTCAAGTACATCCCCATCAACCTGCCTCGAAACCACTACTACGTGGACGGCAGTCCCGAGGCTGCCGACGTCTGGCTGCCCAGCAACTCGAACGACACGAGCAAGGACACGAGCGAGTGGGCCACGGTTCTCGTGACGGGAATGCGTGAGGGCGGCAGCGGCTACCTCGCACTCGATGTCACGGATCCGGGGGCGAACAGCGGGCCACACGGACCCTATCCAAAGCTGCTCTGGGAGTTCGACGAGACCCAGGCGCCCGTGGGTGAGACCTGGTCGGAGCCCGTCATCACGCGTGTGAAGGTTCGCCACGGCAGCGCAAACGGGACCGACTACTGCGGCACCGACACCACCGACGATGGCGGTTGCCGCGAGCAGTGGGTCGCGATCTTCGCGGGTGGCTACCGTCCTGATGGGAACCCGAACGACGTGGCCTACGTCTCCGATCCGAACTCCGCCGCCTGGACGGACCTCAGCAAGGGCATCTTCATGGTCAAGATGGACACCGGGGAGCTGCTGGCCGAGGCCCGCTTCGATCCCACCCCCGGGTCCATTCGCAACGCCATGCGCTATTCCATGCCGGCGACCCCCGCGGTGCTGGATCTGGACTTCGATGGGTTCGCCGACGTGATCTACGCGGTGGATCTGGGTGGACAGGTCTGGCGCTGGGATCTCAGCCAGGTCGGGGAGGATCAGAGCACACCCTCCGACGGCCGCGTCGACAACTGGCCGGTGGGGCTGCTCTTCCAGTCCGCGCCCGCGACGCTGGCGAGCGGCGGACAGCACTACCACAGCATATTCAACGCGCCCGCGGCGACCTACTTGAACGGCGAGCTCGTGCTGGCCTTCGCCAGTGGCGAGCGGACGGATCTGGAGTACCGCGGCGTGGCCGTGAGCGATCCCCTGTACGGAGATGACGACGACAACAACCGTCTCTGGGTCGTCTGGGACCGGACGGCGCTGGGTACGGATCCCAACGACCCGAATTGGACCGTGATCGGCGAGGGTCACAGCGTCGTGAATGGCGTGACGCGGGGGCTGAACGACGTCACGGGGCTCACGACCGATCCGGATCCCAGCGACGATGGCTACTACCTGCGAGCCACCGTCGGTGAGAAGTTCATTACCGATCATGTGATCTTCGCGGGTGTCCTGATCACGCTCACCTACGTGCCCGACGACGGCAGCGGGGACGTCTGCAATGCCGTGGGCACCACGAACATCTGGCTCTTGAACCTGGAGGACGCGGGCGGGCTGCTGGATGCTTCCGCAGGTGCGGATCTGAACAACCGGCGGTTGACGCTGGGGCCGGGCGCCCCCACGAATCCGCGCATCACGGTCGCACTCAACAAGGTCGTGATCGTGGGCCAGACGTCACTGGGCAACATCTTCGAGTTCGAGGTGCCGGCGACCCCTCCGCCGCCCATCGATCTCGTGTACTGGCGACAGCTCTTCTGAGCCACCGCCACGGGAGGCTAGCCATGGGAAGACGCTGGATTCCGAGTCTGCTGCTGGCGCTGGCTCTGGGTATGATGCCGGACCCGGCCACCGGGCTCGATCTGGGGGGCGATGCGCCGGAGGGGCAGCTCGCCGGGATGGTCACGGCGCACGACCCCGGTCTGCGCAGCCTGACCCTGGACGATCGCAGCTTCGACGTCCCTCCGGGCGTCGAGGGCTTCGTGGACGTCGAGGTCGGGGACTGGGCGATCGTCTTCTACGAGCGGCAGGGTGAGACGCTCGTCGCGACCCGCATCGAGGTGAAGCCGCCCGAGTGATCAGTCCCCGAGCGCGCGGGCCAGCTCACGGGAGACGGCTCGTGCCGCCTCGACCGGGTCGGGCGCATCGCGCAGCGGGCGTCCGATCACGACGTAGTTCGCACCGGCAAGGATCGCGTCGGCCGGGGTGACCACGCGCTTCTGATCCTGGGGGTCGGCGCCCCGCGGACGGACACCGGGACAGACCAGCGTCGCCTCCTCACCGACGGCCTTGCGCACGGCCGCGACCTCACGGCCCGCGCAGACGATCCCCCCGCAGCCGGCCGCCACCGCCAGGCGGGACAGGCCCACCACCTCGTCGGGCTCAGCCGTCTGGCTCGTCAGGCGGGTCACGGCGAGCACGCAGAGCTCATCCCCAGCCGCCCGGCTCGCGGCCCGCATCATCTCGGTCCCCCCTTGCGCGTGGACGCTGAGCATTCGCGCGCCGAGCGCACGCACGGCACGCGTGGCCCGCTCGACGGTCGTCGGGATGTCGTGCAGCTTCAGGTCCAGGAAGACCCCGGCGCGATCCTGCTGCGAGGCGGCGCGAACAGCCGCCGGACCCGCGGCCGCAAAGAGCTCGAGCCCGACCTTGAAGAGACCCACCTCGGGCGCCATCCGGGCGCACCAGGCCTCGGCCTCGGCGAGGGTGGGAAGATCGAGCGCGAAGATGAGACGATCACGGCCGGCGTTGGACATCAGAGCCGAGAGGTATCACAACTCCTCGGCGTCGTCCTTATCCGCCTTGCGCTGGGCCCAGAGAAAGAACTCCCGGTAGGGCAGCGGAGCCTCGTAGACCAGGACACCGAAGCCCGCCTCCGAGCCATTCGCGTCGGTCTCGCCCTCGGTGCTCCAGCGCACCTCGCCCCGCAGATCGATGAGCTCGCCGGTCGGCGCGCGAAACTGGAGGGCCACGACGGCACCGGCCCGGGCCAGCTCCTGGCTTCGGATGAAGAGCCCGGTGCGGGAGATGTCAGTCAGCAGGCCGACGCCCTCGTGCCCCTCGGCCAGGAATCGCACCCGGAGGGGATCGATGTTGATGCGCTGGCGTGCCCGTGCGGTGGTGCTCACGAACGATAGAATCGGAATGGGCGCGGGCGGGCTTTAGCGTGCGATCGGAAGGCCCAGGGAGGACCGATGCGGATTCCGGAGCTCTACGAGGCAGGCGCGCCCGTGTTCTCCTTCGAGTTCTTTCCTCCCAAGGGTGAGAACGGCATCCGCGCCTTGTTGCAAACGCTCGACGAGCTTCGCCGGCTCGGTCCCGACTTCGTCTCCGTGACCTACCCGCTGGATCGCTCCCGCCGCCACCTCACGGTGGAGATCGTCTGTCGCATCCGGCGTGAGCTGGGGCTCGAGGCCATGGCCCACCTGACCTGTGTCGATGCCACGCGCGAGGAGCTGACCACGGTGCTCGAGACCCTCGCGTCTCAAGGCCTCGAGAACATCCTGGCCCTGCGGGGCGACCCGCCGGAGGCGTCGCAGAGCAGCGTGCCCCGTGAGGAGTGGCTCCCGCATGCGGCCGATCTCGTGGCCTTCGTACGCAAGCGCTTCGCGTTCGCGGTGGGCGGGGCCGCCCATCCCGAGAAGCACCCCGAGGCTCCGGATCTCGAGACCGACCTGCTCCACCTCAAACGCAAGGTGGAAGCGGGCTGCGAGTTCCTGATCACCCAGCTCTTCTTCTGCAACAAGGACTACTTTGCGCTGGTCGAACGCGCCCGCGCGATCGGCATCGAGGTACCGATCGTGCCGGGGATCATGCCGGTCACGAGCTTCCGCGGCATCCAGCGGATGGCCGCGATGAACGGCTCACGGATCCCACCCGAGCTGCTCGAGCCCCTCGAGCGCGTGCAGGACGAGCCACGAGCGGTCGAGGACATCGGGGTCGAGTACGCGCGGCGCCAGTGTCGCGAGCTGCTCGCGGGTGGCGCGCCGGGCATCCACTTCTACACGCTCAATCGGTCGCCCGCCACGCGGCGGGTGCTCCAGCACCTGCGGGAGAACGCAGGGCGCGCCTGAGCCCCGCGTCCGGCTCAAGGAGGCACCCCACACCTCCGATCAGGAGGCAGCCTGGAACTCCATGTGAGCGACACCAAGGCCGCCGACGTCATCCCCGAGGAGGGAGCCGATCAACGCAAGGCTCCTCGGGTCGAGGTGCACTTCGAGACGCAGTACGAGGAGCGATTGCTCAAGGGGCAGGGCGTGGTGCGAAACATCTCGGCCAGCGGGGCCCTGATCGACGATGCCGATCCCCGGCTGCCGGTGGGCAGCGAGGTGAGTCTGAGCTTTTCGCTCCAGCCGGACACCTTGCCACTCCGAATCCGAGGCAGCGTGGTGCGCGAGACCGAGCGGGGGTTCGGCGTGACCTTTCTCGCGATGGACGCCCGCACACGCAAGGTCCTCAAGGCCAGCATCCACCGGGCGCTCAAGTCGAGCACGTAGCCCGTCCCTTCGCGGGGGCCTCAGCCCGCGCGCGCACGTGGCACGATCAGCTCGATGACGTGGCCATCGGGGTCCTGCACCCACATCTGCCCACCCGCGCGGCTCTCGAGGATCTCCAGGCCCCGAGCACGCAGCACCGCGAGGGCCTCGTCGTAGTCGGGGATGGCGAACGCTGCATGGCGCGCGAGCGGGGTAAGCGCCGGTGGAGGCGCACCAACCTGCACACCCGGAGGGAGCTCGATCAGGTGCACCTCGCAGGGCCCGGCGGCGTACCACACACCGCCGAGGGCGCCGAGATCGGGGCGTGGAATGGTCCGGAGCCCCAGAACCCCCTCATAGAACTCGCGCGATTGCTCGAGATCCCTGACCGGAAACGACATGTGGTGGGCGTGGACCGAGATTCCCATGCTGGCTCCTCGTCCTCGGGGGCCTCAGGCCTTCCAGCGCGACCGGCCGCGAGGACAAGGCCGGGAGCGCCGAGCCCGCCCCGTGGCCGCCGGGCGAGGGGCACGGCTCGGGACGGAAGGGAAGCCGGAGCTCGCCTCTACCCTACCACCCCACCTCCGCCCCACGCTCGAGGCCGCTGGCCGGGAACGTGGATGATCGCGCGCTACTTCCGCGTGGGGGGTAGCGCGGGATCGCCGCGCGGGATCGCAATCGTCTCGCTTCGCTTGAGCAGGTGAACGTAGTTGCGCCCGGCGTCCTTCGACGCGTAGAGCGCGCGATCGGCCGCCCCCACGAGCGTCTCCGGTGTGAGCGGCCCGTTCACCTCGTCGCTGCACGCCAGGCCGAAGCTCGCGGTGACCGTCACCGGCTGCCCGTGAGTCTCGAAGCGCTTGGTCTCCACCGAGGCCCGCAGCCGCTCGGCGACGAAGGCACCGGCCTTGAGGCCGGTGTCGGTCAGCAGCACGGCGAACTCTTCCCCGCCGTAGCGCGCGACGATGTCCGAGCTGCGTGCGTAGGTTCGCAACGCTTCGGCCACACCCTGGAGCACCACGTCTCCGAAGAGGTGACCGTGCGTGTCGTTGATCTCCTTGAACTGGTCCAGATCGACCATCACGAGGCTCAGCGGTCGGCCGTAGCGGAGAGCCACGTTCAGCTCGGACTCGAGGCGGCGATCCAGGTAGGGCCGATTCCACAGCCCGGTCAGACCGTCGAGGAACGACTGCTGCTCGAGAATGTCCTGGAGTCGTTTCGTGCGCAGGGCCGCCCGCACGCGCGCGCGAAGCTCGATTTGATCGAAAGGCTTGGTCACGTAGTCCACGGCACCGAGATCCAGACCCCGCACCTTGGCATCGGTGGCCGCTTCGCCCGTGAGGAAGACAACCGGGATGTTGCGCGTCGTGGGGTGCGCCTTGAGCTTCCGGCAGACCTCGAAGCCGTCCATCTCGGGCAGGCCGACGTCGAGCAGGATGAGATCGGGGGTGTCCTGGAGCGCGCGCTCGATGCCGCGCTCCCCATCCAGCTCGCCGGTGACCTCGATGCCCTCGCTGCGCAGGCGAGCGACCACGAGCCGGTGAATCGACTCCTCGTCGTCGATCACGAGCACGCGGTTCGGATTTGGAAGCTCGGGGTTCAACGCGCCTCCGTGACCCTGACGGCACGCAGCACCTCGCAGAGCGCGTCGAGATCTTTCTTCAGCTCCGTCGCTTGGGCCCCGGCTTTCAGAGCCGACTCGAGCTGGGCGGCCGCTCCGGTGATCTGCGGGAAGCCGTACCCCCCGCCGGCGCCCTTGAGCTGGTGCGCCAGGGTCTGAAGGGTTGCGAGATCCCCGCCACCGAGGCACGCCTCGAGCGCAGCGGCCCGCTCGGGGAGCTCAGCGGCGAACTCCTGAACGATATCGAGCATGTCCGGATCGTCTTCGTACTCGCTGCGAATCGGCTCCATCGCACATCTCTCCCCCGGGTACGGCCCCGCAGCTCTTTCATCGGCAACGCAGCGTCGCGAATTGACCGCGGTGCAGGGCCGCCACCGGGTGGCGAGGCCGTCGGCACGAATCCCCACGAGCACGCTATTGTCCCCCCATGCGCTCCCACGAAGTCTTTGCACGAATGAGCCCCGAGCAGGCGGAGAGGCTGCTTGGCGAGCTGAGCTCGGGGAGCCCGGCCACGGCCACGCTCGTCCAGACCGCCATCGCCGAGGCCTTCAAGCTCAGGCCCCGCTTCCTTCGCGCTCAGCCCCGCACCCGGCAGGCAGACTGGATGCGCAAGGTCCTGTCGCGGCCGACCAGTGCGGCCACCGCCGAGGAAGTGCTCGCCTCCTACTTCCTCGATCAACACCCCAAGCTGCTGCACGAGCTCCTGGACAAGCTCGGCGTGGAGCACGAGGAGGGGCGGCTGCTCGAGGACCACCCCGACTGCCCGGCCACGCGGAAGCTGCGCAAGGCGGTCGGGGAGTTCTTGGACGGAGACGAACCGGCGCGGCGCCGCCTGCTCCTGGAGGCCTTTGCCGCCCAGAGTGCGATCCAGTGGCCGGCCCTCGAGAAGCTGCTCGAGAGCGGCCCCCCGTCCTCCTCCTGAGCCCGGCGGGTGGGGCGGGAGGCCCCCGTTCGGGCCCCGACGATAACGTGAGGGGCGTCACACATCGCGTTTCCCCGCATCCCTAGCGTCCCTCACGAGGGGGCACGGGGTGTGCCCCCGAAGAGCAATCAGATGGAGGGAGCTATGTCCAGGCAACTGATCACCTTCGTGATGCTGGGTCTGCTCGCGATGGGGGGCCTGGTCCTCCAGGCGAGTCTGTCGGCGGCCGTCGCGAGCGCCGCGGAAGACGAGTCGAGCGGTGAGCAGGCGGGCGCGGCCGAGTCCGACAATCCGGACGTCGCCGCTCCGGCGCCCGAGGAGGAGAGCGAGGAGGCCACCGACGAGGCGACGCCGGAAGGCGATCCGAAGGCCGACAAGAAGACCGGCGAGGAGGCGGGGGACTCGCCCGAGTAGGCGGGCCTGAGACGGCCCGGCGTCCGGGAGCCGTCCGCGGTCCCCCGGACGTCGCTCGGTCTCGGGCGCGCGCCGTATACTCTGCGCCGTGAAGCCCGCCATGCTCCGGACCACGCTGATCGAGGACCTGAACCGGCTGGCCCGTCCGGAGGAGCAGGAGCGTCTGGCGGACGACCCCACGCGCGCCCGCGAGGCCCTTGATCGTCTGCGCTGGATCGATACCAGTGAGCTCGAGCGCTTTCGCCGCGAGGCGTGGCTGAACCGCGAGGAGCTCGACCTGATCGAGCGCTTCCTGAGGACCCTCGCAGAGCGCCTGCCCCCGATTCCCGAGGGCGTGGACCCGGTCGGCTTCACCCGCGCGGACCCCGGCTGGCAGGTGGTTCGCGAGCGCGCACGGGAGCTGCTGACGGCGCTCGAGGCCCTGCGTGAGGACCTTCTCGATTGAGGCTGGAGCTCGACGGCCACGGAGTCGCAATCACCGGCGGGAGCCGCGGGATCGGGCGCGCCATCGCGCTGGCCTTCGCGGCCGAAGGCGCACAGGTGGCGATCTGCGCACGGGGGGAGCCGGCCCTCCGGAAGACGGCCGCGGAGCTGCGGGAGCGGGGCGCCCGCGTGCACGCGGAGCGCTGCGACGTCGCACGACACCAGGAGCTCCGCGCGTTCCTGGACGGGGCTCACCGCGCGCTCGGTCGCCTCGACGTGCTCGTGAACAACGCCTCGGGCTTCGGAGTCTCGGACGACGAGGCGGGCTGGGCCCGTGGGTTCGAGATCGACCTGATGGCGAGCGTGCGAGCGTCGTGGCAGGTCGTCCCCTGGATGGAGGCCCAGGGAGGTGGCGTGATCATCCACATCTCCTCCACATCGGGCCTGGAGGCCGGCTCACCGCCCGCTTACGCCGCGGTCAAGGCGGCCTTGATCAGCCACGCGAAGACGCTGGCGATTCAGCTCGCGCCACGCGGCATCCGCGTGAACTGCGTCGCGCCGGGGTCGATCGAGTTTCCCGGCGGGATCTGGGAGCGTGTCCGCACGGAGAATCCAGCCCACTACGAGGCCATGCGAGGCACCATCCCCTTTGGTCGGCTGGGGCGCGACGACGAGGTGGCCGATGCCGTGGTCTACCTGGCCTCCCGACGCGCGAGCTGGATCACCGGGGTCACGCTCGCGGTCGACGGCGGCCAGCACAAGGGGAATCTCTAGCCCGGCCTCTCAGCGGGACGTCGTATGCGGGGGCCCCTCGGCGCCGCCTATCCCGGATCGTGTTCCTGGAAAAACTCGCGCGTGCCGTGGGCGCGAAAGGCCGCCTCGATGCGCCGCAGCGCGAGTGTGTAGGCCGCGCTGCGCAGGGAGACGTCCTCCGACTGGGCCAGGCTCCAAACCTCGCCGAAGGCGCGCTCGAGGATCTCGGCCAGCCGCCCGCGGACCTTCTCGAGCGTCCAGGGGTAGCCGCCTCGGTTCTGGACCCACTCGAAGTAGCTCACCGTGACACCTCCCGCGTTGGCCAGGACGTCGGGCACCACGAGCCTGCCCCGCCCGCGCAGGACCTCGTCGACCTCGCCGAGCACGGGGCCGTTGGCCACCTCGACGATGATGGGGGCGCGGATCCGGTCGACGTTCCAGGGCCCGATCACGCCCCCCAGGGCGGCCGGGATCAGGATGTCGACGTCGAGCTCGAGCAGCTCCTCGTTGGTGATCTTCTCGTGCTCAATCACGTGGCAGACGGAGCCCTCACAGTACACACCCTTGAGTTGCCGGGTCGCCTGCTTGTTCTGTTGCAGGCTCTCGATGTCGAACCCCTCGTCGGAGAGAATCGCGCCCTTCGAGTCGCTCACCGCCACAACCCGGTAGCCCGCCTCGCTCAGCAGAGAGGCCACGCGGTACCCGGCGTTCCCGAAGCCCTGCACCGCGACGCGCGTCTTGGCCGCCTCGATCCCTCGGACCCGCGCCAGCTCCTGGATCGTCAGGAACGCCCCGCGACCGGTGGCCTCGTCGCGTCCCTGGCTGCCCCCGAGGTGCAGCGGCTTGCCCGTGATCACGCCGGGCGCCTTGTGCCCATGGATGACCTCGTACTCATCGAGCATCCAGCCCATGATCCGCGCGTTCGTGTAGACGTCCGGCGCGGGGATGTCGACATCGGGGCCGAGGAAGCGTGCCATCGCCCGTGCGTACGCCCGCGACAGACGCTCGAGCTCGAGCCTGGACAGACGCTTGGGATCCACGGTGACCCCCCCCTTGGCTCCACCGTAGGGCAGGCCGACGACTGCGCACTTGATCGTCATCCAGAGCGCCAGGGCCTGGACCTCCTCGAGCGACACCTCGGGGTGGAAGCGGATTCCTCCCTTCGTGGGCCCGAGTGCGTCGTTGTAGCGACAGCGATAGGCCTCGAAATACTGCGTGGAGCCGTCGTCCATACGAACGGGCAGCGCAGCCGTCATCACGGCTCCCGGCATGCGAAGGGCGGCGATCACCTCCTCGGCCACACGGGCCTGCTTGCCCAGCCGCTCCAGCCTGGCCACGGCGTCCGCGAAGACCTCGCTCTTTCCCATCGATGCTCCGGCTGCTCCCCCGCCCGCAGCAACCCTACCAGACGCTCCCCGGGGCAGCCACGGCCACGAGCGAAGCGGAGCCGCGCGCGTTGCTGCGAGTCGCGCTTTGCAGTAAAAAGGGGGGCGATCGTGCTGGGATGATCCGAGGTCATCCCCCGTGTCCCCCCTCACGAGGAGAGCGCCATGTTCTACCTGGAGAAGCTCGGCCGTCTGGTGATTCCACGTACCGAGCTGACCTACCCCTGCCACAAGATCGAGATGCACAAGAAGGCCGCCCGCGCACCCGTCGACCACGTGATGGCCGACTTCGAGGATGCCTGCCCCTACGAGTTCAAGGGCGAGCCCTCACGCAAGGTGATGGTCGAGGCGCTCAATACGATCGACTTCGGCGACCGGGTCGTGGTGATCCGTCCGAACAACATCAAGTCCAAGTACTTTCTCGGTGATCTCGACGCGATCATGACGGGAGCCGTGGATCGCTTCCACGGAATCATCCTGCCCAAGACGAACGAGCCCGAGGACATCGTGCACCTCTCGCGCTTGCTCGACGGATACGAGAAGCAGGCGGGGTGGACGACGACCGTGCGGATCGAGGCCTTGATCGAGACCCCCATCGCCATCGTGAACGCCTACGCGATCGCGCGTGCATCGGAGCGCATGGCCGGCCTGATCTTCGGGATCGCCGATTTCGCCTCGGCCATGGGCGTCAAGGAGAACGTCCGAAACCAGAATCATAACTTCCACTACGCCAAGCAGGCGACGGTCGTGGCCGCCAAGGCCTGTGGCCTGCACGCGATCGACAACGCCTGGCTCAAGCTCTGGCGTGGCGACATGCCCGAGGACCGGATCGCCGAGATCCAGCGAGAGATGCGCGAGAAGAACGAGAGCTCCCGGGATCTGGGCATGGACGGAACGTGGGTGATCCACCCGCAGCAGGCAGAGATCGCCAACGAGGTCTTCTCCCCCACCGCAGAGGACATCGAGGAAGCGAAGCACGCGATCGTCTACTACCACGAGCAGGGTGGCGGCGCCGTCTACGACCCCAAGTACGGCAAGTTCCACGACGAGGCCACGATCAAGGGGGTGCTGATGGAGCTGGCCAAGGGCGTGCAGGCCGGCAAGGTCGACAACGCGTTCCTCAATGAGATGGCCCGCAAGAGCGAAGAGGTCACCGGCTACAACATTCTCGAGCTGATGAAGCGGGTCGCCTGAGAATGCGCTTCTACGAGTGCGAGGCCAAGCAGCTCTTCGCGCGCCACGGACTTCCGTTGCCCACGGGATCTCGCGTGGCGGAGAGCGCGCCCGCAGCGCGGGAGATCGCACGGGAGATCGGCGAACCCGTCGTGCTGAAGTCGCAGGTGCTCAGCGGAGGCCGAATGAAGGCCGGGGGGGTGCTCTTCGCCGAGACTCCCGAGGAGGCCGAAGCCGCGGCCCGGAAGATCCTCGCGCTCGAGATCGGGGGCCAGAAGCCACGCGGCGTCCTGGTGGAAGCCCGGCAGCCGATCACGCAGGAGTACTACCTGGGCGTGACCTGGGACGGGATCGCCAAGAAGCCCGTGATGATCCTTTCGGACATGGGCGGAATCGACATCGAGGAGGTCGCCGAGCAGCACCCGGAGCACATCAGCAAGCGGCATTTCTCGACGTTGCTCCCGTTCTCGGAGCACCGCGCGAAGGAGCTCGTGGCGGCACTCGGCATCGGCGCTACGGACCTGACGCGCCTGACCCGGATCGCCGCGACCTTGGCGAGGATCTTCCAGCGCTACGGCCTCACCCTGGCCGAGATCAATCCGATCGGCAAGCTGGCCGACGGCTCCTTCGTAGTCGTGGACGGCCACGTCGACATGGAGGCCGAGGCGCGCGGCCAGCAGAAGGACATCCTCCGCGAGCTCAGCATCGGAGAAGACGAGACGCGGCAGCCTCGACCGCCGACGGAGTTCGAGCTGCGCGGAGCCGCAATCAACGCAGCCGACCATCGAGGCGTGGCCGGAAACGTCACCGAGTTCGATGGCAACCTCGGGTTGATCATCGGTGCCGGCGGCGGCTCGCTCACGCTCTTCGATGCCGTGCGCAAGCACGGCGGCCGACCCGCAAACTACTGCGAGATCGGCGGCAATCCGAGCGTGAGCAAGGTCTGCGAGCTGACGAAGCTGATCCTGTCCAAGCCCGGCGTCCAGAAGGTCGCGGTGATGATGAACGTGGTCTCGAACACGCGCGTCGATCTCGTGGCCCGTGGGGTGATCAAGGGCGTGATCGAGAGCGGAGGCGATCCGAGCAAGAAGATCGCGATCTTCCGCATTCCCGGATCCTGGGAGCGGGACGGATTCAAGATCCTGGAGCGCTACGGCGTGCCGTACTGCGACCGCAGCGTCTCGATGTACGACGCGGCGGGACGGGCCGTCGCACGGATCGGAGCCTGAGATGGCGATCCTCATCAGTCACGAGACGACGGTCATCATCCAGGGCATCACGGGCCGCGAAGCGGTGACGATGACGCGAGAGGGGCTGGACTACGGCACGAAGATCGTCGGGGGCGTCACGCCGGGACGTGGTGGGCGTCAGGTGCACGGCGTGCCCGTACACGACACCGTGGAGGCCATCACGCGCAAGACGCGGGTCGACGCGACGGTGATCTCCGTTCCAGCGGCCTTCACCCGCGACGCGGTCTTCGAGGCCATCGAGGCGGGAATCAAGCTGCTGGTGATTGTCACCGAGAACATCCCGCGCTTCGAGGTGGCGCAGATGGTGGAGCTCGCGGGCCTGCGCGGCGCGCGCATCATCGGCCCGAACTGCCTCGGGGTGCTCTCGCCGGGGGAGGCCAAGGTCGGCAATCTCGGCGGTCGGGCCGAGGACGCCCGCAAGGCGTTCAGCCGCGGTCCGGTCGGTGTGATGTCGCGCTCGGGCGGCATGACGACCGAGATCTGCAGCACGCTCACGGCCGCGGGTCTGGGCCAGTCGACCGCCGTCTCGATCGGGGGTGACGCGATCATCGGGCAGACCTATGCCGAGCTCATGCCGCTCTTCGAGGCGGATCCGGCGACGCAGGCCATCGTCATCTACTCCGAGCCCGGCGGGCGCATGGAGGCCGATCTCGCACGCTGGGTCCGCGAGAACGAGTCTCGGCTCCCGGTCGTAGCCTTCATGGCGGGTCGCTTCATGGATGAGATGCCGGGCATGCGCTTCGGGCACGCGGGAACCATCGTCGAGGGCAAGGCGGATACGACGGCCGAGAAGATCGCCCGTCTCCAGGAAGCCGGGATCGCGGTGGCCGAGCGGATCGAAGACATTCCCGCGCTCGTCCGCGAGCGGATCCAGTAGGAGGGCGGCCATGGGGCTCTTCGTCGACATCGAGGTGAGCACGGCGCTGAAACAGGATCGCGACTCCGTCCAGAAGCTCAGCGAGGTCTGTCCTGTGGGGATCTTCGCGCCGCGACCGGACGGCACGCTCGAGATCGTCGCGCGGAACGTGGACGAGTGCACGCTCTGTGAGCTCTGTCTGGAGGTGGGGCCACCGGGGGCCGTGCGCGTGGTCAAGATCTACGACGAGGGACGTGTACTTGAGCGAAGCGCCTGACGCGCTGGAGCAGCGGCGGCGCGCCTGGCTGGATGCGGAGCCGGGACGCCTCGTGGCCCGGGGGCATCCGGCCGGAGACTTTCTCGAGGCCTACCAGTGGAAGCTGCTCGAGCGGCGCGAGGGCTACGTGCGGATCGACGCGCACCTCCCTGAGCATGTGAAGAACCCCCGCGGACAGCTCTTTGGGGGCTTCACGCCGACCTACGTGGACTTCGTGGCGCTGTTCACGATCCACGGGGGTCGGCCGGCCGGGCCGGCCCGGGTCCACTGGCTGGCCACGACGAACATGCGCGTCGACTACTTCGAGCCCGTGCTCGGCCCGCGCTTCGAGATCGAGAGCGAGCTCATCCACCAGCGCAAGCGCACCTGCTTGGTCGAGACGCGCTTCCGGGACGCCGAGGGCCGTCTGCTCGTCTTCGCGCTCACCACGATCCGGAAGATCCAGCTCGAGCGCGAACTCGGCGACGCCTGAGCGCTCCCCGAGGAGGATGCGGCCGCGCCGCGCGGGCCGGACGCCCCGAGGGCGAGCTCAGCGATCTCCTTCGCTGACCCGTGAGGAGAGCAGGGAGCGGGCGATCGGGAGCAGGGCCTCGGGCGTGAACCCGAACTCACGAGCCAGCGGGCCGTAGGGCGCCGAGGCACCGAAGCCCGTCATTCCATGGAAGCGGTCCCCGGGACGTGTCAGCTCGGCGAGCCCCTGCGGCACACCGGCCTCGACGAGCAGCCGGGGGGGAGCCTGCGGAAGCACGTCGCTCTGGTACGACGCTTCCTGTGCGCGAAATACCTCGAGGCACGGCAGGGAGACCACGCGCACCGCGTGCCCCTCACCGGAGAGCGCGCCGGCCACCTCGAGCGCCACGTGCACCTCGGAGCCCGAAGCCACGATCACGAGCTCCAGGGGCTCGCGGGGCTCACGGTGGAGGACGTAAGCGCCCCGGGCGGCCGAGGCTTCGATGTCGTCTCCCGCAAGCACAGGCACGTCTTGGCGCGTGAGGGCCAGGGCGACCGGGCCCTCCTCGCGGTGCAGCGCGGCCCGCCACGCCGCCACCGTCTCTCGGGCGTCGGCGGGTCGCCAGAGCCAGAGATTCGGCAGCGCCCGGAGCGTCGCGAGCTGCTCCACCGGCTGGTGCGTCGGCCCATCCTCCCCGACGAAGATCGAGTCATGCGTGAAGACGTACACGACGGGCTCTCCCATGAGTGCCGCCATGCGCAGGGCCGGACGCATGTAGTCGCTGAAGATCAGGAAGGTACCGATGTAGGGTCGAATCCCCCCGTGCAGCGACAGACCGTTGGCGATCGCCGCCATGCCGTGCTCCCGGATACCGAAGAAGAGATTGCGACCCTGGAACTTTCCGGGCTCGACGGCGCTCTCATCGGTGAGTAGCGTCGCGTTCGATCCAGCGAGGTCCGCCGACCCACCCATCAGGGAGGGGACATGCGGCGCCAGAGCGTTCAGGATCTTGCCGGATGCCTTGCGCGTCGCCAGCGGTCCGCCTCCCCGGAAGTCGGGCCAGACGGCGCCAAGATCCTCCGGAAGTCTCCCCTCGAGCATGGCCCGCCAGAGGTCGCGGAGCCCGGGGTCTTCGAGAGCCTGGTCGCGACGCGCCTCCCAGCTCTCCCGAAGGCGGCGACCCCGCTCGGCGTTGGCGCGGAAAACCTCGCCGACCCCATCGGGCAGCTCGAGCGGGGGCAGCTCCCAGCCCAGGTTTTCGCGCGTCTGCTCGGTGCGCTCGTCGCCGAGCGTGCCGTGGGCCCCGGCGCTGTCGACGGCCGGAGAGCCGAAGCCGATGTGCGTCCGACACACGATCAGGTGCGGGCGGGCCTCGTCACTCTTCAACTCCGCGAGCGCCGCACGGACCTCGGCGGGGGCCTGACCATCGATCTGCTGCACGTTCCAGCCGTAGGCGTCGAAGCGCTGCGCCACCGACTCCGAGAAGCACAGCCTCGTCGGGCCATCGATCGTGATTCGGTTGTCGTCGTAGAGAACCACGAGCCGCCCGAGTGCGAGGTGCCCAGCGAGCGAGGCCGCCTCGGCCGCCACACCCTCCATCATGTCCCCGTCGCTCGCGAGCACGTAAGTTCGATGATCGACGAGCTCGCTTCCAAAGCGCGCGGCCAGGATCCGCTCCGCAAGCGCCATGCCGACCGCGTTGGCGAGGCCCTGGCCCAAGGGCCCGGTCGTCGCCTCGACGCCCGGGGTGAGACCGTGCTCGGGATGCCCCGGCGTGATCGAGTGGAGCTGGCGAAAGCGTCGGAGGTCCTCGAGCCCGATGGCGTACCCCGTCAGATGCAGCAGGGAATAGAGCAGCATCGAGCCGTGTCCGCCCGAGAGCACGAAGCGGTCGCGATCAGGCCAGTCGGGATGGTCCGGGTCGAAGCGCAGGAACTCACTGAAGAGCACGACGGCCAGCTCTGCACAGCCCAGCGGCAGACCGACGTGACCGGAGCCCGCCCTGCGAACGGCATCGATCGTCAGGATGCGGATCGCCCGGGCGGCCTGCGCGATGGCTTCCGAAGATGGAGACGACACGGCTTTCCTCTGGCTTCGCTTCGTGGGGAAAGATCCCGACCCCCGCCGGATCCCCCCGCTCGCACCCCCGCGTCGACCTCCGAGGCCCGCAAGAGCTCGGCTCCAGCGCCGGGACCCGATTATATTCGGTTTTCGGGAGGGCGCACTCAACTCCGGCGGACCGTGCGCCGATCGCAACTCCGGAGGGTCGCCGCACGATGAACGAGCTCGAGCAGAGGCTGCTGGACTCGCCATCGCTTCCTACGATCCCCCGCGTCGCGCAGCGCCTGCTGGAGCTGCTCGGTGATGACGAGGTCGAGTTCGGCGACCTGGCCGAGGCGATCCGCGTGGATCCCGCCCTGGCGGCCAAGGTGATCCGGCTGATCAACTCCGCCATGTACGGCCTGTCCAGAGAGATCACCTCGATCGACGACGCGCTGCTCTATCTGGGACTCAAGGCCGTCCGAAGCGTGGCCCTCTCCTTCTCCCTGCTCTCCGCACTGCGAGGTGATGGCAGCGGGGAAGAGCTGCTCGACAACTTCTGGCGCACCTCGCTGATGAACGCGCTGGCGTCCCGGCGGCTCGCCGCTGAGGTCGGGGGCTGGGATCCCGAGGAGGCCTTCCTGTCCGGCCTCCTCGCCGACTGCGGAGTGCTGCTGCTCTTCGACCAGCTTCCCGACTACGCCGCGGTCCTGCAGCGCTTCCACGCGGGCGAAGGCGACCTGGGCGCGCTCGAGCGGGACGCCTTCGCCACGGATCACGCGCGTGTGGGGGGTCTTCTGCTGGAGCGCTGGAGCTTTCCCGAGCGGCTTCGTGAGCAGATCGCCCAACATCACGACGCCGAGGCGGCCCGGCGCGATGACGAGCTCGGTCAGAACGTTCGGATCCTCCATGCGGCCTGGCAGATCGCGCGGGCGCTCACCGTCGAAGGCTTCGCAGGCGCCATCGGAGAGCTCGAGCAGCGTGTGGCGGAGCTGACCGGAATCGCGCCGGCTGTCGCGCGCAGCGTGGTCAGCGAGCTGCCCGATGAGCTCCGCGACGCGGCGGCCTGCTTCGAGATCCCGGCGGGTCAGATGCTCAGCTACGAGGATCTGCTCGTCCGCGCCAACCAGCATCTCAGCCGGATCGCGCTCGAGGCCGACCAGTCGGCGCGCGAGCTCGCGGAGGCGCTCTCGAGTGCACGGAGCGCCTTCGGGGATCTCCAGGAAGGCGAAGAGGCGCTCCCCCTCGACGAGGAGACCGGGCTCCCGGACGCCAACGCCTTCACACGGCTGCTCGAGCGCTATCACGAGCGCGCACGTCAGATTCACCGTCCGATCGGTGTGCTGCTGATCCGCGTGCTGAGCTACAAGATGATCGTGGAGCACGAGGGGGAAGAAACGGCCCTGGAGGGCATTCAGCAGGTCGCGGAGCGGGTCGCGAAGCTCACGCGTCAGGGGGACCAGCGAGCCCGTGTCACCGAGGACCAGATCGCTCTTCTGGCGCCCGGCTGCTCGGCGAACAACCTGCTGCGCGCAGCCGAGCGGATCCTCTTCGGGGTGGAGGAGCGCGCCTTGGAGACCCGAGCCGGCCCGCTGCTCTGCAAGATCTGCATCGGCATCGCCGTCACCCGCCCCCACGAGGATGCGCTCGATGCCGCGTCGCTGCTCGCACTCGCGCAGTCCGCCCTCGACAGGGCCGAGGGCTCGCCGGACAGGATCGCGGTCGCCGGTTAAGCTCAGGCTGTGGATGCGCTCGCCTGGCTCCGCTTCCTGGAGGAGATCGCCGATACCGCGGACCCGATCGCGCTGCGGTACTTCCGCTCCGCGGAGCTTCGCGTCTCGGAGAAGTCCGACCGGACACCTGTCAGCGAAGCAGACCTCAGAATCGAGGAGATCGTTCGGGAAAGGGTGGCACGTCAGCATCCCGAGCTGGGGGTCCTCGGTGAGGAGCAGGGGGAGAGTGCGGCCGGTGCAGAGCGGCGTCTGATCCTCGACCCGATCGATGGCACGCGAAACTTCGTTCGGGGCATTCCGATCTTCGCCACACTCCTCGCGATCGAGGAGCGGGGAGAGCTGGTCGCGGGTGTCGTCAGTGCTCCGGCGCTGAACACTCGTTGGAGCGCCGCGCGAGGCTCCGGAGCCCGGCGGGGCTCCCGGCCCCTGCGCGTCTCGGCCGGGAGCGTCCTGGCGCGCGCACAGCTCTTTCATGGCAGCCTCGGGGGCGTGGAGGGCTCGGAGGGCGTCCCCGGCGTGCTCGAGCTGGCGCGACGGACCGAGCGGCAGCGGGGCTTCGGGGACTTCTACCAGCACGTGCTGGTGGCGGAAGGTGCAGGTGAGATCGCGGTCGACCCCGTCGTCTCTCCCTGGGATGTGGCACCCCTGGTCCTGCTGGTCGAGGAGGCGGGCGGAAGGGCCACGTCCGTCAGCGGAGAGCGATCGGTGTACGCGGGGAGCCTGGTCAGCACGAATGGCCGCTTGCACGACGAGGCGCTGCGAGTCCTGGCGGCGAGCGCCGGGGGGCCAGCCGAGATGTAGCCGCCGCCCGACGTCGCCCCGAAGCCGGACGGGTTCACGGGCGTCCAAGCGGAGCGGGTCACGGAAGGAGCGTGAGATGTCGGTTCCCAGCGAGGTGATCGAGGCTTCCAGGACGGGACGCCCGATCCGGATCCACACCCGAGACGGCGAAGTCCTTGTGGCACGTGTGCTCACCTACGACCGCCGCGAGGTGGTCTGCGCGGTGCTCACCTCCTCGCGTCCGGAGCGCTATGGCGACTGTGACGCGACCGGCTACGCGTTTCCGCACGAGGGAATCGAGCGTGTCCAGCTGCTCCGGGAGCCTCGCGATGCCTGAGCGTCTGCGACGAACGGCCTCCTGGCTCGGGCTGCTCGTCTGGCTCGGAGCCTTCCCGAGCGCGGCCGTGGAGGTTCCGCCGGCGGGGAGCTGTCCCCCTTACAGCCTGCCGGACTCGGGGAGACCGGGGGACGAGGACGTGTCCCCACCGTCCTTCGAGCCGGGCTCGACCGTGGAGCACGGGCAGCTCGGGCGTCTCCGGGACCATCTCCCGCCCGAGGTCTGGCAGCACCGCGCCGAGTTCTTCTACGAGGGCATGGAGATCCGTGTGGGGCCCTGCCATCGGCGCTACCCCGCGCCGGAGGCCTTCCGTGCGGCCACGCTCGCGAACGCCGGCCGGGTTACGCTCGATGCCGACGGCGGATTGCACGGCTTCGACGGCGAGGGGCTGCCGTTCGATCCGGGGGCGATCCCCGATCACGCCCCCGACGCAGGAATGCGCTGGGCGTGGAGCCATCGCTACCGCTACCTCGGAGCCGGCCTGCGCGGTGATTTCAGAATCATCCACATTCTCCGGCGTGGACGAAAGACCGAACGCTTCGAGGGTTCCTTCTTCCTGCTGCCGATGCACGGCTACCCCGGTGCCGACGGAGGGTCGAACGGGGTTCGCTTCTGGGCCGGGGGACGATTCCTGCGTCCAGCGATGGCGCGCGGTCTCGCGTGGCGCCAGATCCGCCGCAGCGAGAGCGATTGGAAGGCCAATCGATCCGACGACGTGTTCGTCTATCTTCCCGACGCTCGCCGAGTCAAACGTGCAGCGCTGACCACTCTCGATGGCCTGTTCGTGCCCACGTACACGCGTGGTCAGCAGGCCGGGGGGGGGAGCTTGAACCTGCCGGACCAGAGCGGTGGCACACCCGACGTCCAGATCAGCGCGGCCGAGCACAGCCGGCGCGGCTTCGTCGGCCTCATCCTCCGCCCCAACGCCTGGCGCTTCCAACTGCTGCGCAGTCGGGATGTGCTGGCGCCGATCAACGCCGACTACTTTGGATACCCTGCGAATGCGGATCGATCGTACGGGCCGAGCGGCCTCTCGGTCGCGAACGGCCGCTGGGAGATCCGCCGCGCCGTGGTTCTGAGGGGCGCGCGCAAGAGACCGGAGGGGCCGATCGCCTCCCTCACTCTCTACATCGATGCACTGACGCTTGCGCCCCTCTACCTGATCACACGCAAGGCGAACGAGGCGATCAAGGAGGTGGGGATCTTCGTCGGTCGCTTCAGTGGCGACGACCCGCTCGCCGTCCGCTGGGCCGGGAGCGGCAAGGGCTTCGGCACGATTCTGCCGGTGGCGGAGAGCTTCTTTGTGGCCGGTGAGGGGGGCTGGCTGCGCGAGTCCTTCGAGGTGCGCAGCGATCCGCCGAGTTCGGAGGAGCGACGGCGCTTTACGAGCGTGAACCCCCTCCAACGCCGCGGCCGCTGATCCGGTCAAGGCCCCAGGTGGGGCGCCGATAGGTCTCTCCGGGCGGCCCACGTCGCCCCCCGAGCCAGCCAGGATGAGATCGCTTTCCAGCATCCCGCATCGCCGCGCGCTCCCGCGCGCCCTCCCGATACTCTGCGTGCTGCTCGCAGCCTGCACGGGCTCGGGCACGGGCCTGCTCAGTGGCCTCTGGCAGCCATCGAGGCCTCCTACAGCTCCGGATCAGGCCGTCTACCAGCGCGCCCAGATCGAACGGATCGAGCGAATGGCGTACGAGATCAAGCGCCTCCAGGCGGACCTCGCGCAGGCCGAGGACGCGTTGGTGACCGCCGAGTCTGGACTGCGCGGGCACCACTCCCTCGCCGATGCGGTCTCGTCTCTGGCCGAAGCACGGATTCGTGTCGAGCGAGCCGCGAGGGAAGCACCCTGGCGCGCGGACACGGTCCTCGAAGCCCAGCGGAAGCTCGAGGAGGCCGAGCGCCAGATCGAGGCGGGGCACCTCGGCTCCGCGATCTTCTTCGGCGCGCGGGCGGAGCGCATCGCCGAGGAGCTGATTCGCGAGGCCGACGCAGCCCGCAAGAGCCCGGGCGTGCGGTTCATCCGCAGGGAGCGCGTCCTGCTCAGGCAAGGTCCCTCGAAGCAGGAGCCGGTGCTCCAGATCCTCGCGCGGCGAACGCCGGTCTACCCCGAGCGAAAGATGGGGGACTGGACACTCGTGCGTACCTCCATCGGTCGCGTGGGATGGGTTCACACGTCGCTGATCACACCGCGCTAGCCTGAAGCAACGGGCGCCCCGCCGCTTCAGGCGGCGCGGGGGCATCTCGAGCCGCCTTCAGCTCTCCTCGCCATCCACCACGACGCAATCCCGCCCGCGCTCCTTGGCCGAGTAGAGCGCACGGTCCGCGGCACCGAAGAGGTCCCCAGCATCGCCCCGGAAGGTTGCCACGCCCACGGAGACGGTCACGGCGATGCGCTCCGTGGGAGCCATCGCGCTGTCGCTACGAAACTCGTGAGCCGCCACCGTGAGGCGGATCTTCTCGGCGAGCCGGATGGCGACCTCGGGCGGTGCACCGCGCGGGACGAGCGCAAACTCCTCGCCACCGTAGCGTGCGAGCACATCGCTCTGGCGCACGAGACCCCGCATGCACTCGGCTACACCCTGGAGAACGCGATCCCCTGTGGCGTGACCGTAGCGATCGTTGAGCTGCTTGAAGCAATCGATGTCGATCAGGATCAGCGAGAGGGGCTCTTCCGACAGCTCCGCGCAGGCGATCTCTCGCTGCAGATGCTCCTGGAAGTAGCGGTGGTTCTTGAGCCGGGTGAGTCCGTCCGTGATCGAGAGCTCCTCGAGGGCGAGATTGGCCTTCTGAAGCTCGTTGTTGCGTTCCTGAAGCAGAAGGTTGGCCTTCTCGAGCTTCTCCTGGCTCTCCTCAAGCTCGAGCTGATTCCGGCGCAGATGGGCCGACATCCGATTGAAGGTCCGTGTGAGAAGGCCGATCTCGTCGTGGCTTCTCCGCTCGAGGATCACGACATCCGTCTCGCCCTCGGCAATGCGTCGCGCACCATCGGAGAGCGCCTGGATTGGACTGGCGAGTGCGTGGGAGAGCCAGAACGAGAAGACGCTCGAGATCAGCACGGCGCCGATGTTGATCAGCAGGATCGGCCCCGCCGCGCGAAGGATCGGCGCAAAGATCTGATCGTAGCTTTCCTCTACGACGAGCGTCCAATCCAGCGGCCCGACTCGCTTCGCAGCACCGACCAGGCGGCGTCCCCCGGGATCGCGGTAGCTGATCGGGCGTCGCATGCTTCCCGTCTGGGGAAGCTTGCCCACATAGTGCTCATCGATATCGTGATCCCCCATCGGCGTAAGATAAGTTCCGTCGGAGCGAAGCAGATAGATCCGACCGGACGCGCCGAGCAGGTCGCTTTTCAGCAGGTGCTGAATCGTCTCCGGTCGCAGGACGGCATGGAGCGAGCCGACTCGCGTGCCCGTGGCGTCTCGAACCGGGGCTGAGACGATCTGGACGCGATGACCGGCGATGCGACGGAGATCCCCGACACGGGGCTCCTCGACCTTCGCGAGCTCCAGGCGAAGCTTTTCGCGAAGTGTCAGAGTGTTGCCGGCCCAGAGAAGCTCGCGGCCCGTGAGGTCCAGGATCACGAGCGCACTGTACTGCGGGATTCCCCGGAGCACCTGGGTGAGATAGTCGCGGATCTCCTGCCGAGCCATTGTGCTCTTTCGCGAACCCCCACCCCGCCGCAGCGAGGCGAAGTTCTCCACGACGGTCTCACTGGCTGCGAAAGTTTCCACGTCGACGGGAAGCTGCTCCAGCCAGCGCTCCAAGCGGTCGCCTGTCTCCGTGAGGATGACCGGGAACTTCTCCGCGAGCTTGGCGCGCAGGAAGCCCTGCAGGTAGTGAACAGACGTCGCGGTCACGATCAACGAGGAGAGCAGCGTGGCCAGCACGACGAAGGAGCTGATCTTCTGGGGCAGGCTCATGCGAGCCCGGGGCCGTCGGCGCCACAGATCCACGAGGGCCGCCCACGATCCATCCAGGCGCCGAAGCCCGCGGCCCGTCGAGGACCGGCCGCGGACGAGCGAAGCGGCGTACTGCCACGCCGCGCGTGCCCATGCGGGAGGAGCGCGACGGTCTCCCTCGCTTCCTCGCCTGCCCTTGCCCATACCCGTCCCCCAGGCGATCCTCGGGGGATCGCGTCCCTTCTTATCGAGCCGCATGAGGAGAGCCTGTACCGTCAGGGGACAGAATTGAGCAGGAGGTTTCCTCCTCCGTAGGGGCCCACCGACGGAGGCTCGACCACACCCGGGATGCGCTGCATCCCCGTTGCCCAAGCGCGGGTCCGCAGCTGTGCTCCCAACCTCGCGGCGTGCCGCTCTCGAGCGACGAGGGCGATCCGCGCGGGCTCGAGGACCCCCGCGCTTGGGCACCACTCTTGAATCCCGAGCCGTCGGAACCACGCGCGCAAGGGAGGTCCGATGTCGGCAGCGCTGTGCAAGAGGATCACTCTCCGTTGCACCTCGCCTAGGAGCTGCGTGATTCCGAAGGTGATTCCCGAGCTCCCCGAGCTCGAGCTGGACGGATCGGGCGACCCTGGCGAGGCGGGTCTGAGCTCACCGCCTCCCGAGCTGGCCGTGGTCTGCCTGCCGGTGGCCGAACGGGCCCGGGTGCTCAGCGATCTGCTTCGGACCGGTGTGGACACGCTCGTCATGGCCCCTCTCGCGCATTCTCGTGCGGCCGCGGTGGCCGTCAGTGAGCTCGCCGAACGCCTGGGGCGGACGCTCGTCACGGCTGCGCCGATGCGCCGCTTCACAGCCGCGCGCCGCGCACGAGACCTGATCGGTGCGGGAGCGATCGGAGCGCTCGATGGCGTGCAGATCCGGCTTGCACGCAAACGGACCCTTGCGGGGTGCTGGCAGGCGAATCCGCTCCGAAGCGGCGGTGGGATCTGGATCGATCGGGGGCCCGATGCGCTCGACCTCGCGGAGCAGCTCGCGGGGCCGATCGAGCGCGTCTGGATCGCGGTCGCCCGGAGCCGCCAGAGGACGGCCGTGGAGGACGAGGTCCGCGTGGAGCTGGAGCACGCCGGGGGTGTGCGAAGCACGGTCGAGCTAAGCTGGAACGACGAGGCTCCTGAAGCGCTCGTTCGATGTCGTGGTCCGCACGGTGAGCTGCGGATCGGACACGCCCAGTCGGTGCTCGTTCGCGCCGCGGAGCGCCGCGTTTTCGCAGGATCGCTCTCGAGGCACGAGATCAGCCGCGCACTCCTCGAGGATCTCCTGCGGCGGCGTGCCTGCCGCGATCCCGAAGAGGACCACGGCGAGATGACCCTTGGCTGGATCGAGGCGGGCTATCGAAGCCTCCGAAGCGGTCGCTGGGAGATCGCCTAGAACAGCGGCCGAAGGCCCTTCCGCTGGACCGCGATCACCGGGGGGGGACCCGGGGAGCCCGGCAGGAACTCAACCAACGTCCCCACCGATCAGCTGGTCGAGCTCGGCGCGGAGGTGGTCGAGCACTTCGTCGTAGGCGAAGCTTCCGAGCTTCTCGGCGCCGCGCTTCAGGTTGACGTGCCTGGGGCCGCACCAGAGGCCCAGGTCGGCATCGTCCGTCTCCCCGGGGCCGTTCACCCGGCAGCCCATCACCGCGATCGTGACATCGTGCCCCTCGGCGTAGCGCGTGAGCTCGCGCACGCGCTCGGCCAGCTCGACGAAGAGCTCGTTCTCGACGCGTGAGCAGGAGGGACACGCGATGATGTTCAGACCGCTGAGCTGGGGAACGGAGCGGAAGCGTCCCGCACGAATGTCGTCGAGGATCGCACGGCCGATCCGGACCTCTTCGTGTTTGCGGGAATGCGGCAGGGTGAGGGACACGCGCACGGTGTCCCCGATTCCGACCGCAAGAAGCCTCTCGAAGGCGAGGCGGGTCTTGATCTCGCCTTCGGGGAGCAGGCCGGCCTCGGTCACGCCGAGGTGGAGCGGGACGTCCGGTCGGCGCTCCACGAAGCGACGGTTCGCCTCGACGACCCGTTCCGGGTCCGAGTCCTTGAGCGACACGACGAAGTTCTCGAAGCCGCGCTTCTCGAGGTACGCGCAGTGGTCCCAGGCGCAGGCCACCATGGCCCCCACCGGATCATCCGGAAAGCGCGCCTCGTACTCCGGCGCCACGGAGCCGCAGTTCACTCCGATCCGGAGGGCCAGCCCATGCTCTCCGGCGATCTCCGCCAGCTCGGCCACCTTGTCCGCGATGGCGCGCCCACGCTCGTGATGGTGGAGGTGTCCCGGGTTGTAGCGGAGCTTGTCCACATGGGGCGCCACGAGACGCGCGAGCCGGTAGTGCTCCTGCAGATCGACCACGAGCCGTGCCCTCGTGCGGCGACGGATCTCTGCCAGCGCCTCGACGTCGCGACGGCTGTCGACGGCGATGCGCACCAGCGCCGCGCCCGCCTCGCTCAGCGAGTCGATCTGCTCGGTCGTCGCCTCCACGTCCCGGGTGGGCGTGGCACACATGCTCTGAACGGAGATGGGCGCTCCCGCGCCGATTCGCAGCGAGCCGACGCGGACGGTACGCGTCGAACGGGGGGCCAGAAGATTCGACACGGCGCCAAGGCTATCCGTCCGCTCAGATGGAATCCAGCCCCCATACATAGATCGGCAGCCGAGCGGGGGACCCGGGATCGCCAAAGAGGCGTACGGCGTCGTTCTCCCCGAGCCGCCCGGGATCAAGAATCCGGAGCTGCGCGAGCGCCTGGACGCCTCCCGGCTCGCAGCCCGGCGGCGGCGAGGTCTCCGGCGAGAGCACCGGAAGGGGTGCAGGGCGGCGCGCGGTGATCGCAGCGAAGAGCCCGGCGAGGGCTTGCGGGTCTCCGGCCCACTCGTGGATCACCCCGCGCAGGTCCCTTCCCTTGCCCTCCACACAGTAGGCCACGACGTCGCTTCCACGTTCGACGAGGTGACAGCAGACGCCGGGGATCCCCAGCAGCGACGCAAACTCCTCGACGCTTCTCTCCACGCGCAGCCGATGACGCTCGAGAAGGGACAGCAGCTTCGGGGCCTCGAGGGGACCGCCGCGGCGAACGCGCGCGCCCGAAGGAACGGGGGCAGCCGCGCGCGTCCAGCTCAGGAGCTCTCGGCCGGCGGGTACGAAGCCGAGCCGCGTGTACAGCGAGCGCGCGGGCGCAAAGAGTACGACCAGCTCGGTTCCGGCGCGCCGCGCACCCGCCAGACAGTGGCCGACGAGCTGCGACGCGAGACCTCGGCCGCGCCAATCGCGTGCCGTCGTGACGAGCCCGATCCCCGCGGCGCCGATCCGCCTCTCTCCGCTGAGCAGCGTGAGGGGCCGCCAGACGGCGTGTGCGACGATCTGCCCGTCTCGCTCGTAGACCCAGGAGCGATCCAGATTGTGGGGGGCGAGCAGCAGGGGGAACTCCCTCGCCAGGCCGGGCTCGCCATCGAACTCACGGTCCAGAAACCGCGTGAGCCGCGCACGATCCGGGCCGCTCCGGGGTCTTCCCCCGACCGCCTCGTCGAAGAGAAGCCGCACCATATGTGGAGCTTCGGCCGTGAATTGCGTGCGCTTGAGGGATCAGACGGGGGCTTTCGGCGCCTCCCGGGTGCTAAAGATCGCTGTCAGCAGGTCCGAATAGTCCCTTGCTTGCGGATGAAATCCGGAGCGATGACGAACGGCCAATGGTGAGGGGCAAGCGGAGCACGGACGCTTCGCGGGGCCGCCTTTCAGGGAGGAAACCGCATGGGTCTCCGAATCAACACGAATCTCGCGTCCATCAACGCGCAGAAGAACCTGTCGCGCAGCCAGCTACAGCTCGACCGCTCGCTGGACCGGCTGTCTTCGGGTCTGCGCATCACCCGCGCCGGGGACGACGCGGCCGGACTCGCCATCTCAGAGTCCCTCCGCGCCCAGATCCGGGGCCTCCGACAGGCTCAGCGGAATGCCAACGACGGCATTTCGGTGATCCAGACCGCGGAAGGCGCGCTGAACGAGATCTCGAACATCCTGATCCGGATGCGAGAGCTCTCGGTGCAGGCGGCTTCGGAGGGATCGATCAGCAACACGGAGCGGAGCTTCCTCCAGAACGAGTTCAGCTCGCTGCAGAGCGAGATCACCCGAATCGCGAATGCGACGCGCTTCGGTGGCCGGGTGCTGCTCGACGGGACCCTCTCCGGAACCGGCAATGCTCTGACCTTCCAGGTGGGGATCAACAACAACGCGACAGTGGACCGCATCAGCCTCAACATCGGCGACGCCACGGCCAGCGGCCTCAGCATCCAGACCACGGACGCGGCGATCTCGACGACCGCCTCGGCCCAGTCGGCATTGGCGACCGTCGACTCCGCGATCTCCAGCGTCTCGACGCTCCGCGGCGATCTGGGTGCGGCACAGAACCGGCTCCAGTCGACGATCAACAACCTCCAGACCTCGGTGGAGAACCTGTCCGCAGCGAACTCGCGGATTCGGGATGCCGACATCGCGGCGGAGACGGCGAGCCTGACGCGGGCCCAGGTGCTCCAGCAGGCCGGCATCGCCGTGCTGGCCCAAGCCAACGTCTCCTCGCAGGTCGCGCTCCAGCTCCTCCAGTAGTCCAGACCGCTCGTCTCGTAACCGGAACGCGGGGCGGGATGCGGGCCTCGGCCCCATCCCGCCCCCAGTCTCCGCCGGAGGGGTCCGAGGGCTTGCGGGCTAAACCCGGAGTGGGTTTCGCTCGAAAGGAATGGCATGGGACTCCGCACCGGCTCCATCACGTTCGGGGGGCTCGCCTCCGGATTTCCGACCAATGAGATCGTCGATCAGGTCCTGGAGCTCGAACGGCGGCCGATCGACATCCTCGAGGGCCAGAAGAGCAGCTTCGAAGAGAAGCTCGCGATCTTTCAGGACCTGAACACCAAGACGCGCAGTTTTCAGGAAGCTCTGCGAGAGCTCGACAACCTCACCAACATCTTCCTCACCACGAGCCCCTCCGCGACGGAGGAGTTCGCCAAGCTCACGGCCACCTCGAGCGACTCGACCGTCGCCACGGCCACCGCGGACAGCAAGGCGCTCCCGGGCAAGGTCCTCCTGCAGGTCACGCAGCTCGCCACGAGCGAGCGGGAGATCTCCCAGGGCTACACGAACAAGACGGACACGGTCGGGACGGGGAACTTCCGGATCACCGTGGGCACGACCGTCACGAACCTCACGATCACGTCCTCCAACAACACTCTGGAGGGGTTCATCTCGGCCATCAACGACTCGAGCGCCGATGTGCGAGCCTTTCTGCTGAACGACGGCTCCTCGAGCCCCTATCGGATCGTCATCGAGGGGAAGTCGAGCGGCGCCACCCAGACCCTCGATCTGAGCACCGGGACCACACTGAGTGGCGGCACGGCGACGCCGAGCTTCACGGAGACCCAGTCCGCCGCCTCTGCGACCCTGCTGCTTGATCCCGGAGCCAACCAGATCCAGGTCTCGAGCACGACCAACACGTTCTCCAGTGTGATCGAGGGCCTCACGATCGAGGCCAAGAAAGTTTCCGCGAGCACGGTGACGATCGACGTCAGCGAGGATACCGACGCCATGGTGTCCGAGATCTCGAATCTCGTCAGCGCCTTCAACGACATCGTCAGCGTGATCAACGAGCAGGCCGTCGTGGACCCGGAGACGAATCGGGGCGGCCCACTGATCGGAGACTCCACGTTGAACGGGCTGAAGCGCAGGCTCACCTCCGTGCTCGCCAGCCAGATCGGCTCAGGAACGATCAAGTCTTCAGCGGAGATCGGAATCGAGCTCACGGCCTCGGGGACCGTCACACTCGATGAGACGAAGCTGCGCTCCAAGCTGCAGAGCAGCTTCAACGACGTGAAGGCGTTCTTTGCCGGCAGTGGCGGCTTTGCTGACCAGCTGCGCATCGTGGCTGATGCGTTCGTGGATCCCGTCAGCGGGGCGCTGGTCACCCGCATCGACGGAACGAATCGGTCGATCTCGGACCTCGAGAAGAACATTGCGGACGCGGAGGACCGCCTGGAGGACATCGAGTCCGACCTGATTCGCCAGTTCGCCCAGCTCGAGCGGATCATCAGCGAGATCCAGACACAGGGTCAGTTTCTGAGCCAGTTCCTGCTGACATTGCAGCGACGATAGCCACGGGGAGGGGATAGAAATGCAGATCAGCGTGCATGCGGCGCACGCGGCCTACCAAAATGGTCAGGTCAGCTCAGCGGAGCCGCTTCGGATCATCGTGCTGCTTTACGAGGGAGCTCTGCGCTTCGGGCGTCAGGCGCTCGAACACTTCGCGGACCCGGCATCGAGAGGTCAGGCGCTGGGTAGGGCCCACGCCATCGTGGCGGAGCTGCTGGCTTCTTTGGATCACGATCGAGGTGAGGCGATCGCCGGGAATCTCGACGCCCTCTATGCCTACATTCTCGACGCTCTCACGGCCGCGAACGTTCGGGGGGACCGCCGGGCTCTGGAGTCGGTCCTGGGCCTGCTCGATACGCTGCTCGACGCCTGGCGGACCATCGAGCAGCACGGCGGACGGGGGTCCGATCCCGCATGAGTGAGGATGTGCGGCTGATCGAGTGGGCCGACGCGGCCGAGCGGGCACTCGCGACCCCCGAGGCGCAGCGGCTCGCGGAGCTCGACCGCCTCGCGCGCCGACGCCTGGAGCTGCTGCGGTCGCTTCAGGAGGATCCGCCCAGAGAGCCCGCGGGCCGCGCGCTGATCGCCCGCCTGATCGCAGCCGAGCGAAAGCTCGAGACGCTCACCGAGCAGCTTCGCACGGAGCTGCGGAGTCGATTCGGCGCGCTCCGAAAGGTCCAGAAAGCCCAGGACGGCTATCGACCCGCGGACGACGAGATCCCGGCCTTCGTCTCCCGCACGATCTGAAATTGCCGCCCCCCCTGCAGGATCTGCCCACGCCCTGAGCGCGAACGTCGCCGCCTTCCGCCGACGGTCGCTGCTGTCGCGGGCATGGCGCTTGCTCTGATCGGAGGCTCCCCTCCGCTCGGGTCGAGATGGAGATGCTGGATCGAAATCTCGCCGCGCTTCGCCGACGGAACGCGGTGCTCGCGGACAGGATCGCACGCTGCCGGCCCGGATCGGAATGTGAGGCCCTGCGTGCGCGCAGCGGAGCGGCCTCGGTGCGGCTCTCCGACCGGCTGGAGGCCAGCCTGGAGGACCCCGAGGAGGAGGGCCGCCGCTTGGCACAGAGCTTCCTGCAGCGCGCGGAAGAGACCGGCTCCGCACGCCTGGTTCTCTTCGGCCTGGGCGTGCACACGCTTCGCTACCTGGACGCGATGGACGGGGACCTGCTCATCGTGGAGCCCTCGCTCGAGCTCTGCCGCGTGGTACTCGAGCGAGTCGATCTCGCGCCGATGCTGGAGCGCGCGGAGCTGCTCGTCAGCAGCGACGCGAGCGAGGTCTGCCGCCACGCGATCTTCCGCTCGCACGAGCGCGGACTCCTGCTCGCCCACCCCACGGCTCGCCGTCGGGCGCCGATCCTCTTCGAGGCACTGACCCGGCATTTCCGCCCCGGGGGCACCCCCGAGCCCCTCCAGATCGCCGTGATCCCGCCCCTCCATGGGGGCTCGCTGCCCGTGGCCCAGGCCTGCGCTCGTGCGCTGCGGGAGCTCGGCCACCACGTCCACGACGTCGATCTCGGGGCCTTCTGGCCCGCCTACCAGAGCGTGCTCACCACGACCTCCAATCCCCTCCAGCGCGAGGCGCGCGTCGCGCTGCAACGCAACCTGCTGCAGCTCATCGGTGAGGTGCTTCTCGCGAGCTTCCGACTCAACCCCCCCGACGTGATCTTCGCCCTCGCCCAGGCCCCCCTGGAGCCGGACATCCTCGAGCGCATCGGGCAGCTCGGCATCGGGCGGGCCTTTTGGTTCTGCGAGGACTTCCGCGTGATGAGCTACTGGAAGGACCTGGCCCGGCACTACGATGTCGTCTTCCACGTGCAGCCCGACGAGTTCTCGGTCCCGCTGCGTGAGGCGGGAGGGTACGGCTTCCCACTCCCGATGGCCTTCGACCCCACGATCACGCGGCCCCTCACACTCACGCCCGAGCAGCAGAGACGCTATGGCTGCGAGCTCTCCTTCGTCGGCGCCGGCTACCACAACCGGCGCGAGCTGCTTCCCGCACTCTTCGACCTGGGCCTGCGGATCTACGGTGTGGACTGGCCCACAACCCCCCCCTGGCGAGCGGTTCAGCCTGAGCCGAACATCCGGCAGTCCCCCGAAGCGTCGAACCTGATCTTCAACGCCTCCAAGATCAATCTCAACCTCCACTCCTCCCCGTGGTGCGACGGCGTGAATCCGGTCGGCGACTATCTGAACCCACGCAGCTTCGAGCTGGCCGGGGCCCGATGCTTCCAGCTCCTGGATGAGCGACGCGATCTGGCACGCGCCTTCGCACCGGGGTTCGAGGTCGAGACCTACGGCGACGTCCATGAGTGCCGCAAGAAGATCGCGCACTACCTGGCCCATCCCGACGAGCGCACAGCGATCGCGGAGAACGCCTACCGGCGCGCCGTCGCCGAGCACACCTATCGGCACCGCATGGAGCGAGCCGTGGAGGCCCTACGCGCGGGTCCGGTACCCGTGTCGGGACGTCCACGGGAGCGCACGACGGTCGAGGCGGTCATGGACTCCGCACGGGACGAGCCGGGCCTCTGCGAGATCATGAGGCGCCTGGAGCCGGAACGAACGCTGGACCGCGAGGCGATCACCCTCGCGGTCGGCCGCGGGAGTGGCGAGCTGACCCGCGACGAGAAGCTGCTGCTCTACATCCGCGAGCTGCTCGGGGACGTTCGCTTTCTGGAAAGCGGGGCCCGGGTGCCATGAGGAGCATTGGAATCCTGAACCTCACGCGCTTCGGGGACCTGGTGCAGACCTCTCCGGTCCTGGCCGCGCTGCGCAAACGTCACCCCGAGGCGATGATCCATCTGATCGTGAAGTCGCGATTCCGCGAAGCGGCCGAGATGCTGCCGGCGGTGGACCACATCCACGAGATCGACGGGGATGCTCTCGCCCGCGTCGTTGCGATGCCGGGACGCTCCTTCCTGACCCGGTTCCAGGAGATCCGGCGCACCCTCGAGCCACTCTGTCAGCTCCACTTCGACCAGCTGGTGAACTTCACGCACTCCCGCTCGAGTGCGGTTCTGGTGTCCCTCCTCGATGCGGAGCGCACGATCGGCTTCACGATCGACCGGGAGGGTCATCGTCGGGTCGGCAACGCATGGCTCGGTCATCTGGCCACGCTGGTCCGCACAAGGCGGCTCTCTCGCTTCAACCTGGTCGAGATCTACCTGGGTGCCTGTGGCGTGCTCCGCGAGGGCACCTCGCTGATGGTCCGTGTACCGCCTCACGCGCGCGCACTCGCCAGCGAGAAGCTGGCCGGTCCGGGCCTCTGCGTCGCGGTCCAGCTCGGCGCCAGCCAGGACGCCAAGACCTGGCCGGTGGAGCGCTTTGCGGCGACCGTCCGGGCCCTCGCCCGACGCGTTCCCGAGCTGCGTGTCGTGCTCGTCGGTGTCCGGGGCGAGAGCGATGCGGCACGGGCTCTCGTCGCCGCCTGTCCGGAGACGAGCTTCGTGAATCTCGTGGGCCAGACGCGGCTCGACGAGCTGGCCGCCGTGCTGGAGCGCTGCGAGCTTCTCCTGACGGGCGACACCGGCACGATGCACCTGGCGGCCGCCGTGGACACGCCGACCTGCGCGGTGTTCGTGGGGCTGGGGATGCCGTACGAGACCGCCGTCTACGCCCCCGGGCACCTCGTGCTCCACTCGCGCCTGAGCTGCGCGCCCTGCTCCCATCAGGTCGAGTGCCGAAACGCCGTGTGCCACGACGATGTACCGCCGGAGTGGCTGGCGGAGCTGCTCGATCGGATGCTGGGAGGCGAGCCCGTCGAGGGGATCGCCGCCCTGCCACGGGCGGACCTGCTCCGCACGAGCTTCGACGAGCGCGGCCTCTACGAGCTGGTTCCCGTGCATCCGAGGCGGCCCACCTCCGCGGACCTGATGGCCCTCGCCTATCGCGCGGTGTTCCTGGAGGGCTTTGAGGGCCTCGAGGCCCAGCCGGATCGCGTGCGGCGCCAGGCGTGGGAACGCTTCGGTGTGGCGCCGGATGGCTGGCAGCGGGAGCTGCCCGACACGATCGTTCCGGGTCTCCGCAAGCTGGCCGAGCTCGCGGCGGCGGCGCGGAGCCTGAGCGATCGGATTGCCGATGCACAGCGGGAGCCCGCCCACCTCCGGGAGCTGGGCAAGCGGCTCAAAGAGACGGACGAGGCGATCTACAGCGTCACACGGGCCGAACCCCTGCTCTCGCCCCTCGGCCTGGCTCTCGAGGCAGAGCTCGAGGACCTGCCCGAGGCGGACCTTGCGACGCTCGCGAACCTCAGCGCGGGTCACTACGCGAAGCTGCTGCGACGCGTCTCCGTGCTGCACGACGTGATCGAGAACCGAGGAGGTGAGGAATGATTCAGCTCAGCATGAACGGGACCGAGAGCGGGGTGGAGCCCGGCTCGATCGAGGAGCTTCGAAGGATCATCGAGGAAGCCACGCCGCCGGGCGAGGTGCGGTGCGTCATGCGGATCAACGGGACAGAGATCGGAGAGGAAAGGCTCGACGAGTTCAACCTCGGTGCGATCCGCTCGCTCGAGGTGAGCACCGCCGTCCCGGCCGAGCTGGCCCGCCAGTGTCTGAGCGAGACTCGAGACTGGATCGAGCGGATCTGCGGCGTGCTGAGCTCCATCGCCGACGACTACCGCGTGGGACGCGAGCACCAGGCCGCGAGTCGACTCGTCTCCGTCGTCGATGCGCTCGACGTCCTCGTGGGCCTTCTCGGTGGGATTCACTCCTGCATCGAGCTCGAGCCCCCGACGCGGGCCGCCCTCGACCGTGGCTGGAAGCTCGCGGAGGAGGAGCTGCGCGCATCGATCAGCGGACTGGTCGGCGACCTGGAGGCCGGAGATCCCGTCCGGCTGGCCGATCGCGCAGGCCACACCCTGCCCCGCAGTCTGGGCGTGTTTCGCGAGCTGCTGCATCAGATTCGCACATGAGTGGACCCGAGGCCGGCGCGGAACGTCGCGAGTACTTCCGCATCTCCACCTTCGCACGCGTGACGCTGCGTGCCCTCGACGATCGAGAGCTCGAGGGCCTGCGCCAGCGCTTGCGGGCCAAGCGGGTCCCCTCGGTGCTGTCACCGCTGAGCTTCGACGAGCGGCGCCACAGCCCCGAAAATCGCCCGCTCGTGGAGCTCCTTCAGCACATCGCCCTGGCTCTGGAGCGCATCGACGAGAAGCTGGATGTGCTCACCCGCGTCGAGCAGGCCCGGAGTGGAGCTCCGGCACCGGAAGGGCTCGAGATCGTGCTGTCGGGCTCGGGCTTCTCCGGGGCCTTCGGCTTGAAGACCGAGCCCGGCGATCCGTTCGAGGCCCGCATCGACCTGTGGGACTCGGGGGTCCCGTTGATTCTTGCCATCGCGCGTGTCGCGCACGTACAGATCGACGACGACGGCAGGCCGATCACGGCATTCGGCTTCGAAGAGATCCTGTCCGACGACCGGGAGCGGATCATCCAGTTCGCGATGCGAAACCAAACGCAGACGATCCGGGAGGGAAGAATGGAGGAGCGTTCATGACGATGAGACGGCCGAGGATCGTCGTCATCGGGGGAAGCTACCGCGCGCTCTGTGTGCTGGAGCATTTGCTCGACCGGGGCGAGCGTGTCGTGGCATTCATCGGCCAGGAGGGGGATGCGGAGCGCGACTTCTGCTCCGAGATTCTCGAGGTCTGCAACCGCGGGTCCGTGCCCGCACGGAGCGCGCGCAAGCTCGGCGAGGAGATCGTGCGTTGGCTTGACGACCGGATTCGCCCCGACCTCGCCATCACGGTCGGGATGAGCACGCAGATCCCGCTCTCCATCGGAGGGAACTGCCGCCTCGGGCTGCTCGAGATCATCGACTGCTTCCTGTCCAAGAGTGTCGAGGGCGTCGTGCTGCGACAGCGCGGTCAGGTCGTCGAGCAGACCTCGGTTCCCGAAGACGGCGACGAGGAGGAGGCCACCGATCGTTATCTGCGCATGGTCGACGCCATCCTCGAGACACTCGACCGCTACCTGAATCGGCTGGCGCCCACCGGCTCCCCGATGGAGGTCACGGTTCCGTTCCGCGCGCCCGTCGAGCTCTCGAGCGTCGAGACGGCCCACGAGCGCGCGGCCCCCGGACCGGAGACGACGGCGCTCGAGACGGAGCTCGCGGCCTACGTGGGCGCCCACCATGCGCTTGCGATCTGCTCGGTCGGCACCGCCTACGATTTGCTCTGGGAGGCCCTCGAGCTCGCGCCCGAGCAGGAGGTGATCTGCCCCGCCGTGGTCTCGGTGGCCTCCGTGGCCTCGATTCGGCGCCGCGGTGCCCGTCCGGTCTTCGTGGACGTGGAGCCGGGCCGGCTGACGCTCGACCCGGATCGTCTGGATGCCGTCCGCTCCCCCGGGACGCGTGCGGTCGTGATCGGCCATCCCTTCGGGCAGCCCGCCGCGCTGGATCGCCTCTACGCTTGGGCCGAAGCGGCGGGCGTCGAGGTGCTCGAGGACGCGGGGGGCAGCCTGGGCGCTCGCTTCGCGGAGGGGCGACTCGGCGGGCACCCCTGCACGTGCATCTTCAGGGCAGCGGTCGCGGCCTCGGCGGCTCCGGCCCTGGTCACGCTCTCGCCCGCGCTCGCCGAGCGCCTGGGAGCCGCGGCCGCGCGACACCGTCTGGGAGACGGCCCGGCAGCGGCCACGCGCCGCTGGCTGGCAGGCCTGGAGCACGAGCTCGCGCAGCGCAGGAGAAACGCGAGCGAGTACTCGGCCAACCTCGTGCGCTATGACGCCTTCGAGGTGCCCCCCACACCGCTCGACGCGCTTCCGGTCTACTCGTCGTACCTGCTTCGGGTCACCCGCCACTCTCGCACCGGTCCCGAGGACCTTTGCAAGCTGCTCGCCGAGAGCGGCATCGAGACGCGTTCCCTGCGGCTCCCGCTCCGGGAGCGCGACCTGGCGACCCTACCGGTGGCCGACAGCGCGGCCGTCTCCGGTATCTTTCTGCCGGTAGGCTCCCACGTCGACGACCTGCAGCGCGAGCACGTCCTGGACACGCTCTACAGCTACGGAATCGGCTAGGAGCCTGACCCGAGACGGAGTCTCCGCTCAGGCTCCTGCCTTCCTGGCGCGTTATCGGCGAGCTCAGCTCGCCTGCGCGCGCGTCGACCGACTCTCGAGTCGGTCTCCCATTCGGGGCGCAGCGTGGGTGGTCCGACGAGCGGACCCTGCCCCGCGGACCGCTCAGACGTAGGTGAGCCAGTCCTGGTACTTGCTGGAGCGGGCGTGAGCGGCGTCGAAGAACGTGGCCTGCAGCGTTCGCGTGATGGGGCCACGCGTGCCCGCACCGATCTGGCGGTCGTCGAGCTCCCGGATCGGAGTGACCTCGGCTGCGGTGCCGCTGAAGAAGGCTTCATCGGCCAGGTAGAACTCGTCTCGCGTGAAGCTCTGCTCCACGACCTCGATCCCCTTGTCTCGCGCGATCGTGATGACGGAGTCCCGCGTGATGCCTTCGAGCACGGACTGGAGCGGGGGGGTCTTGAGGATGCCGCGTCGCACGATGAAGATGTTCTCCCCGCTGCCCTCGGCCACCATCCCGTGCGCGTCGAGAAGCACGGCCTCGTCGTAGCCGAAGCGCGTGACCTCGCGCTTGGCCAAGATGGAGTTCACGTAGTCGCCGCAGGTCTTGGACTTCGTCATCGAGGCGTTCGGCTGCTGACGGATGTAGGAGGAGACCTTGGCGCGGATGCCCCGCTCGAGGTTCTCCTCACCCAGGTAGGTCCCCCACGGCCAGACCATGATCGCCACGCGCACCGGATTGTCGGCAGGGAGCAGGCCCATGGCCCCATCGCCCAGGAAGACGAGCGGTCGGATGTAGCCGTCGCGCAGGCCGCTGGCGCGGAAGGTCGCCAGCACGGCCTGCTCCAGTTCCGGCAGGGAGTACGGCAGCTCGAGCTCCAGGATCCGTGCGGAGCCCTGCAGACGTTCGAGGTGGTCGCGCAGCCGGAAGATCGCGCTGCGACCGTCGTCCGTGGCGTAGCAGCGGATGCCCTCGAAGACACCCAGACCGTAATGGAGCGTGTGCGTCAGGATGGGAACGCGGGCGTCCTCCCAGCGAATCAGCTCGCCATCCATCCAGACTCTTCCGGTCTTCTCGACCGCCATCACTTCTTCCTTCCACGGCCAAAGAGGCCCGTCGACCCGGCGGCCGCACCCTCGCGCTTGCGTCTCTCGATCAGGCGCAGCTCCCGCGTGGCCTCGACATGCTCCGGTGCGACCGAGACGGCCTTCTTGAACATTTTCTCCGCCCGGGCCGTGTCTCCGCAAGCCTTGAGCAGGAGCCCGGTGTAGTAATAACCCGTCGGTGACTTGGGGGCGAGGGTCAGGCTGCGCTGGAGTCGCTGGAGGGCCGCACGCCGCTCCTCCTCCTCCTCACGATGCACGAGAAAGTGGGTCCAACCCGCCAGGGCGTGGAACTCCCCCTCCTCGGAGTCCAGCTCGAGGGCTCGCTCGAAGCAGGCCAGCGCTCCGGCGTAGTCGCGCTTGCGGAGCCGCTCCTGGCCGCTGCGGAACTCCCGCTCGGCGTTCAGGATACGCGCCACCTGCTCGTTGCTCTGGACCTTGCCGCCGCCACGCCGCAGCGCCTCGCGGTAGCTTCGCCGGGACTCGGGATTGGAGAGCGTGTCGTGGGCCACGGAGATGCGAGCGAAGATCTCCGCCGCGAGGCGCTGCGCGGCTTCACCGCGGGCCTTGAAACGGTCGGGGTGGTACTGCTTGGCCAGCGCGACGAAGGCGCGGCGGACCTCCTCGGTGCCGACGTCCTCGGGAACCCCGAGGACCTCGAAGTGGCTCTGCTCGGCCTGGCGCGCACGCTGCTGCTCGAGCGAGACGAGGAGGTCCGATGCCTCGGTCGAGCCGGCCTCGGGCTTGTCCCCGATGCGGACCGCGCCCACCAGCCAGGCTCCGTAGAGGGGACGGCCGTGCGACTCGACGAGGTCGCCCACCCGCGTCCTCGGCTCGATCGCGCGGAGCAGGGCCTCGAGCGGGGGAGTCCGCTCGTCGGCGGCGAGCTCGATCTCCTCGCGTACGACGGGCTCTTCGCTGTGGGGGGCCAAGCGCGCCGTGACGACGGATTTCTTCATCCTCTGAACCCCCGCCAGAATCATTCTCCGTGCGGTCCAGCCCGTGAGCTCGGTCGCGAGCAGACCCTCGCGGACGCCTTCCTGACGCCAGGCCTGACCCGCAGTCCAGCCAAACAGATCGAGCAGCTTCTCCTCGGCCTGAGCGGCCAGCGCCTGCTCGAGCTGTTTCGCGGGGAGCGCTCCCATCTCGACGAGGATCTCGCCGAGCCGGCGCTCGAGGTGCTGGGAGCGGCGCAGCGACTCCTTCAGCGCGCGCTCGTCGATGCGCCCCGCGTCCAGCAGCCTGCGACCGATACACTCGCTGGTGACGTTGGAGCGGATCAGACGAGGCTCGCCCGCTTCAAAGATCACCTGCTTGCAGCGCTTGTCCCATTCGAGGTGGACGGCACCGGAGAAGCCCGCCCGCGCCGCCTCCCAGAGCACCTCGGCCGCTGGCTTCTGGCTGAGATCCGTTCGCTCGGCCGCCGTGGAGACCGCCGGAGCCGCCGGCTTCTTCGAGGGGAGGCCCAGAATTTCGTGGATCGGACCCATCAGGGTCTTCAGAGAGAAGGGCTTCTCGATGAACGCCCGCGCCCCAGCCGCCAGGAGCTGCTGCCGCTGCGCGCGATTGCGGAAGACACCGCTGATCACGATCACCGGGATCTCCCGCGTCTCCTTCGACTCCTGGAGCATGCCGAGTACCGACCGCCCGTCCTTGCGAGGCAGCAGGAGATCGAGCAGGATCAGGTCGGGGGGGGTGCGCCGAACCTCGCGCAGCGCGGCCGCACCGTCGCGGGCCGTGCGCGAGCGATACCCCTGCCCCTCGAGCGCGCGCTCGAGCATGCGCGCAAGCTCGACGTCATCCTCGACGACCAGAATCTCCTTGGCCAAGCGTCACCCCCGCACGACGCCATGCGTGCGCACTCTCTATCGGTCGGACGTCCCTCGGCCCTGAGAACGATTCAAGTGTATCTTCAACTACTTACAGAGCCGATTCGGACCAGACCCGGCGCCAGCGGCGGACGCACGATGCCGTTCTCGGTCACGATCGCCGTAACCAGCTCGGCTGGAGTCACATCGAAAGCCGGGTTGAGCGCGCTCACGCCCTGCGGGGCGATCCGCCGGCCGGCGAAGAAGAGCACCTCAGAGGGGTCGCGCCGCTCGATCGGGATGCGCTCACCGTCCGTCGTGCCGTAGTCCACGGTCGAGAGCGGGGCCGCTACATAGAACGGAATGCCGTGCGCCCGGGCCAACAGCGCGAGTGTGTAGGTTCCGATCTTGTTCGCCACGTCGCCGTTGGCGGCGATGCGGTCGGCACCGACGACGACCAGATCGATCTCGCCCCGCTGCATCAGCGCCCCGGCCGTCGAGTCCGTGATGAGCGTGACGGGAATGCGATCGCGGGCCAGCTCCCAGCACGTCAGGCGTGCTCCCTGAAGGAAGGGCCGCGTCTCCGTGGCGAGCACGCAGTGGACTCGACCGTGGGCGTGAGCCGAGCGGATCACGCCGAGCGCCGTGCCGTACCCCGCGGTGGCCAGGCCACCCGCGTTGCAGTGCGTGAGCACCCGGGCCGCCTCCGGCACGAGCTCCGCCCCGGCCTCCCCGATGGAGCGGCAGATGGCGATGTCCTCGTCGTGGATCGCGCGGGCCAGCGCATCGGCGGCGCTGCGCACCCGCTCGGCGCCCGCCCCCGCCTCGAGCAGCGGCGCGAGCTCCTTGCGCATGAGGTCGAGAGCCCAACTCAGATTCACGGCCGTGGGGCGTGTGCCCGCCAGCCGCACGCAGACACGCTCCAGCGACTCCCCCAGCTCGGAGTCGGACGCACGGCGCAGCTCCACCGCCACCCCCATCGCCGCTGCGACGCCGATCGCCGGAGCGCCCCGCACCGCCATCTCTTCGATCGCCCGTGCAACCTGCTCCCCGTCGGTCAGCCGCAGGATGCGCTCGCGCTCCGGGAGCTCCCTCTGGTCGAGCATCTCGACGCCCGCGTCGGTGAGCCGCAGCGTGAAGAAGCTCATCGCTTCCGACCCCGAAGAATCTTCTGGAGCAGATCATCCACGGCCTCCGCCCCTTCCTTGCCGAGCTTCTCCTCGAGCTTCTCGTGCATGCGTCCGTGACCCAGATAGCTGGCCGCCAAGTCGGCCAGCACGGCACGGTCGATGTGCACGCGCGGTCGACTCAGGGTACCGCGGATGCCCGCGATCGGAATGACCCGGGGGGCACCCGTGGGCTGCCCTGCGACCGCCGCGTCGAGCTCCTCGCTGATCTCGACCCGGCCGGCGAGGTCGAGGGCTCCATCGACGAGCCCGATCGAGCCGTGCAGGTGCGCGGTCGCGTGATCGTACTGGAGCAGGAAGTTCTGGCTGCTCAGCTTGCCGCCCCCGATGCGGATGTCCGCGGAGAACAGCTGGAACTCTTCCTCCTCGAAGCGCGAGAGGTCGCGGCCGCGACTGCGCGCGACCTCGAGGGACAGCTTGCCGAGGCTCCCGAGCAGCTGCTCGAGGAGCGAGAAGCCGCGCAGACGACCGTCGCGGATCGCGAGATGACCCGAGCCGCTCAGCGTCTCGGGCGCCGGCGGGCCCGCGACCCGCACGTCCAGGTCGAGGATGCCCGCGAGCTCGTCGTGACCGGTGAGGG
Source organism: Myxococcota bacterium (assembly GCA_046754285.1). Taxonomy (GTDB): domain Bacteria; phylum Myxococcota_A; class UBA9160; order SZUA-336; family SZUA-336; genus JBHHVJ01. The sequence continues at coordinate 21,549 of JBHHVJ010000008.1, read as the reverse complement.
CCGACGCGAGGGCCTCCACGTCGGCTTCGGTCGCCCGGCTGCCGAGGCTGATCTTCCCGCCGCGCAGGTCGTAGCTCAGATCGATCTCGACGGTCTGTTCGCCGGCCGTCACCTGCAGGCCCTCGCCGAGCAGGCGGCTTCCCTCTCCGCGCAGCGGGCCGGTCACCCGCACCGGACCGTGCTCGAGCTGAAGCGTGGCGCCGACGAGCTGCGCACGGCCCTCGAGGGCAAGGGGCGCCAGACCGATGCTCCAGCGCTCCAGCACGACCTCTCCGCCGAGGCCCTCCACCCCATCGCGGACCAGCCCGGCCAAGGGAGCGAGCTCGAGTCTCGCGGGGGCGACCGTGACACGGGGCGTGGGCTCGCTGAGCGCGAGCTCGAGCGGGAGCCGGTTGGGACCCAGCTCGATCAGCACGTCGCGCAGCGCGGAGAGGTCGGCTTGGCTCCCGAGTGTCCCGCTCAGAGCCAGCTCCACGCCTTTCGGTTTGTGGAGCGAGCCCGCGACGTCGAGCTCGCTGCGGGTCAGATCCGCGCGCCACGCCCCGCCGAGCTCGGCCTCGACCTCGGCCTCGCCACGCAGCCGACCCTGGGCCGCAGTGATCCGCAGCTCACGGCCCGCGAGGGAGAGCGAGGCCTTCTCCAGCTCACGTCCGCGGAGGGCAAAGCGCACCGGACCCTCGAGCTCGCCCGCGAGCTCGGGCTCGAGGTCCAGCCGCTCCCGGAGCGTTGCGAGGTCGACCTCGCGCAGCTCGAGCTCGCCCCGCAGCCGGGGCGTCTCCCCGAGCAGCTCCTCCGCATCGATCCTCGCATCCTCGAGTGTCAGCAGGCCGGGAAGCACGGCCTCGAAGCGCAGCGTGGCACGACCGTCGAGCCGGAGACGTCCTCGCAGGTCCAGGTCCTCGACGCGCCAGGGACCCGCGTCGAGGCTTCCGTCCTCGATCTCGGTCGCGCGGATCGCGAGCTGCGGGGGCGAGGCGGCCTCCGTCTCGGGCCCGGGCCCGCCGGGTGCCTCCACGGCCGCGGCTTCACCGGGCTGCGCTTTCGGAAGACCCAGGATCGGCCGACCTCGCTCGTCGAGCTCCAGGTGAACCCGCGGTGCGTGAAGCTCGAGCGTGCTCAGGACCACCCGTCCGAGCAGCAGGGGCAGGATCGCAATTCGCACGCGGATCTCGTCGACCGTGAGCAGTGGGGTCGCCTCGCCCTCGAGCGGCCCGATCTCCAAGCCCGACACACGGACGGCCGGTGCCGGCAGCACGGAGAGATCCAGCTCCCCGAGGACGACGGGCCGACCCAGCCGCTCGGAGAGCTGCCGCACAGCGGGCTCGATCAGCTCCCTGGGCTCGATCCAGAGGGTCGCGAGAACCACGACCAGCACGAGCACGGCGGCCGCCAGGGCCGCAGCCAGCGCCAGCCGTCTCATGCCCCGACCGCGTCGAGCGGCGGGAGCGCGCGGTGCCAGTCCGTGCAGCGCTGGTACGCGTCTCCGACGCGAATCAGTGTCGGCTCGTCAAGGGCTCGTCCGACCAGCTGCAGACCGATCGGGAGGCCAGCCTTCGTGAAGCCACAGGGCAGGGAGACCGCGGGCAGGCCCGCCAGGTTCACGCCGACCGTGAAGCGATCCGAGAGATACATCGCCAGCGGATCGTCGACGAGCTCGCCGAGCGGCCAGGCGGAGCTCGGGGTGGTCGGCAGCAGGATCACGTCGCAGCGCTCGAAGGCCTGCTCGAAGTCACGGCGGATCAGCGTCCGCACCTGCTGCGCCTTGCGGTAGTAGGCGTCGTAGTAGCCCGCGGAGAGCACGAAGGTGCCGAGCAGGATGCGCCGCTTCACCTCCGCTCCGAAGCCCTGCGAGCGTGTGCGGCGGTACATCTCGTCGAGCGTCCCACCGTTGGCGCGAAAGCCGTACTTCACGCCGTCGTAGCGTGCCAGGTTCGAGGAGGCCTCAGCCGTGGCGATCAGGTAGTAGGCCGCCACGCCGAAGGGGCCGTGCGGAAGATCGATCGGTCGCGACCGGGCGCCCTCGTCCTCGAGCGTCTGGAGCGAGGCCTCCACCGCGGCGCGCACCTCGGGATCCAGCGCCTCGTCGTCGAGCAGGGCCCGCGGAACCCCGACGCGCAGCCCTTCGATGGGCTGGCCGAGCGCCGCGCGGTAGTCGGGAACCGGGGCGTCGACGCAGGTCGAGTCGCGCGGGTCGTGACCCGCGATCACTCCGAGCAGCCAGGCCGTGTCCTCGACGGTCTGCGCGAGCGGACCGATCTGATCCAGGGAGCTGGCAAAGGCCACCAGGCCGTAGCGGGACACCCGGCCGTAGGTGGGCTTCAGACCCACGACGCCGCAGAGGGCCGCCGGCTGGCGAATCGACCCACCCGTGTCCGAACCGAGCGCGGCCGGTGCCTCACGCACCGCAACCGCCGCGGCGCTCCCCCCGCTCGAGCCTCCCGGCACGCAGCGGAGATCCCAGGGGTTGGCCGTACGGCCCAGCCCAGAGTTCTCACAGGAGGAGCCCATCGCGAACTCGTCCATGTTCGTCGTGCCCAGGACGATCATCCCGGCCTCGCGGACGCGCGTGAGCACGTCGCTCTCGTAGGGTGCCCGGAAGCCCTCCAGCATTCGCGACGCGCAGCTCGCCTCGAGCTTGGGACTGACCAGATTCGCCTTGACGACCAACGGCAGGCCGTGCAGGGGTCCCCGACCCGCACCACGTGCGCGCGCCGCATCGGCCTCCTCGGCCTCGTGCAGGGCCTCCTCGGGGCGCCGGGTCAGCAAGGCCCCGACCCGCTCGTCGACGCCCTGCATACGCACCAGGAAGGCCTCGACCACCGTGCGGCAGTCGACCTCTCCCGACCCGACGAGCCGAACCAGCTCGGCGAGAGTTCGCTCGTGCAACGCCGTCATTCGATGACCCGGGGAACGATCATCGACGAGGAGTCATGGTCCGGTGCGTTGCGAACGGCCTCCTCGACAGGAAGACGACGCTCCACGTCATCGGAGCGCAGGGGCGTGTGCACGTCGAGGACGTGCGCGGTGGCGGGCACCTGCGAGGTATCGAGCGCCTCGAGCTTCCTCACGTAGCCCAGAATCGCGTCGAGATCCCTCCGCATGCGTTCGACCTCCTCCGGAGAGAGCTCCAGACGGGCCAGCTCCGCGAGCCGTGCGACCTCCTCGGCATTGATCTCCATGAATCGAAGGCTAGCGCCTCAGCGATGGGGGTCGAGCGGATCGTAGAGCCAGCGCCAGCCGAGCTTGCCCAGTCGAACGCGATGCCAGGCCACGGTTCCCGACAGGGCGTGCGCGTGCGCCCACTTGATCGCCTGGCCTCGCGCCCAGGCCCGCGTATCGGGTGGCGGCGACGTGAGCGCCTCGGCCACGCGAGCGGGATCGCTCAGACGTCGCACACGCCCCGCGCGCTCCAGACGTCGGTAGCCTCCACGCGGGCTGAGCTCGTGGTAGCGAAGGTCGATGCGCCAGAGCCGGTAGACCAGCTCACGCAGCCGGGCCTCGGCCTCTGGCAGCGCGCCCTCCGCACGGAGCAGCGAGGCCCCGCGCGCCTCGAGGGCCGCGCGCTCGCGCGGATCGGGTGCCGCCTCGTACACGAGGCGTCGCTTGGCGATCCAGTCGATTCGATCCGCCAGAGCTTCGGGATCCCGCTCCAGAAGGTCGAGCGTCTCCTCCCAGTCTCTCAGCACACGGCGCTTCCACAGCGGGAGCGAATCGGGATCGTCCAGCGTGCGCCAAACGCCGCGCAGATAGCGTCGCTGGATCTCGAGAGCGCTGGCGCGGGAGCCATCCGCAAGTTCGAGCTCGAGCGTGAGCTCGGTGTTCTCGTTGAGCTCGCGCAGGGAAGCGAGCGGATCCCGAAGCACCGGCCAGCCACACGGGCGATTCGTCTCGATGGCCTCGAGAACCAGCGCCGTAGAACCGACACGCAGCACCTGCGCCCACTCGCAGAGATTCGCATCGCCCCCCATCAGGTGCAGACGGCGACGCGACCGGAGCACGCTCCAGGGGCGGAAGAAGAGATCGCGCATCTCGAAAAGGGGGCGCTCCTGTCCGCTCGAGAAGATGCGGGCGAGCGCGCGCACGAACGGCGGCCGCTGTGCGAGACGGAAGAGTGGGCCACCGTCGAGCTGAACCGCACCGGAGCCCGCGTAGATGATCCGCGTGACCAGGAAGGCGCTGAGCGCTGCGCGGATGCGACGGAAGAAGAAGCGGCGGTAGAGCAGGGAGTGCAGCCAGAGAAGCGGGTAGATCGGCGCGACCAGCCGCTGGGCGTGCGCCGCAATGACGCCCGGATGAGACTCCATGCGTGCCGCCTGACGCTCGAGCCAGAGAAAGAGCGGACGGGCGGCCTCACGCTTGACGGTGGCAAGCAACGCGCCGGAGAGAATCAGGGTCAGCACGAGGCCGAGGACCAGCACCACCGCGACGAGCTGCAGCCCGAGCACGATGCCGATCACCGGCAGCGAGATGCACCAGAGCACGAGCCAGAGCGGCGTGACGGCGAGCTTGGCCGGCAGGCTGAGTCGGTCCTCGACCCAGTAGCTCTCGTGCGAGCCGAAGCTGTGGCCCTGGCTGTCGCGGTTGTTCTTGCCGAGCCGCACGTGGCCGGTGTAGCCCAGCATCGCGAGGTCGCGATTCACGTCCTCCGCGAGTGCCTCGACCAGCTCGTCCTTGCAGCGCTCGTAGCACAGGAGCGTGTAAGGGTCGCGACACTCGGGGCTGGCGAGCTCGAGCAGACCCTCCTCGTAGTCCTCCGCCGTCGCCTCGTAGTGAAAGCTTCCTCCGTTCTCGAGGAAGCGTCCGCCCTTGGCCCGCAGCGGAGAGAACGCGTTGGGCAGGCTGAGTACGTGGTCTCGAAGCGCGGCCTCGAAGCGTCGGTAGAGCTCCAGCTTGGTCGGGCGCTCCCGATCGGCGCGGCCGGGGTGGTAGATCAGCGCGTACTCGGTCTCGATCCCCAGGACCCTGTCCAGCATGGGGGATATAGTTAGCTCTCCCATGCCGGAGCTGCCCGAGGTCGAGATCACCCGACGCCGAATCGCGCGTTTTCTGATCGGGCGCCGCATCGCGTCCGTACGCACGACGCGGAACAGCTACTTCTTCCTGACACGCCCGAGAACCCTCGCCCGCGGCCTCGTCGGCCGCTCGGCCCTCGCGCTCGACCGAAAAGGGAAGTACCTGGTCGTCCAGCTCGACGACGGGAAGCGGCTCGTCCTCCACCTGGGCATGACGGGCCAGCTCTTCTCGCAGCTCGCCACGAGCCCCCGTCTGATCCCGGCGGCCTCCCGAACGAAGCGGCCGTCCGCTGAGCCCGGAGGCTTCGAGCCGGACGAGCACACGCATCTCACGCTCGTCTTCGAGGACGGCGGCCCTTGGGTGATGCTGCGCGACGTGCGTAAATTCGGGAAGGTGCGCCTGCTGCGCAGCGACGAACGGGATCCCCGTCTGGAGCGGCTCGGGGTCGACGCGCTCGCCGTCTCGGGCCAGGCTCTGTTCCGCGAGACGCGGAGGCGAAGGGTCGCGATCAAGAGCCTCCTGCTCGATCAGGCCGTGCTCGCGGGAATCGGGAACATCTACGCGGACGAGAGCCTGTTCCACGCGGGCATCCGTCCACGCCGGCGTGCCGGACGGCTGACGCGCCGCGAGTGCGAGAGGCTCGCCGGTGCTCTCCGGCACGTGCTGGACCGTGCAATCGAGACGGGGGGATCGAGCCTCCGCGACTTCGTCGGGCCAGACGGGCGGGACGGAGCCTACCAGAACGAGCGCCGCGTCTACGCACGGGCGGGCGCTCCCTGCCACCGGTGCGGGAGCCCGATCCGCGCCCTTCGCCTCGGGCAGCGCAGCGCTCACTACTGCCCGATCTGCCAGATCTGAGCCAGGGTGCGAGCTGCGCGTACGGCGACGCCGCAACGCGGGGCGTGGTGGCGTTCCGCCGGGACAGGGCCCTAGTATGCGGTGCATGAAGATCGCGGTGCACTACGCGGAGATCGGTCTGAAGGGACGCAATCGGCCGCGCTTCGAGGCTCGGCTCTGCGAGAATCTCGAGCGCGCCCTTCGACCCCTGGTGCCGCCTCGGATCCGCAAGCTCTTCGGGCGCCTGCTCGTTGAGCTGCCGCCGGACACCCCGTTCGAGGCCGCCGCGACACGCATCGGGCGCGTCTTCGGTGTGGCGTACTTCAGCCGCGCCTCGGTCTGCAAGCCCACGCTCGAGGCGATCGAGAGCATGGTCGACGGGTTCATCAAGGAGCAGAGCTTCGAGAGCTTCGGCGTGCGCGTGCGGCGCTCCGAGAAGAGCCACCCGTTCACCTCGAGCGAGCTCGCTGTGCGACTCGGCACACGCATCCAGAAGCGGAGCGGCGCGCGCGTGGACCTCTCGCAGCCCGAGCTCTGGGTCGAGCTGCACGTTCTCTCGCGTGAGGCGTTGCTCCTGCACGAGAAGATTCCAGGACCGGGCGGCATGCCGGTCGGGACGGCGGGGCGCATCATCGGTCTGATCTCGGGAGGCATCGACTCTCCGGTGGCAGCCTTCCGCATGCTCAAGCGAGGCTGCACGCTCAGCTACGTGCACTTTCATTCGAGTCCGTTTACGAGCGCCGCGTCCCAGGACAAGGTACGCGAGCTCGTGGCTCGGCTCGCGGTGTACCAGGGCCCCGTCAAGCTCCACCTGGTGCCCTTCGGTGAGCTTCAGGAGCGGCTCGTGCGAGGGGCGCCCGCCAGCCCCCGCATCGTGCTCTACCGGCGCCTGATGCTCCGCATCGCCGAAGCGATCGCCCGGCGCGAAGGGGCCCTGGCGCTGACGACCGGGGAGAGCCTGGGGCAGGTGTCCTCCCAGACCCTCGCGAATCTCGACACGATCAACCGGGCTGCTACGCTGCCGGTGTTCCGCCCGCTGATCGGGCTGGACAAGTCCGAGATCATCGAGCTCGCCCAGCGGATCGGTACCTACGAGATCTCGATTGAGCTCGACGAGGACTGCTGCAGCTACCTGATGCCAAGCCACCCCGCGACCTGGACGCGACCGGAACCGGTCGAAGCGATCGAGAGCGAGCTGGACATCGCGGGGATGGTGCACGCCGCGCTCGAGCGAAGCTCGTGCGAGAGGATCGACCCCAGCGATGAGTGACGAGCTGACGAGCTTCGACTCTTTCTCCGACGAGATCCGAGCGGCCATCGAGGCGTTGGGCTGGAAGGAGCCCATGCCGGTGCAGCGACGCGTCATCCCGAGGATGCGGGAGGGCCGCGACCTGATCGTTCAGGCCGTCACCGGGAGCGGCAAGACGGGCGCCTTCGGCCTTCCCATCGTCGAGCGGATCGAGCCGTCGGCGCGCGAGATCCAGGCGCTCGTGCTGGCCCCGACGCGCGAGCTCGCCGGCCAGATCTCGAAGGAGCTGAGCACGATGGGGCGGGGACGGGGGCTGGAGGTTCTGCCCGTCTACGGCGGCACCACCTACGGGCCCCAGCTCGACGCACTCAAGCGGGGGATCCACGTCGTGGTCGGCACGCCCGGACGGATCCTGGATCACCTCGGCTCGGGCGTGATGAAGCTGAATCGACTGAAGATCTTGATCTTCGACGAAGCGGATGAGCTGCTGAGCCTGGGGTTTTGGCCCGACATGCGCGAGATCCAGAGCTACGTACCCCGCAAGCGGCAGACGGGCCTTTTCTCCGCCACGATGCCCGTGCGCGTGCGCTCCCTGGCGCGCGTCTTCCTGAACGAGCCGGACTTCATCTCGCTCACGGAGGGCGGCGTGCGCAGCCCCGAGGAGATCGAGCACTACCACTACATCGTTCCGGCCCAGGAGAAGGACGCGATCCTGCTCCGGATCCTGGAGTACGAGGACCCGGACTCCGCGGTGATCTTCTGCAACACCCGCGACGATGTGCGCTACGTCTGCGCGTTCCTCCAGCGCAACCACCTGGATGCGGACATGATCCAGGGCGAGATGACCCAGTCCGCGCGCGAGATCGTGATGCGCCGCATCAAGGCCGGCGAGCTGCGCTTCCTGGTCGCCACCGACGTGGCCGCCCGCGGAATCGACATCAGCGATCTCTCGCACGTGATCAGCTACAGCACGCCGGACTCGCCCGAGGTCTACCTGCACCGCACCGGCCGCACCGGCCGCGCAGGCAAGACCGGCACCGCGATCTCGCTGGTCTCCGGGCTCGACATCGGCGCGTTTCGCAACATGCAGAAGGTCAACCAGATCAAGGTCCCCGAGCGACGCATCCCGACGCCCGAGGAGGTCGCGGACCGCATGGCCCAGCGGCTCGAGGTCCAGCTCGAGCACGATCTGCGTCACCTGACGGAGCGCGAGCGCCGCACGCGCGAGGACTACCTGCTGCCGGTGGTCGAGCGCCTGGCCGCAAGCGAGACGGGGCGCCGGCACCTGGCCGCGGTCCTCTTCATCCACCTGCGCGACCGCAAGAAGCCCGCGGCCGAGGATCGCCCGGCCGAGCCCGCGGCCTCGGCCCCGCCCCCGCCTCCTGCCGACGAAGAGCGGCGCGGCCGGCGGCGGCGGCGCCGACGCAGGGCTGCGGGAAGCTGAGACGTCTGGGGCTCGTCCTGACCCTGATCGGGGCCGGCCTCGCGGGCTGTCGATCGCCGGGCGACGCCTACGACCCCATCAAGGCCGCCCTCGACGATCTGGCGCGCGGCGGCTTCGAGTTCGACGCGGACGTGCGGTTTCGCCGCGAGAACCTGCTGGTCTGCGACCGCCTGGCCTGCGGGCATCTCCGGCTCGAGGGCCAGCGACGCACGATCCTGCTGGCCCCCGGGGCCTTCGACAGCGCGGCCCGGCTGCGCGCGAGCCTGCTCGAGATCTGGGGCCGCTACCGGAGCCCACGTCTCCCCTCTCTGCGGGAGCGGGCGGAGGGCGCGCTGCGCATCGTGCGGGACGGGCCATGCGCCGGGATCCAGGATCAGCGCCTGCTCCGCGACGCCCACCACTGGTACCACCAGCTCTATGGCGAGCTCGGCCCCGAGGAGGCGCGCGGGCTTCCGCCTCCGGATCGCGTACCCTTTCCCTGAGCCCCTGAGCCGACATGACGCTCGGGCGACCCGGTGGGATGAGCCATAATGCCGCGAGGAGGTCCACGCCGTGCACGACACGAGCTCACCTCGCGGCGCCCGCAGCCGATTCGTGGGCGGGTCCGGTCCGCGGCTCCACTACCTGGACTGGGGCGGCCCCAAGAGCCTGCCGGCCATCGCGCTCCACGGGTTCGCGCTCAACGGTCACTCGTGGGACGAGGTGGCCCCGGCGCTGATCCAGCGCGTGCATCTCCACGCCTTCGATCAGAGGGGCCACGGCCTCTCGGAGCGCGCGCCCCGGCTCGAGGACTACTCGCGGGAGCACATGGTGGCCGACATCGAACGCATCATCTCCGAGCTCTCCCTGGATTGCCCCGTGCTGATCGGGCACAGCATGGGCGGCCTGAACGCGATGGCCTTCGCGGCGCGTCATCCGGACCGGGCGCGTGCGCTGATCCTGGTGGACGTGGGCCCGGAGGTGCGCGTGGACGGGGCCAGCGAGGTGGCCCGCTTCGTGGCCGGGCCCTACGAGCTGGACAGCCTCGACGCCTGGGTCGAGCACACCCACCGCTACTACCCCTGGCGCACCAAGGACCGAATCCGTGAGCGCCTGAAGATGTCTCTGCGGCGCACACCCGAGGGGCGCCTGGCGAAGCAGTACGATCCGCGCTTTCGCGAGGGCTTCGGCGGCGTGATCGAGGTGCAGCAGGACCTCTGGGAGCTGGCGCACGCACTCCGCTGCCCGACGCTTCTCGTCCACGGTGCGGAGAGCCCGGTTCTGACCCGAGAGATGGCGGAGCGATTCGTGAGCGAGGTCGAGAAGGCGGAGCGGGTCACGATCCCGGGCGCGAGCCACTCGGTGGCCGGGGATCAGCCCGAGGCCTTCGCGCGCGCCGTCCTGCAGTTCCTCGACAAACGCGTGCCCGGCTGAGAGCTGCGCTGAGGGCCGGCGGGGCGACCCGACCGGGCGCGGCCTCGACCTCCCGATCAGGCGGTCTCCGGGGTCCCGGCGTGCTCGACGCCCGCCCCGTCCACCCAGAGCAGGCGGCGCTCCCGAAGAGCGATGCGCAGCTCCCAGGCGCCGGGGCCCAGACTTCCCGAGACGGAGCGGGCCGGCTCGATCCGAAGCTCGAGCTCGCCGTCTCGCAGCTCGGCCCGCCGCGCGGGCTCACCGTCCGAAGCGAGAAGCAGCGTTCCAGAGCTGCGTAGGTAGGCCGCCCGCCGACGAAGGTGGTCGAGGGCCGCCGGCAACGCGCGCGCCCGCAGAAGAAGATCCTGGGCCAGAAGCCGCAGGGACGGACGGCGCCAAGCCCGGTCCTCGAGGCAGAGGACCGCGACGCCCTCGGCGTTCACACCCCCGAGACAGCCGGCCCAGGGCGCAGCGGCGAGCTCGACGCTCGGCACCCCACCGGCATCGGGCACGCTGCTGCGCAGGCCTCGCGCCGCGGTCTGGATCCCGGTCAGCTCGAAGCAGGCTCGAAGCTCGCCCGCACAGGCCGCGGCCACACCGCGAACGCGCTCGAGCCCTTCGAGCAGGACGAGGTCCCGGAGCCGCACGCGTGCCCCTGCCGCGATGCCCTGGAGTCGCTCGTGCTGCTGCGGGAGGAAGCAGGCGATGGAGCGTGCGGGCCCTGGCCCGAGCGCCCGCGCGGCCGAGCGCCAGCCGCCCCACTCCAAGCCCGAGCGAGGCAGCGTGAGTGCGCTCTGGATCGACGGGCGGAGCGCCTCGCCCTGCTGCCAGCCCTGTGGGTAGGGGGCGCCTCGCGTCTGGATCACTCGACCGCGAGGCGCAGCGGCCGGGCCTCGTTGAGCGAGCCGCTGCGGTACCCGTCGAGATCCAGGCTGACCCAGCGAAAGCCCACGGCGTGGAGCCACTGCGACATGCGACGAAGGGCCTCAGGCGCCAGGGCTCGCTCGAGATCGCCCGGTCCGAGCTCGATTCGCGCCAGCTCGCCGTGGTGCCGAACCCGGACCTGCCGGTAGCCCAGCGCGCGCAGGGCATCTTCGGCGCGGTCGATCTGGCGGAGCTTCTCACGCGTGACGGGTGACCCATAGGGGATGCGCGAGGCCAGACAGGCGGAGGCCGGAAGCTCCGCGCTGGGAAGGCCCGCACGCCGGGAGAGCTCCCTGATCGCCGCCTTGTCGAGCCCCACCTCGAGAAGCGGGGAGAGCACGTGCCGCTCCTCGGCCGCTCGGTGGCCCGGGCGATGATCCCCGAGGTCGTCCACGTTGACCCCGTAGGCGACGGACGCGAAGCCGAGCTCCGCGCGGAGCTCCTCGAGCACCGCGAAGAGCTCGTTCTTGCAGAAGTAGCAGCGGTTGACGGGGTTCGAGACATACTCCGGCCGCTCGATCTCGGCGGTGCGCACGAAGCGGTGCGCGAGACCCAGCCGAGTCACCAGCTCCAGCGCCGCGGCGCGATGGCTCTCCGGGTAGGACGGTGACTCGGCCGTGACGGCCAGAGCGCGCGAGCCGAGTGCGCGATGGGCGGCCCACGCGAGGTAGCTCGAGTCGACGCCGCCGGAGTAGGCGACGATCAGCGGGCCGCGCTCGGCGAGCGAGTCCAGAAGCTTCGCTTGGCGGGCGGCAAGGGGGTCCACGCGGGCGAGGGTAGGGACGCGCCCGGAATGCTGTCAAATGACAGCGTTCCGGGCCCTGCTATCCTCGCTCCGTGTCGAAGCTTCGTGTCGGGATCGTCTTTGGCGGCCGCTCGACGGAGCACGAGGTCTCCCTCGTCTCGGCCAAGACGATCCTCGAGGCGCTCGACCCCGCACGCTACAGCGCGGTCCTGATCGGGATCGACCACGAGGGTCGCTGGCGCGTGGCGGAGCCCGAGAGCGATCTCGTGCCCGAGGCGGTCTTCGCGAGCGCGGCGGCCGTGACCGCCGCCCCCGTGCTCTGGGGAGGTCTCGAGCTACAAGGGGACGCGGGCAGGACACCGCTGCCGGGCGGGGCGCTCAACGTGGTCTTCCCGATCGTGCACGGGCGGGGTGGCGAGGACGGCGTGCTGCAGGGCGTGCTCGAGAGCGCAGGCGTGCCCTACGTGGGCGCGGGTGTGGCGAGCACGGCGCTGTGCATGGACAAGACCCTCTCCAAGCGCGTGCTACGCGACGCGGACCTGCCCGTGCTGCCGTCGATCGAGGTCCCTTCGCGCGCGCTCGGACGCGACGCGTCGGCCTGCCTCGACCGCATCGAGCAGGCCTTCGCGTACCCGCTCTTCGTCAAGCCCTCGAACACCGGCTCGTCCGTCGGCATCCGCCGCGTGAGCCGCCGCGACGAGCTGCGCGACGCGCTCCAGCACGCCGCGCGCTTCGACCACCACGTGCTCGCCGAGCCCGCGGTCGACGCGCGCGAGCTCGAATGCGCCGTGCTGGGAGGGGAGCGGCCCGAGGCTTCGCTGCTGGGCGAGATCCTCAGCCCAAACGAGTTCTACGACTATGCGGCCAAGTACGTGAGCGACGAGACGCGGCTGGTGATCCCGGCGCCGCTCGATCCCGCGGCCAGCGAGCGCCTGCGGGCCCTGGCACTCGAGGCCTTCTCGGCCCTGAAGTGCTGGGGCATGGCACGCGTGGACTTCTTCGTGACGCGCGAGGGCGGCGAGGTCTTCGTGAACGAGCTCAACACCCTCCCCGGCTTCACCGACGGCAGCATGTACCCGCGGCTCTGGGAGGCTTCCGGCATCGCGCTGCCGGAGCTGGTCGACCGGCTGATCGAGCTGGCTCTGGAGCGTCATCGCGAGGCGGCCTCGCTGGAGCTCCGCTTCAGGAGCTGAAGAAACGCACGAGCTCGTCCTCGGCTCGCGCCGCGTCGGCCCGGCCGAGTTCGATGAGACTCGAGGCGTACTCCCCGTCGAAGAGCAGGTAGCTCATCAGGTCCGCCTCGCCCTCGGGCGCACCGCGTGTCAGCACCCGGAAGGCCATGCCCCCCATCCACGAGGCGGAGCGAGAGCGCCGCATGCTACGGACGTGCTCCGCCGCGATCATCCCGATGTCCTCGCTGGGCCGGATGAGGCAGTCCTGCACGACCCGCAGGTCGAAGCCGCGCTCGCGTGCGAGGTCGCGGTTCACGCGCGCCAGAAATTCCGGGCCGCTGAGATCCAGACCCGCCAGAAGCAGGCGGTTCAGCAGGCGCATCTGCAGGATGTCGTGATCGAGGCGGTCGATCAGCAGCGTGTTGAGAATCTTGCCGAACATGAAGCCCGCCGAGCGGAACTTCTCGATGCGCGCCTCGCGGAGCTTCTCGTCCGGCTCCCGTGGAACGGCGCGGCGCAGTCCGATGGACAGGATGCGGTTGCAGCGCAGGCGCAGGGCCGGAGACAGCGGCGAGTACTGGCGCAGGCTGCCGTCGCAGAAATACGTCCCCCGGACCTTGACGGCCGGAAAGAGCACCGGGATCGCGGCCGAGGCCAACGCATGGTCGGGACCGATGCGCGCCGAGCGAGCCACGACCATCGGATCGCCCGTCCAGGCACCGACCTCACGCTCGCGGTTGTCGATGAAGGTCACCGTGCGACCGGTCGCGATCTCGGTCGTCGAGACGCAGAGGGAGTCGAGCACCTTGGAGCGGAGGTTGCGGCGCAGGCGACGCCACGGGATCTGACGCACGACGAGCTGCTCGAGCGGCGTGGTGTTGAGCAGGCCGTGGATGCGGTCGGGATGCTCCTCGGCATGAACCGAGCGGCCGAGGAGGGAGCCGACCAGGGTTCGGGAGAAGTTGAAGGCGTCGCCCACGCCGAAGCGATAGACCGTCGAGAACGACATCCTTCGCCACAGCCCCGCGAGGGCCCTCACGCCTTCCGAGAGCTCGTCGGCGTGGGCCGCCAAGAAGCAGCAGTGCACCGCGCCCACCGACGTCCCCGCGTAGACATCCAGACGCGGCATGAAGCCGAGCCGCGCGGGAAGCTCCTCGAAGACGTAGCTCAGCACTCCCGCCTCGTACGCGCCGCGTGCGCCGCCCCCCGAGAGCACGATCGCGCGCCGCGGCGGCTCCTCGGCCGCGCTCGTCGGCGCTCTTCCGAACCCTAGAGCCATGCTGCCTCCCCCCGTTCAGGCCGCACCCGCTGTACATCCGAGTGCGAATTGACACAGAAATCAAGCCGCGAGTACCCTGCCGCGGTGCCGCAGAAGTACTGGAACGTCCTGGGTGTGGCGACGCACATCCAGCATCGGGGCCCGACCACGCTGCCACAGGTTCCGCCGTCGTGCGAGCGGGGCGAGACGATCCTCTGCCTGCACCGCACAGGCGGGAACGTCGGGCAGCTCGATCCTCTCCTGGATCGGCTCGCCGAACGGCACAGCCCACTGGCCTTCGACCAGCCCGGTCACGGCCGCTCCGGGTCCCTGGACGCCCTGGGGTCCATCGAGCACATGGGCGAGTTCACGCGGGCCCTCTGCAAGGAGCTGGGGATCGCACACACGGTCCTGCTCGGTCACGAGCTCGGTGGGGCGGTGGCGCTCGACTGCGCCCTGCGCGAGCCCGAGCGGGTGCGGGGGCTCGTGCTCTGCGCGACGGCCGCGCGGCGTGAGCCCACACCCGAGAAGCTCGAGCTCCACCGACGCGTGCGCGACGGCAAGGAGCGTCGCCCCTTCGAGCGCGAGCTCTTCTCGCCCGCAGCGCCGCCCGCAGTTCTGCGCCGTGGGTTCATGGAGGAGCTGAAGACCGATCCCCGTGCCCGCTACGGGGATCTCCTGGCGTGGCGTGGCTGGGACGTGTGCGCGCGCCTGGACGAGATCCAGGCGCCCTGTCTGGTGGTCGTGGGAGCCGATGAGGGCCGCGAGCTGCGCAAGGCCTCCGAGCAGCTCGCCGAGTCGATCCGCGACGCACGGCTGCTCGTGATCCCGAGCGCCGGTCCGATGCTGCCGCTTGAGCAGCCCGAGGCGCTGGCTGAGGCTGTCGAGAGCTGGCTGGAGGAGCGGCTCGCGTGAGCTGGGCCGGCACGGTCGCGATCGCCGGTGCCTACGAGCATCCACTGCGCTGGGCGCCCGAGCGGACGGCGTGGCGGATCATGGCCGAGTCGGCGCGCGGGGCGCTCGAGGACTGTGGGCTCTCGCTGGCCGAGGTCGATGGTCTCTTCGCCGCCGGGCTCGAGATGGGCCCGATGGGCCTCGTGAGCCTCGCCGAGTACCTGAACCTGAAGCCCCGCTACCTCGATGGGACCAATATCGGCGGCTCCTCGTTCGTGTCCCACGTGTACCACGCGGCGGCCGCGATCCACGCGGGCGCGTGCGAGGTGGCCCTGATCCTCTACGGAAGCACCGCGGCCTCGAACGCGATGGCGATCGGCACCGGCGGGCGCGTGGGTCACGATCCGGGGGCGGCCTTCGCAGCGAGCTTCGGCCTGACCACGGTCGGCGCGTACGCGCTGGTGGCGCAGAGACACATGCAGACCTTCGGCACGACGCCCGAGCAGCTCGCCGAGGTGGCGGTGACCACGCGCCGTCACGCGGCCCTGAACCCCGATGCCCGCATGCGCAACCCGATCACGATCGCGGACGTGCTCGAGAGCCGGATGATCTCCGATCCCCTGCACCTGCTCGACTGCTGCATCACGAGCGACGGCGGTGGCGCCCTGGTCGTGACGAGCCTGGAGCGGGCGAGAGACCTTTCCCGTCCTCCCGTCCTGGTGCTCGGCGCAGGCGAGGCGGTCTGGCACCAGGAGCTCGGCAGCCCGGACCTGCTGACGATCGCTGCGCGCCAGTCCGGCGCCCAGGCCCTGACCATGGCCGGGGTGCGGCACGAGGACATCGACCTCTGCACGATCTACGACTCCTTCACAATCACCGTCCTCGTGACGCTCGAGAGCCTCGGCTTCTGCAAGGCGGGCGAGGGCGGCGGCTTCGTCGAGGACGGTCGCATCGGCCTGGGTGGGGCGCTTCCGGTCAACCCCGACGGCGGCGGGCTCTCGTCCAACCACCCCGGCATGCGCGGAATCTTCCTGGTGATCGAGGCGACGCGCCAGCTCCGGGGCGAGTGCGGCGAACGCCAGGTCGCGAACGCCGAGCTCGCGCTCGTGCACGGCACGGGGGGGCTGCTCGGCACGCTGCACAGCGGCGCCACCCTGGTCCTGGGACGCTCGCCGTGAGCGCACCCGCGAAGCGCCACCCCCGCCCCGCTCTGGACTGGGAGACCCGGGCCTTCTGGGAGGGCTGTGGCCGCCACGAGCTGGTGCTGCAGCGCTGCCGCCGCTGCCAAGCCGTGCAGCATCGGCCCCGCGCGCTCTGCGTGAGCTGCCTGTCGGACGAGATCGAGCACTTCATCGCCAGCGGTCGCGGCCAGGTCTACAGCTTCACGATCACGCGACAGAACCAGGCCCCGCCCTTTCGGGACTCGCTGCCCTACGTGCTCGCCTACGTCGAGCTCGAGGAGGGCGTGCGGCTGCTGACGAACATCGTCGGCTGCGAACCCGGAGACGTGACGATCGGGATGCCCGTGGTCGCGGACTACCTGGACCTGGGCGGGGATCTGGCGCTGCCGAGGTTCCTGCCCGCATGAGCACGCGTCTGGACCTGCACAGCCACTCGGTCCGCTCCGACGACGGACGCGCCCGCGTGGAGAGCTACTGCCAGTGGCTGCGCAAGCGAGAGATCCCGCTCGACGGCTTCGTGCTCACCGAGCATCGCCAGTTCGATGCAGAGTCCGACTACCGGCCGCTCGAGGATGAGTACGGCTTGGCGATCCTGAAGGGAAGCGAGGTCGAGACCGACTACGGCCACGTGCTGGTCTTCGGCGTGAACGAGGAGATGCTCCACGCCTTCGACTTCGGCCGCATCGACCTGAAGCTCCCCGACGTGCTCCGAGAGGTCGAGCGCTGGGGAGGCGTGGCGGTGCCCTGCCATCCCGGTCGTCCCACAGTCGGCATGGCCGAGCACTACCAGGCGCGCGGTCCCGTCGAGGCTGTCCGCGTGATCGAGGTGCTCAACGGCGGGAGCCGCGCCGGCGAGAACGAGGCCGCGCTCGCGCTCGCCGAGCGCCACGGCTATCGTGGGATCGGCGGCAGCGATGCCCATCTGGTCAGCCAGATCGGGCGCTGCGTCACGGTCTTCGAGCGAGAGATCGCGACGATGGATGCACTGGTGAGCGCACTGCGCGAGGACGGCTACCGAGCCGAGACATGGCCTTCCTAGACATCGACCGCAGCCTGATTGGACAGGAGTTCGACACGACCGACTTCGTGGTGAGCGAGGAGGAGATCCTCACGTACGCGAGGGCCTGCGGCGAGACGGACCCGCGCTACTCGGATCCTTCGCACCCGGATTTCCAGGCGCCCCCGACGCTCACGTCCAAGTACCTGAGCCGGCGCGTGCTCCCCAAGGCCTTCCCCTACATCGGTGCGCGCGGCTTCGACGCGGGCAAGACCACGGAGATCCTCGCCCCCGTGCGACCCGGCGACACGCTCACCGCACACAGCCGCATCGCCGACATCTACGAGAAGACGGGCCGCTCGGGCCCCATGGTCTTCATCGTGCATCGCATGGAGTTCGAGAACCAGCACGGCCAGCCCGTCTCGATCGTGGACTGGCGCCTCGTGCGCCTGCCCGACGACGAGGGAGCGAAGGCGTGAGCGAGCCGCTGCGCTTCGAAGCGATCGAGATCGGAGACGAGCTTCCCGAGCATTTCCCCGACGTGCGTCTCGAGACGATACGTCGCTTCGCGGAGTCGAGCGGCGTGGGGCGCGTGGGCCGCTTCACCGACCACGAGAAGGCCCGCAAGGAGGGGCTGCCCGGGGCGATCGTCCCGGGCGTGATGAGCCAGGGCATCCTGGCCGCGATGATCCACCGCTGGGCCCCGGACGCCAAGCTGCGTCGCATCGACACCGTCTTCCGCTCGCCGATTCTCGCGGACTCCAAGGCCGTCTGCCGCGGAGTCGTGACCGCCACCCACCCCGACACCCGCTTCATCGAACTCGACCTCGTCATTCTGAACGAGGCCGGCGAGACGGGCGTGCTCGGTACGGCGTTCGTGGAGCTGCCGACAGACACGTCCCGCTAGTCAGGAGAGCTCACCCAGTCGCTCGCGAGGTGCGGAGAGCTTCCGGTCCGCTGGGTCGGCTCCGGAGCTCCCCTTCAGCGCCCGGGATCCACCCCGGTCCCGCGGACTCACCCGGCCATCCGCGCCTTGCAGACCTGCTGGATGCCCGGCGCGAGCGGCGGGAGGGCAAGAGCGCGCCGCAGCACCACGACGTCGAGCAGATCACAGGGATCCGAGACACCGATCACGCTGCACCGGCCGAGCCCGGCGTCGGGGAGGGGTGCACCGATCGAGTCCGCGAGGTAGGCCCGGAGGGCGGTGACGTCCGAGTCTCGAACCACTCCATCGTCGTCGGCATCTCCACAGATCGCCCCGCACACGGCGGGATCGGGACACGGCTCGCCGCCGAGCAACCGCTGAGCGATCTCTGCGATCGCCGCGGAGAGCTCGAGTCGGTCATCGGCAAAGAACGCATTGTCCCCGCTCGGTACTCCGGCGCTCGTCTGGCCCGCTTCGGCG
This sequence comes from Myxococcota bacterium, assembly GCA_046754285.1. Lineage (GTDB taxonomy): Bacteria > Myxococcota_A > UBA9160 > SZUA-336 > SZUA-336 > JBHHVJ01. Next base: position 3,038 of record JBHHVJ010000008.1, on the reverse strand, counting down.
ATCGCGTTGAGCTGCGACCGCGTGAAGGCGGCGTGAACCCCGACTCCGACCACGTACGTGAGGATTCCGCGGAGCGCCAGGGTCGCAGCCGCAGCCGCGGGATCACCGCCGCAAGTCTCGGAACCCCGGGTGACCAGGAGCACCGCGTAGGGACGACACCCCCCGCAGAGATCGTCCGCCCGAATGGGTGCCAGCCAGTCATGAACAGCGTTCAGAGCACCCGCCAGCGGACGGGGGCCACTCGGGCGCAGCTTGCAGTCACCGGTCACTGCGCTGTCGCAGTAGTGGCCGGTCTCGAGTGAGTCGACGAAGAAGGTCTCGGTGCCATCGAGCCAGCTCACCAGGGTGGGCCCGTTGTTCCTCACGATGAAGTCACCCAGGTTCGGAAAGTCGACGAGCACATCTCCCCCCGCCCCGCCCCTCGCGCAGACGCCCGCGTAGTTGATACAGACCCGTGGGTCCCCCCCTATGCGAGTGAACAGCGGCGGCCTCCCTTCGGTCCCCGGCCGACACTCGATGGGAATCAAGCCCGCCAGATCCCAAGGGCAGTCGACGATCTTCGGGATGATCCTGTGGCTGTTGCACTGGGGATTTCCGTAGGACGTAACGACGGGACCCGACGCGTTGCACTCGAAGCCATTGACCGCATTGCAGCTGATGTTGCGATCCTGGATCTGGGAGAGACGCGCCAGGGCCCAGTGCACGTCAACCGACTCGAGGATCTGCTGCCCGACCGTCTCCTTGACGATCTGGATCACGCTGTCGTTCACCACACCGTCGCAGTCGGTGTCCAGACCCGCCGAGCAGCCGGTCCCGCAGAGCTCGCCATCGGGCAGAACAGTGCAATGGTCCGTGACTCCGTCGCCGAACGTCGGAACGCCATTCAGATCCATCGCCATCCGCGCCGAGGTGTCGATGACGATCCGTGGCACGACCTGGGACGATGCGTGGCCCGCGAGGACGGTCAGCAGGGTCGCGACGAGACAGTAGGGACGACTCGGATGCATTCGTCTCCGCTCTCTCGCGCGATTCTCTCTCACACGAGAGGCGGGCCGATCGGTGCTCCGGAGCCGGGACCCGGCGCAACCCACGCAAGACCCCTCGATCATACCGCATCGCGCACCCGAGCGGGCCGCAGAGTCGACTCCAGGATCACCCGAAGCCCGAGATCGCGGGTCCGGCGGAGGCGGAAACCCGTGCGCAGCCGGCCGACTGAGGGGCTGAAGGGCGCCGGGGGATGGGGGGTGGAGGAGCGTGACCGCGAGCGGATCAGTGCCTCGATCTGAGCTCCGCGAGCCCCTCCTCTCGAGAAATCACCGGGGTGTAGCCGAGGTCGCGGCGCGCTTTGTCGATGTCGAGGGTGACCTCGACGCCGAGCACCGCGTACTCCTGCCAGCTCATCGGGCCGTGGAGGACCCCGCCGGTGATGCGAGCCAGCCCGTCCCCGATCCGGACGACCGGCACAACCAGCCAGCGGGGAACCTCCCGTGAGGGAGCCTCGACGCCCTGAGTGGCGAGCAGCTCGGTGATGAAGGCGCGAAACTCCACGGTCTCGCCGTCGGTGATGAAGTAGACCTGGCCGGGGCAGCCGCGGTCCAGGGCCAGCATCATGCCGTGGATCGCGTTCGCGATGTGCGTCGTCGATACCCGGTAATGCCCGCCACCAATCCACGCGAGCTTGCCCGAGCGCGCCGCGTCGATGAGCTGCGGCAGGACCGTCGTATCGTCACGGCCCCAGACGAAGCGCGGACGCACGACGACGACCTCGAGCGAGTCGTCCGCGTGCTGCAGGGCGATCCGCTCGGCCTCCGCCTTGGTTCTCGAGTAGCCTCCGGCGGGACGCACCGGGATCGGGGTCGTCTCGTCGGCGCTCACGAGCGGCCGACCCGTCAGGAGGACGGCCTCCGTGCTCAGGTGCAGCGCGCGGCGCACGCGGGCCCGCTTCGCCTCCGCGTAGACGTTGCGCGTTCCGTCCAGATTCGCTCGCGCCTGGGCGGTCGAGCCAAGGCCGTGGTCCGTGTCCGCTGCAGCATGGATGAGGGAGCCCGCGCCCGCGAGGCCCTTGCGGAGCGCCTCGAGATCGAAGAGGTCGCCGAGGATGGGCTCGGCGCCGAGGCTGGAGACCACCTCTGCGGAGCGGGCGCTCCGGGCCAGCGCCCGCACGGCATGGCCCTCCTCTTGCAGCTTGCGCAGAAGGTTGCGGCCGATGTAGCCGCTGCCTCCCGTGACGAACACGGGCCTGGAACGATCGAGTGTCATGCGTACGACTCCCGGCTCATTCGCCTGGGCGTGGACCCCTGTGCGGGCTCAGCTTTCCTCGAGCTCGATCAAGATCTCGTGGTAGCGCACGCTCGAGATCTGGAGTCGAGATGGCCGCGTGGTGAATCCCTCCGATCATCGCCTCCCCCCAGGCTAGGGCGTACCCCATGCAAAGCGCTTGACGTCCGCTCTCCGCGGACTCGCTGGGCGAATAGTACCCGAGTGACCTGTCGGGACGCACCCGTTGGACTCGATCCCCCCAGGGTTGACTACTCCCCTCACTTCGCTCTCCCAAGTCGCGGGGAGTCCACGAAGAGGAGTCAAGTCCACCACCTTTGGAACGCTCAGGGTGGTGCACTGCCAGGACCAGACGTGTCAGGGGCTCCGCCAGCATATTACGGTCGACTCCAACGCAGGGAGCTCCCTGCATACGTCCGCGGCCATCGGCGCAGATGGTCTGCCCGTGATTCTGTACAGCGGCTTCCGCCCAGCGTCCGTCGGCCCCGCGGAGCTCAAGCTCGCCCACTGCGACGACCTCAACTGCGTCGGATTCTGAAGGTCGAGTGGCGTGCGCGTGCTCAGTGCGAGTGCGCAAAGAGAGCGGGCGGATGTCGAGGGGACCGTACGCGCGACGGGCTCCGCGCCAGTCGAGTGGAAGCAGGTGGAGTACCCCGGCGAGTCGGGGTCCTTGCCGACGGCGAGAATGACGGTGAGGAGCGCCAGGCTGGCTGCAGTAACGCTTCCAGTCGCCCCCCCCCAGAAACAAAGAAAGCCCGCTC
>JBHHVJ010000007.1:0-96893 GCA_046754285.1 Myxococcota bacterium | reverse complement strand
CCGACTCGGTGCGAATGGGCCCCGCGTCCAGAACCGGCGCGGCCTTGATCCGCTCGGCCCCTTTCTCCTGATTCCAGTCCCAGAACAGCCCTGCGCATCCCGTGTGCTACAGCCCGAACCGTTGCGCAAGGAGCTCCCGATGGTAGTCGCCGTCGCCGAAGGAAAGCTCAGCGGCCTTGGCGTGGCGGGAGTAGAGCTGGAGGTCGTGCTCCTTGCTGAAGCCGATGGCGCCGTGGATCTGGTGGCCGAGGTTGCAGACGCGCTGATAGGCGTCGCTCACCCAGGCCTTGGCCATGGAGACCTCTTCTCTGGCGTCCATGCCTTCGCTCACGCGCCAGATGGCCTCGTACGCGATGAAGCGCGAGCCGAGCACGTCCACCGCCATGTTGGCGCAGTGGTGCTGGACGGCCTGGAAGGTGCCAATGGGGCGCCCGAACTGCACGCGCTGCGTGGCGTGCTCCACGGTCATGTCTAGAACCCGCTGGGCACCGCCGACCATCTGGGCACACTTGGCGGCGGTGCCCCATTCGTCGATCGCTTCGACGATAGTCCGGCCCCCGTCGACCTCGCCCAGGACGTTGCACCTCGGCACGCGGACGTCCTTCAATGCGACCTCGTATTGATGGTCGGATCCAATGGTCTCGAGCCGCTCGTACCGGATCCCCGGACTCTCGGCATCGACCAGGAACAGCGTGACCTCTCCTTCGCTGGCGCCGCTGGTACGCGTTACGACCAGCATGTCGTGGGCGGTGTGTGCGTAGGGGACGAAGAGCTTGGTGCCGTCGAGCACGTAGTGTTCCTCTCCAGCTCGCGAGGCGGTGAGGCCCACTTCGGGCACGCCCCACGCGGCACCCGGCTCGGCCTCCGCATAGGCCATGATGCGGTCGCCGGCGGCAATCGCAGGCAGGTAGTCGGACTTCTGGGCTTCGTTGCCGAACTTCGCGATCGGCAGGCCGCCGAGGACGACGGTGGAGAAGAACGGTGCCGGTAGCCGGCATCGGCCCTGCTCCTCGATGAGAATGCAGAGGTCCAGAAAACTGTTCCCGATACCCCCGAACTTCTCCGATAGGGATAGCCCCATCCAGCCGAGTTCGGCCATCTTCCGCCAGAGCTCCGGCGAGTAGCCCCTCGCGTCCTCCTCCATGGCCCGGACGTGTGCCACGGGACATTCCTTCCCAAGAAAGTCCCGGGCCGCCGTACGGACGAGCTCCTGCTCTTCGCTGAGTCTCAGGTCCATGCCCTTTCCAATCAACGCCGGTACGGAACCTTGTCGGAGCGGCTCCAGACCCCCGGCCGCTCCTCCCAGAAGAGCTGGACGAGGAAGCCACCGGTATGTTTGGGGTGAATGAACCAGTCCCGCCACCGGGCGCCGTCGGTTTCGCCCTCGTGCAGGTCGAAGGTCGGAATGCCGTGGTGCTCGGCCGCCGCCATCGCCTGCTCGAAGTCGCGCACCTCGAAGGTCACGTGCGCGGCGCCCGCGCCGCGCTTGTTCAAGAAGGACTGGACGAACGACGCTTCGCCCACGGGTGCAATGAGCTCCCAGCGCATCTGCGTGCCGGGGATCGTCAGCACCAGCGTGGCCATGTCGGAGTGCTGGCCGTCCGGCGTCCGGTAGACCTCACGCATTCCGACCGCCTGCTCGCACCAGCGCGCCAACACCTCGCGATCCGGATACGCCTGTCCGATCTGTTCGATGCCGACGATGCCCAGATTCGGGGCGTCGGAGGGCGGCGTCTCGAGGGCCCCGCTCGGCGCGCCGTGGTCTCCACAGGTGGCAAGGACGGGCGGCGCGAAGATCCGGAACCCGATTCCGGCCGGGCCCGCGGGCGGGGCGAAGGGCACGTCGATCCAGCGCTGGTTTTCGCTGGCATCGATGGCCAGCTCCTCGAGGCGCTTCCGGGCGGCCGCCAGATCGGTGACCTGGACCGCCACGTGGTGGAGACCCGGCCCGAGCGGGCCGTCCAGAAAGGCGTGGTACGCGGAGTCCTCGCCCAAGGGGGACAGCACCTCCCAACGCTGTCCCCAGCTTCCCGGCACGTCGAGCAGCACACCGCGACAGCCCTCTTCGGCGCTCTCCCAGGCCCGGGTCCGCCGGAATCCGAAGAGCCCCTCCAGCAGCCTTACCTGCTTCTCGAGGTCGCCGACGACCTGACCGATGTGGTCGATCCGATAGATGCTCAGCACGGTTCCCTCCCTAGCTCGGGTGTCCCTCGAGCAGGTCGTAGCCGCGGGTGACCAGCTCCTTCACCAGCCGCAGGTTGTACCGGTTCATCGCGCCGATCCGCTTCGCCAGTTCCTTGACCTGCTCGTCGAACTCAGCGCGCGGCCAGACGGAATTGACGAGCCCGAGCTGAAGGGCCCGCTCGGCGCCGGTTCTGACGCCCGTGAACATGAGTTCCTTCGCCCTCGCCTTCCCGATGCGTTCCGGCAAGCGCGTGAGGCCGCCCCAGCCCGGGGCGCTGCCGCCGAACTCGGGCTGGTCGGGGTCGCCGTCCTCGGTGATCTTCGGGCGGTAGGGCGGGTGGGCAGACAGCGTGATCTCGGGAAGCCCGAGCTGGGCATCGTCGGCGGCCACGATGAAGTCCGCGGCCAGCGCCAGCTCCAGCGCGCCGCCCAGCACGTAACCGTGGACGGCGGCGAAGACCGGCGTCCCCATCGCCTCCAGCTTGTCGAAGGTCTTCTGACCGATCCGGTTGCTCTCGACCCGGTCCTTCCGGGTCAGTGACTCCGACCACTTCAGGTCCATCCCGGCACAGAACGCACGCCCGGCGCCGCGGAGCACGACGACGGAGACGTCTACGCGCTGGTCGAGGTCGTCGCAGCACGCCCGCAGCTCCATCATCATCTTCTCGTCGATGGCGTTCAGGACCTCCGGCCGGTTCAGCGTGAGCCAAGCCACTCGGTCCTCAACCTTGATGTCAAGCGTTTCGTATGTCATCGCATTCCCCTCTTCACGCATTTCCTGTCATGCCTCTGGCGCCTTCGCTATTTCCGTGGGAGCCCCAGCCCACGTGTAGCGATCACGTTCCTCTGGATCTCGGTGCTCCCCCCAAGGAACGGATGAGCCACAGCGTCGAGGAAGTCGCGCGTGAACATCGCGTCCAGGGGCGCGCCCCGCCGTTGGGTGAGTTGTCCATAGGGGCCGAATGCCTTGAGTCCCGTTCGGGCCAGGCGCTGGTGCAACTCCGCACTGAAGAGCTGACTGACGGACGCCTCGTAGTCCGGAACCTCGCCGGCGGCCTGCTTCGAGACCGAGTGCAACGCGAGGTTGTAGAGGACGCGAACCTCGATCTGGCGCTGGACGATCTCGGTACGAAGCGCTGCTTCCCATCCCGGGCGCAGGAACGGGCGCCCCTCGTCGCTGCGGACGAACTCCATCAGGCGAGAGAGCGTCTGCTGGTACTTGATGGTCGATCCGATGCCGGCGCGCTCGAACCCGAGCGTCGCCATCGCCACGTACCAGCCCCGGTTCTCCTCGCCCACGCGGTTGGCTACCGGCACGCGTACGTCCTCGAAGAAGACCTCCGCGAACGGCTCGCCGCCCCGCATGTCTTCGACGGGCCGGACGGTGATGCCGGGAGTGTTGATGTCGATCATCAGGAACGTGATCCCGCGGTGCTTGGCCGCCTCCGCGTCGGTGCGGACCAGAGCCATGAGCCAGTCGGCGTACTGAGCCAGCGAGGTCCAGACCTTCTGACCGTTCACCACATAGCTGTCGCCGTGGCGGACGGCGCGTGTCGTGAGCGAGGCGAGATCGGAGCCGGCACCGGGCTCGGAGAACCCCTGGGCCCACGCCAGCTCGCCGCTGGCGATTCTCGGCAAGTGCTCGCGTCGCTGCTCCTCGGTTCCGTGCTCGAGCAGGGTGGGGCCCATCAGGCAGACGCCGATCCCGTTTACCGGGGGCACTTGTGCCTTCATCATCTCTTCCTGGAGGATGAATTCCTCGGTCACGCCGAGGCCAGCACCGCCGTACTCCTTCGGAAAACCCGGGGCCACCCAGCCCCGTCCCGCCAAGGCGTTCGCCCACTCGACCGCGGCGTCGCGCCGCTCCGGATCGCCGGAGCGGCGATCGGCGGCCCAGTTGTAGCCGCGGACATCTTCCGGCTCGAGGCTCTGCGCCATCTCGAAGTCCGGCCGGTAGCGTTCGGGAAACACCCGGCGGATGAACTCGCGGACCTCTGTGCGGAACGCTGCGTGCTCCGGCGTGTCTCTCCAGTCCATCTCCTATCTCTCCGCTTCCGACTTCGCCGGCCGCCTCTCCATTCGATCCCAGGTTCGCGACGTCACCGCCTGACGGCGCAGCTCGTGCTTCTCGATCTTTCCGGTCGGTGTCTTGGGAAGCTCGTCCACGAGCTCGACGAAGCGGGGTACCATGAACGCGGGCAGACATTCCTGGCAATAGGCGGCCAGCGCCGCCGGATCCAGGCTGGCCCCCGGCCGCCGCACGACTGCGACGTCGAGCTCCTCCTCTTCCAGCTCGGAGGGCACGCCAAAGGCGGCGCTCTCGAGCACCGCAGGGTGGGTGTTGATCACCCGCTCCACCTCGAAGGCCGAGATGTTTTCGCCCCGGACGCGAATCGACTCCTTGATCCGCTCCACGAAGTAGAAGTAGCCATCCCGGTCCCGGCGGGCCCGGTCGCCCGTGTGAAACCAGAGGTTCCGCATGCTCTCGGCGGTGGCCGCGGGGAAGTTGTAGTACCCGGTGGTCATCACGAACGCCTGCCTGGGGCGGACGACGAGCTCGCCGGGCTCGTCCGGGGCGACCTCGCGGTCTTGTTCGTCGACCACACAAACCTCGAATCTTCCGTGGTTGGTCTCGCCGCAGGAGCCGGCCCGCCAATGACCGTAGGGGCTTGCGGTGCCGATGCCGATCTCGGTGCTGGTGTACGTCTCTACGGCCCGAGCCCCGAAGCGCGCAAAGAACGCTTCGTCCAAAGCGGACTTGCCCATGTAGAAGCTGCGCAGGGGGTGGTTCTTGTCGTCCCGAGTGGGCGGCTGGTTCAGCAGGATGGGAATCATGGAGAAGACGCCCATTGCCAGGCTCGCGTCGAACTCGCGCACGTCGTCCCAGAACCGCGAGGCGCTGAAGCGCTCGACGATACCGATGCTCGACCCCGCCAGCAGGGCAGCCATGACCCCGTCCCAGAAGGCGGCGGCGTGGAAGAGGGGGAGCGGGCAGTAGATGCTCTCCTCGGACCTGTGCGCCATGAACACCAGGGAGTCCCTGGCGCAGGTCAGAGCGTGGCCGTGCGGAACCATCACACCCTTCGACGGACCGGTCGTGCCCGACGTGTACATGATGGCCTGAAGGTCGCTGTGGCGTACGGCCACCTGAGGCGCCTCGACTCCGTGCTCGAGCAGCCGATTCAGCGGGATGACCGGCGTTGCCAGTCCCTTCGGCACTGCCGACGATCCGTCGTGTTTGCGGAGCACTACCGAGACGAGCTTGGAGAGGTTCCTCTCCACCTCGGCGATCCGATCCAGGAAGGGCTCGTCCACCACCAGCATGGAGACGTCCGATGTTTCCAGGACGTGCTGCAAGAGGTCGCCCTTGTAAGCGATATTGACCGGTACCGCGACGGCACCGAGCTTGGCCAGCGCGAAGGTGACATGTAAGAAGTCGGGACAGTTGGGCAGCATTACGGCCACGTGGTCACGCGCGGCGATGCCCGCCGCCGAAAGCCCTCGGGCCACGCGGTTGGCCGTCTCGTTCACCTCGCCGAAGGTGAGCTCTCCCTCGCGGAACTTCAGAAAGACCGATTCCCGGTGGGTGGTGGCCCGCTCCTGCAGGATGTCGCCGAGAACGAGCTCTTCGAGGTCGTAGTGAGGCACGCTTCTTGCTCCTCTCCGATCGGGGCGGCTCCTCCGTCAGTCAGCGACATGCCCTTTTCTGAGGCTAGTCTGGCGCCAAATCTCTTGTCCATAGTGCCAGCGAGCATTCTCTTGTAGTTTTCTGATATGCGGGAGTGGATGCCGGGAAGCGGCGTGGAGCTCGACTGGGGCGACGTCTTCGTCTGCGAGCCCGACTGGTCCTGGAGCGTGCGCGACCTGCCGGACCTGGATCTCTGGTACGTGACCGAGGGGGCTGGCTGGATCAGCGACGGGACGCGGTCCACGCCGATCGGGGCCGGCGACTGCCTGCTGCTGCGGACCGGAAGCTCCTACGAAGCGGGACACGATCCAAGCCGGCCGCTGACACTCATCGCCGTCCACTTCGACCTGACCAACGAGGCGGGCAGACCCATCGGTCTGCCGGACGAGGAGCTCCCACCTTTCGTACGACGGATGGGCGCGGGGGAGCTTTTCCGCGAACTCCTGATGCGCGTCGTGCGCTGCCATCAGGACGGTCGCCACGAATGGGCGCGTGCTTGGCTGCAGACCGCGCTGCTGGAGGTAATCCGCCAGGATGCGCAGACCTGGCCGCCGGGGCTCCTGGGCGATCAGGCGCGCAAGATCGAGGAGATCTGCGAGCGGATCCGCCGCAGTCCGGGACAGTGCATCCGTGTCGAGAATCTGGCTGCCGAGCTGCACGTCTCGCCGGAGCACTTCTGCCGGATCTTCCGCCGGCTCCAGGGCATGCCGCCGCGCGCCTTCATCTCGCGTACGCGCATGGAGGCCGCCCGAGCGCTGCTCCTGACGTCCAGCCATTCCATTTCGCGGATCGCGGAGCTGCTTGGCTACCAGAGCCCTTCGTACTTCTCCCGCCAGTTCACGACCAGGGTAGGGCTTAGCCCGAGCGCGTTCCGCTCGGGGGATCGCAGAAGGAGCTGCGCGCGGAGGCGGTGATGCTCCGTCACGGCGGGATGGTTCCGAGAGGGCGTGACCGACAAGCCGCGTCAGAGCACCGACTGACGACGCCGTCCACACTCCCGGATCCGTTCGAGGGACGGGCGCTGGAGCAGGGAGCCCCGGGCGAGATCCTCTCCCACCCGCGCCAGGAGCGGACCCGCGCCTTCCTGAGCGCGGTGCTCGAGAGCTGAAGGCGGCCTACGGCGGCTCCTCGATTTCCGGCTCGATCTCGCCCGATTCGGTGCGGATGGGACCCGCGTCGAGGACCGGCGCGGCCTTGATCCGTTCGGCATCCATCATGGCGGCGATGCGCTCGAGCGCGGAGAGGAGCCAGTGCCGCTCCCATCCTTCCAGACGCGCGAGCTCCTCCCGAAAGCGGTCCTGGAGCAGCGACGGGGGCTGGCGTCTGGTGAGTGTTGAGCTGACCTTCCGACTCTACAGCGACCCGAACTGCCTGGACCTAGTGTACGAGGAGGAGCTAGAGGCCGGGAGTGCGGATTTGATTGCAGAGAAGGTCATACCGAAAAGGGTGAAAGGCCAGAAGCCCGCGCCGCTGAAGACCATTCAGATCGCCCGTCTCGAAATCGGCCTCTATTCGCGGATTCGTGGCCTTCTGTAGGTTGGTGACATTGTCGGTAAGCCAATGGTAAGCCAAAATCGGCGTTTGGCGAGGGGAACTCAGCCACCTCCTTCTCAGAGCTCGGGATCCACTCGGAGTCGGTCCATGCGCTTTCGTTCCGAGGTTTCAATCAGCAGGCTACGGGACGAAGGTCGGAAGTGCTCTCTCCGTGACGCGAGTTTGACGGGTGCGCACTCAGAACGCCTACTAGTCGCGGATGCCGACGATGTAATCGAAATGATCCACGAACCGTAGCGTAGGCTCGTAAGCGTAACGTTCCTCCATCTCGGCGAGACCGAGCCGGATCTCCTCGTCGCTAAACGAAGACAGCACGGACATGTACCGACCGTCCACCATCTGGAAGTAGGTTTCCTTCGGGATCTCGTGCTGGTAGTCAAGCGCGTCGCGGTGCACCGTGTAGCCGGCTTTGCACAGCAGCGATTCGAGCTCGTTAGGATCGGCATGCCAGCGTTCACAACGCTGCAGCGCCGCCGCAAAGAGCGGATAGTCGAGCTTGGGTGGCACGTGTACGAGCAGGAGTCGTCCGTCGCGCGACAGGTGTCGGTGCAGGTTTCGAAACAACGTCTGTCGATCTGACAAGGGCACGTGGTGAATGGCCTCTTTGACCAGCACCTTGTCGTATACCAGCGCCATGTTCGAGAACTGGAGCGCATCCGCTTGCAGGGGCTGGATACGGGCCTCCGGAGGGGTCTGTTCGAGCATCTCGGCGTAGGGATCCACGCCCAGGATTTCCTGACGCAAGGGCACCTGCTCGAGGATGTCCTGCGAATACATTCCTGTTCCGCATCCCAGATCAACGAGTGCGTCCTCGGGCCGGAGAGCGAGGTGCTCGATCATTTTCTGGGTGAGCGCCCGTACGAACTGCGGGGAGTAGTAGAGGAATTCATCGTAGCAAGCGGCCAGATTCCCGTAGTGATGGTCCAAGACTTCCTTCACGAGCATCCCCCCAATTAGATCGTCACTGAAAACATCCTATGTGCTCAGGCCGGGGTCAAACATGCCATTTAGATTTAGTTGAATCAATTCGGGCTGCCTGTTAGCATTCGCAGCGGCTTGGGAAGCCTTTGGAATTCCGGGCGATTAAGCGGAGCGAAGAGACCTGGGGGGAGAGTGCGGCTGACGCAGGCGGAGAGATCCTCTTTCGAATCAACTCGATACGAGTCTATGGAATCACAGGGATCGGAGGCCCTTGAAGCGAGGTCAAATACCTACAGCCTGAGATCGCCCCGGCTCGCCGACTCCCGCGAGATCTGGCGCCTGGTCTGCGAATCCGAGCAGCTCGACCGCAACTCGCCGTACGCCTATCTGCTGCTTTGCTCGGACTTCGCCGCGACGAGCCTCGTCGCGGAGGCCTCGGGCCGTGTCATCGCCTTCGTTTGCGGCTACCGACCGCCCGATCGTTCGGACACGGTCTTTGTGTGGCAGATCGGGGTTGCGCGCGAAGCGCGCAGATGCGGAACGGGCGCGGCGCTGCTGGACGGTCTGCTGGCTCAGCCCGGGTGTCGTGACGTGATGTTCTTGGAGGCGACGGTCACGCCGTCCAACACCGCATCGTACGCGCTGTTCTCGGCGTTTGCCCGGCGACATCAGGCCGCCCTTCATGAAGACTGCGGATTCGCCGGTTCGCTCTTTCCCGGTCGCGATCATGAAGATGAGATTCGCCTGCGGATCGGTCCGCTAGGGAGCCAGGCGTCTAACGCCTGAGGGGGAGAGTAGAATCGTGCATACGTTCGAGCGGCTCGAGTCCGAAGTCCGCGCCTACTGCCGCTCGTTTCCCGCGGTTTTCGATCGTGCGCAGGGCTGCGTCCTTATCGACGAGAAAAACGAGCGTTACATCGATTTTTTCAGTGGTGCGGGAGCGCTCAACTACGGACACAATCCCCCAGACCTCAAGCGTCGACTTCTCGAGTATCTCGGGCGCGACGGCATCTGCCATTCGCTCGACATGGCCACCACCGCCAAGCGAGAGTTTCTCGAGCGTTTCGAGGCGATCATCCTCGGACCCCGGGATCTCGAGTACAAGATTCAGTTTCCGGGTCCGACCGGTACGAACGCGGTGGAGAGCGCGCTCAAGCTCGCGCGCAAGGTGACGGGCCGAGAGACGATCGTCAGCTTCACGAATGCGTTCCACGGGATGACGCTCGGATCGCTGGCTGTAACGGGGAACGGGTTCAAACGACGGGGTGCGGGCGTGCCGCTCGCGCACGCATCGCTGATGCCTTTCGACGGCTATCTCGGTGAGCACGTCGACACCCTCGACTATCTTACGGCCTTTTTGGAGGATGGCGGTAGTGGGATCGATCCTCCGGCGGCCGTGATTGTGGAGACGATTCAGGCCGAGGGCGGGATCAACGTCGCTCGTCGGTCGTGGCTGCGGCGCCTCGAGCGGATCTGTCGCCGCTACGGGATCCTCCTGATCGTCGACGACATTCAGGTCGGCTGTGGCCGCACCGGTTCGTTTTTCAGCTTCGAGAAGCTGGGGATTCGTCCGGATCTCGTGTGCCTGTCGAAGTCGCTCTCGGGCTACGGGCTACCGCTGGCCATGGTGCTGCTGCGCCCCGATCTCGATATCTGGGAGCCGGGCGAGCACAACGGAACGTTCCGAGGCCACAACCCGGCTTTCGTAACGGCCTCGGCGGCGCTGGAATTCTGGCGCACCGACGAGCTGCGGTGCGAGGTGGAGCGCAAAGGACGGATCGTACGCGCGCGTCTGGAGGAGCTCGCACATAAGCACGAATTTCTCGAGGCCTCCGTGCGCGGCCGGGGTCTGATCCAGGGGCTGGAGTCCCCGGTCGAGCAGTTTGCCGACGACGTGAGCGCCGCGGCGTTCGAGCAGGGCCTCATCCTGGAGACTTCCGGGCCGGAGTCGAGCGTCGTGAAGTTGATGCCACCGCTGGTGATTGACGACGATCTGCTGGAAGATGGTCTTCAGCGGCTTTCGCGCGCCGTGGCCGAAGCGATCGAGACGCATGCACGTCGTACGCGCGTCATCGGCACCGAGCTCGGTGGGGAGGATGAGCGGTGATCGTGCGCCGGCTCGCGGAGCTGATCGGTACGGATCGACACACACAAGCCGAGACCTGGGAGAGCCGACGTTTCCTGCTCGAAAAGGACGGACTGGGCTTTTCGATGCACGACACGATCATCCACGCCGGGACCGAGACCGTGATGTGGTACCGGCATCACCTGGAGGCGGTCTACTGCATCGAGGGGAAAGGCGAGCTGCAGGTGCTGCCCGCGGGGCCCGTCTACGCGATCGAGCCCGGGACGCTCTATGCGCTGGACGGCCACGAGCGACACGTGCTTCGGGCATACGAGACGCTGCGCATGGTCTGTGTATTCAATCCGCCGTGTACGGGTCGGGAGGTCCATGGGCCCGACGGCGCCTATCCGCCACCGCCCCAAATGCCATGGGAGCGCGAATGATCGACCTCTATCCCTCGCGGACCGGCGCGCCATCCGGCGTGAGCGAGCGCAAGGACCCCGTGGTCTATCCACCCACGAGCGCTTGCGTAGAACCCGCAGTGACGCACGACCAACTCGAGAGTTTCGCGCGTGAAGGAGTCCTCTTCGTCGAAGGCCTCTTCTCGACGAGCGAGATTACGGAGCTCGCCGATGAGCTTGCGCAGGAGGTTCGAGATCGCCGCGACGATTCTTCTCCCGAGCTCGTGCGAGAGCCCGATGGGAACGAGATCCGCTCGCTCTTCAGGATCCACCGCACGCATCCGAGCTTCGAGAAGCTGGCCGCCGACCGGCGGTTCGTCCGCGTGGCCGAGGCGATTCTCGGCAGCCCGGTCTACGTCCATCAGTCGCGAGTCAACCTGAAGCCCGCATTCGATGGTCAGGAGTTCGCATGGCACTCGGACTTCGAGACCTGGCACGTCGAGGATGGGATGCCCCGTATGCGCGCGCTCAGCGTCTCGATCAACCTGACCCCGAGCTATCCCTTCAACGGACCGCTGATGGTCATGCCTGGGTCCCATCTGCACTACGTGGCTTGTTCCGGGATGACACCCGAGAATCACCATCTCGTCTCCCTCCGCAGACAGGAGTACGGAGTCCCGGAGCGTGACGTTCTGAGCTGGCTGGGGGAGCGATGCGGTATTCGGGCGCCGACGGGGCCGGCGGGGTCGGTGGTCTTCTTCGATTGCAACATCATGCACGGCTCGAACGGGAACATCACGCCGTTTCCGCGTACCAACGCGTTCTTCGTTTACAACAGCGTCGAGAACACGCTGGTCGAGCCGTTCAGCGGACTGCCGCCCCGGCCGGAGCACATCGCAAGCCGCGAGTTCCGTCCCGTAAACGCGGTGTGAGCCCGCGGGCTCGGCTGCCATGGAGGCCTTACTCGCCCCGGACCGTTGGCTGATCGTCGTCACCTTCTTTTCATCGCTGCTGATCTTCACCGGCATTGGTGCGGTCTCAGCCATCCACCGGAAGCACACCACGAAAGATTACCTGCTGACCGGGCGAAGCATGCCGGCCTGGCTCGTCGCGCTCTCGGCCGTGGCCACCTTGAACAGTGGGTTCATGTTCGTCGGGCAGATCGGGCTGACCTATCGCGTGGGATTGTCTTCGCTCTGGTGGCTCGTGGGGTGGGCGGTGGGGGATCTCATCGCCTGGCTCTTCGTGTATCCGAAGCTTCGCCGCCTGTCCGAAGAGCATGACGAGATCTCGGTGCTGGCGCTGGTCGCTCCGCGTCGCGCCGCTGGACGGAATCTCATCCTCAGTCTGCTAGCGCTGCTCAGCGTCTTCTATCTAGCGACCTACGCCGCGGCGCAGCTGAAAGCCGGTAGCACCGCGCTGGAGTCGATCTTCGGCATGCCCGCATCCACGGGTGCCGTCCTCGGTGGCGTGATCGTAGTGATCTATTGCTACGCCGGGGGCATTCGGGCCTCGATCTGGACCGACGCAGCCCAGTCCGTGGCCATGTTCGGCTCCATGGCCGTGCTCGCCGTCGTAGCGAGTCTGCACGTCGGCGGACCGGGTGCGCTCATGCCCGCGCTCGCTACGATCGGGCCGGAGCTTCCACAGCTCTGGCCCGCCGACCTGCACTTCGGTTTCGGGATCTATCTGCTCGGCATGGTGTTCGGAGGTCTCGGGGTGATCGGTCAGCCGCATATCCTGGTGAGAAGCATGACGATCGACGACCCCGCGCACCTCGGTCGGGCACGTCTTTACTACTTTCTCTGGCTGATCCCGTTTTACGCGATGGCGATCTGGGTGGGGCTGCACGCGCGCGTAATCCTTCCGGACCTGATGTCTACCTCCGTGCTCGGGAGCGAGCACGCCCTGCCGCTGCTCAGCATCGAGCTGCTCCCTGACGTGTTAATCGGCCTCATGCTCGCGGGCTTGTTCTCAGCAACGATGTCTACTGCGGACTCCCAGATCATCGCGTGCACGAGTGCCGTCACGCAGGACCTCGAGCCCCGCTGGTCGAGCTCCTATGCCATCGCCAAGTTGGCAACCCTCGTCTTCACGGCAATCGCACTACTCATCGCGCTGAGCTCGAGGTCCGGCGTCTTCGAGCTGGTGCTCGATGCCTGGGCGGTGCTCTCGTGCACGCTCGGGCCCTTGCTCGTGGTCCGACTGCTGGGACTGCCCTGTACGCAAGGGATGGGCATGATTCTCGTCGCTGCGGGTTTGGCGGTGAGCCATTTCTGGCTGAGTTCCGACTACGCGAGCGCGACCTACGTCAACTTCCCCGGCATGGTGGCGGTGTTTGCGCTCTACGCAGTTCTCCTCGGAGTTCGCTGGGTTCGCCGGTCCGGGTCTGGCTGACTCCGCAAAGTTCAGCGACCCTCGATGGGTGGCTCGAAGTCTCCGTCGTCGGTGGAGATCGGACCGGCATCGAGGACGGGTGCGGCGGTGATCGTCTCCGCGTCCATCATGGCGGCGATGCGTTGCAGCGCGGAGAGCAGCCAGTGCCGCTCCCAGCCTTCGAGCCGCGCAAGCTCGTCGCGGAAGCGATCCTGCAGTAGGGAAGGGGACTCCGCCAGGAGCTTCTCGCCCTTCTCCGTCATCTTCACTACGACGGAGCGCCGATCCTGTGCCGACCGTTCGCGGCAGACGAGGCCGCGTACCTCCAGGCGGTCGATGACGCCCGACACTGTCGGCTGGCTCAGATGGACGGCCCGCGCAATTGCGCCGATCGTCGCATCACCCAACCGGCCGGCCTCTGCGAGCGTCGCCAGCTGCGGCGCCGTGATGCCGTGCTCGTCCATCAGCTGTCGGGAATGCAGGTCGACCGCACGCAAGATGCGACGAATGGAGGCTACGATCAGATCCTCGAGTTCGGTATCGCTCGCCACGACGTCAGCGGTCCCCCGGGGTACTCGGTAGACACCCAGCCTACCCTACCGGGAGCCTGATGCCTCCGCCCTCGCTCGCCGGGGAGGGGACTTGTAAATTAGGAATTAGTTCCTAAAATTCAAATATGCCCATCCGGCGGTTGATTCAAAGACGCCTTGCCAAGCCGCTGCGCGAGAGTCCGGCTGTGGCCCTGCTGGGCCCACGCCAGGCGGGCAAGACGACGTTGGCCAAGGGGCTCTCGTCTGCCCGCCGTGGGCGCTATTACGATCTGGAGCTTGAGCAGGACCGGCTGCGCCTCGACCTGGAGTGGGATGCGTGTACGCAGCAGAAGCGACTGGTCGTGCTGGATGAAGCACAGGCTCACCCCGAGGTTTTCCCCCGTCTTCGAGCTGCCATCGATGCCGACCGTGGACGCACGGGCCGATTCCTCCTGCTTGGGTCGGTTTCCCCCGCATTGATGCGGGAGGTCTCCGAGTCGTTGGCGGGGCGGCTCGCGCTTGTGGAGCTTACGCCGTTCCTTTGGCGGGAGCTTGAATCCGATCCCCAACGCGAACGACTCTGGGCGGTCGGCGGCTATCCGGACGGCGGCCTGTTGCGTCCATCGCGCTTCCCGAAATGGCAATCGGACTATCTCGACTTATTGGCTCAGCGCGACCTCCCGAACTGGGGCCTGTCCGCGGCGCCGAGTCTCACGCGACGCCTGATGCGCATGCTGGCTGCAGTTCACGGGCAGGCCTGGAATGCCTCTGCGATCGCGCGAAGTCTCGGCATCGATTTCAAGACGGTCAACCGTTACGTGGACTACCTCGAGGGCGCATACCTATTGCGCCGCTTGGAGCCCTTGCACGCCAATATCAAGAAGCGACTGGTCAAGAGTCCCAAACTGTACTGGCGTGACTCGGGTGTGCTGCACTCTCTGCTCCGGCTTGCGGATCGCAGGCAGCTGCTGGATCAAGCCTGGGTCGGCGCCAGTTGGGAAGGCTTCGTGATCGAGCAGACCTTGGGGCATGTGGCAGCGCTCGGAATCGAACATGACGCCGCCTTTTTCCGCACCAGCGACGGGCGAGAGATCGATCTGGTGTTGGACGTCGGTCTCGAACGCTTCGCAATCGAGATCAAGCTGACTTCACATCCAAGTCCACAGGACATGCAGCGGTTGGACGCGATGGGGCAGTGGATCGATGCGAGCCGACGGATTCTGATTTCGCGCACCCCCACTCCTGTTCAGACGGACGAGAAAGTTTCCTGCGACTTGCCGTGGTTTCTGAAAAACCTTCGCGATCTCCTCGCACCGGACGACTGAATACCGATCAGTGGGCCTACTGTAACGCCGCACATTCAAGGACTTACGGAGCCCAGAATTCTCTGGTAAGCCAATGGTAAGCCAAGTTCCGAAATTCAGCGGTGAAACGAGCTAGAACGGACTTAGAGCGGGCGTAAGTACTGCAAGACGCAGTGGCAGTGAGACGAAGCTAAGTCGTTGTTGAGTTTCTGGAAAACTGGTCGGGGCGGGCGGATTCGAACCGCCGACCTTCTGAACCCCATTCAGACGCGCTGCCAGGCTGCGCTACGCCCCGTTGGCGCAGGAGTATAGCGGGGGCGCTCGCGGGCCGAAAAGGAGGGGGAGGGGTGGGGAGCTCAAGGGTTGCGAGAGGGCTGGATTCTGCCAGGGACCCTTCCCGCGCGGGTCGGTTGCGCGCGCGGCGGGGCGGGGCGCTGGGCCCGCCTGGGGGTTGCGAGCGCGGCTCTGCTCCTGCTGTGGCTCGGCGCTGGTGGTGCGGTGGGGGCGGAGCTCGTGGATCCGCGGGATTACGACGCGCTCCTGCGTCGGCACGTCAACGGGGCGTGGGTGGACTACGCCGGTCTGGCGAGCAGCGTGGACGTCCTGGAGCGCTACCTCACGGCGGCCCGGGAGGTCGAGCTCGCGAGCGCCACGCCGGAGGAGCAGATCGCCCTCTGGCTGAACGCGTACAACGCGGCGGTGCTCCGGCTGGTGCTCGAGCACCATCCGGTTCGCCGAGTGGCTCTACCGGGCTTTCTGCATCCGGCGAACAGCATTCGTCAGATTGCCGATGCGTGGGACGATCGGCGGCTTGTCATCGACGGGCAGCGCTACAGCCTGAGCGAGGTCGCCCACGACGTGCTCCGAAAGCGCTATGCGGAGCCTCGCGTGATCTTCGCGCTCTGCGACGCGGCGCGAGGGTCTCCTCCGCTGCGAGCCGGCGCGTATGTCGGCTCTCGGCTCGATGCTCAACTCGAGCAAGCGGCACGAAGCTTCCTCGAGGATTCCCAGCACGGCTTTCGGATCGATGCCGCGCACCGTACCGTCTGGCTGTCCCGGATCTTCGCGTGGTACGGCCTGGATCTCGTTCGTCTGCTCGGTGAGGGGACCCCTTCAGGGGGCGCTGGAACTTCGTCACCTGATTCTGTGGTGCTTCGTCTTGTGCGTCGCTATCTCCCGCCGCACGACGTCGAGATCCTGGATCAGGGCGGACTCACGGTGTCCTACCTGCCCTTCGACTGGAGACTGAACGGACGCTGAGCCACCCTTCTGGGCTGGAGCGGGGATAGGAGCGACCCTTGGAATCGTTTCTCGAGACCGCGGTCGACTGGGTGATCGCGACGGTCGGTGCGTGGGGCTACATCGGGATCTTCGCGATGATGTTCGTGGAGTCCTCCTTCGTGCCGTTCCCGAGCGAGGTTGCGCTGATTCCCGCGGGCTACCTGGCCTCGAGGGGCGAGATGGATCCGGTTCTCGCCGTGCTGGCGGGGGTGTGCGGAAGCCTCGGTGGGGCCGCCTTCAACTACAGCCTCGCGCACCGGCTGGGTCGACCCGTGCTGGAGCGGATCGGGCGCTACTTTCTGATCGGACCGGCGCAGTTCGAGCGCGCCGATCGATACTTCGCCGAGCACGGCGAGATCACCACCTTCGTGGGGCGCCTGATTCCGGCTGTGCGCCAGCTCATCTCGATTCCCGCGGGTCTGGCACGGATGCACCTCGGCCGCTTCGTGCTCTACACGGCGCTGGGCTCGGGCCTTTGGAGCACGGTGCTGGTCGTGATCGGCTATCTCGCGGGGGAGAGCGAGGCGCTCTGGCGGCCTCTGCTCCGGAATGCAACGGTCTGGCTGGTGGGGGGGGGCCTCTTGCTCGTCGCGATCTACGTTCATCGGCACCGGCGCGCGGCCCGCACCGGATGATCCGCTGGTGGCTGATCGTGCTGCTGGCCGCGGCCTGCGCGTCGCCGCCTCCCGCACCGAAGCCGCCGGCTGCGACTCGCACCCACGTCGTCCGGGCCGGGGAGACGCTCTGGTCGATCTCGCAGCGCTACGGTGCGAGCGTCGAGGCTGTGGCGCTGGCCAATCGCATCGAAGATCCGTCGCGTCTCCGCGTGGGTCAACGGCTCGTGGTCCCGGCCGGCCGGCCGAAGATCCGAGCCCGCAACGGCCGTGTTTGGACGGCGAGCGTGCCCCGGGGCCGCAGCGGCGGGGTCGCCTTCGTCTGGCCCGTACGCGGGCCGGTGACCAGCTCCTTCGGGCTCCGCCACGGGGCGCACCACGACGGACTGGACATCTCGGTGCCGGAGGGAACGCCCGTCCGCGCCGCGGAGTCGGGTCGTGTGATCCACAGCGACGATCGGCTCTCGGGCTACGGAAACCTGATCGTCGTGAAGCACAGCGGGAACCTCTCGACTGTCTACGCCCACAATCGGCGCAATCTCGTCCGGGTCGGCGAGTTCGTCGAGAAGGGAGAGATCATCGCGGAGTCGGGTCGGACGGGGCGGGCGAGCGCGCCCCACCTGCACTTCGAAATCCGGCGCGGCGGAAGAGCGGTCGATCCTTTAGACTACCTCGAGTGAGCCCCAGCGATCGATTCGCCGAGCGACTTCTGGAAAAGATCCGCAACGTGCCGGATTTTCCCAAGCCCGGCATTCTCTTTCGTGACATCACACCGCTTCTTCAGGATCCCCAGACGCTCAAGCTCGCGTGCGAGGCCATGACCGATCCGTTCCGTGACAGCGACGTGGATCTGGTCGTGGGCGTGGAGTCGCGCGGCTTCATTTTCGGCCCGCCCGTGGCGATCGCGCTGAATGCGGGCTTTGCCATCACGCGCAAGGCGGGCAAGCTCCCCTGGGAGACCGTTCAGGAGACCTACGACCTGGAGTACGGCAAGGAGCAGGTGGAGATGCATCGCGACGCCATCCAGCCCGGACAGCGTGTTCTGCTCATCGACGATGTGATCGCGACGGGAGGAACCGCCGCCGCGACGGCGAGCCTGGTCACGCACATGGGAGGAGAGGTCGTCGGTGGGAGCTTCCTGATCGAGCTTTCCGGTCTCGACGGGCGCAGCCGACTCCCCAAGCTCGATCTTCGCTCCGTGCTGGTCTTCTGAGCTGGCTGCGAGCGCGTCGCGAGAGCTCAGCCGCCGGAGCAGCCCCTCACGCAGTCCAGCAAGCTGCTGCGACAGCGCGTGGCCGCGGAGGTCACACCCTCCTGGCAGGTGAGCCCACAGGCCCTCTGAGCCTTCGCGGTGCGCACCAGACAGTCCCTGACTTGCTCCGCAGGACCCGCCTGGCAGATCCCGCGCTGCTCGGCGGCCTGCGAGCGACACGTCCGCAGGCAGGTGCTGCGCGTGCGGCGGGCCTGCGCTCCGCATTCGCGCATCGGATCGAGGCAGGCCTCGGCGCAGCTCGGGTCCGCAGCGGACCGGCAGCTCTGCTCGCAACCCTGCGTCATCCGGGCGCAGCCGTTCAGCGCCTGCTCGCGGGCTTGCCGGCAGCGCGCGCGACAGGCATCCCGCTGCAAAGGCTCGAGATCGCGGCAGCGGGTTCGGCAGCTCCGTACCTCACGCTGAACAACGCCCTGACAGTCCCGCTCGGCCACGGCACAGGCGCGGCAGTCTGCGTTCGATGAGCCGGGGAGCGCGAGGAGCGCGGTCAGAAGTCCAGCGGCGAGCATCCCGGAAGGCATCCGCGCCAAAGCCTCGAGCATGACAGCAACCCTCACGTCCAGATCCCTATCGAGGGTATCACGCCACCCGGCCGGGACCGACCCGGTGGGAGGACCCGTACCTCAAGCTGTGGCGCGAGGCGCGGTTGCGTGGCGGTCCTCCGGGCCCCGGCTCGCTCCTGCGCGCCACGGCGGCTACTCTGCGGGCTGCCGATGCTGATAGGGCTGCCGGTTCGTCTGCTCGCGCTGCTTCCGCTGCTGGCGGCTCCGCCGACGCTGTCCCACGCGGCGGAGTGGCGGCTGCCGCCTCCCGGGGCGGCGGGTTGGGAGCCGCTGACCTTTCCGAAGGTCGCCCGGCACACCCGCTACACGCCACTCAGGATCGACGGCCGGGCGGCCGTTCGCGCCGAGGCGGACTGCTCCGCCTCTGCGCTCGTGTACGAGCTGAATGAGTTCGATCTGCGCGCGTACCCTCGGCTCTCCTGGGACTGGCGGGTGGACGTGCCGCTCGATCTCGAGCACGTCCGTGTGAAGGCCGGCGACGACTTCGCCGCCCGCGTCTACGTGCTCTTCGAGTACCGGCCGGGGCGGGCCTCGGTCTGGGAGCGGTTGCGACGGAGCACCCTCGAGGTGCTGCTCCGGATCGAGCTTCCCGGCAACGCGCTGAACTACGTCTGGACCGCCGCGGAGCCCCGGGGTGCGATCTGGCCCAACCCCTACACGGCCGCCTCACGCATGCTCTCGCTCGGGGCGGGCGAGCCCGGCCGCTGGCGGCACGAGGAGGTGAACGTTGCGGGCGACTACGAGCGGGCCTTCTCCGAGCCGCCCCCCGCCGCGGTCGCGGTAGCCCTCATGAGCGACAGCGACGACTCGTGTCAGAAGGCGCGGGCGTTCTTCGCGGGGCTGCACTTCGGGCCGCGGCCGGTTCAGTGACTCAAGGGCGGTCGTGCTGCGCCGCTCCCTCGGTCTCGAGTTGCGCGAGAGAGTCGCGCAGCGACGCCCAGCTTCGGCCCAGGGACGAGTCCGCGGGTCGAATGCGCTCGAGCGCCCGCAGGGCCTCGCGTGCGCCTTGCAGGTCACCGAGCTGCAGCCGGAGGCGTGCCAGGGCCCGCCAGGTGGGAAAGGCATGGGGATCCAGGGCTGCGGCTCGAGACAGAATGCGCTCCCCTTCCTGGGGCCGGCCCGCTTCGGCCAGCGCCCGTCCCAGGGTGGCGAGGATCTGTCGGTGTCCGGGGGCGAGACGCGCCGCGATCCGGAGCTCGCGGACCGCCTCGGCTGAGAGGCCCCTCTGGAAGTAGAGCGCACCCAGGTTCGCGTGCAGCACCGCCGAGCGCGGTCGCTCGTGCAACGCCTCCCGCAGCGCTCGAACGCGTGCCTCGAACTCCGGAATACGCCGTGGAGGATCGGAGGGCAGGTAGACGATCTGTGTGGCCCAGTCCCGCCAGTGAGCGAGTGGGCTGTCGAAGACCTCGACGCGTTGGACGCTGAGCAGCGCACTGGCCCCGACGGCGGCCGCGGCGACCGCTCCCAAAAGGGGGGCGGGCACGCCTCTCCGGCGCGCGGCGTGTGCCAGGAGCGTCAAGCCGACGAGCGGGCCCACCAGAGGAACGTAGAGGTAGCGGTCCTGCATGAGAGCGGGAAACGGAATCAGGTTCAGCATGGGCAGGAGAGTGATGGAGAACCAGAGCAGCCAGAACCCCTCGCGGACGCGTCTCCACAGGCCGTAGAGGGCTGCGACCGCACCCGCGGTCAGGCCCAGGACCGCCAGAGCGGTCGTGGGATCGAGCAGGCTTGCCCGCAGCGGAACGTCGTAGTAGATCGAGAGCCGCGTGGGAACCAGCACGTTGCCCAGATAGCGAAAGACGACGACCGCGGAGCTCAGAGCCGACACGAGGAAGCTTCCGCCATGGTAGGCCACCGCGTGGACGCGGCTTCCGACCAGGTTGTAAGCGCCCACGAGTACGCCTCCCGCGAAGAGGGGCAGGCTCGCCAGCAGCTCCCGCCTCCCGAGGCGTCCCCGGAAGCAGAGCTCGTAGCTCAGGCAGAGCGCGGGGAGCACCATCGTCGTCATCTTGCTCAGCAAGGAGAGCACGTAGAGCGCGAGCAGACCCAGGAAGCGCCAGGCGCCGCCATGCCGGGACCAGCCCAGGTAGCTGCGGAAGGCCAACAGCATCAGCAGCGTTGAGAGCACGTTCTTTCGCTCGCTGATCCAGGCCACGGACTCCACCTGTACGGGATGCACGGCCCACAGCAGGGCCACGGCGAGCGCGGCCCCCGCGCCCAGCTCGAGCTGCAGCAGCAGGCGATGCAGCACGAGCGCGCAAAGAACGTGAAGAGCCAGCGCCGTCGCGTGATAGCCCCAGGGCGCTCCCCCGAAGATCCAGTGGTCGAGCGCCAACGAGAGGACCGTGAGGGGCATGTAGTTTGCGGCATCGAAGCTCGTCGCAATCCGACCCAGGTTCTCCAGATCGAGCGAGCGGAGCAGGGGGTTGTCGCGCACGCCACGGAGGTCATCCGAGACGAACCCGCCATCGAGGCTGCCCGCATAGGTCAGCCCCGTGAGCAGAACGATCAGAAGCGACGGCAGAACGGCGCGGACCCGGCCCTGCATGGGAGCATCCTACCAGCCGCAAGTCGGCCGGGGGCCGGGGGTCGGGGCAGCCGCTTCTCGCGCTCCGGCTCTAGGATTCGAGCAGGATGGCCGATCTAGGAAGCTGGCGCCGCGTCGCCAGGGACGGCGATCCATGTCTGAAGGATCCTCGAGAGAGCGGGAGCTGGCCGAGTCGCTGCGAGAGCTGCGCCGTCAGGTCCTGGATCTGCGCGCGCGCGAGGTCGAGAGGGTGCGCGTCGAGTGGGATCTGCGCGCCCAGCTCAAGCGGGAGCAGGAGGAGGCACGCCGACTCTCGGCCATCCTGCAGTCGATGGCCAGTGAGCCGCAGGAGGCGATTCACGAGCTTCGCGAGGCGAAGCGCCGCGCCGAAGCGGCCACACGTGCGAAGAGCGAGTTCCTCGCCAACATGAGCCACGAGCTCCGGACGCCCATGACCGCGATCCTGGGCTTCACAGATGCCCTGCTCGAGGACGGGGATATCTCCCGTGCGCCACGCAGCCGCATCGAGAACCTCCAGACCATCAAGCGCAGCGGTCAGCATCTGATGCGGATCTTGACCGACATTCTCGATCTCTCGAAGATCGAGGCGGGAAAGATCGATCTCGAGATCCTCGACACGTCGCCGTTCGAGGCGATCGCCGACATCGAGCTGATGATGCGCAACGCCGCCGAGGAAAAGAACATCGGCTTCGACATCACCTACCTCGGAAAGATCCCCTCCACGATTCGGACGGATCCCACGCGCCTGCGTCAGATCCTGATGAACCTGGTGGGCAACGCGATCAAGTTCACCCAGCAGGGCGGCGTCCGTTTGACGATCCAGCTCGTCGAGGCCGCGAACGGCTCCGGGAAGCTTCGCTTCGCGGTGGCGGACACCGGCCCCGGCATCGCGCCGGAGGCCATGGATCGGATCTTCGAGGCCTTCTCTCAGGCCGATGCCTCGATGACCCGGAAGTTCGGGGGCACGGGTCTTGGCCTCACGATCTCTTCTCAGCTCGCCCGTCTGCTCGGCGGTGAGGTCGTCGCGGAGACGATCGAGGGTCAGGGCAGCAGCTTCATCCTCACGGTCGATACGGGCCCACTCGACGGCGTGGAGCTGATCGACGGGAACGAGGGGCACGGGTTCAAGCCCTTCGCGCTCCCCGGCGACGAGGACTCCACGCTCGAGTTCATCCATCGAGTGAAGGAGAGCCGGCCGGCCGGTCGCGTTTTGCTCGCAGAGGACGGCCACGACAACCGCCGGCTGATCGGGATGATCCTGCGCAAGGCGGGCTTCGATGTGACCTGCGCCGAGAACGGTCGGCTGGGGGTGGAGCTGGCGTTGGAGGCCCGCTTGGCGGACGAGCCGTTCGACATCGTGCTCATGGACATGCAGATGCCCGTGATGGATGGTTACGAGGCGACCCAGGCGCTGCGGAGTGCGGGATACACGGGACCGATCATTGCACTCACCGCGCACGCCATGCCAGGTGACCGCGAGAAGTGCATCGAGGCGGGCTGCAACGGCTTTGCGACGAAGCCCATCGCCCGTACCGAGCTGATTCGGATGGTGCTCGACCACCTGCCCAAACGCGGCGGACCCTAGGACCTTTTCCCGTACCGGCGCAAGGAATTCCGCCCACACTGCAGGGAGCGAGCCCGGTCTGCCCAAGCCTCAACCCCTCCCTCAGTTTTGCCTTGACACGCACCCGTGCTGCGTAGCTAATAGTCCGGTAAGGAGATGATCGAGCCGAGAGGAGGTAGGCTCGTGGGTCAGGGCGCAGGGAGCCGGGGGTGGCTCGGGCCACTCTTGGGGGCCGTGGTGCTGTTCGCCACACCGGCGCCGGCATGGGCACTCGTGAGCCTCGCGGTCGAGATGAGCGCGACTCCGGACCCGGTCGGGGCCGGAGGCGACCTCAGCTACACGATCCGCGTCACGAACAGCGGCGACGAGGCCGCCCAAGACCTCCAGATCGAGAGCTCGATCCCGCTCGCCACGAGCTTCGTCCAGGCACCCGGCGCGCTGCTGGGGAGTGGCAACGCCGTGATCTGGAGCATCGGCACCCTGGCGGGGGGCGGCGGCCAGGTGACCGTGACCCTCGTGGTCGAGGTGGACTTCCCCACCGTCGCGGAGAACTTCATCGTGAACGCGGCGATCGCGACAGCGACCGGTGCGGCGCTGGCGAGTGCGGGAACGCTCACGGCTGTGCGTCCGCTGGGCGTCTCGATGTCGGTGCGCACGGATCCCGAGGACTGTGAGGGCTCCGCGTTCAGGGAGTACACGATCGGGTTCTCCAACGGCGCGAGCACGTCCGTCACGAACCTGGAGCTCAGCGCAGAGATTCCCACCGGAACTGTGGTGACGACCGCTCCGTTCGGGGGCGAGACGCTCTGCCTGGCCAGCGATCCCAATCTCCCCGGCAGCGGAAGCCCGTGCACCAGCAGCGCGGACTGCGGGGGGGGTGAGCGCTGCAAGGCTTTCTGGTCGATCGGCACGATGGCAGCGGGCAGCGCGAGCGCACGGAGCTTTCGCGTGCGGATTCCGGCGTCGGTTCCAGCGGGGACCTCCTTTGCGAGCTCGGGCGTGCTTCGGAACGGAGGAGACTTCGGGGCGGACAGCGCGCCGCTGACGAAGGTGGAGGACGTCCCCTGTCCAAAGCTGGCGAAGGTGGATCTCGGCTCGGGATCGGTCGAGCCGGGGGGGACCATCGACTACCTGCTCGTGAGCGCGAATCGGGGACGCGCCGCGCTTCCGGCGAGCGAGATCCGCGATCCGCTCCCCGCCGGAACTGCATTCCGCGGCGCCGGACCCGCCACGTGCGATGGCGACCCGAACATCACAGGGACGCTGGGCGTTGACGACGTGGTGCGCTGGAGCTTGCCGACGCTCGATCCCAACGATCAAGTTCCTGTCTGTCTCTCTCTCGATGTGGACGAGCAGTTTCCGGGTATCTCGGTTCAGAACAGCGCCGAGCTCGTGGATCCCAACGAAGCGGTGGTCGCGTCGGATCAGGCGCTGACTGCGGTGCAGGAGGTCACCGCCCTGAGCCTGAGCGTGAACGCGCGCCCGGAGCCCGTTGAGGTGGGAGAGTCGCTGACCTACCAGATCGACCTGCAGAACGTGGCCGCGTTCAACGTCTCGGGCGTGACGATCTCCGATGACATCTCGGACGACCCGAACACCGGCCTGGATCCTCCGGGATGCGTCAGCTTCGACCCTAATGCGTCGCTCGCTTGCGGCAAGAGCATCGGCGCACCGGATCCCGTGCTCGACCCCGATGGCGTGCTCCGTTGGAGCGTGGGATCGCTCAGCGCCGATGAGGCCGTCCGCGTTTGCTTCGTGCTCACGATCGAGACCTGTGTGGGCGCACAGCTCCGCAACGAGGTCCAGGCGACGGACGACCGTGGAGAGGTCGCCACGAAGGTCCAGCGGACACGCATCCGAGCTCCCAACTCGATCCGGCTGCGGCTGTTCAAGGACACACCGGGACAGAGCAAGGTGAAGAGCGGCGGCGACGTTCGCTACCGCCTGCGGGTGCAGAACCTGACCGATCAGGCGATCGCCAACGTGACGGTGCGTGACGACCTCGGCCAGGCGATCCCGACGGGCTCGCTCAGCTTCGCGAGCGCCCTGAGCAGCGAGTGTGGCTGCAGCGGCCCGAATGGGTCGGCGGCGGCCGGCGTCGTGACCTGGAGCTTCGCCAGCCTCCCGCCGGGTGAGCAGTGCGTCTGCCTGCGCGCGACGTCCGCGGCGGGTCTGCGGAACTCGGACGTGATCGAGAACTTCGCCGTGGCGACCGACCCCAACGGCGACAGCGCCGATGCCTCCAACACGATCCGCGTCTTCAATCGGGCCTTCCGTGTGCGCATCCTTGACGACCCCGATCCCGTCGCGGTGGGCAGCCAGATCACGTACACGATCTCGATCGACAACCTCGGGCCCCAGGATCCCAACGACCCACTGTTCCAGCCGCTCGACGGCGTGATCATCAAGAGCCGCGTGCCCCCGGGCACGACCCTCGTCTGCTTGTCGGGCAGTACGGTCAACGACTGTCCGGCGTTCGGCGGCGGGGAGTTCGACGACGTGGCGCTGACGCGTGACCCGCTGAGGGCCGAGGTCCGCAGCCGCCGCGTGATCTGGGAGCTCACCGCGCCGCTCGTGGACTCCCGATCCATGAAGATGATCGTCACGGTGGACAAGAGGCGACGTGTGGTGCGCGGAATCGCGCGCGCACGTGAGGTGACCCTGCGCTCCAAATCGAAGGGCCGCGCCCTCACCGTCGTCGAGCTCGAGTAGGGGAGGGTGAAGATGAGAGCCCTGGTTCTGGTGCTTCTCCTGACGCTGGCCGGAAGTGGGGCCGCGTTCGCGCTCACCGAGGCCGAGGCCGACTGCTGCGCCTTCATGCTCAAGATGGCCTTCAAGTACCAGAAGAAGCACTACAAGCTGGTCAACAAGTGCACCTCGAAGATGAATCTGAGCAGCGATCCGAACTCGGAGTCGTGCCAGGAGAAGTTCGATCCCAAGACGGGCGACACGGACTTCGTGATCGACAGGTTCAAGCCTAAGTTCCTCGCCAAGATGAAGAAGAAGTGCATCAAGCTGCTCGGTCTGAGCGATGCGAGCTTCGTGACCCAACTCAGCATTCCGAGTTGCCAGTGCGGAAGCGAGATCTTCCTGTCGGATCAGATGGACTGCATGCTGGTCGAGGAGGCGGCGACCGCGGACGACAGCGTATGCGTGACGAGTCCGCAGGACATGAACGTGAACCGCGCAGCTCAGCCTCCGCCAGGGGTCTCGAGCTTCTGCACGGGTCCATGAGGCGGAAACATGCGCCGCACGTGCGAGAGGGGAGGAAAACGATGAGGCGAGGGGGACTGCTCGCAGGCCTCGTGGCCTCGGTGCTTCTGATGGCTCCGGCCGGGGACGCGGGGGGGAGCCTCAAGACGTGCAAGCGCGCGCTGAGCAGCGGTCAACAGCGGTACTTCCTGGGTGTTCTCAAGGCACGGACGCGCGAGATCCTTGGCAAATTTCCGGGTGCCAAGCCGGTGCCGCCGCAGGAGACGGCCGAGCGCATCGCGAAAGCCCGCCTCAAGGCCAAGGCCATGATCGATTCGGGCTGCGCCGGGATCGCGAACCCAACCGACGCCGATCCACGCCAGTGTCCCGGGCTGACCTTCGATCAGTGCTTCAACGCGTTCACGGCGACGGCCGACGCGATCGTCGATGCGATGGAGTCTCAGGTCCTTCCGGACGGCCCGCTTTGCCTCGAGAACCCCGTCTGCGGTGAGACTGGACTGCCCGTCTGCGACGCAAGCCGCGGTTGCAACTGTCATCAGACGGCGGAGGGGAACGCCGGCTGCGTGAGCGAGTTCCTCTGCGCGGATGCGCAGCCCTGCGCGAGCTCCCTTGACTGCCTCCCCACACAGGCCTGCTACATCGGCACCTGCTGTGGACCGGGTGGAGTGTGCGGCCCCACGACCTGTGGCGCCGCCGGAACCGGTGGAGGGGCGGCCGCCGGGGAGAGCCGGCCTCCCGCCCACACGAGTGCCCGTGGGTCCCCCGAGACAGCGGGTCCGTAGGGGGGGGATCGTGGGGGCACCACGATATATCGGGAGGCTCGGCGGGTGTGGTGCGCTGGGATGGCTGGCCTTCTGCCTGGCGCTCGGTGTGCCCAGCTCAGGCCACGCCCAGCTCGGCCCACAGGAGCAAGACTGCATCGCGCGCCTCAACTCCGATGCGAGGAAGGTGGCCCAAGCCCAGGGCAAGCTGAACGTGCGCTGCGTCTCCGACGCTGCCCGGGGACGGGAGACGGACCCGCAGGGGTGCCTACTCGCTGACCCCAAGGGCAAGGTTGC
The DNA here is from genome assembly GCA_046754285.1 of Myxococcota bacterium. Classification (GTDB taxonomy): domain Bacteria; phylum Myxococcota_A; class UBA9160; order SZUA-336; family SZUA-336; genus JBHHVJ01. Next base: position 69,759 of record JBHHVJ010000007.1, on the reverse strand, counting down.
GCGCGCGCTGGCTCGCACCGAAGGCGACGATCAGCTCCATTGCGTGCCTCCACCGAGCGTGCTCTACACGGGAGCCGCCGCCGTGAATCAGGCGGCGATCGACGGACAGCTCGGGCTGGTGGAGGATCTCTTCGGCTCCGACCTGACTACGGCGCTGACGCGGGGCACGACGAGCGCATCGCCGCCATTCGAGCCGGTTCTGGCGCGTTGCCGCTCGAAGGCGTTGAAGAGCGTCGTGAAGCTCACAGGGCAAGGGCTATTGGACTTTTGGCATTGCAAGAGGAAGGCCCTCAAGAGCTTCGGTGGGGTTCCCGAGGTCGAGAGCTGCGTCCAGCAGCTCCCGACCTCGCCGCGCGTTGTGAAGGCGGCCGGCAAGCTCGAGTCGGAGCTCATGAAGCGTTGCTCCACCCTCATTCCGGGCACCGCTTTCCCGGGTGTGTGCAGCGCCACCCTGGATCCACTCTCGCTCTTCCTCTGCATGCAGTCCCGGGCCTTTTGCCGCCTCTGCGAGACGCTGAACGGGACGGATGGACTCCAGGTGGACTGTGATCTGCTTGACGATGGCTTTCAGAATCTGAGCTGTGGTTCTTCGAGCTCAGTTCCGATCGGCTCGCATAAGTGCGTTCTGGCTACGGGCAGTGAGATCCAGCTCGCGGTTGCTGCCCTTCCGCTGCCACCGATCTCGCTGAGTGGATCGCTCGATCTCGATTGCGGTGCGACCGATCCGGGGACGGGCAAGACCCCCTGCGCCTGCACGCTCCAGAGCCTGGATCCCTTCGAGATCCCGGCTATCGGTACGCTCTGTGCCACGCCGGGAGTGGCGCCGTGTGCGTCTGGAGAGATCGACTGCGACGGCGGGAACGCCCTGGATTGGGAGGTGGCCAGCCAGCACGGGGGGATCGGTTTCTGCGCCGACCAGGGGAGCTGTGAGGCGCTCTGTGCTACGCACTGCGGATTGGCTCGTCCGGCCCAGGCAGCGTGTGAGGGTTTCTGCCCGGAGGGCCCGCGCCGGGACTTTCCCTGCACGGTCGACAGCGACTGCCCAGGCAGCCACTGCCCAGGCCCCGAGGGCGCGCCGCACGGGGGAGAGTGTCAGTGCAGCTGCGTGAGCGGGGGCCTGGGGGGCCCGGCCGCTCCGGGAGCGCTGGTCTGCGATCTTCCCCTCAGCCTCGACGTCGAGGCGCTTCCGCCTCCCGATCCCTGCGGAAACGGTGACGTGCTCCTGAGCCTGGGAGACCGCTGCCTTCCCCTCACGACGCAGGTCTCCAGCGGCTTCATCCTGGACGCCAATCTTGCGCCCGGGGCGACCCTGGGCCCTGCCGTCCTCACGGGTGTGCCGGGGGACTGTGGGGCCCTTGCAAGCAGCGTGACGAGCGGGCTCACGCTGGTCGGCCACACGAGCTTGCTCGACACGGTTTTCGGGGATGCCCTGGCGGGGTTCGTGCTCCGCTGCGAGTAGCGGGGAGTCGGCTCCGGGGGGAGGCGCTGCCCTGGGGGTTCAGCGGCCCCGAGAATCCGCTAGGAGGCGAGGGGAGATCGTGGCAGTATGGGGGGTGGAGCACACTCTTCCCCCGGCCCCGCGCGGGGTGAGGCGGGCGGGAGGTCAGGGAGGGACGCGCGATGACCGATCGGACTGGCCTGCTCGGGGCCCTCATCGCCTTGGCACTGGCGCTGCCCATCTCCGCCGGAGCCGACATCAAGGATCTGGTGCGCTGCCAGAAGCGCTTCGCTTCGGCGGGCGCCCGCTTCGCGAATCGCTCGATCAAGCTCGCGCTCAAGTGCACCAACGCGATCTCCTCGTGCCAGATCCAGTGCGAGCAGGGGGTCTTCGGGCCGCCCTGCAGCGTGCCCCCGGAACCGGGCTGCTGCGACGTCAACGATCCCAACTCCAACGCGGCGTACAGCGGCTGCCTGGATCAGGCCGGTGTGACCTGTGCGGAGCAGACCGCACGCATCGCGGACGAGGAGGTTCGCAAGCAGCAGAAGATCATCAACGCCTGCGATGACCTCACGAGCGAGGAGCTCTGCGGCGCACAGGCGGTGGGCTTGAACTTCGCCGCGCTCGATGCCGGCTGCCTCGCGCTGGACCCCAACTACACATGCACGCTGAACAACCTCATCGACTGCGTGGGCGGAACGCTCGAACGCGTGCTGACCGACCAGGTGACATCGCTGCTCGATCCGAGGGCCCCGGAGGGCATCGCGGAGCTGGGGATCGGCTCGAGCTTCCCGGGTATTCCCGTGGCGCGGAAGGTGCGCGAGGACCTACCTTCCGCGCGCGTCGACGTCTGGTCTTTCAGCGGATCGGCGGGCGAGCTGGTGTCGGTTCGCGTGAAGCCGATCGACGATGACGCCGATGGCGTGGCGACCCTGCAGCCGAGCCTCACGCTGATCGACCTCGATGGCGTGACGCCCCTTGGGGACACGACGATCGAGACCGCCACATGCCCGATCCCGACGGTCTGCGGCGGAGGCTGCCCGCGGTTCCAGCGCCACCTGCCGTTCTCGGGAACCTTCTTCCTGGCGATCGAGGCCTCGGTGGCGCTGGGATGTGGGGGGGGGCCCTACCGGTTGATCGTGACGAGCGAGAGCGGAGGAGTGCCGGTGCTCGTGGCTGATGATGTCGATCCCAGCACGGTCCTGCCCTGAACCGTCGCCCGCCGCGCGACAGGCGCGAAAGGAGAGAGCCCTGATGTCTCGCCCCTGCTTCCTGATCCTTCTCAGCATCGCTCTGCTGCCGGGCCTCGGACGCGCGCAGCTCGTGGTGGAACAGGTCACGGTCGCGAACGCCGCCACGCGCCTCTTCGGCGGGTCGGATGCCGATGGAGGAATCGACGACTGGTACCTGAGCAATGGAATCGTTGAGGCGATTATCGATGACGTGGGTGTCCAGAGCGTGCCCCTGGGAGTCGTCCCTCCCCCGAAGCAGAACGAGGCCGCGCCCACGGGCGGTACCATTCTCGACCTCGGTCTCGTGGGCATGGACAACGACCAGCTCGCGCAGGTCTTCACCGTCGGCGGGCTGAGCACGGAGAACTTCATCCTCTACGACTCGATCTCGGCATCGACCGCGCTGGGCGAGGCCAAGATCTCGGTGAGCGGGGTGCTGCTCGGCTTCGACCCGCTGCTTCCCTCGGAGCTTCCGGTCGTGACGGAGTACATCGTCACGGGCACGGACCCTTTCGTCACGATCCGCACGACCGTCACGAACCTCGGGAGCGTCTCGGCGGGATCGCTCGGTGGCTTCCTGGACGTCTTCCTGTGGATCTCCCGCGCGATCGTGCCGTTCTCTCCGCTGCCCGGAAAGGGCTTCACGCACACGGAGCTCGATCTCGAGAACCCCGCGGGGCTGATCGCGGCGATCGAGTTTCCCACCTTCATGGCCGGACCGGGGAACCTCAGCCCAGCGGACGGCGTCATGGATCCCACCAGCGGGAAGCCGGCTGGACAGGTGGCCTACGGTCTGCTGGGCAGCGAGATCTCGATCGACCAGGACGGCCCCGGGGGTAGCCCTCCGGTCGTGACCCCCGTGAACTCGCTCTTCGGCGTGAGCTCGCATCTGATCTCGGGGCTCGGAAACAATCCCTTCGCCACGGGTCTCGGGCTCGATCCGGGCGGGACGCTCGTCTACGAGCGACGCATCTACGTGGGGGCCCGCAACGACGTCGCGGCCGTGGCCAACCCCATGATCACGGAGCTGGCGGCCCGCCAGGGTTTTGCGACCGGCACCATCTCGGGCGATGTCGAGGCGAGCGACACGCCCGACGTCGCCGTGAGTATGATCGCGACGCGGACGGGCGGTCCGACCGTCCCGGGCTTCGACACGGGCGCGCCGGTCAACCATTTTCGTACCGACGTGACGGGCGCCTTCAGCGGGGTGGTCCTTCCCGAGGGGACCTACGACCTCGAGTTTCGTTCGGTGGAGCGCGACCCTGTGACGGTCAGCGGCGTCGTGGTGACCGCGGGCGCGGACACCCCCGTGAGCGTCCCACCCCTCTCGGGTCTGGGTACACTGGAGCTGATCGTGCAGGAGCGCCGCCGGGGACCCGACCCGATGGTGCCTGCGCGCATCACCTTCAAGGGCCTGGACGGAACGCCCGACCCGCTCTTCAAGAAGGACTTCGAGGCCTTCGAGCAGACCCCGACCGGCCTGAACGACATCCAGCCCGAGGTCTTCGCGGGCGGTCCCGCGCAGCGGAACTTCGTCTATCTGGCCGACGGCACGATCAAGATCCAGGTGCGACCCGGAAAGTACGAGCTCTTTGCCACGCGGGGACCCGAGTACACGGTGGCCCGCTCGCGCGTCACCGTTCGTGAGGGCCGTACCCGCCGACGTCGCCTGCGTGTGCGCCGAATCGTGGAGACGCCGGGCTACCTCTCGGGCGACTTCCACATTCACTCCGCTCGGAGCTTCGACAGCTCCGCGGCCGTACGAGACCGGGTGGTCAGCTTCGCCGCGGAGGGCGTCGAGGTGATGATCAGCACCGATCACGACTACCAGACGGACTACGCCCCGGTGATCACGAGTCTGGGTCTGGAGAGCTGGATCAGCTCGATCGTGGGGAACGAGATCACGACGTCGGTGCCCAACCCGCCGGCGTTTCCCGACTCGCTCGGACACATCAACGCCTGGCCGCAGACGCACGTGCCGGATGCGCGCCGCAACGGCGCGATCGAGGACGAGTATGTTGCCCCCAACCTGATTTTCTCCCGCGCTCGCGGACAGGGCGCCGAGGTCGTTCAGTACAATCACGTGCGCGCCGGGGTGTCTGGAATCACATCGATCGGGTTCTTCAACAACTTCGGCTACGATCCGAACCTGCCGATCACCACGCCTCCGAACGATCTTCTGCTCGATGACGACGTCACCGGGACCTCGAGCGTCTCGAACCCCGACGGTTTTCGCAACATCGACTTCGACGTCATGGAGATCATTAACGGCACGAACGTTGGCCGTTTCCTCGAGGTCCGCCGCGACTGGTTCTCGCTGCTCAATCAGATGAACGCTCCGACCCCCGCGGGACCGGTGCCGTTCATCGGTGGTACGGCGGTCTCCGACTCCCATCGCCTCACGAGCGACTCACCCGGCTATGCGCGAAGCTACGTGGCCGGTGTGGGCGATGACCCGAGCACGGTCGATGTCTCGGCGTTCAACGCGAACATCCGGGCCGGCAGGCTGATCGGAACGACGGGGCCGTTCGTGGAGTTCGCGATCCGCGACGCCTCCGGCTCCCGGGCGGAGCTCGGCGAGACGCTGGTGCCGAGCAGCTCGAGCCTCGTGCTCGAGATCCGCGTGCAGGCGACCAACTGGATTCCCGTCGAGGAGGTGCGCGTGATCCGCAACGGCTTCGTGGAGCCTACGCTGGTCTTCGACGCGGCGAGCATTCCATCCGTGCGCGACGCGCCGAGCAAGCCGTGGACTCAGAGTCGCAGCCGCGTCGTACGCTTCGACGCAGAGCTTCCCGTGAACGTGAGCGAGGACAGCTACTTCGTCGTGGAAGCGGGGATCAAGCTGGATCCCCCCTCACCCACGCCGGACTTCGTGAACACGGTCGTGCCGAGCGCGGAGCCTCTGGCGTTCACGAACCCGATCTTCGTCGATCTGGCGGGGGATGGCTTCGATCCTCCGGGTCTGCCGGTCCTCCCCGCATCCGTGGCGAGCGTGCAGCGGATCGCCCGCGGGGCGCAGGTGCCGAGCCTCGGGGACCTCGACCCCGAGAAGCGCGAGGAGGTTCTGGCGCACTGGCCCGTTCACAAGATTCGCATCTCCGAGGAGGGAGCACGGCAGCTTCATGAGAGTCACAGCCGTTAGACTGCTCGGCCTCTGCGTCTGGCTCACGCTCGGCTGGAACGCGGCGGCCGAGGCCCACTGGGTGCGTCCAGAGCAGGTTCTGGCACAGCTCCGCGCACCCGAGCTCGCGGAGAGCTACGGAATCGTCTCGGTGGAGATCGACGTACATCTCGAGCGACTGCTCGTGATTCGGGTCGACGATCGCTGGCGGCGGCAGGAGCCCTTCGTCCGCCGCAGCAGCGCGGAGGCTTGGCGGGAGCTCTGGCGTCGCGCTGTCCCCCAGGGAGTGCTCGCGATCATCGATGCGGAGAGCTCCACGTCCCTCGTGGGCTTCGACGGACGCGGCCGCGCGGTCCTTCGTGGGCCCTCCCACGGCTCGTCGGTGCGAAACGGTGAGGCGGAGCGGTCAGCCGAGACGATGCAGCCCGGTCAAGGACAGACGAAGCTCAACGTCGACTGAAGATCACCGATCCTCGAGTCGAAGAAGTTCGCGAAGCCGACGAGCCGAATGCGGCTCGACACAGTGTTGGCGAGCGGCAGGCACTCACCCGGCTCTCCCTGCGCGACAGCCGGCGGGGTGCTGGTGGGAAGCGTGGCGCCCACCATGAAGTTAGCGTCGTTCACCACGCTGGTCGCGATCTCGGTCGTCATCGGTACGCAGCTGTCCCCCACTGCGATCAGGATGTCGCCGTTTCCACAAGGGTCCGGAAGCGCGAACCTCTCTACGTTGATGTCCACGCCGACGCTGCACGTGAGCCCCCCCGCACGTGCCGCAGGGCCCGTTGCTGTCGTGATGCAGCTGCAGAGGCACTGGCCCGTATGCTGGACCGCGGCGCCGTCCTTCCCCGGGCAGCTGCCGCCTGGACAGTCGGAGTCGTTGGTGCAGACGAGATCGTTGCGGACACCGCCGAGGCAGAATCCCTCGCACGCGGCCCCCTGGGCCCGGCTCGCTCCACAGTGAGCCGTGCAGAGCGCGGCACAGCTTGCGGTATCCGTGCACGTCCCGATCCCGCCGTGCTGAGAGGTGACGTCCACGTCGAGTGGCGCACCGCCGTTGCAGGCGATCCCACCGTCGGGACAGGGTGTGGTGGCGGGTGCGACGCAGACGGTACCGATCGCGATGATTTCGAAGGGATCGAGCTCTCGTAGCTGGCAGGTGCAGGTCGCCAGACCCGATACGGGATCGATCTCGTCGCACGCGATCGTGAGGGAGCCGTTCACGGCAAAGGGGTTCAGCGGAAGCGCTGCCGTAACGATGCGGATCGTGCTGTCGGTCGCTCCGAACGCGCAGGTGTGTCGACCGGTTCGACAGAGCTGCGTGAGACCCGGGCGCAGGCGTGCCAGCCACTCGCGGGTCGCAAGCACGTCGTCGCCTGCGCAGTCGTGCGCCTGTCCCGCCACGCTGCAGAAGTCTGGATCGAAAGTCTCCGGAACCGGCTTGCCCTCCACCTGGCGCTTCGCCTGGACCACGTCCGCCATATCCACCGTACCGGTTCGATCCGCATCGGCGCACTGACAGGCGTCGCCAGCGGGAAGGAGATCGCTGTTCGTCTGGAGCGGGTTGGGCGTGCCCGGGCAGTTGTCGTCGCAGCCCGCTGTCACGCCACTCGCGCAGAGCGTGTCTCCGGAGACACCGGATGCGTCCCCATCGTTGCAGACTCCGTCCCCGTCGGGATCGCCACCGAGCATGGCGCAGCTTCCTTGCGCGAGCACGCTCGGCGCTCCAGAGACGAGAGGTCCCATCACGGCGAGCCCCATGAAGAGACCGCTCAGGATCCACCGACCGCTCTTCGAGCCTTCCGATCCGCTCCGCTGCCGCATTTCAGCACCTCCGGCCATTCCCGCGCCAAGCATAGAGCATCGAGGACGGATCGTGCCAGCTGCGAAATGGGCGGTGCCGTGACGAGGGGCGCGAGCACGACGGATTGAACGAGCGACGCAGAGCCCGCACCTGCGCCACGGGCCGGAGATCAAGGACAGCGAGAGCGGCCTTCGCCATTCCCTTGGAGGAGGTTCCCACGGATCTTGGCACTGGAGGCATCCTAGACGGCAGGCCGCTCGAGTCGATCAGGACGTTTCGCTCGAGCTTCAGCTCGTGCCCGCTGAGCAATACACGGCTCGGGCTGGCTGGGGCTGGGCCGATGAAGGGTGACCCATGTGCCCGGTATGGACCCGCCCAACCTGGCGTCCCCGGAAGGATTCGAACCTTCGACCTACTGCTTAGGAGGCAGCCGCTCTGTCCAGCTGAGCTACGGGGACGCGTGGAGGGAGAGGGTGGCGCGTCCTGGGGCTCACGCAAGGGAAGGGTGAGCAGGCGGGCTAGCCGAGGAGGATGCGCTCGAGGAGGTCGTGGAAGGCGTCCGTGCGCTCGCTGAGCTGCAGGCCGAAGCCCGGCTCGGCATCTGCGTCGGAGGGGAGCTGGTCGGTCGTCCAGGCGACGCGACCGGCGATCTCGACCTTCGGGCCGTCGGGGGGCTCGATGGTGATGCGGACGGGAGCTCCGGCCTCGGGAAGCTCGCTCACGCGCATGAAGACGCCCTCTTTGCTGATGTTCTTGATATGGCCTTGGCCGTGCAGGCCGTCGCAGGTGAACGACGCCGGAATGCGCTTGATGATGCGACGTAGACGTCGCCGCTCGCCGGTAGATGGATCGGACATCGGATCTCTCCTCCGGTTTCATCGGAGGGAGGCAGACACGCCTTGAGAACGTCTCAGCCCAGGAGCCTCCCGAGCTGTCCGTGCAGGGTCAGCAGGCTGAAGTACCCGAAGAAGAGCAGGGAGGCCCCCAGGGCCAGGCAGCGCAGGATGCCGGGCCGGAGCGGCCCGCGAAAAGAGCGAAGGTTCAGCCAGAGCAGCAGACCCGAGTAGAGGAACATGACCAGAGCATTGAGGGAGGCCGAGAGCACCAGGAGCAGCAACGGCTGCTGAACACCGACGGCGAGCACGAGGATTCCGAAGCCGATCAGCGTCCACAGCACCATGAAGTAGCGGCGCGACAGGCTGCGCTCCGGCGCTCGGCGTGGCCAGAGCTGGAGAATGTCGCAGAGGACACGCGTCACGGCGTCGAGCAGCGCCAACTCGGTCGAGAAAAGCACGGCCATGCCCGCGAAGAGAAACGCGTGCCGTGCGGAAGCTCCGAAGCGCGTGGCGAGGGCCTCTGCCTGCGCATGAATGAAGCCGAAGCCCGCCTCGACCGGGGCATCGGGACCGAGCAACGAGTAGGTGATCAGGCAGAGCAGAGCCAGAGAGAGGATGCAGAGCGCCCAGAAGGAGAGCAGGTGCTCGACGTTCGCACGCCGCCACCAGAGCCGCCAGCGGTCGAGGTTGACCGCGCTGCCCTCGAAGCGCAGGCCGATCTCCTGTGTCGACTCCTCGCGCCCCGTGAGGGGGCTGGTGATGCGCCCGATCCAGCGGCCCATTCCGTAGCCCTTGTCCTTGATGTAGTTGGACTGCGCGAGGTTGATCGTGCCTCCCGCACCGGCAAAGGCGAGCGCGCCGAGCAGCAGGGGGAGCTCGATGCCTTCGGGGATGGATCCGATCTGGAGCGCTCCCGCCAGCAGTGCCCGGAGCGCTTCGGGCCGGATCACGAGAATGCCCAGCGAGCCGACCGCCACGAAGATCACGGAGACGAGCGCGAGCTGGAGCCACTCGAGGGTTCGATAGATCACGGGGCCCAGCGAGAGCAGAAGACCGCAGAGCACCAGGCCGATGATCGCGTAGAGCGTCACGGAGCCGCCGATCTCCCAGACCAGCAGTGTGGCCCCACCGGTGGCCCAGCCCGGCCAGATCCACGGCAGGCTTCCGCAGACCAGAAAGACGGGGCCGAAGACGCGGCAGAGGCGCAGGAATCCGACGACCGCGCTCTCACCTGTGGCGAGCGTGTAGCGCTCGATCTCCATGTTCAAGAAGAACTGGATCGTGACGCCGATCCAGGCGGCCCAGAACACCGCGAAGCCCCACTCCGCTGTGAGCCGTGGCCAGAGCACGAACTCGCCGCTTCCGATCGAGAGACCCGCCAGGATGATTCCAGGGCCGGCCATGCGGCGCAGTGGGAGCGGGGTTGGGAGCTCGGCGAGCTCGGGAGTCGGCAGACTCCGATCCGGAACGCGGATCACCTCCAACGCCGAGCGTCCTCGACATAGTAGCCCGTGAAGGCGAACCCCTTGGGGCCCTGGAGCTCGAAGACCAGGTGTCGGGGAACGCGCCCCCGGATCGCGGCGGGTGGAGAGCCGAGCAGCTTCTCACCATCGGAGCCGTGCTTGACCTCGGAGACCACGAGCTCGTACCCCCCACCGTCGAAAGCGAGCTCGTGCCAGGCGTTCTCGGGGGTGCCCGGTGGGCGCTCACGCAGCGTCCCATGTTCGATCCGGTAGCGGAGCTCTCCCGTGGCGAGCTCATGGCGGAAGTCGCTCATCCCCAGATCGGGCCTGTGGTGGGCACGGTGGCGATAGGAGAGGTAGAGGATGCCACGGCGATCGGGAATCCGGCTGTGCACGAGGTTGTAGCAGCGTTCGACGTCGGATACGTCGATTCCGAAGAAGGTGGCCCGCAGGCGGGCCTCGCCCCCTTGCTGGGGCGCCGGACGAATCACGATCGCTTCCGCGACCTCGATCGTGGAGCCGTCCCTGCGCACGCAGGTGACCGGCATCGTGAAGCGTCCCTGGATGTAGTTGAGCGCCAGGGTCGCCTCGTCCACCCGTGGCGGAAGGCCCTGTTGGGCGGCAACCAGATCGGCCCCCAGCAACGGGAGCAGCGCCACGAGCCGTGTTGTCAGCCGGTGCCGCACCCGGGCTACCCGGCGCCGCCGGTCCAGGCGAAGGGCACCAGAGGTCCCTCGGTCGGCCATCCCTTGCGCTCGGAGAGCGTACCCAGGGCCTCCGTGCGTTCGGTGCTGAGTGGATGGGTCGACAGGTAGCGCAGCAGGCGGGACTCGTGATTCGACTGGGCCTTCTGGAGCCGCTCGAAGAAATCGAGTGTACCGGCCAGATGCCCGTACTCCTGGTAGACCAGCGCCAAGCCGAACGCGTCAGCCTCGCGCTCCTGCTCGCGGTCGAAGCGCCGTGCGGCCAGCAGAGGACCGATTCCAACCAGACCGGAGCCCGTGCTCTGGCCGGCCAGGCCCAGCACCGCGCCGACCACGAGCGCGCGGCCGAGCGCGCGGAGATGGTGTCGGTGACGGAAATGTCCGATCTCGTGCGCGAGCACGAAGGCGAGCTCATTCTCGCTCCGTATCTGCGCCAGGAGACCGGTCGTCACACCGATCCAGCCGCCGGGAAAGGCGAACGCATTCGCCGCTGATTGATCGACCGCTCGGATGCGAAGCTCGTAGGGGACCTCCTCCCAGTGTCGGACGAGTCGCGCCAGCAGAGCCTCGAGGGGTGCGGTGGCCGCCTCCGCCTCGGCGCCTGACCGCGCCCCCAAGACCGAGAGCCCGCCGAAGAGCGTACGCTCCACGCTCGGGGGCAGTCGAGGCACGATGAGCTCGACCGCCACGATTCCGGCGAGCGCCACGCCGATGACGAGGCCCCCGACCAGAGCGGCGAGTACGGCGGCTTCGCGCAGGGGATGGCGCCGCGAGACGTTGATGCCGTCGCGCGGCAGGCGTGGCTCGAACTCCACCTCAGCGGTCGACCCGGATGCCCGTGCCGAAGGCGAGCACCTCGACGCCCGCCGTTCCTTCGCGTCGCTTCGAGGAGCTGGCCAGACGAGAGGTCTCGAGCCGGAGATTGATCACCGCGTTGAATCCGGCGTCCCGAGCCGCTTCCTTCGCACGCATGATCGCCTCGCGGCGGGCCCGATCAAGAAGCGTCTCGTAGGAGCGCACGCGGCCGCCGATCAGACCGCGCAGGCCGGCCAGGAAGCGCTTGAAGTAGTCGATCGAGATGACCACGCTCCCGCTCACGAGCTGGGCGTCACGAATCTTCCAGTCTTCGGGAACCCGAGGCAGCGTCATCGCTGCAAAACGCTGCGATGCCTTCTCGCGTCGTCGCAGAATCCGATAGTGACGCCGTTCGATCCAGCTTCCGATCAGGTAGGTTCCGCCCAGCAAGAGCAGAGCCGGTGCGTACTGGGCCAGCAGCGGAAGCAGAATGTCCACGCTACTCGACCCGGACCGCGGTGCCGTACGCGAAGAGCTCGGCCGCGCCCTGTGTGACCGAGCTGGTCGAGAAGCGGACGTTGACGACCGCGTTCGCGCCCATCGAGCGTGCCTCCTCCTTCATGCGCTCGACCGCCTCCGCGCGCGCCTCGCGCAACAGCTCGGTGTAGCCCTTGAGCTCTCCACCCACGATGTTCTTGAGGCCCGCCATCAGATCCCGTCCGATGTGCTTGGCGCGCACCGTGCTCCCGGTGACGACACCATAGAACTCCCGAATCGTTCGGCCCGGGACCTCCTCCGTGTTGCTCAGTATCACGCCCCACTCCCTTTCCAGCTCAGGGCGCCCAGGCTGCCCGGTGCTTGAGCGCCTCTCTCCGCCCGCCTATTTTAGGGGACTGCGATGGAATCGCCTTGTTTCGACGATCAGCTCAGCCAGAACGGGCTCGCTCCCTTGTGCAGGGAGCGGACGACCACGCTTCAGCTCAACCTGACGCGGCGCTGCAATCTGGCCTGCGTGCACTGCCACGTCGAGTCCTCCCCGCGGCGCCACGAGGCCATGGGCGAGCGCGTCGTGCGCCGGATCCTGGAGCTGATCTCCGCGAGCCCGAGCCTCGAGGCCCTGGACCTGACGGGAGGCGCCCCGGAGATGCACCCGAGCTTCCGCGAGCTCGTGGCGGGAGCACGGGCCCGCGGTCTGCGCGTCATCGATCGCTGCAATCTCACGATCCTCTACGAGCCCGGACAGGAGGATACGGCACGCTTCCTCGCGGATCAGGGCGTCGAGATCGTGGCCTCGCTGCCCTGCTACACACGCGAGAACGTGGAGCGTCAACGCGGCCGGCACGTCTTCGATCGGAGCATCGAGGCGCTGCGCTGGCTCAACCGTCTGGGGTACGCGCAGTCTGGCTCGCGGCTGGTCCTGGATCTCGTCTACAACCCGCTCGGGGCGAGTCTCCCGCCCCCGCAAGCGGAGCTCGAGGCGCGCTATCGCGAGGAGCTCACCCGGCTCTTCGGCATCCGCTTCAACCGCCTCTACACCATCACGAACATGCCTATCCGCCGTTTCGCAGACTGGCTCCGTCGGCGCGGTGAGTACGAGTCCTATGGCGCGGAGCTGGTGAGAGGCTTCAACCGGGCCGCAGTTCCTCAGCTCATGTGTCGTTCGCTGATCTCGGTCGGCTACGAGGGGCAGCTCTACGACTGCGACTTCAACCAGGCGCTCGGCCTTGGCCCACCGGATGGGGCCAAGACGATCTGGGACATCGAGCGGCTCGACGGACTGGACGGGAGCCGCATCGCGACCGGCTCGCACTGCTTCGGCTGCACGGCGGGGTCGGGATCGAGTTGCCGCGGGGCGCTGGTCTGAAGCGAATCGTCCGAGGCGGGGGGGTGCGATCCGCGAAGCCGCCCGGGCGGGCTCGGGGTTCCCGGCCTGGGAGACCGACTCGAGAGTCCGTCGACGCGGGCGCAGGCGAGCTCGGCCCTCCGATCGCGTGCGCGGGCTAGCTCTGGCGCGAGGCCAGAATCGCCCGGATCAGCTCCTCGGGGACGTCGTCGGGCACGGGGCCCTCCGGCTCGCTGCAGGCCGCCTTGCCGAGCGCGATCGTGCGGCGATAGCTCTCGAGGTAGGCCACGCAGGGCGGGCAGCGCCGCATGTGCTCCTCGAAGGTGTCGCGCGGCTCCGCCGGCAGCTCTCCCTCGAGGTAGTCCATTAGGAACTCGACCATCTCGCGGCAGGTCATGCTTCGTCTCTCAGGTGCGGATCGAGGAGCTGCCGCAGCGCCTGCCGAGCGCGGTGCAGGCGGATCTTCACCGCGTTCGCTGTGATCTCGAGCATCTCCGCGGTCTCCTCTGTGCTCAGCTCTTCGATGTCGCGGAGCAGGAGAACGGTACGGTAGCGGTCGGGAAGCTCGTCGATCCGATCCCGCACCAGGCGGCGGAGCTGCTCGCGCTCGAGCCTCTCCGTGCCGGTCTCGCGCCAGGGCGCCGGAGGCGTCTCGTGATGGCCGTCCTCCAGGTAGCGGGGCAGCAGGGCCTCGATCGACGTCTCGGGACGCCGACGAGCGCTTCGCAGCTTCATCAGCGCCGCGTTCACCGTGATGCGGTGGAGCCAGGTTCCGAGCCGGGCGTCCCCCTTGAATCCGTCGAGCGAGCGGAAGGCGGAGAGAAAGGACTCCTGCAGCGCGTCCCGCGCGTCCTCCTCGCTGCGCAGAATGCGCCGAGAGACGGCGAGCATGCGCGGGCCGTGCGTTCGGACCATGCGCTCGAAGGCACCGTCCTCGCCGCTGCGCAGGGACTCGAGGAGCTCGCGCTCCTCCACGTCCGCCACGGGCTGCCCGCTGCTCATTGCCTCGAGCCTAGCACGGGCCGGAGCCGAAGCGCTCCAGGTAGCTCGCCAGGGCCCAGAGGGCGAAGGCCGTCGTGTGTGCCGCGGAGTGGAATGCGACTCCCTGCTGTCCGTCGAACTCCAGGGTCGTCGACTCCTCGTGTCGCCACGATCCGTCGTCACGCTGCGCGGCGAGAAGCTGATCGATCCAGGCCGTCGCGTCCTCGTACGACGGTGTGCCGTAGGCGAGCAGCAGGGCGGTGCGCTCCGCGTAGAGATCGCTGAAGCGATCGTCCTGGCGTTGCTCCGCAGCGATCTGGGCCAGCAGGGGCTCACGCCGGGCGCGCAGCTCTGCACCCAGGTCCAGCCCCTGCTCCTCGGCCCAGGGAATCACCAGAAGCTGATGCGTGAGGACGTAGCCGTGGCACTCTCGCGAGAGGTAGTCCTTGAGGAAGCGCCGAGCGCGATCTCGAGGCTCGCCGAAGGGGGCCAGGATGTACGTGTAGAGCCGACGGATGCCGCGGCCCGGATCCTCGGGCAAGGGGTAGGCGGGAGCCTCGGGGTCGCGCTGTCGTGCCGTAGGCGAGCCCGCCAGACGCTCCGTCCACTCCGCGTGCAGCCGTTCGAGCTTCGGGTCCGGTCTGAGCTCGAGCAGCTTGCGGAGCGTCCAGAGCTCCCCCGCGGCGAAGCGTCGCTCGCCCAAGAGCGCCTCGCTGCCTCGGGCCAGGCCGCGGGCCACATCGCTGCAGCCGCGTGCGTCCACCGCGCGCCCGCTCGGGGTGCGCGAACAGCGATCCGCCCCGTCGAGGACTCCGTCGCCGTCCCGGTCGGCCGAGCAGCCGAGTGGGAGCACGCAGAGCAGCGAGAGGCCGGCGAGCCAGCGCAGCACAGCAGACATGGCGCCGGAAGGTATCACGTCCGCGGCGGCCCTCTCGAGGGGCGCTTGACAGTCTTCGGGGAGCTGCCAAACTCGCGCGGCGATGCGGATCGGAATCTTGACCGGAGGGGGGGACTGTCCGGGTCTGAACGCCGTGATCCGTGCCATCGTGCACCACGCGAGGTTGCACGACAGCCAGGTCGTGGGCTTCCACGCCGGGTGGCGTGGAGTCGTGCGGGGAGAGTGGCAGCCCCTCGGCCCCCAAGATGTGCGGGGCATTCTGCGCCGAGGCGGGACGATCCTGCGGACGTCCCGCACCAACCCGTTCCGATCGCCGGACGCACTCGGGGCTCTGCTCTCCACCTGGAAGGGGATGGATCTCGATGCCCTGATCGCCGTCGGCGGCGAGGACACGCTCGGTGTCGCCGCGCGGCTCTACCGGGAGCACGAGTGGCCGATCGTCGGCGTACCCAAGACGATCGACAACGATTTGAACGCTACGGATTACACCTTCGGGTTCGACACCGCGGTCTCGATCGCCACGGAAGCGATCGACCGGCTCCATACGACCGCGGAGAGCCACGATCGCGTGATGGTCGTCGAGGTGATGGGTCGCCACGCCGGCTGGATCGCGACGTACGCGGGTCTCGCGGGCGGGGCGGACTTCATCGCCACGCCGGAGCGAGACGTGGAGCTGGAGGAGATCTGCGCCGTGGTGCGCCGACGCTCCGAGATCGGTCGTAGCTTCAGTATTGTGGTCGTCGCGGAGGGAGCCCACATCAACGGGATCGAGACATCCCGGTCCTCGCGCACCGATGAGTTCGGTCATGCGCTTCTCGGCGGAATCGCGCACGGGCTCGCCGCCGAGATCGAGAAGGAGACCGGCTTCGAGACGCGCGTGACCGTGCTCGGCCACGTTCAGCGCGGTGGAACGCCGACCGCGTACGACCGCGTTCTCGCCACACGCTATGGTGTACACGCTTCCGAGCTCGTGCACGAGAGAGTGTTCGGGCGCATGGCGGCTCTCAACGGTGACCGGATCGTGAGCGTCCCGCTCGAAGAGGCGGTGGCCACGGCCAAGACGGTTCCGCCGGAGCTGGGTGCGCTGGCCGAGATCTTCTTCGGTTGAGCCGGCCGTGAGCACGCGCGTGCCGGTCCGCGGCCCAATTCTGGCGCTGACCCTGCTGCTGGCCTGTCGTGGCGAGGACGCGCCCTCGGCCGCCCCGTGGGGCTTCCAGGACCAGCCGGTGCAGCGATTCCGGCTCGAGAGCGACGAGCAAACCGTCGTCGATGGAGAGCGTGCGGAGGTGCAACGCTACGCCGACTTTCGGCTCGTGCACGAGTCCGTCGAGAAGGACCGACACGAGCTCGCGCTCTATCTCGAGCGCTACTACCTGCGTGTGAAGGGGGCCCCGGACGGAGGCTCCGAAATCGCGCTCTCCGAGCGAGGTCTCGTCATCGACGATCCCGAGCGGGGTCGTCTGCGTCTCGGGCCGACGGATCCGCGTCCGGGAGGTGGACCCGTCGCCGAGCTGCTCGAGCGTCCGGTCGCGGGCTGCGAGCTCAGCGAGCAGGGGCGTATTCTTGGCTCGGCCTGGACGAGCTTCGACCCGATCCTCTCGGGGGTCTCGCTGCTCGACTGGGTGCTGCTCGCGTTTCCACTGCTCGACGAGCCCGGGCGAGCACGCTGGAGCGGCCGTCGCCGTGTTCCTCCGCTCGGCCAGTACCGCCTCGGGATCGAGCTCCCGCTCTTTTACGAGCGCGTGGGGGAGAGGGTCCGCGCGAGTGGGCAGCTCCGGCGATCGCGGCTCGAGGTGGCGCCGGGCTTCGAGGGAGCGCTCGAGCTCGATCTGCGTGGCGAGACCGAGCTGGGCGAGGGCGGGGGCGTGCAGCAGTCCACGCTGGAGCTCGGGATGCGATTCGAGTCGTCGGCGGGCGCGCTCGTGTCCGCCCTGTACCGAACACGCATTCGCTGTCTGGACTGCAGCGAGCCCATCAACTCACCTCCGGGCACGCCCGATACGACGGACGAGGAATGAAGGAAAGCCGCAGCAAGGACACCTGGACCGTCTTCCGCATCATGGCGGAGTTCGTCGAGGGATTCGAGACGCTCGCTCCGATCTGGCCGGCCGTCTCGATCTTCGGCGGAGCGCGTGTGCCGCGCAGCGGCCCGATCTATCAAGCCGCGGAGGAGATCGCGGCGCTCCTGGCCAAGCAGGGCTTTGCGGTGATCACGGGAGGGGGCCCGGGGGCCATGGAGGCTGCGAACCGTGGGGCACGGCAGGCCGGGGGTGAGACGGTCGGCCTGAACATCAAGCTGCCGTTCGAGCAGCGGCCGAACCGCTACGCGGATCCCGTGATCCACTTCGACTACTTCTTTGCCCGAAAGGTCATGTTCGTAAAATACGCCTGTGCGTTCGTGGGGCTGCCCGGCGGCTACGGAACGCTGGACGAGATGTTCGAGTGCCTCACGCTCAAGCAGACACGCAAGATGAAGAACTTTCCGGTGATCCTCTTCGGCAGTGACTTCTGGTCCGGCCTGATTCAGTGGTTGGAGAAGCGCGTGCTGGCGGAAGGTCTGATCTTGAAGAAGGACCTCAGGCTCTTCCGCGTGACCGACTCCCCGGCTGAGGTCGCTCGGATCGTCGCTCAGTCCTGGCGCCGGCAGCAGGCCGAGGGGGACGGCGACCGCTACGGACCGCGGCCGATGCCGTAGCTGGGGCGCAGAGCCCGCCTGCGCCCCCTGCGCTCGGCTTCGCCTCGCTGCGCGCCCCGCTGGCGCGGGGCTTATGGTCTGGGGCGGGGGCATGTCCGTGAGAACGGGCGGGTGCGGGATCAGGAGGAGCGGGTGGGATCACCGGGGTCGTCGTCGCCGATCTCGATGCGGTAGTGGTTGCCCTCGCGCACGATGAGCGCGTCTCCGATCATGAGCCGCTCCACCTCCACCGGCTCCTCGGCGAAGAGTGTGTCGGCGACGATCTGCTCCGTGCGATGCGTGAGATCTTTGGGGTCCATGACCCGGAGCTTCCGAGCAAGCTTCGTGCCCGCCTCATGGGGCCTCCGGCGGCCCCCTGGGGGGTGGGGCAGGCGGCCGCACGACCGCTCGTGGGTAGTGGACTTCCACCGCTGCGAAGTGCCTTGCGCCGCGGCGCGTGCGTGGCCCGCCCGATCGCTCCCCGGGGCGCGCCGCGTCTGTCCGACCGTGACCGGCTACGTCAGCCTCCGGTGGGAGAGGGCGGGGAGCTGGTGCCGAATCCGCGCCTGGGCTTCGAAGTCGAGCCGGGCCGTCGCCACCCCTTCGCCGTCCGGGACGGTGGCGAGGGGCACCCCCCAGGGGTCGACGATCTGGGAGCGGCCGTACGAGCGCCGACGTGGGCCGTGCACGCCGTACTGGGCGGGTGCGAGCACGTAGGCCTGATTCTCGATTGCGCGCGCCCGGAGCAGGACGTCCCAGTGATCGCGGCCGGTCGGGACCGTGAAGGCCGCGGGGACTAGGAGCAGCTGTGCGCCACGGCCGGAGAGAAGCCGGTAGAGCTCGGGAAACCGGAGGTCGTAGCAGATAGACAGGCCAACGCGGGCGAAGGGCAGCTCCGCGACGACAGGCTCCGAGCCCGGCGCCACGCCCTGAGACTCGCGATAGGAAGCATCGGGGAGCGCCACGTCGAAGAGGTGGATCTTCCGGTAGCGTGCCACGATCTCGCCGTCCGGGTCGAGGATCAGGGCGGTGTTGTGGTGACGGCTCTCTCCCGGAATCTCCTCGGCGAAGCTTCCACCGGCCAGCCAGATCCGATGCTGCGCGGCCTGCTCACGAAGGAAGCGGACCACGGGGCCGTCGGGGCCCTGTCGGACGCTGCGTGCGGTGCTCTCGTCGTCACCGAGAAAGGCAAAGTTCTCCGGCAGGGCCACCAGCTCCGCGCCGGCCGCGACGGCGCACTCGATCCAGTGCGCGGCACGCTCGAGGTTCTTCTCGAGATCCGCCAGCGATGTCATCTGCACGACGGCCGCTATCATTGCGCGCCGAGCGTAGCGCATCCGACGTGGCCGTCGTTTGCGAGGTTCCGGGGCCGGCGGCGGCGGGAGGGGGGACATGGAGGAGGTTCGTGTCGATCTGGAGTCGGCGGGGATCGATCCAGCGGAGCTGAGCTCGGGCCGACCCTTGCTCCAGCGGGCGCTCCGCGAGCTGGAGGCCTCGCCCCGAGGTGGGTTCCTGCGGGTCGTCGATCGCCCCGAGCTGCTGCGCGAGATCCAGCGCTTCTGCCGCGGGAGACGCCGCGAGCTGCGCGACGTCGTGCAGCTGGGGATCGGCGGCAGCTCGCTCGGAGCCCAGGCCCTGTGCCGGGCGCTGCTGCCTCCCCAGCACAACCTCGAGGTCCGCGCGCCGGGGCTTCGCTTCCATCTGCCGGACAATGTCGATCCGGAGCCTTTTTCCGCGCTGCTCGAGCGCCTGAACCCACGTCGCACGCTGGTGCACGTCGTGAGCAAGTCGGGCGGCACCCTCGAGACCCAGGCCCAGCTTCACGCGCTGCTCGAGCACTTCGAGCGACGCGGAAGCCCGCTCCCGTCTCGAAATCTCGTCGTGACGACCGGCGCCCGTGGCCCGCTGCGCAGCTTCGCCGAGCGCGAGGGGATCCCCGTGCTCGAGTTCCCCGAGGACGTTCCGGGCCGCTACTCGGTCTTCACGGCGAGCGGTTTGCTGGTGCCCGCGCTCTGTGGGGTGCCCGTCGGCCGTGTGCTTGCCGGGGCCCGTCGCATGGCCCAGCGTTGCACTCGCGATGGGGACGCGGGCCCGGCCGGGGCGCTGGCCGCCGTGCACCACATTCAGGACCAGGAGCGAAGACGCCCGATCCATGTGGAGTTGATCTACTGCGATGCGCTCCTGCCGTGTGGGGAGTGGTTTCGCCAGATCTGGGCCGAGAGCCTGGGCAAGGGGGGTCGGGGGCCGACACCCGTGACGGCGCGGGGGACGACCGATCAGCACTCGCAGATCCAGCTCTACATGGAGGGTCCCGACGACAAGCTCTACACCGTTCTGCGTGTAGAGCGCTCCCGCCGGGGTGTTCGAATCGGGGGTGCGGCTCCCGAGGCTTTCGCGCGGCGCGACCTCTCCGAGGTCTTCGCTGCGGAGGCCGAAGGAACCGAGCGAGCGTTGATCGAGCGAGGCCGGCCCGTGATTCGGCTGCGCCTCGCGCGTCTGGATCCTGGATCGGTGGGGGCGGTGCTGATGTTGCAGCAGCTTCAGACGGCGCTCGCGGGAGCGCTCTACGGTGTGGATCCGTTCACACAGCCCGGTGTCGAGGCGGGCAAGCGCGCGGCGCTCGAGATTCTGCGCGTCAGTTCCTGAAGTCGGTGGGGTTGATCGCGTTGCGTCGCATCACGTCGTAGAAGTCCTTGCGATCCTTCTTGGCGATGCGTGCCGCCTTGCTGATGTTCCCGTGGCAGATGCGGAGCACCCGGGTCACGTACTCGCGCTCGAAGGCGCGCTTGGCTTCACGGAACGAGGGCACCTCCTCCGAAGACTCCCAGCTTAGCAGCAGGTCCTCCGGTCCCAGCTCCTCGCCGCGTGCCAGGCGCAGCGCTGCGCGAACCTGCTCGCGAAGCTCACGCTCGTTGCCGGGCCAGGGATGGGCGACAAGGCGCTCGAGCGCCTCGCGCGAGAAGCTCCGCACCTCACAGGGCTGCCCGGTCTCGTTCTCGAGCTCCCGCCGTGCGAGCGAGAGGAACTGCGCCGCGATCGGCAGAATGTCCTCCTTGCGCTCTCGCAGCGGCGGAATGCGCAGCTCCAGCAGCCGCAGGCGTTCCCCAAGCTCCCGAACGATTCGTCCCTCCGAGATCAGGACGTCGAGAGGCACGCCGCTCGCGGCGATCAGGCGTCCCTCGAGCGGTAGCAGCTCCTGCCCGCCGATGCGCCGGAAGCTGCCCTCCGCGAGCGCGGTCGCCAGGGCGTTCTGAAGATCCTTGGGCACGGTCTCGATCCGCTCCACGAGCACGGTGCCCGCCCCCACGCGCTCGAAGGCGCCCTCGTAGGTGCCCGGCAACGCGGCGATGGCGCCCGCAACGCTCCCGAAGAGCTCTCTCCCCAGCAGGGACTCGGGCACGATCGACGCATCGAGCCCGAAGAAGCCCCCCGTCGCCCACTCGCTCGCGCTGTGGATCAGCCTCGCCATGAGCTCCTTGTCGATCCCATCCTCCGCCTGGATCCAGACGGGGAAGCGCCCGCGCCCCGCTACGGTTACCTGCTCCAGCGCCCGCTGCATGGCTCGACTGGTCCCCACGAAGCGATCGCTACGGCGCCTGTTCATCTGTCGTCCGCCCCCTGGCTTTGATATATCGAGAGTCTCAGAGGAGTCTCTCGGAGTCACTGTACCCGCCATATGGTGGTCCCCCCCTCATGAGCAATAAAGGCGTTAGGAGCGCGGGCTGTCAAGGGATTTTTCACTTCTGGCGACTTTGCTGTGGTGCTAACTTCACATCATAGCGTTGTTTTAACCCTACTGATGAAAGTTTCTCCCGCTCGGGCGGTCTGAGGTAGGACGTTAATGAATCCGATCCAAGTGCTTCCCCCTGCTCTAATTAACCAGATCGCAGCCGGAGAGGTGGTGGAGCGGCCTGCCTCGGTCGTCAAGGAGCTCGTGGAGAATTCCCTCGATGCCGGAGCCACACGCGTGGATGTGGCCATCGTCGAGGGGGGAACCGCCTGGATCTCTGTGGAGGACGACGGGTCCGGCCTGTCGCGGCCCGAGGCCGAGCTCGCGTTTCAGCGCCACGCCACGAGCAAGATTCGCTCCGCCGAGGACTTGGCTCGTGTAGGAACACTCGGGTTCCGCGGCGAGGCCCTGCCGAGCATCGCGTCGGTGTCGAGGGTGCGCATGCGCACACGCCGGGCGGCGGACGAAATCGGGTGCGAGCTGAGCGGAGAGGGGGACGGGATCGCGGGCGTGCGCGAGGTGGCCTGCTCCGTGGGCACGCGCGTGGAGGTGGCGGAGCTCTTCGCTCGCGTGCCAGCGCGACGCAAGTTCCTCAAGTCCGCGCTCACGGAGGCCTCGCACGTGGCGCGTTGGCTCGAGCGCATCGCCCTGGCTCGACCGGAGCTGCGTCTCTTCCTGGAGCGTGATGGACGTCCGGCCCTGCTCTTCCTGCCCACGAGCGACGTACGGGAGCGGGCCATCGCCGTGCTGCCGCCCAGTGTGGGCGAACGGCTGCTTCCAATCGACGGTCGGAACGCCTTCGCGTGGGTGAGGGGCTTTGCAAGCCCGACCGATGTGCGACGTGGCAGCACGGGCGACATCCACCTCTTCGTGAACGGTCGGCCGGTACGGGACCGGCTGCTGCTCTTCGCGGTCCGCGACGCCTACCGCGACGCACTTCCTCCTGGCCGCCATCCCGTCGCGGTCCTCCACCTTGAGATCGAGACGGACCAGATCGACGTGAACGTGCACCCCGCCAAGTGGGAGGTGCGCTTTCTGCAACCCGATGCGGTCCGTCGACTGGTGCGCGATGCGCTGGTCGCGGCGCTCGGTCTCGGTGCACGCGCGACGTCGCCGCGCCCCCCCGCCTCCGATCCATTCGAGGGCGTGCGGCACGTCGCGGAAGGAGGCCCGCACGTCGGCAGCTTCGCGCTGGCGCTGCCGCCCACCGAAGCCGTCGGAAGAGCGCCAGCGGAGCACGCGGTGCTCGGGGAGGCGGATTTTGCCTTTCGCTCGCTGCGCTACCTGGGCCAGGCCCTGGGGACGTACCTGCTCTTCGAGGCCGAGGGTGCGATCGTTCTGATCGATCAGCATGCGGCCCACGAGCGGGTCCTGTTCGAGCGCCTGCGTGCAGGCCTCTTCGACGGCAAGCTGGAGCGCCAGGCGCTGCTGCTGCCCGTGCGCCTCGAGCTCCCGCGCAGCGAGGCCGACGCGCTGCGAGGGGCTGGCGAGGCGCTCGAGCGGGCGGGCTTCGAGATCGACGTAGAGGAGGGCGGCCTGAAGGGTGGCGTTCAGGTGGCCATCCGTGCCGTGCCGAGCGTCCTGGCGAGCTGCTCGGATGTGTGCTGGTCGAAGCTGCTCGAGGAGACCGCCGCGGCCCTGCGCGATCCCGGCGCCCGTGAGTCTCGGGACGGGCTGGAGGGGGCGCTGCACGGCCTGCTCGCCACCGCGGCCTGTCACGCCGCGACCCGCAAGGGGGACCGCCTTGCCCCCGAAGAGGTCGACGCCCTTCTGGTCGCGCTCGATGAGACGATCTGGTTTCCGAACTGCCCCCATGGTCGGCCGATCCTTTCCGTGGTGGACGGGAACGAGCTCGAGCGGCGCTTCCTGAGGCGCTGAGTGGGGGAGCGACCGCGTGTGCTCGCGATCGTTGGCCCCACGGCCGCGGGCAAGACGGCCCTCGCGTGTGCGCTCGCCCGCTGCACGGGAGCCGAGATCATCAGCGTCGACTCGATGCAGGTCTACCGCGGGATGGACATCGGAACCGACAAGCCGACGAGCGAGCTGCGCGCGGAGATCCCGCACCACGGCATCGATCTGATCGACCCCGATGAGAGCATGTCGGCCGGGCGCTTCGCGGCGTATGCGCGGGAGGTGGCGAGGGGGATCCTCTCTCGCGGCCGTCCGGTGATCCTCTGCGGGGGAACGGGGCTCTATGCGCGGGCCTTCGCCGGCGGGCTGATCCGTGGGGTCGCGGCGGACGAGCAGATCCGCACCGAGCTCGAGAGCCGCAGCTTGAGTGAGCTCCGCGCGGAGCTGGAGGCGACGGATCCGGTTGCGGCGCAGCGCATCCGGCCGCGCGATCGGGTGCGCATCATTCGTGCGCTGGAGGTGCAACGGCTGGCGCAGCGTCCGATCTCGGAGCAGCAAGATGCACACCGGTTTGGCGATCGGCCCTTCGACGTGCGCTGGATCGGGCTCGATCTGGAGCGCACCCAGCTCTGGAAACGCATCCGCACGCGCGTCGCGCGGATGTTCGAGCGGGGCCTGGTCGACGAGGTTCGCGCGCTCTACGCCGCGGGCTACACCCGATCGCTCCGGCCGCTCCAGGCGATCGGCTACCGTGAGGTGGGAGCGCTGCTGGCTGGTGAGCTCGAGGAGGCGAAGGCGCGCGAGGCGATCTTCGTGGCGACGCGACGCTACGCCAGGCGCCAGCGTACCTGGTTCCGCGCAGAGCCGGAGCTGGTCTGGCAGGATGGCGCGAAGCCCGAGGCGGCTCTGGAAGCCGCGCTCCGGCTGCTCGATCCTTCGCCGGCGGGGGCCGGCCTCAGAGGTTGATCGAGTTGTACGAGGTTCCGATGCGAATCGGGCAGTAGCCGATGTCCTCGGAGACCAGGGCCCAGGCCTCGTCCTGAGAGCGGAAGAGCGCCCCCTGGGCACCCTCGCGGAAGAGCGTGAAGAGACCCATTGGAAACTCGAGCACCCCGCCGATTACGCGCAGGATCCCGCCGCCGGCCTGCATCGCATTCAGGTACACGTAGCCCGGCACGATCGAGACGATCTGGAGCAGCAGCGGATCCCCCCATTCGGTGATGCCGTAGTGGAGATCCTTGGCAGCGATGACGGGCCCGAGGACCACATCGGTGGGGGCGAAGGCGATGGTCGTGAGCGAGCGGCAGAGCTGCGTGGGATCCGCCTGGGCGGTCGGGGCAGAGGCCAACGTGACGCAGAGCAGACAGAACGCTAGGAGTGAGGTGCACGCAGAAGAGCGGGGCATGGGGTGATCCTCCGAGAGCCGAAGCCGCATCCGGAGCCTGGCCGAATCATGGGCTCGTGTCAATCCTCGCTGGACGGGTGCAAGTATGCGCCGCGTTGAACGATCTCGCCTGCCGCTCGTGGCGCTGGTGGGGCGCGCCAACGTTGGCAAGTCGCGCCTGTTCAACCGGCTCGTGGGTGCGCCGCGCGCGCTCGTGGAGAACCGGCCGGGCGTGACACGGGACCGTGTGGTCGCCCGCGCACGCATCGAGGGCCGCGAGCTGCTGTTGGTGGACACCGGCGGTCTTGATCCCGAGGCGCGTGAAGGCATTCCCGCGGCGGTGCTGCGCCAGGTCGATCGCGTGCTCGAGGACGCGGCGGTCATCCTCTGCGTCGTCGACGTGCGTGCCGGTCCTTCTCCGCTCGATCGCGAGATCGCCGATCGTCTGCGTGCGGCCCCGGGCGCCGTGATCGTCGTCGCCAACAAGGCCGACGGACCGAGGCAGGAGATGGCGGCGCTCGAGTTTCACGCCCTGGGCTTCGAGACACTGATTCCGATCTCGGCCGAGCATCGGCGGGGCATCGCGGATCTCGAGCTGGCGATCGCCGAGCGGCTCCCCGCGCTGGAGCCCGAGGTCGAGGGGGCCGGCGACGTCGCGCCGCGTCTGGCGTTGGTGGGTCGCCCGAACGCCGGCAAATCGTCGCTCCTGAACCGTTTGCTCGGCGACGAGCACGCGATCGTCTCGGAGACGCCCGGGACGACGCGGGATGCCACCGACGTACGTCTGCGCGTTCCGGGCGAGGACGCCGGGCGGGAGGTCGTGCTGATCGACACCGCGGGTCTGCGCCGGCCGGCCCGCCGGGCCAGCCCGATCGAGCGGGGCAGCGCCTACATGGCCCTCCGCGCGCTCGAGCGCGCCGACTTGGCCGTCCTCGTGATCGATGCCGAGGTCGGGCCTGCGGAGCAGGATGCCAAGATCGCGCGCATGGCGCTGGACTGTGGCCGGGCACTGCTCCCGGTGCTGAACAAGTGGGACCTCGTCGGGGAGACCGTCGAGCGGAGACAGGTCGAGCGCCGCTTGGAGCGGCGCCTCGCCTTCGTTCCCGATCCCGTCGTGCTGCGCGTGAGCGCAGAGACCGGGGAGGGAACCCAGCAGCTGCTTCCGGCGGCCCTGGAGCTCATGGACAGCCTCCGGGGCGACGTCCCCACCGCGCGGCTGAATCGACTGCTCGAGGAAGCCCTCGATCGGAACCCGCCGCCCCTGCAGGGGCGGCGCCGGGCCCGCTTCTACTACGCGACCCAGGTCTCGAGCCGGCCCCTCACAATTCTCGCCTTCGTCAACGATTCGAGATTGATTCCAAAGAGTTACCGGCGCTACCTCGAGTCCTGGCTGCGCAAGAGGCTCGACCTGCGCGCTGCGCCTCTGCGGCTCCGGCTGCGCACACGGCCGAGGAACGACGGAGGGCGTGGGCGAAGCCGTGAGCTCCAGGAGGGGGGGGGCTGCGCGGCTGAGTCCGAGGGAGACGCTAGACTCGGGACCCCCTCCGGGCCCGAAGGGAGACAGGAGCGATGACGATTCGACAGCGCAGCGACACGGCGGCACGGCCTGAGGGCTTCGATGCGCGCCTGGAAGCGGCGTTCGCGTGGGTCGCCGATCATTGGATGGCGGCGCTGGGCGTGGTGGGCGGCCTGCTCGTGACCGGGGGGATCGTGGCCGGAGCGTACGAATACCGCCAGCGAACCGAAGATGCGGCCCAGGTCGCGCTGGCGCAGGTCGAGAACCGCTTCGTGCGAGCGATGGGAGGCGACGTCCAGGCCACACTCATCAGCGAGCCCGCCAACCCGGAGCTCGCGAGAACCGCTCGCGAGGAGGCCCTGGCCGAGTACGACGAGGTCGCCATCGAGCATGGAGGGACGCGGGCGGCGGACCTCGCCCGGCTTCGCGCGGCGGAGATGGAGGTCGGGCTCGGCCACTGGAACGAGGGGCAGCGCCGGCTGGCCGAGCTGGCCGCGGAGCTCGACGCTGAGGATCCGCTGCGAGCGGTGGCGCTCCGTCTGCGCGGCTACGTCCTCGAGCAGCAGGGCCGCTTCGCGGACGCGGGAGAAGCCTACGCCGAGGCCGCCGCCGTGCGCAGCTATCCCGCGCGGGGCTCGCTCTGGATGACCGCCGGTGAGGCCTACGCTCGGGCGGGCCAGGGCGATCTCGCGCTGGATGCCTTCCAGGAGGCTCTCGCCGCCGATCCCGAGCTCGCCGAGCAGGCGGGCGTGGTGGATCGCCTGAGCGAGCTCAGCGTCTCGCGCTGAGAGGGTTGCGGGAAGCTGCCGGGGGCCAAGGGGGAGGTGGTAAGCGTCTTGGGGCCGATAAGGAGCATTATGTTAAATAACGGCTCCGGGCCCCCGGCCGCGGCGACCCTCCGGCCGCCCGATTTTCGTCAGCGATCGCCGGCGCTTGCGGAAAAACCTTGCCCGCGGACCCGTCGGTGTTATATGGCGTCGAGCATGGACCAGAAGCGCAAGGCAAAGCTCGGCCAACGCTGGATCTGCTACTCCTGCCAGGCTCGATTCTATGACCTGAAGCGCCCCGAGCCGATCTGTCCCCGCTG
This sequence comes from Myxococcota bacterium, assembly GCA_046754285.1. GTDB lineage: Bacteria > Myxococcota_A > UBA9160 > SZUA-336 > SZUA-336 > JBHHVJ01. The sequence continues at coordinate 42,405 of JBHHVJ010000007.1, read as the reverse complement.
CGGAGCGAATCAACGCGAAGCCCCCGGCCCCGACAAGCCCCGCCGCGGCGCCCGTGCTGCCGAGCCAGAGCGCCCAGAGGCCGCGGCTTCGACCTCCAATGCGGCCCCCGAGAGCAGAGCAGCCGAGGCGACGTCTGGACGCGCCACGCGGGGTCGCAAGCGGGCCTCGCGCTTGTCGGCCCCTCCGGCCCGGTCCAGGGCCGCGCGTGAGCCGCCTGCGGAGGAGATCGAGGATCTGGACGAGGGGGTGCCCATCGAGGACGTGGCGCTCGACGACATCGAGCTCGTGGGAGACACCCACATCGTCTCCGCGGATCCGGACTGAGGGGACTAGAGCGTCAGCGCCCGCCGCAGCACGCGTCGCCAGGCTCGGTCGAGCCCACGCTCCCGGAAGGAGAGCTCCCTGCGGATGGCCTCCACGGTCACCTCGCGCTCCAGCACGGCCGCACGACGGGCGCTCCATTGTCTCGTCTCCCGCTGGTAGCGCTCGAAAGCCTGGAGCTTCCCGCCGAGGTCGCTCGCGTCGGGCCTCTGGGCCGTCCGTCGCATGCGGGGCTCCTCGCCCACCCAGCGCCGCAACTCCGTGAGCTCGGCCTCGGTGCCCGCGAGCATGGCCTCGAGATCGGCGCTCGGCAGATGCGCGTACGGCCGCCGCTCGAGCTCAGCGTCGAGATCGGCGTTGCGCTCGTAGTTGATCGCCCCACCGACGAGCAGCAGAGCCAGGACCAGCCCGAGGCGGCGGAGGATCCCCATCGCGGCCCCTATCGGACGAGAACCGCCTGCGATTGAGCGTCGCCGTAGAGCAGCCGGTAGACCTGGTAGGAACGCAGCACACGACGCAGGTAACGCCGGGTCTCGCCGTAGGGGACCGACTCCACGAACGCGTCGCTCGGCTGGACCCCGTCCCGCGCGATCCAGCCGTCCACGGCCTCGGGTCCGGCGTTGTAGGCCGCGATCGCGAGCGGAGCCGAGCCGCGGAATCGTTCCTTGAGCGATTTCAGGTAGTACGTACCGAAGCGGATGTTCGTAGCCGGATCGAAGAGCGAGCTCGGCTCGAAGACCGGGACTTTGAGGGTCCGTGCGATGCGACCCGCCGTCGGTGGAATGATCTGCATCAGGCCGATCGCCCCCGCGGGTGACTCTGCACCGGGCCGGTAGGTGCTCTCCTCGCGCATCACGGCGTAGACCAGGGCGGGATCGAAGCCGAACTCCTCCACCGCGCGCCGTACCCAGGAGTCAAACGGTCGCGGCCACGCCATCTGCCAGGCCTCGCGCCAGTCCGGGTCGATGCCCTGCTCGAGCGCACCACCGAAGCCGTCGATCAGCACCCGCACGGCGCGGAAGTGGTCTCCCAGGCGATGCAGCAGCCGGGCCGCCTCGAGCCGCTCCTCCCGAGTCAGGGAGTCCGACAGCCAGCTCCGCAGCTCGTCTCGGGCGTTGTCGTCGAAGCCCGAGTCGATGAGCCAGGAGGCCCGCTGACCGTGGGGCCGCCCGGCTGAGGGCGCCCGCTCCCCGACGAACGAGCGGTGCAGGTCCGGGGCCTGGCCGAGGCGCTGTGCCGCGAGCAGCCCGTAGTACGACAGCGGCAGGCTCTCCGCCAGCGCCGCCAGCTCCTTGCGGCCGCCGTTCGGATCGCTCGCCAGACGGGCCACGGCCCTCCAGTAGCGCGCCCGCTGCACCTCGATGTCCCACTGGGAGCCGCGCGCGAGAGGCTGGAGGCGTTTCCGCGCCGCCTCCGGACGTCCGTCGCCCAGCTCCGCCCATGCGAGCTGCCAGCGAGCACGTCGGGCCAGCCCGCGACGGGCGCGCTGCCGCTCGACCGCTCGAAGAAGCTTCCGCGCCTCGCCCGGGGAGTCGTCCCCAAGAAGAATCGCGAGCAGGTAGCGGGCCCTCGCCTGCTCCTTCGCGGGAGCCTTGCGGACCACGCGCCGCAGCTCCGAGATCGCCTGCTTCCGCCGTCCGGATCGGGCCTCGGCACGCGCGTTCCGGATGGCGGCGTCGAAGTCGCTGGCGTCGCTCTCGTGGAGGTGCCGGTAGGCCACCGCGGCGTCCGGGTAGCGACGAAGCTGAAACAGGCACTCCGCGCGGCCTCCGGCCACCTGGCGACGCTGCTCGGGCGCGAGATCCTCTCGGCGGCTCAGCTCCTCGTAGCTCGGGAGGGCCGCGTCGCAGTGGAAGGCCCCCCGCATACGGTCCGCACGCTCCAGCAGCGCCTCGGGGTTCGGAGCGTCGGCTCCGGTGGCCGCCTCGAGCTGGCGTGAGCGCCGGTAAGCCTGCTCGCTTCCCTCGGCCAGCGGCCAGCCCTGCCAGGCGCGCCGGTAGAGGTTCAGCGCGGCCCCGGGGCGATCCGCTCGCTCGAACGCCTCGGCGAGCTCCACCGTGAGCTCGGCGGCGTACTCCTGACTGTCGGTCGTCTCCCAGGCGCGCCGCTGGGCCCGGTAGGCGGCCAGCAGATCGCCGCGCGCGAGCTCGATCTCTGCGATGCGTTGCCAGGTCCGAGCGCGCAGCTCCGCAGGCGGGTCGTGATCCATACCCATGCGGGCCGCTTCCAGAGCCTCATCGAGTCGGTCCTCCGCCATCAGCCAGGTGGCCCGGATGAGTGCGATGTGATCCCGTAGCTCCCCGGCCTCGAGCTTGGCCAGGCGCTCGAGGGCCTCATCGAGGTCGCCTCCCTCCCAGTGCTCCCGGGCGCTCCGCAGCGTGTCCACGGGGCTCTTGCTGCCGGCCCAGGGCGTGAGGGGGCCGAGCAGGACCAGGGCCGAGAGCGCGGTACACAAAGCCCACTGGTCGCTCCCGCCGGCCGCGGCCCTTCCCCCCCGTGATGTGGCGCTCATCTCCCGCGAGGTTAACGACCGGGCGAAAGAACACGCAAACGCACGGTCCCCCGGGATCTCTCTGCTACGCTTCGCGGCCGTGGCGAAGCTCAGCCTCGCGGTGCTGCTGGGGACCTTGCTGTCGCTCGCCTGTGCCGACCGCGAGGACGAGGTCGCACGCACACCGACGGCAGAGCCCGAGGCGGTCCCCGACACCTCGATCCCGACTCCGACGCGCCGGGCGCTCTGGGTGCTCGCCGAGGGCCGTGAGCGCGTGCTCGAGGATCCGGCTCGCGTGGAGCGTCTGATCGAGAAGGCGTCGCTGATTGGTGTCACGGATCTCTTCGTTCAGGTCTACCGCCGGGGCCGCAGCTGGTTCCCTTCGGCCCACGCGGATGATGCGCCGGCCCGCAGACTTCCCTCGAGCCGGATCGGCGCGGAAGCCGGGACGCTGAACGAGCTCCTCGAGAGCGCCCACGCCCGGGGGATTCGCGTGCACGCCTGGTTCAACGTGCTGTCCCTGGCACGGAACGCGCAGGCTCCGCTGCTCACCGCGCTGGGCCGTGACGCGGTGCTCGTCGATCGCGAGGGCCGCAGCCTGCTGGACTATCCCAACCAGGACGTCCCGCCTCCGGACCGGATCCACACGCGCCTGGGTACTCCCGGCATCTACCTGGATCCGGCCGTGCCCTCGGTCGTCGAGTACCTCGAGCGTACCGTCGATGATCTCGTCCTCGCCCTGCCCGCACTGGACGGACTGCACCTCGACTACATCCGACATCCCGTGGCTCTGCCGATCATCCCCGGATCCCGCTTCGACCTGGGTCTGGACTTTGGCTACGGGGAGATCACGCGCCGGCGCTTCGAGGAATGGAGCGGAGGGCCATTCCATCGCGGCGACGCCTGGGACGACTTCCGCCGCGGGCAGGTCGGGGTGCTCGTACAGCGACTCTGCGCGCGCCTTCCCGAGCCGTGGGAGTGCTCGGCGGCGGTGCTTCCCTGGGCCGAGCGCGCTTATCTCGCGGCCATGCAGGACTGGCGACGCTGGCTGGAGGAGGGCGCGCTCGACTTCGCGGTGGCCATGGCCTACACGCGCGACGACCGCTTGCTGCGCTACCTGGCCCACGGCCTGACCGGTGGAGTGGCGGGTGAGCGCGTCTGGCTGGGCCTCGGGGCCTGGCTCTTCACCGATCGGCCGGAGCGTCTCCAGGCGCAGCTCGATCGTGCGCTCGAGGTGAGCCCGGCGGGAGTGGCGCTCTTCTCCTACGATGCGCTCATCGAGCAGCCGGGGCTGCTGGAGGGGCTTCGCTGGACCCCGAAGTGATCCGCGACCGCGATCTCGACTACGAGCTGCCGCCCGAGCGGATCGCGCAGCACCCGATTCGCCCGCGCGATGCGGCACGCCTCCTCGTGCTCGATCGTGCGGATGGCGGGCTGCGTGAGCTTCGCTTCGCCGATCTCGCCGGCGAGATCGCGGAGCCCGATCTGCTGGTCGTGAACGACACGCGCGTGGTTCCGGCCCGTCTGCGCGGTCACAAGGAATCGGGGGGTCGCGCCGAGGCGCTCCTGCTCGGGCGCCGATCCGGCGGCGGCTGGCACGCCCTGCTCCGCTGTCGGGGCCGTCTCCGCACGGGACTGCGCCTGCGTTTCGGCGAGCTCCGTGCGGAGGTCTGCGGGCTTCTTTCCGACGGCTCGGTCGAGCTCGTCCTGGAGTCGACGAGCGGTACGGCCCCGGAGGTGCTGCTCGAAAAGCTCGGCGAAGCCCCCCTGCCCCCCTACATCCGGCGGCCCGAGCCACGCAGTGAGGACCTCGAGGACTACCAGAGTATTTTTGCGCAAGTCCCAGGTGCGGTTGCGGCTCCGACCGCCTCACTGCACTTCACACCGGCTCTGGCGCGGCGCCTCCCCATCGCGCGCGTGACCCTCCACGTGGGTCCAGGGACGTTCCGGCCCCTCTTGGGCGGGGTTCTCGAGGAGACCGAGCTCGAGGCGGAGCCCTTCTGTGTACCCGAGCGCACGGCGCAGGCGATCGGGCGCACGAAGGCCGCGGGAGGGCGGCTGATCGCCGTCGGCACGACCGTCGCGCGCGCGCTCGAGACGACGGGCGGCGCGGAGGGGGCGGGCCGCACGGACCTCTTCATCCGGCCGGGATACCGGTTCCGTGCGGTCGACTCCCTGATCACGAACTTCCACCTGCCTCGCTCCTCGCTGCTGGCGCTCGTGATGGCGTTCGCCGGGGTCGAGAGGACTCGCGCCGCCTACGCGTATGCGATCGAGCGGGGCTTCCGCTTCTACTCGTACGGGGACGCGATGTGGATCCGTTGAGGCCTCGCTTCGAGCCTGCTCCCGGGAGCCCCCCGAGTGGGCCGCGCCTTGGACGCCTCCAGACCGCGCACGGCACGCTCGAGACCCCCGCCTTTCTCCCGGTGGCTACATACGGAGCGATCCGTGGCCTCGCGCCGGGTGAGCTACTCGGGGCCGGTGTGCAGGGCCTGCTCGCCAACACCTACCACCTGCACCTGCGGCCGGGTGAGGACGTCGTGGAGCGGCTCGGCGGGCTCCACCGCTTCATGGCCTGGCCGGCCCCGCTGCTCACCGACTCGGGCGGCTACCAGCTCTTCTCCCTCAACCATCTCGTGGAACGCAGCGAAGGGGGGGTGCGCTTTCGCAGCCCCATCGACGGGGACGAGTGTCAGCTCACGCCCGAGAGCTGCATCGCCGTACAGGAGAAGCTGGGCGCCGATCTGATCGTGACGCTGGATGAGTTCGAGCCCGTCCGGTCCCCATCGGATGCCGCCTCGGCCCAGCGCGAGCGTGAGCACATGGAGCGGACTCTGCGCTGGGCGAAGCGTGGGCGTGACGCGCAGCGCCGCGAGGACCAGCTTCTCTTCGGGATCGTGCAGGGCGGTGGAAGCGAGGATCTCCGGAGGGAGAGCGCGGAACGCACGCGTGAGCTTGGCTTCGAGGCCTTTGCGATCGGAGGCCTGGGTCTCGGCGAGCCCCCGGAGCACCGTGCCCGCCTGCTCGCGGCGGCCCTGGAGCCGCTCCCCGGGTCCTCGCCGCGCTACCTGATGGGCCTGGGGCATCCCGAAGACCTGATTGCGGGGGTGGAGAACGGCGTCGATCTCTTCGACTGTGTCGTGCCGACGCGCCACGGCCGACACGGATCGGTGTTCACCCGCGACGGAGGCCTCAACCTCCGCAACGCGCGTTTTCGCGACGATCCCCAGCCCGTCGGAGCCGACTGCCGCTGCGTCGTCTGTCGTCACCACTCGCGCGCGTACCTGCGCCATCTGATCGTGTCGGAGGAGGCCCTCGGCGCTCGGCTCGCGAGCCTTCACAACCTCCACTTCTACTCGGTGCTGCTCGACGAGATGCGCCGGGCCATCGCGGTCGGCCGCTTCGTGAGCTGGAAGTCGAGCTGGCTGAGCCGTTACCGTCGCGAGGCGTCGGGGGGCGCGAGGTCCGGAGGCTCGAGGGCCGCCACGCACAGCGCCGCGTAGGCGGGCAGCCGCGCGCCCAGCTTTCCCGGCTCGAGCTGGACGTTCCGAAGGGATGGCCAGACGAGCCCGTACACACGTTCTCTCAAGTCATCCATGAAGAGGTCGGGGTTCTCCCGAACGATCGTCCCGAGCACGATCGTGTCGGGGTTGAGGGTCGCGATCAGGACCGCGATTCCCTGGGCGAGCCGGGCGAGGAACTCATTGCGCAGCTCGGAGGCGTAGCCATCCCCCTCGCGCAGCGCCTCGACCCAGACGCGGGCGTCGACCCGCTGTGCATCCCCGTCGGCGAGCTCCAGCAGCCGGGGAGCGCGGCCGGCCGCGGCGGCCTCACGCATCTGCCTTGCCAGGGCGTGTCCGCCCACGTAGGTCTCGAGGCAGCCACACAGCCCGCAGGGACAGGGACGGCCATCGAGCACGAGCGGGATGTGACCCACCTCGCCCGCCTGGAACCCGGCACCGCGGTAGAGACGACCGTCGAGGATCAGCCCGGCTCCGAGGCCCGTGCTCAGCGTGAGGTAGATCAGGTTCCGCGCGCCCTGCCCCGCTCCGAAGCGCCACTCCGCGAGGGCCGCCGCATTCGCATCGTTCTCCAGCAGCACCTGCACCCCGAAGGCCCGATAGAACACCTCCACCAGGGGAACGTGGCTCCAGCCTGCCAGGTTCGGAGCGTCCGTCACGATGCCCTTCACGGGGTCGAGCGGGCCCGGCACGCTCAGCCCGAGGGCGTGCAGAGCGTCCTCGTCGACGCCCGAGCCGCGCATCAGCACGCGCGCGTGCTGCTCGAGCGTGGCGACGTCGCGCTCCCACGAGCCACTCGCCCAGTCATCGAGCCGTGACTCGGCGAGGATCTCGCCGCTCGCACGTGCGAGCACGACGACCGTCTTGGTGCCGCCGATGTCCATGCCGAGGAGCACACGCGGCTTCGAGTTCTCTGGGCTCATAGGGTGCGGGGAGGATGCCAATTTACGCGCCGCCCTTCCCCCTCGGGATCCGGGTGAATCCGGGTGGGGGGCTGGTGCGGGAGCGAACTCCGCGGCACCCTCCAGCCCGTGGTGGGGGTGCGCTCAGCGAAAGGCGTCGCAAAGGGTCCGTGGATCCCCGTGGTGCTCGTCCTGCTGTCGGCCTGCGTGAACGGCGTCTTCGACCCCAAGCTGCGATTCGTGCCCGGGGAGCGCCTCGCCCGGCTCGAGCGGGCGGCCGAAGCCTATGCCGAGGGCTTGCGCTGGGGGGACATCGAGCGGGCTGCGGCTCTCGTCTCTCCGAGCCGGCGCGCGGAGCTGCGCAAGCTGCTCCGCGAGCGGCACCACGCGCCCCGCTTCACGCGGGTGGAGGTCACCTCCATCGAGCTCGAGCCCGACGGCGAGCACGCGAAGGTCCGACTGAGCCTGGATCTGTACCGACCGCCAGTCCTCCACGAGACGTCCCTGTACGAGGAGCAGACCTGGCAGTACGTCCCCGAGAGTCGCGCCTGGTACGTTGTGCCGGACCTGGCGCTCTACCGCGGGGACGCGGTCTCCGAGCGCTGAGAGGGGAGCTCCGCCCGAGCGTCAAGCTTCTGCGATCGTGGCGGTCTGACCCAGCGGGGGGAACACCGAGCCATTGAGCCGCGCACCTGCTGCGGGCGGCTCAGCGCAGGCGAACGATCGAGATGACGTGGCCGTCCTGCTCGACGATTGCATGGGGGACGTAGCGGCCGTCGACCCAGCGCCACTCGGTGTAGCGCGCCAGGCGGACCGGCCCCTGCTGCTGCGCCGGCAGCTCGATTGTCGTCGACGCGGGGCGAGTGCCGATCTGGATGCGAAGCGGCGGCTCGGTCCGCTCGGGCGCCTCCACCGCGACACGGGTATCGGCCGAGGCAAGCGCGGTCGCGGACGCATCGGGCGAGGTCGCGCGGCGCGTCCAGGCCTCATGCGAGACGACGGAGAGGCGCGCATACGAGTCCAGCGGTTGCTCCCGCTCCTGTGTTGCCGCCTCCCGGTAGCGGCTGGGAATGCGCTTCTCGTCGTCGGTGAACGCGAGCGTTCCGTTCTCGGTTTCGTAGCGAAAGTAATCTGCCCCTGCGAGCGAGGGCGAGAGAAGCAGAACCATCACCGCGCCGTAAAGAGCCGCCTTCATCGGATCCCCTCCTTGCAGATGGCTGCGCTGACCCCAATGTGGCCGCCGACAGACCCCACGTGTCACTCTGCACACCCACGCACTCGCAACATCCCCGCCAACCCTCCGCTCCCCCACTCCCCCTCCCGACCCCGCATTTGACACCCCCGCGCGCCGCGCCCTATCTTCCGTCCCCTTGCTGCGGGGTGGAGCAGTCCGGTAGCTCGTCGGGCTCATAACCCGAAGGTCCCAGGTTCGAATCCTGGCCCCGCTACCAATCTAAGCGCCCGGAATCGCGGAGGATTCCGGGCGTTTTGTTTTGGGGGCTCGCGGGGCGGGTCGGGGCGTGGGGTCAACTTTGGGGTCAATCAGACGCGATCTGCGCCACGACGGATCCCTCTGTGATGCACGCTTCGACCAGAGATTCCCCTGGCGACATCTGGCACGCTGGGAACGAATTGGGTAACGAGCTGGCTTGCTATGTCGAGGAAAGTCGAGTTCAGCCCAGCAGCTACCGGCTCCCCCTCCCTGGTCGTCCGCAAGCGAAGCTACCTCTCTACGCAGCACCTCAGCGCTGCGCAGATGCTCGTGGAAAAGGCGAAAGAGATAGAGGCAATATACAAGCGCGGCGAAGCACCACGCCCCGTGGACGACTTCCGGAATGATTATCGGTCGTTCGTCATTGCTTCCCTGTTCTGCTCCGTCGCATTCCTTGACGCGCGGATCAACGAGTTCCTTTCGGATCTCGAAGGATGTGACTGCGAGAAGTTTGATGCCAACGTTGTGGCTACAGCGGTCACGTTCTTGAAGCAGGACCTAGTGATGTTGGACCGCGGAAGACTGGAATCGATGGCCACGGTGCCCCTGGGCGTCAATCGATGAAAGCCCTGAAGATCGCCGCGATATTGGTCCTGGGCTACGTGGGAGTCGTGGTCGCATTCGAGTCCTTGCTTGGTGTCCTGCAGCCCCGTGACGGGTCGACTCTCGTCCTCACGACCTTCGATCGGGACCGAACCCCGCACGACCGGGTCTTGTCCCGTCTCGAGAGCGATGGCCGGCTCTACGTGGCCGCCAATCACTGGCCGCGGGCCTGGTACAGGCGCGCGCTGGAGAATCCGGAGGTGCAGGTCACGCTGGACGGCGAGAAGGCCGACTACAGGGCCCTCCCTGTCACGGGTGTGGAGCGCGATCGCGTCGAGCGTGAGAACGGTCTCGGCGTGATCATTCGGATCCTGACGGGCTTCCCCAGGAGATCCTTCGTGCGGCTGGATCCGCGCTAGGCGACGGAGCGGATCCCGGTCCCGTGGATTCTCGAACAGTTGGAAGGAGCAGATCGACGATGATCGCCCAGCTCGCGAAGCTCCCCGGCGCGGCTACGAGCTACGGACCTCGTACGGCACGGATCGACTGCGCGGCGGACCCGCCGGCAAAGCGAACGCTGCCGTCTAGGAAGTCGACCTCCCAGTAGACCGATGGATTGAAGGCCTCCTGGGTCTCGGTCCAGAAGGGACCCGCGGACGTGCAGCTGCAGGCCGGCTCGCCCAGATCGGAGCAGGTCGCCCCGCAGCTGCCGCCGTGGAGGGCGGGGTCCGTGGCCGGCACCGAGGCCGTGTAGTCGAGGATGCTCAGCAGCTCTTGGACGCTCGGAATGCGCCAGTCGCTGTATCCGGCGAAAGCCGTGGCGTTGAGCTGCTCGACCCACTCGAAGACCGTGAGGCCAGCGGGGAAAGCCGTCTGGAAATCAGCCGTCTCGCAGCTCTCCCCGGACGGGCAGTCGGCATCGGTCCGGCAGTCGGCTCCGCTCCCTGAGCAGGTGCCGATCGTCGGGTAGCCGTTGTCGACGTCATGGGGATTCGTCGCGGCGGGCATGGAGTCGAACGCGATCTTCTTCTCCCAGGTCAGGCCGGTGTGGTTGTCGGTGATCGTGCCGTCGGTGTTGTCCGTGAAGCGCGGAGCAGCGGTTAACCGGGCGACCGCCCGATCGGCATCGGCTGAGAGCCGACTTCGCTCGCTGGCGGCGTCCCCTACGGTCGGACACGCGTTCGCTCGGGCCGCGGCCCTTTCCTCGATCGCCTACCAGCGGCGGCTGAAGCGCTGGTCGCAGCGCGTAAAGTCGGCCGGCTCCCCCGTCTTCAGTGCGAGTGCCGAGGAGCGCGCCCGACACGAGAAGTACGAGCCCGCCGTCCGGGCCTTAGCCGCCGCGCATCCGACACCGGGCTCGACGGCCCGGGCACTCGGAGCAGCAAGCGGCAACACCAGGAATGCGAGCAGAATGGGCGGAGTTCGTCGCAGCATGATTGGATCTCCCCTTCTCACCGCGGGAACGGGTCCAGCCTGTGCAGCAACGAGCCGTCGGTCAATCCCTTCTGCCGCGGGCCCACGCCCCGAACACAACCTGGCCGACGTACGCACCGCTCGCAGTCTGGTGTTCGTGTCGCAGCCGCCTCTCGAGCATTTCGCCGTGTGGTTGAGGAGCTGCACGCCGGCACGGCGCTCGCGGACGTGGGCGCGGTCCTCGATGGCATGCGTGCCGGAGCCAGGCGTCTCGCCGACTCAATCGCCCTCCGGGCCCTGCTGCTACGCATCACCCTCCCTCTCCTGTTTCTCGTCTGCTGCTTCGTCCGCATCCGGATCAACCGGTCCTGGGCGCGATTGGAAGTCCGGGCCGTGGCCGGCAAGGATTCTTAATCTGCGATATGATCGTCGGGCGCGCGGGGCCGGGAGGTCGAGCCGATGACGGGAGCCGGGCAACGGGGTCCGCGGGGCCTGGGAATGCGTCTGCTGGCCCGAATGCTCGAGCGCTTCGTGCAGCATGGCACGCTGCGTGTGATCGACACAGCGGGCCGCGTCCACGAGTTCTCGGGTAGTGCCGAGCCCCTCGTCACGATCCAGCTTCACGATCCCGCTCTGCCGCTCAAGCTCTTTCGAAATCCGGAGCTACACGCTGGGGAAGCCTACGTCGACGGCACGTTGACCTGCGTCGACTGCTCGCTTGCCGATTTTCTGGGGCTCTTCTCGCTCAACCGCAGCGCCATGGCGTCGTACCCGTTGCAGCGAGTGGCTCACCGGATCTCACGGACCCTGCGCGCGTTCCAGCAGCATAACCCGATCGGGCGAGCGCGGCGAAACGTTGCACACCACTACGATCGGCCGCAGGAGCTCTACGAGCTCTTCCTGGACGACGATCTCCAGTACTCGTGCGCCTACTTCGAGCGGCCGGGCGAGACCCTGGAGCAGGCGCAGATGAACAAGAAGCGGCATCTCGCGGCCAAGCTCCTGCTGGCGCCCGGGCAGCGGGTGCTCGACATCGGCTGCGGCTGGGGTGGCCTCGCTCTCGATCTGGCGCAGCGGGCCCCGGTCGAGGTCCTGGGCGTGACGCTCTCCGTGGAGCAGCACCGTGTGGCGGTCGAGCGGGCCAAGGCCTGCGGCCTCTCCGACCGCGTCCGCTTCGAGCTCTGTGACTACCGCGAGGTGACCGGGCGCTTCGACCGGATCATCTCGATCGGCATGTTCGAGCACGTGGGCGTGACCCGTTACGACGAGTTCTTCGGACGAATCTTCACTCTGCTGGAGGAGAACGGGATTGCCCTGCTGCATAGCATCGGTCACATGAGCCCGCCCTCGACGGCCAGCCCCTGGCTGCGCAAGTACATCTTCCCGGGGGCCTACTCCCCCTCGCTGTCGGAGGTGCTCGCGGCAACGGAGCGGCAGCATCTCTGGGTGAGCGACATCGAGGTGCTGCGTGTCCACTACGCCGATACGCTCGTGGAGTGGAATCGCCGCTTCCAGCGGAACCGCACACGAATCGCCGAGCTCCTCGGCGAGCGCTTCTGTCGCATGTGGGAGTTCTATCTGATCAGCGTCGAGACGATGTTCCGGACCGGTGCGCAGATGGTCTTTCAGATTGAGCTGGCCCGGACTCGCGACGCCGCGCCGCTGATTCGCGACCCGATCTTCGAGCGGGAGCGCCTCTATCGCGAGGCGGACCGCAGGCGGGCCGCGAGCTAGAAGGGAATTCTCCGCCGCGCTCGAGTGTTCCCCGGCGCGGTGTCGAAGTCCGAAGCGGTCCCAGCGGCGCCGCTCTCGGCATTCGTGCAGCAGGTCATGGGCCAGCGGAGTCGAGATGGATTCTCATTGCGGCTCCACGTTGCGGACGGGTCCCTCGGGCGGAAACGGCGACGTTCCGTCCCCGGGTATCCAACTGCGACACCGTGGCTCGGTCACGCTCCGGGGCCGGGCTCCGTCCAGTGGGTTGCTGTCCCCCCCGCCCTCCTCCGGTTCGAGCCGGGCGCCGTCCGCTCCTGGCATCGGACGCTGGCCGTGCTCTGCACCCGTGTCGCTCCGAATGGCTCACAACGGATCGCCGAACGGATTCGAGGTCCACGTCTTGAAGATCGGAGAGGTTGCCAAGGCGGCAGGCGTCGGGATCGACGCCGTCCGTTTCTATGAACGCCAGGGGCTTCTCGCCAAGCCCGCTCGCCGGCCTTCGGGTTATCGTGAGTAGTCCCGGGACGTCGTTCTACACCTGCGGTTTATCAAACGCGCGAAGGAGCTCGGATTCCCCCTCAAGGAGATTCGGCAGCTGATGGCGCTGGAGACGAATCCCGCCGCGACCGCGGCTGACGTGAAGAGGCTCGCGGAGGAAAGGCTTGCAGACATCGAGGAGAGAATCCGGTCCCTTCAACGTATGCGAAGAGCGCTTCGAAGGGTCACGGAAGAAGCTCGTGACCGACATGGGACTCTCTCTCTAGCGCGGGGCCTAGAGGTCTCCCGGACGGCGATCGCTGGCACTGAGCGTTGACGCGGGTTCAACGGAGGAGGAAGACCGCACCGCGAACCGGCGATGCCGAGGCCGACGGGGTCAGGCGCCAGTCCTCAGCGCCGCAGCGTTTGCGCTCATGAATCTCGCGATCCGCTCATTCACCTCATCCGGGATGTGATCCACCAGGCGCCGGATCCGGTCGCCCTCGAAGTAAGCCCGTTCCTCGCCCTCGATACGAAGCTCCGGCGCCCCGGCCACTCGATACCTAGCGGCCCACCTGATCCAGACGGCTCCGTCCTTCTCGCTGGGCCCCTCGATGAGCTCCCCCTCTCGGGAGTCGAATCGCCGATCGAATTCATCGAGGGACTGCCGGAAGAACGAGAGGATGGCGGTACGCCCGTCGCGTATTCCGCCAAACGGTGGACCATTGTTGGTTTCGTAGACCGCATCGTCCGTGAAGAACGTCGCCACCACCGACCAGTCATCGGATATGACCGCCTCCTCGAACGCGAGAGCGTAGGAAACGAATCGGTCGAGCATCGTCGACTCCCTTCGTTGCAAAAGCGTCGCGCCGGAATCGTCGCCCCGCCCGGGCACATGACCGAACCCCTGTGTCGAGATGCTGCACAGGGACTGGAGGCGATTTCGGCGTTGAGGCTGCCCAGGACTCCCGAATGCGTGACCTCCGCTGAGAGTTGCGGGATTCCCCGATCCGGATTCTACCTGGATCCAGCTCTGTGCGAAGGGGCACGAGGACCCGCAGGATGCCGGACAGCCCGAGGCACAGCATATCCGAGTTTTCCCGGATTCCGACGCTCCGGCTCCCGCGGGGGGACCGAGAGCCTCGCTTCAGAGTGAGGCGGGTGGTTGGGAGGGAGTGGACCGTTGAGGGTGGGCGGGGGCTCCGCCGTCACACGGGAAGCTCAGTGTGACGTGCGTCCCCGTACTCTGGGTGCTCTCCACCCGGATGCTTCCAGCGTGCGCTCGTATGACCTGTCGTGCGATCGCGAGGCTGAGACCGACTCCCTCGGTGTGGTGAGCGATGTCTCGACTTGCGAACTCATCGAAAATTCGAGGGAGGAACGCGGGATCTATGCCCTCGCCGCGGTCGCTCACGCGCAGAAGCAGGGTCTCGCCGTCCCTGCGGACGCGAACGGTAACCCGGGACCGAGGGGGACTGAAACGGACGGCGTTGTCCAGCAAAGCGGCCACCACCTCGGTGACCTGCTCGAAGTCGAGCGGGAGCTTGCAGTCGTGGGCGACGTCCTCCACGATCTCGATCGCTCGCTCTCGTGCCCGGGCCGCACTCCGATTCAGCGCGCTTCGAACGATCTGACCGATGCTCACGGGCTGAAGCTCGAACTCCCATTGGCCCGCCTTCATGGCGCTGAGGCGCAGGATTCTCTCGACGAGCGTGAGCAGACGCATCCCGGCCTTGTGAATCATCCAGCCGAGCATCTGGCGCTCCTCGAGATCCATGGGCTCATTCGCGCCCAGCATCTCGGCCGGAGCGAGGATGGCCGTGAGCGGTGTCCGGGTCTCGTGGCTGAGCAGCGCGAGCAGCTCGCTCTTGAGGCGATCGACCTCCTCAACGGACTTGAGCCTCAGATAGACCCGAACCTTCGCGATCAGCTCCTCGCCGTCGAACGGCTTCGGAATGTAGTCATCGGCCCCGGCCTCGTAGCCCGCGAGGCGCTCGTCCGGCATGACCTTGGCCGAGACCATGATGATCTTGGTGTGGCGGAGAGCCGGATCGGTGCGCAAGCGTCGACACGTCTCGTAGCCGTCGATTCCCGGCATCATGACGTCGAGCAGGATGAGATCAGGCTGGAACTCCTGTGCTACATCCAGGCAGCGCTCACCGCTCTTGACCGTGCAGACGTGAAACTCCTCGCCGAGAAGCTCCTCGAGCACGAATAGGTTGTCCTCGGCGTCATCGACGGCGAGAATCTTGGCGCGTGTCACCATCGTAGCTCCCCTACTTGGTGCGTCGGTGCGGGAGTCAGGCCGGGCCCGTAGCCACCGGCTCCAAGGGCTTCGTTCGTGGAAGCTCGACAAGCAGCTCCGCTCCCCCCTCGGAGCGGTTCCGCGCCCACACGCGACCGCCGTGGCTGTCTACGATCTCGCGGCAGATGGCGAGACCCAGCCCTGTACCGCCGGCGTTCGTTTTGGTCGCGGTCGACTGGACGAACTTGTCGAAGACGGCCTCCAGCTCACCCTCCGGGATTCCCGGGCCCTGGTCACGAACAGAGATGAGAACGTGACTCGGGCTGTAGCTGATGCGAAGCTGAATCATTCCTCGAGAGGGCGAGAATTTTACGGCGTTGCTGATCAGATTCCGGAACACCTGCTTGAGCCGCTCGGGGTCTGCGAGGATCTCGGCCGCGCCGTCATCCTCTTCGAGCTGGATCTTCAGGCCACGTTCCGTCAGCTGTGCAGTGAACTCATCCATCACGGCTCGCAGCAACGTGCTTGGCTCGACGTTGCTCATGTCGAACTCCATCTTGCCGGACTGCAGCTTGGCGAGATCAAGAAGGTTGTTGACCAGCTCCAGGAGGGTGTTGCCGCTGCTGTGGATCCGAGAGAAGTACTCCTGGACCTTCTCGGGCGAGCTCAGCGCATGTCGTTTCCGACCGAGGGAGGCGACGCTCAGGATGCAATGGAGCGGGGTCCTGAGCTCGTGCGAGACGTTAGCGAGGAAGCGGCTCTTGGCGGCGGCCGCGGCCTCCGCGGCGTCGCGGGCAGACTTGAGATCGATGCTGCGAATCTCGCAGCCGACGAGGGCCTCGTTGCGCTCGAGAACACAGCGCTCGAGCTCCTGGTTCCGCTCCTCGATGAGCCTCCGGTTCTTGGAGGAGAGCATCGCGACGATGAGCGCCCCGAGCGTCAGAACGAAGATACTGGTGTAGCCGATGACCGCAGCGTGGTCCGCAGCGACGACGTCCGGGCGGGACCAGAAGGCGGAATCCGAGGCTCGGGACCAGATCGCCCACTTGCCTCCGTCGTCGTCGAGCTGCAGATTGACCACCTCTGAGTAGATGACGTGTGGATCCGGCTTCCC
Source organism: Myxococcota bacterium (assembly GCA_046754285.1). Taxonomy (GTDB): domain Bacteria; phylum Myxococcota_A; class UBA9160; order SZUA-336; family SZUA-336; genus JBHHVJ01. Next base: position 26,172 of record JBHHVJ010000007.1, on the reverse strand, counting down.
TCGGATGAGCCATTCATCGGCCGGCGCAACCCTGCCGTTGGAAACGGCCCGAAGAAGGTAGTTGTAATCCGGATTGATGAGTGCGTAGTCCTGGCTGGGGAGAAGCTCTTGAAGCGCGTAGGAGAGGACGACACCGGAAATGGCCCCCTTGAGTGTCTCGTCTGGGCCGTAGAAGGGGACGGAGTAGACGAGTCCCGAGCGGGCCCGATCATCGGGCGCGTAGGGATCGAAGCGGGTGTTGTCACAAGTCACGACTTCGGGACCGGAGATCAAGGGATACTTGAGGCCTTGCACGTGATCACTGGTCGGATAGTTATCCCGGAAGAAGGCGAGCTGGTTCTTCATCAGGCGGTACTCGAAGATCTCGACCTCCTGGAGGGCCGGTGTGTTGTCCTCGTGCCGGCTCGTTCGAGAGGATCCGGCATGCCGCCCGACGATCAGCTCATCGAAGGTCGTGATGGGCTCCTGGAGCTTTCCGGTGTGCGGGTCGATGGCGTCGGGGTCGAGGTCGAGCGGGACGATGTAGACCTCGGAGAGCGCGACGCTCGTCGCCGCATTGTTGTAGATCTCCTGAACGACCTTTCGCTCGATCTCATTGAATCCACGCGCGTAGCGGTCGATGCTGCGCACGCCGGGCAGACGCGCGATGGTCCGAAGGTTGCGATAGAGCTCCTGAAGGACCTGCTCGACGTCCCCCGCGACTCGGCGCGTCTCCTCGGCCCGCTCGGCTAGAAACCGATTCCGGGCGTTTCGTAGGTCACTGTCGTATTTGAGCCGGATCGCGCCGGCCGCGGCGACGCCGATGGCGAGAATGGCAGCGGTGACGATGAGGCGTCGAGCTCGGTCCGACATCGCGTCCTCCGCTGACCCCTCGTGGGACCCTCATCGGACCCGGCGAGCCTCATCTTGACCTTGTAACGTCCAGACGAGGCACGGCCGCCATCGGGATCGGACACGCGCCCGATCCCGCCCGCCCGTGAGCGGCCCGTCGGAGTCCCCTTGGAGTTGCCGGCTCCTGAGGGGGTTCGCTGGCGCCTGGCTCGATCTCTGCTAGCATTGCTCTCGAGAGGCCCTCCGATCGGCCCACAGTTTCGGCCTTACCCGCCTGTTCTGTTCTCCAATCGAGTTCGCCTTTTGCGTCCGCAACCCATGGCTTGCCATCCGGCGCGCGGGCGGTGTCCATGGCGGCGGGACTGCCAGATCCGGAGAGTCCGGACCGAAGCCCGGCGCCGATCGCACGCCATCCGAGATTCATTCCGGCGTGCAACGAGGAATGTCAGTTGAGTAAGAAGCTATATGTTGGGAACCTTTCCTTCTCCACCACCGAGTCCGAGCTCCGGACCGCCTTCGAGCGTCACGGGACCGTCGAGTCCGTCAACGTGATCACCGATCGCGACACGGGTCGCTCGCGTGGCTTCGCGTTCGTCGAGATGGGTGACGCAAGTGCTGCGGATGCGGCGATGCGCTCGCTCGATGGGAGCGACCTTGGAGGACGGAACCTCCGCGTGAACGAGGCCCAGGACAAGCGCGGGGCCAGCGGAGGCGGCCGCTACTAGCCGACCGACCGGGACGGGAGGCTCTCACCTCCCGTCCCCTTTCACCCCTTCTGCTCGATCGAGATCCTCCCGCGGCCTCCGAGGCGACCCCGTCCCTCCCGAAGCCCTTTCCAGCTCCAACAGACTTCGTACCGGCCTCAAGGGCCGCCCCAGGACTGCCGATTGACGAATCAATGGAGGGGATGGGCGCTTTCGGCGACTGGCGATGCGATCCACGTGTGGAGATCGATGGCCAAGCCTTCTGGAGCCTCGATCGGATCGAAGGCTCGTGCCGGCTGATCAATCTCTCGGCTGGGGGCGTGAAGATCTCGGACCCCAAGCCCCCGCTGGAGGTGGGAGCCCAGCTCCGGGTCAGCCTGATCATCCATCAGCTTCGAATCGAGTCCGTGCTCGTGGAGGTGGTGCGGATCTCCGAGGACGTGCTCGCCCTGCGCTTCCTGAGGCTTCCCGAGGCCCTCCAAGAGAGGCTCGATCAGCTCATCCGAGACCTGCTCGCGGGCTGAGCCGAGCTCACATCTCCGGGCAACGGGGGTCGTCCGGCCTTATGGGGACGCTGCCGGACAGATCTGGGACCAGCCGGGCGGTAGCGGGGGGGACGACAGGGACCGCCGCATAACGACGACATTGGCCATGTCGCAGTCGTCTGGGCCGCCGATCACGGAGCACCTCATCGTGCCACTCGAGCTCAGCGGGCTGCCGACGGGATCGGCGAGAAAGACTCGCAGGGCGGCCACGTCATCGAGATCAGGCCTCGAGTCCCCGTTCACGTCGCCGCAGATCTCGATACTGCAGTCATGGGCGCAGCCATCGGCGTCGGCTTTGTTGCCGTCATCGCAGAGCTCACCCGGATCCAGAACGAGGTTTCCGCACAGGTCCGCTTCGAGCGGATCGGTTGCGGAGCTGCAGAGAGGATCGCTCGGGAAATCGACGAGACCATCGCCGTTGTTGTCGAGCCCATCCCGGTAGTCCTCGGTCTCCGAAGGGTCCCGGGCGATCCTACAGCCAGGATCGTCCAGATCGATCAATCCGTCCGCATCATTGTCCAGATGGTCCGAGCACGTGGGGAGCTCGCTGACATCGGATCCCGAGAGGCAGCCGGGGTCGTCTGGGAAGTCGATTCGTCCGTCTCTGTCGTTGTCCAGGCCATCCCGACAGACGGCGGGGGAAGCAGGACGCTGCTCGACGATGACCTCTGGGGTCGAGGGCGGGCTCTCGAGTAAACCGGGGTCCTGCGCTGTGGCGTGGAGGTGTTGGCCCACGAAGAGGGTTGGTACGAGCGCGCGGAAATCCCCATTGTCGCTGGGTTCGCAGCGGACACTGGAATGCCGTTGAGGAAGATCGTGATCTGCCTGGGGACTCGACTCACGACGCCACTGATACTTGTGGCTCCAGAGAAGACTGGCCGCTGGAGCGTCGGTGGCGCGGAGCGGGGTGTTCCGATGGCTACGGGCGCGAGCTCGGGCGTGTGGGCCTCGAAGTCGCGGCCGAGGCCAGGATCGTGCAGCCTCGTGTCGAGAGTGAGGCGGTAGAGCCTCGGAGGGACGGCTGCGTTGATGCTCACGTCGAGCGTGAGTCGCAGGGTTCCACCGGATGAGTCGATGGGCTGTAGCCCCGAGCTGCAGACGACCGTATTGCCTGGGCCGGACGCTGGATCTGGGACCGGTGCCCCATTGATGGTGGGCGATGCGCAGGCCGGTGCGGAGCAGAACTGGAAGCCGGCGAGCAGAGCAAGATGGATGCAGGAGGAAGCATCTGGGGTGGCGATCTGCGATTGATCATCGGTCCTCCGAGGCGCTGTGTAAGCTTGGAGCGCGTCGAGGCTCGTTCCGCAGCTTATCAGGCCGTTCTCGGCGGAGGCAAGCCTAGATCGAGGTCCAGCAGGCGAGCTTCTGGAGCAGCTCGGGGTCGCCGAAGTACCGGCCGCTGCGTCCGCGCTGCATCCAACCTACGGTCCGGTCCGGACTTAGCGAGAAGATTGCGGGCATGATCTCCCTCTCGTTCAGGAGCAGGCCCAGCCCGCGCGCGATTCCGAGACCCGCATCCTCGACGAATGGATAGGGAAACCTCGTCCGCTTCTTGATCTCCCTCAGCTCCTCTGCGGGACCGGGTGCGAGCACGAGGAAGCTTACGCCGCAGGGCTCGAGCTCGGGGAGAAGCTCCTTGAGGCGAGCGAGCTGTCGCCGGCAGACCGGACACCAGGTCGCCTTCAGCGTCACGACCACGACTGTGTGACGCTTCACGAGCGCTGCGACGTCCAGCTTTCGTCCGTCCACGTCGACCAGCGTGTTCGGAAACACGTAATTCGAGCGGGCTGACTCCGCGGACGGCGATTCGGCAAAGCTGGGGACGAGCGAGAGGATCACCCCCGTCACCACGCCCGCGAGCCACGCGTACCGCATTCCGGCCATCGTGGCAGCTCCCGCCCTCTCTGTCACCCCTCGTGCTAGGCTCCTTCCATGTCCGGGCGGGTCGATTGCCTCAAGGACGGCCGGATCGGCTGGATCGTGTTCGACCATCCGGAGCGCCGCAACGCGCTCTCCCGCACGATGTGGGCAGAGCTGGCCGATGCGGCCGTGCGGCTCGACCGGGATGACCGCATTCGCGTGGTGGTGATGCGGGGCGCCGGGGATACCGCGTTTGTCTCGGGGGCCGACATCTCACGGTTCTCGCCCGCGCGGCCCGAGCACACGGCGCGCGGACTCAAGACGGACGGCGGCAACGCGTTCCTGGAACTCGGGAGAATCGCCAAGCCCCTGATCGCGATGATCCACGGCTTTTGCATCGGCGGCGGTCTGGCCGTGTCGCTTGCCGCGGATCTACGCTACGCCTCCGAGGACGCGCTCTTTGGGATTCCAGCGGCACGTCTCGGTGTTGGATACGATGCCGGGGGAATCGAGGCGCTCGCCCGAGTCGTGGGCCTCTCCCGGGCCCAGGAGATCCTCTTCAGCGCGCGGCAGTACTCGGCAGAGGAGGCGCTCGCGATGGGCCTGGTCAACCGCGTGCTTGCCCGAGAAGAGCTGGAGCCCTTCGTGCGCGACATCGCGGACCAGATCGCCACGAACGCGCCTCTCACGGTTCGTAGTGTGAAGCTGATCGCGCGCGAGCTCCTCAAGGATCCCGCTCGGCGGGACGGAGAGGCGATGGCGAAGTCGGTTCGTGCGTGCTTCGAGAGCGAGGACTTCAAGGAAGGAGTGAAGGCCTTCATGGAAAAGCGGAGGCCCAGCTTCAAGGGACGATGAGCGACCTCTATCGATCGCGCGACGGAGAGCCGGGTCCACTCTCGCACATCCGGGTGCTGGACCTGACCCACGCCCGTGCGGGCCCGACCTGCGTCCGCCAGCTCGCCGACATGGGCGCGCACGTGATCCAGGTGCGGAGCCCGCACCGCGGCGATCTCGGCGGCTCGGACGGTCACAACCTGCACCGCGCCAAGCGCTCGATCCTGATCGACCTCAAGCGCGTCGAGGGCCGGGGCGTCCTCCACCGCCTGGTCGAGCGGGCCGACGTTCTGGTCGAGAACTTCAGGCCCGCGGTCAAACGGCGCCTCCAGATCGACTACGAGCGCCTTGCGGACCTCAACTCCCGACTGATCTACGCGAGCATCTCGGCCTTCGGTCAAGAAGGCCCGTACGCGGATCGACCCGGTCTCGATCAGATCGCGCAGGGTCTGAGCGGTCTGATGAGCGTGACGGGACCTCCGGGCCGCGGCCCCTGGCGCGTCGGCATCGCGATCTCCGACACGGCCGCGGGGACGTTTCTGGCACAGGGAGTGCTCGCGGCGTTGATCGCCCGTGAGCGAACGGGCCGGGGACAGTGGGTCCACACTTCTCTGCTGGAGTCGCTGATCTCCTTCATGGATTTCCAAGCCGTTCGCTGGCTGATCGACGCCGTCGTGCCGGGTCAAGCTGGGAACGATCACCCGACCATTTTTCCGATGGGGACCCTCAAGACCGCGGACGGGTACATCAACGTGGCGGCCGTGATGGGCTGGGACCGCTTTCTTCGCTGCATCGATGGCGAGGACATCGAGCGGGATCCACGCTTCTCGAGCTTCGAGGCTCGTCTGCGGCACCGCGATGCGCTCCGGACCGCGATCGAGGCCAAGCTCAAGAAACGCACGTCGGCGGAGTGGGTGGAGATCCTGAGCGCTGCCGATCTTCCCTGTGGTCCAGTCCTGGAGATGGACGAGGTCTTCGCGGATCCCCAGGTTCGGTATCTCAATCTCACACGTCGTGTCGAGCATGCGACCGATGGTGCGCTCGAGCTCCTCCGACTTCCGGTGAGCTTCTCGGAGACGCCGGCGGGTGTCCGGGGGGCGGCGCCGCTCGCGGGTGCGCACACCCGGGAGATCCTCGTGGAGTGTGGCTACGGCGAGCACGAGATCAAGGAGCTGCTCGGCACGGGCGCGGTCGCTACCTCCCAGGTTGAGACGGCCTGGCCCGGCGGCTGATCCGAGGCAGACGGCACCCTCTGCCCTTCTCGACAGGCTGCGCAATCCGGTAGGATCGGCCCGCTTGCGGAGTTCGTGATTGTCCTCGGCTCCGATACAGCGCTTGGGGCTCGTCCAGAAGGGTGGCTTGATCGCCCTCGGCCTGGTTCTGTCTCTCGTGTTGATCGAAGTCTCACTGCAGGCTACGGCCCTGGCCCATCGCCTGGTCCGAGGGTCGAGTGCCGAGCGGGGCGACGCCGGGGAGGGCGGCGGGGCGTATCGCGTCCTCTGCCTGGGGGAGTCCACGACCGCACCGTTCTTCGGTGTGGTGGCCTACGACCGGATCCTCGAGCGGCTGCTGAACGAGCGGGGGCTCGGCACCCGCTTCCGCGTGATCAACGCGGGCTACGCCGGCCGACACACATCGTTCCTGCTCGAGAAGCTTCCCGAGCTTCTCGCTGAGTACGATCCGCAGATGGTCATTCTGATGATGGGGATCAACGATCATCTGTTCTTCGATGAGCCGACTCGGCTCAGCCTCACGATCGGGCTGCAGCACAAGTTGCTTCACCTCCGAACGTATCGCTTGTTCAGGATCCTCAGACAGCACTGGGTAGGCGCCGTCACGAGCGCCGCGACTTCCGCGGTCGATCCGGAGCACCTTCAACGATTTCGGAACGCGGGGCGCGAGGCGCTCGAGACCTGGAAGGAGCAGGGGCCGACACCCGAAACTGGAGAGCGACTGCTCGCACTCATCGAGATGGCTCGAGAGGCGTCTCGGGGAAGGGGAAGCACGCGGATCTTCGATGTCCCCGAGCCCTATCTCCAGTTCTATCAGAAGGCGCACGAATGGTTGGCCGAGATCTATCGCTCCAATGGCCGGAAGGATGCAGCCATCGCCCTGCTCCAGAACGCGATCGAGCGTCATCCCCGATCTGAATATTTTCATCGAAAGCTCGCGGGCCTCTATGAGGAGATTGGCGAGGCCGAGCTGGCGCGGGAGTACCGAGGACGGTCCGAATCGCTTGCGAGTCGCGAGCTCCTGAGCGTGACGCGGGTGAACTATCGATCTGCGACAGAGATGCTGCAGACGCGTGGCGTCCAGGTCGTGGTCATGCAATACCCGATGCGGCGTGTGGAGCCGCTGCGGGATCTGCTGGTGGGTTTCCGAGACGTGCTCTTCGTCGACAATGAGGACGTGTTCCGGGGTGCTGTGGCGCGCCATGGATATCACGCGGTCTTCCGGGACCGATTCGCCGGCGACTTTGGGCACTGCACCCGGCTCGACAACCGACTGATCGCCGAGAATCTGGTCGCCAGTGTCTTCGAGCCGTTTTTTGGGTCCGGAACCTCTCGATCCCACGCCCGATCCCGCTGAGACCGGGATGGGCCGAGCTTACTCCCGCAGCCAGCCGGGGGGGACGTCGTTCTTGCGCGCCTCTTCGTAGAGCTCGTCGAGTGCCTGCCTCGCCTGGGTGAGGTCCCGCTCTGCGGCCTCGATCCGCCGGCGTGTGAGTGCGCGGTTCGAGAAGGTGGCCTTCTCCTCCGCCTCCGCGATGCGCCGTTCCGCCTCCTGGAGCGCTTTTCTGCGCTTTCGGTAACGCTCACGCCACTCGGCCTCGCGCTTCTCCTCCGCTTCCGCCTGCTTGCGAAGCTGCTCCAACCGTTGTCTGACTGAGGCCTGGCCGGCCCGTGCGGGGAGGGGGCCGAGAGCGAGCGTTCCGCTGAGCAGCAGCGTCCATGTCGTGGCCATGCCCAAGGTGCCGATCTTGCGCATGCGAGGACTCCTCCGCACCTGATTCCCTACAGCATGCTCATCGACCGCCGACGCTTGGCGCTGGAGATGCACGATTCATCCTCGATCCCTCTCGCCCCACTCGATCCCCGATCCGATCTCTCTGCTTCCGCCTCAGGGTCAGCTCGGGTTAGGCTTGCGCGGAAAGGAGATCGCGCGAGATGGGACGGGCCGCGGTCGGGCTCCGGCGCATCTGGGTCACCCTGCTCGTGGCTCCGGCACTCGGGCTGCCGGGTACCGCGGCCGCCGGCTGCGGCGACCTGGACGGGGACGGTCTGATCACACCGGTGGACAGCCGGCGGCTGCGTGAGGCCCTGGCGGGCCTGCCCCCTCCGTTCACGATTCACGAGGAGGTCCTCTGCAACGTTCGGATCGACTCCAACCTGCCGGGAAGTTCCCAGACGCGGAGCTTCTTCGACAACGACTGTACGGTTCTGGACAGTGTGGTTCAGCGGCGGGCCGAGCGAGGTCTCCCGCCGGGGGTGGATCCCGTGTGTCCGGGAGGCGCGGAGGCCGACTGCTGCACGCCGCACGCGGGTGTCGGCTGCGCCGATCTGTCGGTGACGACGTGCGTGTGTCTTCACGAGCCGGACTGCTGTGCGAGCGCATGGGACATGAGCTGTGTGGACGCCGTGGACGCACTCGCTTGCGGCCTCTGCGTACGACCCTCGATCACGCGGGTCGAGTTCACTCAGGTGCCGGACTGTGCACCGGGTACGCCCAGCGCGGTCACCATCCAGGTATCGGTCACCGATCCCGACAGCCCGCCCGCCGCGCTCCGCTTCTCCGGGTCGGTTTCCTCCTGCCTCGGCGCCATCGATTCACCGGTGAGCGTCGTCGTCTGCCCACAGCTCGGGCTCTACTTCGGTCGGGTGACGGTTACGGACGCCGACCTCAACAGCGATTCTCTGAGCTTCTCGTTCGGGCCCTGCCAGGACGGAGTGGCGTCACCCTGACCCGAGAGCCCTCTCGTGCGGGTTGCCCGTGGTTGACACGAGTCCCGCGCTCCGGTTTATGCTCCGCGCGTGTCCTCCATGGGTTTCTATGACGACTGTGACGCGCTCGGTCTGGCTGAGAGGGTCCGCAAGGGCGAGGTCCGTGCAGAGGAGCTTCTCGAAGAGGCTTGCCGGCGGGTCGAGGCCCTCAATCCGCAGCTCAATGCCGTGGTCTACCGCCGTGAGCAGGCCGCTCTGCGCGAGGTCGAGGCAGGCCTTCCGGAAGGCCCACTTCAGGGTGTGCCGTTCCTGATCAAGGATCTCCACTCGCACATCGCGGGTGAGCCGCTGACCTACGGCTCCCGCTTCCTTCGCGGCTTCGTCTCGGACCATGACTCCGAGCTGACGGTACGCCAGCGGCGCGCGGGGCTCGTGATCTTTGGCCGCACGACCTCACCGGAGTTCGGCATCACCACGACGACGGAGTCGGCCCTCTTTGGCCAGACCCGCAACCCCTGGGATCCGAGCCGGAGCACGGGAGGCTCCTCTGGCGGTGCCGCCGCCGTGGTCGCCGCGGGGATCATTCCCGCGGCCCATGCCACCGATGGCGGGGGTTCGATCCGAATTCCCGCATCCTGCTGCGGCGTCTTCGGGCTCAAGCCGACCCGCGCGCGCAACCCGATGGGACCCACCCAGGGCGAGGGCTGGAGCGGCATGAGCTGCGCGCACGCAATCACCCGCAGCGTGCGGGACAGTGCAGCCCTTCTCGATGCCACCGCCGGCCCCGACGTCGGGGATCCTTACTGTGCGCCGCCCCTCGAGCGGGCCTTTCAGGCGGAGGCGGGCGCCGCTCCCGATCGGCTCCGGGTCGCACTCCAGACGCGTGCCTTCAACGGAGCGGAGGTCCACCCCGAGTGTGTGGCCGCGGCCGCGAATGCGGCACGGATCTGCGAGGAGCTCGGCCACCACGTCGAGGAGGCCGAGCTCGGCATCGATGCCGGGAGACTGGCCGATGCCACGCGCGTGATCGCCGCCTCGAATCTGCGCTTCGCCCTGGAGGAGCGGGCTCGGGCCCTGGGTCGCGAGCTCACAGCGGACGACGTGGAGCCCGTGACCTGGATCATCGCACAGGCAGCCGCGCAGGCCACGGCGGTGGACTACGCACGCTCGATCTCCACGCTGCACGCGACGGGGCGCGCGGCGGGGCGATTCTTCGAGCGTTGGGACGTACTCCTCACCCCCACTCTGCCCCAGCCCCCTCCGCCCCTGGGCGCGCTCTCGCTCACCACGACGGACCTCGGCGGCTTTCTCGAGCGACTCGCGAGCATGACCGGGTTCACACAGCTCTTCAACGCGTCGGGCCACCCGGCGATGTCCGTACCGCTTCACTGGAGCCCCGAGGGGCTGCCGATCGGCGTCCAGTTCGCCGCACGTTTTGGCGACGAGGCGACGCTCTTCCGACTGGGCGCGCAGCTCGAGAGCGCGCGCCCCTGGTGCGATCGAAGGCCGCCGCTTCAGTCCCGCTCGGCCGCTCCTCGCCAGTAGCTCCAGCGAAGCAGCCGGGGTCGCAGGGCCCGCAGCAGCACGGGGAGCGCCGCTGGGAGCAGCTTGATCTCCGGATCCAGCGAGCGCGCCACGCCTTCGATCGTGACGACCGAGCGGATCATGAGCGCGGTCGAGGGGGGCAGGTAGATTCCGTGGCGCCCCGCCACGCCCAGCAGCTCGTTCACGACGCCGTCGAGCATGGCGGCCGAGGGCTCCGCGTCCTTCGCGGAGCGAGAGCGTGCCAGGACCTCACGCACGTCGCGCAGGAAGGGCTCGGCGCTGAAGTCCGGCGGCGGGCAGCCGAGCTCGAGCACGATACGGCTGGCCGCCTCGGCGTCGCGGGCCAGCAACCCCCGGGCGGCGCGGGCCAGGCGCTGGCGCTCGGCCAGAGAGAGCTGGCCCGTCAGGCCCAGGTCGATCATGCCGAGGCGGCCGTCGTCGAGCAGCCAGAGGTTCTCGGCGTGCGGGTCTGCGTGGAAGCGTCCCTCCTCGAAGATCTGTCCGAGGATCTCCCGCAGCGCCAGGCGCGCCGTCTGTCGTGCGCGGGAGGCGTCCGGGGAGCCCGTTTGGCCCAGGGTTCTCAGAGGCGTTCCCCTGAGCTCCTCGAGCACGAGAACCTCGCGCGTGGACCACTCCCGGTAGCAGCGCGGAACGTAGACCCTGCGATTGCGGCTCAGCCGCAGGCGGAACTCCACGAACGCCTCGGCCTCGTTCACCAGGTTCGTCTCGATCTCGAGGGCGCGTGCCAGATCCTCGAGCGCGTCGTGGATCAGCGTACGCGTCGCAGGGTGGGCGCCCGAGAGGATTCGCAGAGCCAGATCCAGGAAGACGAGCAGGGCGTTCATGTCGCGACGCAGTGCCGCGCGGATGCCGGGCCGGACGACCTTGACGACGACCCGCGGCCCCTCGAGTAGCCGGGCCCGATGCACCTGAGCGATGGAGCCCACAGCGATCGGGACTGGATCGAGCTCTTGGAACGGACTCGGGTCGGGATACGCCTGGCTGAGTGTACGACGCAGGTCCTCGCGCGACATCGGCCGGCCCTCGGTGTAGAGCGCCTTGAGCCTGCGACAGAGCGTTCCCGGGAGCAGATCCGCACGGGTGGCCAGGAGCTGTCCGAGCTTGACCAAGCCCGGTCCGCTGCGCCCCAGGATGCGGGCGAGTGCATCGCCGGCGAGCTTGGTCGGAAGCTCCCGGGGGCCCTCGCGAGCCAGAGTGGGGAGAATCGCCAGCGGAACTCCGATCACCGCCTCCCGTACGCCACCCAGCATGAGGCGGGGCGCAACGCTCGCGGCATCCCCCCAGCGGCGCAGGACCCTTGCGACAGGCTCTCGTGAATCCGCCATCGGACCTCTCCCGAGGATACGCGCGAGGCCGGGAATGCGCAGCGGCTCCCTTCCGGCGTGGTAGAATCCCTCGTGGTTGCCGGGTCCCCTCGCGGAGGCAGGGGATCCTCGCACGGCTCACGCTCAGACTCGATCTGACTCGGCTCCGGAACCGGCTGAATGGAACGAGAGTTGCCCCCCGCTCTTGCCGCTGCCACGGTGCCCCCCCACGGGCGCCAGGGGGCACGGGCGCGTTCGCGCGGAGCGCAGAGGTGGTGCCTCACGGGCCTGCTCGCGCTGCTTCTCGCCACTCCGACGGGCGTGCCGCACGCGTCGGAGCGCGACGAGGTGCTGCGGCAGATGCGCATGAGTCGGGAGCGCAGGGTGGAGCTGCTTCGTGCGCTCGCGGCGCTGGGTGAGAGCGACGCGAAGGCGCCGCCCCTGCCGCGGCCCCGACCCGTCACCCACCTCAACCCTCTCGCGGCCGATCTGCGCTACGCACCGCCGCCACCCCGAGACGAGAGGGCGCGGCGCCTGCCCGATGAGGCCTTCGACCTCACGCTCGGTGCCCCGAACTTGAACGGCCGGGATGCTTCCCTGGTCTTCGTGCGCCGCGTGGATGCGGACGGGGACGGCCGCTATGAGGAGATCCAGGTCCTGGACCCCGACCGGAAGACGCTGCTCCGCAAGCGCGCGGATCGCAACCGGGACGGCCGAATAGACTGCTGGAAGAAGTACCGGGATGGGCGACTCGTCGAGCAAGCGCTCGACACGAACTTCAACGGTCGGCCGGACCTCTGGGAACGCTACGCGCTCGACCACACGATCGCGCAGCGCATCGATGGAGACGAGGACGGCCGTCCGGACGTCTTCCTCTTCTACGACGACGACCGCTTGGTCCGTGAAGATCGGGACCGGGACGGGGATGGAGCGATCGACGTGCGATCGATCTATCGCGACGGAAAGCTCGTGCGGCGGGAGTTCCTCAGCCCGGAGTCATTCTAGGTCCCTGACCTACTCCACGTGGAGCTCGATGTCGTGGGCATCGTCGTCCGCGTTGCGGAGAGCCTTCTCGCGCTCGATCAGCCGGTAGAGCGCGCGGTTGCGGTCCTGAACTCGAGCGAGGTCCACGAGCAGCTCCCACGGTCGTGGCTTGCGACGCGCGAAGTGGACCTCCACGATGGTCTCGCCGGAGACCGGCAAGGGAGACTCGAGCGTGATGCGAACCCGGTTCACTCCCTCGTGGAGCTCCACATGGCCGGAGAAGCGACCGTCTCCTGAGACCACGACATCGGCCGAAGGGGCGGCTTCGCCGTTGGAGATCTCGAAGCTTCCCACGAGCGAGCTCAGCGGTCCCGTGAAGAGAGCGGCGATCTCCCACGGCTTCTCGACGCCGAGGTACTGCGCCCCCGATCTCTCCGCGAAGCTGCGGATCTCGGGTGGCGGCTCGATTGCGCGCGGGCCGAAGCCGAGCACGTGGATCTCGGAGGACGACGCTTCGGTGAGCCGGTGCATCGCAGCGGTCCAAGGGGAAGGCCCGGGCCCTCTGGGATGCGGCGGAACACTGGAGCGCGGTACGGGACCGGGCAGAGCCGTGAACACCACGATCGTCGCGCGTGTCCCGCCCAGTGCCGAGAGGGAGGCTCGGGCGTCGAGGAGGGCGGCGTCCAGGCTTCTGCGCTTTATGGCGGCGCCATCGTGGATCAGCTCGAGACGCTTGCGAAGCTTGGCCTCTGTCCTCGGCGCGTGGCGCACGGGCGTCGGAGGCGGCGACGTGGCCGGGAGGCGGCTCGAGAACGGCACCAGCACGAAGCGGGCGTGGCGATCCCCACCAACGTGCTGGATGATCCGTTGCAGAGCCCCGAGCTCGGTGGAGAGGATCGTATCGTCGGGATCCGTGCAGTGGAGCGTGTAGTCAGAGGGTTGGAGAATCCGCAGGTAACGGCCGGGATGGAAGCCGAGCTCGCCATCGCCATCGGTGTCTTGGCCGCTCGGCTCGTCGCTGGCGGCGGATACGTCGAGCAGAAAGGCCAGCGCCCGGGGAGGTGGCTGCGGCGCCCCAGCTCGTTGGATCCGGCCCGAGACCAGCAACCGCCCCGATCGCGTTCGCACGGCTGCGTACGCCTCGGGCTTCTCGATCTCCAGCTGCAGAGCGTCTCCCCGTGGCTCGGGGGGTCGGGTGGCCGATGAGCTGCAGCCCGCTGCGAGCAGGACGCCCAGAATGGCTCCAGCGGCTCCCACTCGGCGCTCCCGCACTCGGCTCTGTCCGGCCCTCTCCACGACTGCTGCCCTCTCATCTCCGCCGGCCGGCTTCGCGCTCGCGCGGTGATTCTACCATCGGTCCCGTCGACCGGCGGGAGCGCTCGAATTTTTTCCGAGCGCGGTCGTCGCATGCTCGAGCGGGGGCGAGTCCCCGGCGGCGGAGGGAGAAGATGATGCGGCTACTTGCGGGTCTGTTTGCTGGACTGTTGGCGCTGCCGGCCGCGGCGAGGGCCGTGGAGCTTCCTGTGACCTACCGGGTGGAGATGGACGGATTTCACCGACACGTGCACGCGGGCACGCCGATGCGACTGACTCTCTACGCGGACCCTGCCTGTACGGCTCGCCTGCACAGCGAGGAGATCCCTGCCGGGGAGCTCGAGCTGCTCGCCGAGAGGCAGCCGACCCGGGAGGCTCCGAGTGCCCCGCCATCTCTCCTGCTTCTGGCCGTGCTCGACGTGACGAGCGCAGACGGCCCGCTCTTCCTGCAGCTCGAGGGGGACGGTGTATCTCCTCGGGGTTCGGCCTGTCAGACGCAGGACGCCGGGATGATCGAGTCCCACCTCGACGAGACACTCGGCGTGGTCTTCGACGTCGACGCGGCGTCGGGCGAGATCTTCAGCGTCTACGGAGACCTGCTCTTCGAGCAACCCGACTGCCGGGGGCGCGTCTACAGCAACGCCCCGCTCGATGGAGCGCTGGGCACCAACGAGATCTGGGGTCAGCCTCAGCGCATCTTCGTGCTCCGCTCTGCGCTCGTGCCGGATGAGGTCCAGATCCACTCCCGTATCCAGCCCAGCGGCTCGGGACGCTGCGAGAACACAGAGGGCCGCTTCACGGGCCTCGTCGAGGCCGAAGAGCTCCCCCCCGCGGGCCTCGTCCCGCCCTCACCCGCTGCGCCCGCGAGCCTTCCGTAAGAGTCTGACCCGAGACTCCGTCTCCGGTCAGGCTCCTCGCCGTCCTGGTGCGGTATCGGCGAGCGGAGCTCGCGCGGACCTAGCTTCGCGCGGGCGGGGCGATACGCGGAACGACGTCGCGCATGAAGCGCTCGAGCGTGGCCGGCTCTCCGTAGTCGCTCATCTGCAGCACGAAAAGCTCCACTCCCAGCGCCGCCTCCCGTGTGAGTGCCTCGGCCAGCTCCTCTGCTTCACCCACGAGAAGCCCGCCCCAGGCATCGAAGCGACGGCGCGCCGTGCTCTCGATCGCCTCGCGCTCCCGGGGGTCCGAGACCAGGGCGATGGGATGCTGCACGGAGATCCGGGCGTCCCCCACGAGCGGGAGCAGCTCCTCGAGCCGCTCGGCCGCATAGGACGGACAGTTCCACCAGTCGGCCAGCCGAGCGACGAGCGGTAGCGTGCGGTGCCGGCCGGCGCCGCCGATGTGGATCGGAATCGGCTGCTGCAGTGGCCGCGGTCGCGCGACCGCGTTCTCGAGCCGATGAAACGGGCCTTCATAGCTGACGCGCTCTCCAAGCCAGAGGCGACGAAGGATCTCCAGCGTCTCCTCCAGGCGCGCGGCGCGCACGGCGGCGGGCTCGTCGCGGAGTCCGAAGGCACGCAGCTCGTCGACGACCGAGCCCCAGCCGAGTCCGAGCTCGAGCCGACCACCGCTCAGCACGTCGAGCGTGGCCGTCATCTTCGCGAGCAGGGCGGGATGGCGGAAGCCGTCACAGAGCACGAGATGCCCGATGCGGATGCGGCTCGTGCGCGCAGCCAGCACGCTCGCCACGGTCCAGGCCTCGAGGCAGTCGCTGTCGGGGAGCCCGGGCGTTGCGAGGTGGTCAATCAGCCAGATCGAGTCAAAGCCGAGCGCCTCCGCCGCGAGAACCCGTTCGAGCAGCGCGTCGAAGCAAATGCGCACCTGCGGAAGGAAGACGCCGAAGCGGAGCTTTCCCATCGGGTGCGCATTCTGGAGAGCCGCGTTGCGCGCTGTCAAACCGACCGCTGTCGTTCGCGGAGCGCAGGTTCTGGACAGGCTCAGCGCAGTCCGCGCAGCTTGTGCAGATCGCGCAGATAGAGCAGTCCGAGCGGCACGCGCGCGAGCGTCAGGGCGACCGGAAAGGCCAGGCCAAAGGCGAGGATCTGCGCCTCGGACCCGAAGGGCTCAAAGAAGTAAAGCATGGCCGCCTGCTGGGTTCCGAGGCCTCCGGGCGTGATCGGTAGAGTCGCGGCGAGCAGGATCACGGGCACCGATGCCGCTGCGTGCATGAGGGGCACGTCGACGTGAAAGGCGTGCGTACCCACCCAGAAATAGGCGGCGAAGCCCGTGAAGTAGAGGCCCCGCAGGGAGAGCAGCAACGCCGAGTCCCGCAGGCGCGCGCGGGCATGCGTCCGGAAGATGCGGAGCGCACGGGCCCGCCGGCGCCAGGCCCAGCTCGCCCCCACCGGCGCAAAGAACACGAGCAGCGCGAGCTGAAAGAGCACGAGCGCGGTGGTGACCCGTACGGTCGTCGCGAGCTCTGCGCCGCGCCCGAGGGCCAGCAGCCCGACCAGGGCCAGCGAGGCCAGCACCAGGCCGTCGATGAGCCCGTAGTAGAGCAGCGAGCTCGTGCTCTCGAGCGCCGCAACCCCCTTCGAGCGCCGCAGGTGCAGGATGATCGCACCGGTTCCGAGGTTCCAGTTGATCGGGGTCAGCAGATACGTGAGGGCCCGCAGGGAACGGGCCTCGGGCCAGGAGAGCGGCGCGTTGAAGCGGGAGAAGAGATAGGCAAAGGCGCGGGACTCGATCAGAAACCACCCCGTGGCCGCCCCCAGGGTCGTGGGGATGAAGCTCCGAAGCTCCGCCTCCGAGAAGGCGCGCCGAACCTCCGCGAGGGCCACGTCTCGAAACAGGAAGCCGAGGATCGCGAGCGCAGCGGCCCACGGCAGGAGCCTGCGAGCGCTGAGGCGTCCCGGGCCCGAGACGGCTCGGGACGGCACCGCATCGGGCTGAGCCGGCTCCCGCGGCGAGGGCTGCGAGTTCGGGTTCGGTGGGGCGCTCATGGAGCTGAGTCGGCAGACTCTCAGGAGGGCCTGCGGAGATCAAGCTCGGCCCGCGGCGAGAGCCCGGAGAACACGATCGGCGCTAGACTCACACTTTCCGCAGAGGAGGGAACGATGACGGACGACAAGGCGCTCATCGAGCGATCCGACACGGGTATTCGTGCGCTCCAGACCCTGCTGTTTCTGCTGATTGGCCGCCTCATTGAGGGCGTTCTTTTGGTCGTGATTCTCTACGAGCTGATCGTGGTGGCACTCACGCGGCAGCCCCCGAGCGCGGGTGTGCGTCGCTTTGCCAATCGTACCGTGAGCTACTTCTACCGAATCGGCCGCTTTCTTACCTACAACGAGTCGCGGGCCCCCTTCCCCTTCGACGAGTTCCCCGAGGAGATCGAGGCACCCGAGCCACTCTCCGCGCCTTGATCGCTTGGGGCGCCCACCCGCCGCGGCATCCGCGCCTGACCGGAACGATGGCCGCACGCACGGCGTGGCTTCTCGGCCCCGAATGCTATTGACTCGAGGCCTGTGCCGCTGCCAGAGTGGATCGGTGTGCAGGTCGAGCGCCGGAGTGAAGCGGATGCGTCCACGCCGAGGGTCTGGCGGCCTCCCGGCCTCGGCCTGCGGTGGAGCGGACCCCTTCTTCGTGTCCGACGGGGTTTCGAGCTCCACGAGCACGGTGGCCCACCAGGAGGTTCGGGGCCCCTGTGTCGACAGCTACGGCATCGCGTTCGATCCGGTGACACCGCGCGTCTACCTCACGTACGGGGAGTCCCAGCTCGTGCTCCGCATCGAGCTGGCGAGCGTGCTGGGGCCAGCGGCTCTCGTCCTGCTCGGCCTCTCACTGATGGTACTCGCCGGGCCGGGGCGGCGCTCACGAAGCGCGCTCCCGCGCCGGCGCTAACGAGGCTCAGCCCGCCCTCATGTCCGAGCGCTGCCCTCCACTCCCAGCGGGCCTCGTGGCGTTCGTCAAGCGTGACTGTCCCACCTGCGTCCTGATCGAGCCGGTCCTCGCACAGCTGGCCGCGAAGGTCGAGCTCACGGTCTTCTGTCAGGACGATCCCACGTTTCCGCGGGGGCTCTCGGTGCGGGACGAGCGCACGCTCGAGCTCTCCTGGTGGCACTCGATTGACACCGTTCCGACGCTGCTTCGGGTCGAGAGGGGCCGGGAGCGTGGCCGTGTGCTCGGCTGGCACCGGCGGGAGTGGGAGGTGCTCACCGAGGTCGAGGGTCTGGGTCCGGGGCTTCCCGAGTGGCGCCCCGGCTGTGGCTCCCTCAGTGTGGCGCCTGAAGTGGCGCCGGCTCTGGCGCTTCGCTTTGGCCGTTCGCGGCTGCGTTCGCGCCGCCTCTCGCTCGGTCCGCTCGAAGACGAGATCGAGGTCGCGCACGTGCGCGGCTGGAGCGATGGCCTGCCCGTCGTGCCTCCCACCGAAGCACGTGTGCTCGCGATGCTCGAGGGCACGACG
Organism: Myxococcota bacterium; assembly: GCA_046754285.1. Taxonomy (GTDB): domain Bacteria; phylum Myxococcota_A; class UBA9160; order SZUA-336; family SZUA-336; genus JBHHVJ01. The sequence goes on along the minus strand of JBHHVJ010000007.1, from coordinate 7,887 downwards.
CGCGCGCCCGATGAGGTCGTCGCGGTCGTCCCCCCCGATCTCGTCGGGTGCACCGTCGAGAAGGTGGCCATCAACGCGGTGCTGGCCGGCTGCAAGCCCGAGTACCTTCCGGTCGTGATCGCGGCCGTGGAGGCCGCCTGCAGCGAGCCATTCAACGCGCACGGGCTGCTGGCGACCACGATGCCGGTCGCGCCCGTGCTGATCGTGAACGGCCCCATCCGGCACGCAATCGGAATGAACTCGGGCATGAATGTCTTCGGTCAGGGGAATCGCGCGAACAGCACGATCGGCCGTGCTCTGCAGCTCGTGATCCGCAACGTTGGGGGCGGTCGACCCGGCGAGGTGGACCGGGCCACGTTCGGTAATCCCGGAAAGCTCGGCTTCTGCTTTGCGGAGGACGAAGAGGGCTCCCCCTGGGAGCCGCTCTCGGTCACCCTCGGGGCTGAGCCGGGTGTCGACACCGTGACGCTGTTCCCCGGTGAAGCTCCGCGCAGCATCGTCGATCAGCTCTCGCGCGACCCCGAGTCGCTGGCGCGCAGCCTGGCCGTCAATCTGCGCACGCTCCACCATCCCAAGCTGCTGCTGGCCTTCGACTGCGTGCTCGCCATCGGTCCGGAGCACGCCCGGGTCTTCCGTGAGGCTGGCTGGAGCAAGCCGCAGCTCATCGAGCGGCTGCACACGCTGCTCCAGGTGCCTGGGCACGAGTTCGTGCGTGGAGCGGGCGGCATCACAGAGGGATTGCCCGAGGCACTGCGCGAGGCGACCCTGCCCAAATTCCGGCCCGATGGCCTCCTGATCGTGCACTGCGGTGGGCGGGCGGGCCTCTTCTCTGCCATGATTGGGGGCTGGGCCGGCGGTAAGATCGGCAGCCGGCCCGTCTTGCAGGAGATTCGACCGTGAGCAGGCCCAGGATCGACGAGAGCGAGCGCGTCCTGCTCGATCCGACCAGCGAGCGTCGGCCCGCCAAGCGCGGGCGCTCGCCCCGCCTCGCCCGCATCCAGGGTCGCAGGATCGGGCTGCTCGACATCTCCAAGGCCCGGGGCGACGTGTTTCTGGATCGCATCGAGGTGCGGCTGCGGGAGCGAGGCGCCGAGGTGCTGCGCTTCAAGAAGCCGACCTTCACACGTCCCGCGCCGCTGGACCTTCGTCAGGAGATCGCCACGCGCTGCGAGGCCGTCATCGAGGCGCTGGCGGACTGAGGAAGCTGCACGTCGTGCAGTGTGCACGACACGGTCGAACTGGAGGGACGAGAGGTCCCGAGCCTCTTCGTGGCCAGCGTGGAGTTCGCCGACGGCGCCGAGCACCAGGCCCGCGCTCTCGGCGCCGATCCGGTCGCGGTCTGGGTGCCCCACCCCATCCAGGACCGGACGGATGACGAGATTCGCGAGATCGCGGATGCGGCGCTGGAGGCGATCCTGGCTGGGCTCGTCGTCGGCGACGGCTAGACGCTCGCCGCGCAGCACGTCCGCGCATTCTGCCGCGCCGGATCTGCTAGGCTGACCAAGCCCATGCTCCGCGCTCCGATCGTTCTGCTCGCGCTTGCTGCTGCGCTCTCTCTGGGATGCGTCGCGATTCCCGTGCAGCGGGAGCCGCTCTGCGAGGCGGGCCGCTGCAGCCGCCATCAGCTCGTGGTGGGGCTCTTTCCCGGCCTCGGCGAGGCGCATATGAGCGGGATGGGGATCAACGGTCGTCGGGCGGGGTGGTCGCGCCGCAGCGCCGAGAAGCTCTTCGTACCGGTGCTGCTCAGCGCCTACAACCTGCTCGCGCTGGGCATGCCCACGCTCCAGGCCTGGGTTCGCGAGCCGTGGCGAGACTGGGCCACAGGTCCGGAGGACCATGTCGATCCCTCCACGGGAAAGCGAGACTGGGTCGGCTGCGTGCCTGCCCTGTTCGGCTTCTGCAAGGCGACCCGGACGTGGAGCCTTGCGCGCCCCCCCGAAGAGAGCGGTGCCGACGCAAGCGAGTGAGCGGATGAGGGGCCTCGTGCGGGGCCTGGTGGACGATGCTGGACTTGAACCAGCGACCTCTGCGATGTCAACGCAGCGCTCTAGCCAGCTGAGCTAATCGTCCTCTTTCCCGGCAGCGCAGTTTAGCGCATCGCCGGGCCCTGCACGCGCGCCTCAACCGCTCGAGCGTGGCTTGGCGTGGCGACGCACCAATCGCCGGCCGAGGCGCTCGCGCCACTCTTCGGACAGGCCCGGCAGCGTCGCCGCGCGCTCCAGCGCTCGGACGTCCGGGCGGCCGAAGTGCGAGATCTCGAGCAGCTCCCGAACGTTGAGTGCGTGGGGCCCGCGGTCCACGAGCTCGAGCGCATCGCCGACGCCCAGCTCACCCTCCTCGAGCACGCGCAGGTAGAACCCGACGCGGCCACTCTCGAGGAAGCGTCCCACGAAGTCCGCTTCGGCACCCAGGTGAGCGGGCAGCTTGGCACAGGGGATCCGGGGCTGGCTGATCTGGAGCCGGGCCGATCCCACACGCAGCACGTCGCCGATGCAGGCCTCGGTCTCGAGCAGCCCCTGGAGTGTGAGGTTCTCGCCAAAGCTGCCGGGCGGGCGCGGCCGTATCGGGAGCCGAGCGGCCCAGTGTGCGTAGTGCTCGAGGGGGTAGGCGCAGAGGGCCTGATCGGGTCCGCCGTGATTCTCGCGGTCGGCCTGCGCATCCCCCTCGACCCCCAGAACGCCCACCCGCACCCGACCCTCAAGGGCGGTCTTGTGAATCGCAGAGCGCACGAGCCGTCCGCCCACCCGCAGCTCCCGAGAGGTGCCGACGCAGACCGCGATCACTTGCATCTCCTCGGCGGGGCGGTCTGGCACTCTGATCTGAGCCTCCCAAGCTGCGGAGACCGTCGCGCGGCCATCCTGCACGACCGATCGTCGATAGTGTAGTGTAGAGCGGTCGCCAGCCGCCCCCGGCGTTGGCTGCGCCTCGCCGTCGAAGGAGGTCTCTCGCATGAGTTCTACCCCCCCGGCCCTGCTGCTGCGCGTGGCGCTACTGCTGCCCGTGACGATCGTCCTCGCCGGTCCGGCGCAGGGACAGCTCGAAAAGGACGAGCAGCGCTGCATCAACACGCTCAACAAGAATCTGCAGAAGGTGTCGGCGGCACGGGGCAAGGCGCTCTCGTCGTGCCTAAAGGACTTCGCCAAGGGTGACACGGGTAGCGTCCCCGCATGCATCGATGCGGACCCCAAGGGCAAGATCGGCAAGGCCGAGGCGAAGGCGTCCTCGGAGGAGCAGAAGCAGTGCGCCACGGTTCCGTCCGTCCTCGCGGGTAGCGCCGCCCAGAACAACACGCTGGTGCTCGCCAAGGAGGAGGCGCTGCTCGAGATCGTGTTTGGCTCCGACGTCGAGGCCGGCACGCTCGCCGAAGCGGACGGCAAGGACGCTGCGAAGTGCCAGCAGAAGGTCGTCAAGAGCCTGGTCAAGTGCCAGGACACGAAGCTCAAGGAGTTCAACAAGTGCAAGAAGGCGGCCCTCAAGGACGGCGGGGCCGTCCCCGAGGTCGAGGCTTGCCTGAGCGGGCTCGCGACCCAGTCCAAGGTCGCGCGCCTCTGCACCAAGGTCCTGGGGGATCTCGAAAAGAAGTGTGTCGCGAAGCAGGTCGACCTGCAGCAGGTCTTCCCGCAATGTCTGTCCACGGATGCGGCCACGGTGTTCGCGTGCCTCGAGACCCCGCTGGAGTGCGAGGTCTGCCGTGCGCTGGTCGCGGCTGACGGGCTGTCCGTCGACTGTGACGCCTTCGATGACGGAGAGCTGAACAACAGCTGCATGTCCGATTCCGGCTGCGAAGAGCTCAATGCGGCCGAGTGCCTGCTCCCCTACCCCTCGACGGCTCTGATGGTTCCGGCGAGCACACCGACCGGGTGGCGCGTGAATCTACCGGCGACGGGAATGCCGAAGATGAACGGCGCACCGTACCTTCCGGATCCCATCAACGAGCTCGATGGGTTTCAGCCGTTCGTCGCGATTCTGACGCACTTTCCTGAGGGGGTGGACCCCGAGCTCTCCGATGCCGCGCGACTGCTTCCGGCGGGTTGCTGCGGCCAGCCTCCCGGCCCCCCCTGGGTCGATACGCGCACCTACACGGCGCGCTCGCTCGACTCGAACAGCCCGACCGTGTTGATGGACGCCGACACGGGTGAGCGCATCCTCCACTTCATCGAGCCCGACGCTCATGCCGCCGGGAACCTGGCGCGCCAAGCCACGATCCTTCGGCCGGCGCGGCTGCTGACGCCGGGGCATCGCTACATCGTGGCGATGAGGAACCTCAAGGATCCGAACGGCCAGCCCGTGCAGGCCTCGGATGCCTTTGCGGCGCTGCGGGACGGGACGCCCTTCCGCTCCATCGAGGGCCGGCGTGCCTATATGGAGGCGAACGTCTTCGCGCCGCTCGCGAGCCACGGGATCGCACGCGCCGATCTGGTCCTCGCCTTCGACTTCGTCGTCCAGAGCACGAGCCAGCTCACGCGCCAGATCCTCTCGATGCGGGACCAGGGCTACGCCTACGTGGCGGCGATCGAGGCGGATCCCAATGCCGTTCCGTTCACCGTGGACAGCGTGATGGAGAACGACTGCAACGTTCCGGGCCAGGTGGTCTGGCGCGACGTCTCCGGCACCATGGACGTGCCGCTCTTCCTCACCGGGCCGCCGCTGGAATTCACGGTTCCCACGATGAACGAGGATCCCAACGATCTGCCGCTGCAGAACGGCACCTACAGCGAAGTGATGGACTTCTCGATTCCCTGCAGCGTGCTCGATGCGAACGGCCCCGTGGCGCGGCCCATCGTGCTGGGGCACGGTCTGTTCGGTACGGGAGCCAGCATGACGCAGGGCATCCCGCTCCTCGCGGGGAGCGTTGCGAGCTGGAGCTACATCGCCGGAGCCACCAACTGGAGGGGGCTGTCGAGCCCCGACTTCCTCTGGGTCGGGGGCTCGATCATCGGGATCATCAACCACAATCTGAACAACTTCCCGGCGCTGGCGGACCGGCTTCGCCAGGGCATGTCCAACACCCTGGTGCTTGCCAGGCTGATGAAGCGTGGAATCTTCAATCGGGATCCCGCCTTCCAGACGCCTTCGGGCGACGGGGTCTTCCCGGGCCCTTCGGAGGAGATGTACTACTACGGCATCAGCCTCGGGGGCATCATGGGAACCTACTTCGCGGGGCTCTCGGCCGACGTGGAGCGATTCGCGGTGGACGTTCCAGCGGTCGGGTTCGGCTGCCTGCTCCAGCGCTCGACGCAGTTCACCCAGTTCGAGGCTTTGCTCGCAGGCATCGGCCTGACCGACCCCATGCAGACCGTCGTGATGCTCGGGCTGCTCCAGGAGCTCTGGGCGGGGGCGGAGCCCACGAGCGTGGCGGCCCACATCCTGCAAGACCCTCTGCCTGGCTCGGGCGGTCCCAAGCGACTCATGATGACACCCGCGTGGCTCGACAAGCAGGTCTCGAACCAGTGCAGCGAGATCGCGGCCCGTAGCATCGGGCTCTCGAACATGGAGGGCTCGATCCAGAGCGGTCTGGTGGGGATTCCCGATGTCCCGAGCCCGCAGGACTCGGCCTACGTGATGTACGACACGGGCTCCTTCGATCTCTTCAACCCCGCGCACGCGCCGTTCATCCCGCCGCTGGCGAACCTGATTCCGAGCTCCGTCTGCGATCCCCACGGGGCGCGCCCGGCCATTCCCGCCGGAATCGATCAGCTCCTGGGCTTCCTGCAGCCCGGCGGTCAGGTGATGAATTTCTGCAACGGGCTCTGCGACGCCGGGGAGCCGCTCGAGATCTCCGGTGGAGCGGCAAGCCCGTGCGATCCGCTGAACTGAGCGGGCTCCGCGGCGGACCGAGCCGGTGATCGCGCCCGAGGAGCGCTTCCCCAAGCAGCATCGAGCGGTGCTCGGGCGCCGGATGGCCTACGTGGAGGTCGGACAGGGGGACCCCATCGTCCTGCTGCACGGGAACCCCACGTCCTCCTATCTGTGGCGCAACGTGATCCCGCATCTGGAGGGCCTCGGACGCTGCATCGCTCCCGACCTCATCGGGATGGGGGACTCGGAGAAGCTCGAGCCCTCGGGCCCGGATCGCTACCGCTTCGTGGAGCACCGGGCCTACCTCGATGCGCTGCTCGAGGCGCTCGACGTTCGAAGCGGTGTGACGCTGGTGCTCCACGACTGGGGCTCCGCGCTGGGATTCGACTGGGCGGCTCGCCACCGGGGGGCCGTCCGGGGGATCGCCTACATGGAGGCCATCGTCCAGACCCTGAGCTGGCAGGACTGGCCGAAGGTGGTTCGGGGTGTCTTCGAGGCTCTGCGCTCGCCCGCCGGTGAAGAGCTGATTCTCCGGCGAAACCTCTTCGTCGAGCAGATTCTGCCCGGCGCCGTTCAACGCAAGCTCAGCGACGACGAGATGGCGGTCTACCGCCGCCCGTACCTCGAGCCCGGCGAGAGCCGCCGGCCCACGCTGACCTGGCCCCGCGAGATCCCGATCGATGGGGAGCCCGCCGACGTGTCCCAGATCGTCGAGGCGTACTCCGGCTGGCTGGCGCAAGAGGCCGGCGTGCCGAAGCTCTTCGTCAACGCCGAGCCGGGATCCATCCTGCGGGGTCGGGCCCGTGAGTTCTGCCGGAGCTGGCCCAGCCAGAGCGAGGTGACCGTTCCGGGCACGCACTTCATCCAGGAGGACTCTCCGGACGAGATCGGACGTGCGATCGCCGGCTGGCTCGCGGAGCGGCGTCGCTCCTGAGCGGCCCCAGCGCCCCGTTGAGAGGGACGGCGGGTCCCGGGATCGGCTCCCGGGACCCGCGGCCTTTCTTGGGGGCTACCGGCAGACGTTGAAGACCGGCTGCCCCAGATCCCCCAGCGCGCTGTCGAAGCTCGACTGCTGACCCGCGAGGCTCAGGCCCGTGAGCTGGCCGGCGCGATAGGCATCGCAGCTCACCGGCGAGCCCGTGGCCTCGATCGGTCCGATCGGCGCGCCTTTTCGGTTCGCGTCGAAGATCGTGGTGCGGAAGAACTCGGTCGACATGGGGACACAGTTGTCGGTCCGGAGGGTGACGTTCGCGATCCCCCTGCACTGGATCGAGGGATCTCCCGAGCTGTCCTCTACGACCGTGCTGAGGCCGACCTGGCATTCAAGCGCACCGGTTCGGCTGGGGGCCCCCCCGACCGCGATGCACTCGCACTGGCAGTGCTTCTCGTGGAGGACCGGCTCGGACCCGACACACTCCCCGTTGTTGCCCGTGGCGCAGTCGAAGCCCGTGCAGCAGTCGATGTCGTTCCGGCAGATCGTGCCGTCCAGATCCCCACCTCGGCAGTAGCCCTCGCAGCCGCTTCGGTGGACCCGGAAGCCCGGCAGCGATGCGCAGTGCGTCTCGCAGAGGTCCTCACACTCCGACGGTCCGACCAGCGGGCCGGAGCCGTTGGGGTCGTCCGTCTGGCCGCAGAAACCGACGCTGTGAAAGAGCTGAACCTCCGTGTCGCGGCCGCTGCCTCCGTTGCAGTCGATGTGGCCCGTCTCACAGCCCGGCATGCCGGTGATGCAGGCCACGCCGATGAAGGAGCCCAGATCGATCGGGTCCGCTTCAATCAAGCTGCAGTCGCAGTCGGCGATCCCGGAGACGGGGTTCGGCACGTCGCAGTCGATCGCCATCATCTCGGTCAGGGGAAGATCGAAGAGCGCGGTTGTCGTCAACAGAGGAGTCAAGATGTTGACCACGGTGTGGCTGATTGCGAGGCAGTTCCCACTCGGGCAATCGCTGTTCAGGAACGGATCGGTGCAAGGCTGGCCGTCATTGCTGCCCCCCACGCAGAAGGCATCGGCGTTCGTGGTGCACGTCTGCGTGCCCAGCGGCGTCCCTCCGCAGGTGGGGCAGTCGAAGGGGAGCCCGTCGGCAGAGG
>JBHHVJ010000006.1:0-97848 GCA_046754285.1 Myxococcota bacterium | reverse complement strand
TGGAGCACGAGACCGGACTCGAACCGGCGACAACCACGTTGGCAACGTGGAGCTCTACCAACTGAGCTACTCGTGCTCGCAGTGCAGATAATCGGATGGTGGGGACGGGACCGTCAAGGGGCGTCGGCGCCGGGGCCTTCGCCGCGGCCGAGGTAGGCCGCAAAGTAGTCGTAGCCGGACCAGAGCGTGAGCCCCGTGGCCAGCAGCAGCAGCCAGAGGCCGAGCGCGTGCAACGGCAGCCCGAGCCAGGGGTAGTGGAGGAGCAGACAGGTCAGCGACGCGGTCTGAAAGCCCGTCTTCCACTTCCCGAGCGAGGACGCATGCAGCACCACGCCCTCGCTCGAGGCCATGGCCCGAAGGCCCGTCACGGCCATCTCGCGCGCCAGGATCAGCACCACCATCGGCACGGCCCACAGCGGGATGCGACCCGGCGTGGCCACGAGCATGACCAGGGCCGTCATGACCAGCACCTTGTCGGCCAGTGGATCGAGGAGCTTGCCGATGCGTGTCACGGTACCGTCGCGGCGCGCCAGGTAGCCATCGAGCAGATCGGTGAGCGAGACGGCGAGAAAGCCGAAGCCGATGATCCGGCTTCCGGTCAGGCCATCGAAGAGCGGCAGCAGGAGCAGCAGAAAGCTCGCCCCGATCCGCCCCAGGGTGATGGCGTTCGGGGCGTTCCAGAAGCGCTCGCGGGGGATTCGCAGGGGCCTCATGACCGTTCGCTCACCGGAAATCTGCATCGTAATGCCTGTAGAGGGTGAGGACCTTCGAGACGTACCTTCGTGTCTCCGGAAACGGGGGAATACCACTGTAACGCCGCACGGCGCGCTCGCCAGCGTGGTAGGCGGCCAGGCCCAGGCTCAGATCTCCGTGGAAGCGCAGGATGAGGTACGAGAGATAACGCGTTCCCCCCTCGATGTTCTGCCAGGGGTCGAAGGGATCGTCCACGCCCAGAGCGTCGGCCGTGTCGGGCATGAGCTGCATCAGACCCAGTGCGCCCTTGAGGGAGATCGCCAGCGGATCGAAGAGGGACTCGGTGTGGACCACGGCCTTGACCAGGGCCGGGGAGAGGCCATGGCTGCGGCCCGCCCAGCGGATCACGCCGTCCCAGGCCCGGGGTCCGCGCGGCCTCACCACACCGCGCCGGCCCGGCCGGATCGCCGGGGAGTAGGGGTGGAAGCCCGCGTGACGGGGAACGTCCGAGAAGTGCATCACGCCGCTCTCGTCCGTGTAGACGTAGATCTGTGCCGCCGCTGGGGCCACCGAGAGAAGCCAAGCCAGCAGCACGGCGCCCGCCAGGGGAGCTGGGGCGAAGGGGCCCATACCGGAACTATCGGCCTGACCGGACGCCGTCCTTAGCCCCCCTTGGGAGAGGGATTCATCTGCCACGCAGGGCGCTTGTCGAGCTCCCTGCGCAGGCGGGACGCTCCGTCTGGTCGCCCCGACCCGGCACGGATAGACTCGGGGCGCGTGCGGGAGCAAGCGGACTTTCTGGTGATCGGCAGCGGGATCGCGGGCCTCAGCTTCGCGCTGGGCGCGGCGGAGCATGGCCGCGTCCTCGTGGTGACCAAGCGGGACAGCCGCGACTCGGCCACCCACTGGGCCCAGGGGGGGATCGCGGCGGTCGTGTCCGCGGAGGACTCCTTCGAGAAGCACGTGCGCGACACGCTCGAGGCCGGTGGCGGGCTCTGCCACGAGGAGGTCGTGCGCTACGTCGTGAGCCGGGGCCCGGCGGCGATCGCGCAGCTCGTGGATCTCGGTGTGCGCTTCGACCGCGGTCCAGCCGGCCGGGGCTACGATCTCGGGCGGGAGGGAGGCCACTCGACACGGCGGGTGCTGCACGCGGCGGACTTCACGGGTCAGGAGATCGAGCGCGCGCTGGTGTCCCGCTGCGAGGCGCATCCGCAGGTGCAGGTCCTGACCGATCAGCTCGCGCTGGACCTCGTGACCACCCGGAAGCTCGGCCGGCCGGGGCCACCGCGCGTCGTGGGCGCCTACGTCTTCGATGCGAGCTCCGGCGAGATCTGGACCTGCCAGACCCCCTACGTCTTCCTGGCCACCGGTGGCTGCGGCAAGGTCTACCTCTACACGAGCAACCCCGACATCGCCTCCGGGGACGGCATCGCCATGGCCTACCGCGCGGGGGCGACCATCGCGAACATGGAGTTCATCCAGTTCCACCCGACCTGCCTCTACCATCCCGAGGCACGCTCGTTCCTGATCAGCGAGGCCGCGCGCGGCGAGGGCGCCGTGCTGCGCAACTCCCGGGGTGAGGCCTTCATGTGCCGGTACGACCCGCGCGGGGATCTCGCACCGCGTGACGTCGTCGCTCGCTCGATCGACCTCGAGCTCAAGAGCTCCGGGGACGACTGCGTCTATCTCGACGCGACCGCGCTCGACCCGGGCTTCGTTCGCTCACGCTTTCCGAATATCTACGCGCGCTGCCTCGAGTTCGGCTTCGACATGACCAAGCAGCCGCTGCCGGTCGTGCCCGCCGCCCACTACTGCTGCGGCGGGGTTCGTACCGATCTCAATGGGGAGACCGACGTGCGGAACCTCTTCGCTGCGGGGGAGGTCGCCTGTACGGGCCTGCACGGTGCCAACCGCCTCGCGTCCAACTCGCTTCTGGAAGGCGTCGTCTTTGCCCGGGCCGCCGTCGAGGAGACGATCCGACGCCGCGGGGCCGCACCCGCTCCGGAGCTCCCCGACATCCCGCGCTGGGATCCAGGGGACGCGGTCGATCCGACCGAGGCCGTTCTCGTGAACGCGAACTGGGACGAGATCCGTCGGTTCATGTGGAACTACGTGGGGATCGTGCGCAGCGACAAGCGCCTGGAGCGTGCCGAGCGTCGCATGCGGATGCTCCAGGAGGAGATCCGCGAGTACTACTGGAACTTCAAGATCACTCGCGACCTGGTGGAGCTGCGGAATCTCGCGATCGTGGCCGAGCTCATCATCACGAGCGCCCGCGTCAGAAAGGAGAGTCGGGGTCTGCACCTGAACATCGACCACCCCGATCCCGTCCCCGGGTCACCCCAGGACACGGAGCTGCGCCTCGACTGAGCCGCAGACGCCCGCCGAGGGACGCCTCAGTCCCCGGGCCGGCGGCTGAGCCTCATGATCTTCGGGTGGGAGCCACGGAAGACCGACATGATGCGGTCCTTAAGCCCGTACTTCCCCCGAAACGCCCGCGTGACGCGCTCGCGCGTGGGCTCGTCCTCGACGAACTCGATGCGGACCGGAATCTCCTCCTCCCCGATGCGAAGACGCGCGCGTGGGTTCCGCTCCAGGTTGGCCCCCCAGCGGGTGGTCCCCGTCCGCAGATAGCCACGGCCGCCCACGACGACGAGCCACACGGTCGTCTCGCGCGGGGAGCCGTCCTCGTTCGTGGTGATCACCTGCACCGTGCGCACGTCCGCGTAGCGCGACCAGTCGAGTGGTGCGTCGGCGCGTACGCCCCGCACCGAGCCGAAGGCCACGATCACCGCCAGCAGGATTGGACGGATGGCTGCCATCGATTCCTCCTCGGGCCGAGCCCCTCCCCCGCTGGTGTAGGATCGTGCCGGAAACCGCTCCAGGCCGCGGGAGAGCCTGGGGCCTGGAGAGGATCATGACCGAACGCGCCCCAGAGTATCGCATCACCACTCCGAGCCATGCGGAGAGGCATCTGCCCCTGATCGTCGAAGCCGCCGGAAGCGCGAACCTGGCTCGGCTCTGTGGATGGCTCCGTGCCCGCTCGAACTGGATCGAAGATCGACTGGCGGTCCACGGCGGGCTGCTGCTGCGGGGCTTCGCCGTGCACAGCCCCGACGACTTCGCACGCATCGCCCGGTCCATCGATGACACGCTGACCCGGGGGGAGTGCCTGGGCAGCTCCCTGCGCAACGCCTTCACGGATAACGTCTTCCCCACGAGCAAGCTGCCCGGTGACCCCCCGATCCCGCAGCCCTGCGAGATGAGTTTCACGGCTCCACCCCCCCGGCGCGTGTTCTTCTGCTGCCTCATCCCGCCTGCAGCAGACAGCGGAGAGACGCCGCTATCGAATTTTCGTCGCGTCTGGAGCGAGCTGGACCCCGCCGTACGCTCGCGCTTCGAGGAGCGCGGGCTGTGCATCGTCCGGGCCCGCGAGCGTCCCTGCGGGTCGCAGTCCCTCGACTGCACGGACCTCGACGGCCGACAGATTCCCCGCGTGGACCTCGAGCAGGCGAGAGACGTGATCTGGCGCCACGTCGCCGACCTCCCCTGGCGGCGCGGTGACGTCCTCGTCATCGACTGCGTGACGACCGCCGACAGCCCCCTTCCCGACCGCCGTCCTCGCCCGATCCCCGTCTGCTGGGCCTAGCGGATCGCGTCAGGCGTCGGCAGAAGCAGGGCGCCGTCCATCCGGATTCCGAGTCGCGAGGGCTCGTCAAAGCGCGCGGGGTGATGCGGACTGCCGTGCGGCCCGATGCTCACTGCTCCCGAGTCTCAGTCGGATGAGGTGCCGTCCCCCCGAACGGTGTCGCCCCGATTGGGCGTCTGGACGGCAGGCCGATCCACCGATCTCGGGAAGGCAACAACTCAATCCCCGTCCCCCCCTTGGGGGTCAGGGTTTTTCGAAGAGGCCGAGCTGGGGATTGGGGACGCTGAGCTCTTCGAGGGGGACGCTGTACTCGCCCGAGAAGCAGGCATCGCAGAAGCCGTGCTTCATCGTGGCCTGTACGCGTCGCAGAGCCTCGAGCGATAGGTAAGCCAGGGAGTCGGCGCCGAGCCGCTGGCGGATCTCCTCGACGGTATGGGTCGCGGCGATCAGCTCGTCGTGGGTGGGCGTGTCGATGCCGTAGTAGCAGGGGCCCGTCGTCGGCGGAGAAGAGACGCGTATGTGGACCTCGCGCGCACCGGCTGAGCGGAACAGGCTCACGAGCTTGTTCAGGGTCGTGCCCCGCACGATCGAATCCTCAACCACGACCAGGCGCTTGCCCGCCACGACCTCGCGGATCGGGTTGTGCTTGACGCGAACCCCGAAGAGGCGGATCGACTCCTCCGGCTCGATGAAGGTACGCCGCACGTAGTGATTGCGGATCAGGGCAGTCTCGTAGGGCAGTTGGGCCGCCTCGGCGAAGCCCAGCGCCGCTGCGGAGCCGGAGTCCAGCACGGGCACAACGACATCGGCGCTGACCGGGCTCTCCCGTGCCAGCGCACGACCGAGCACTTTTCGGATTCCGTAGACGTTCGAGCCAAAGACGAGTGAGTCCGGCCGCGAGAAGTAGATGTGCTCGAAGATGCAGAAGTGCTCCGGGACCCGTGGGAGCGGCTGGATGGAGCGCAGGCGCCCGCGGCGGATCAGCACGATCTCCCCGGGCTCCACGTCGCGCTCGTACTCCGCTCCGATCAGATCGAAGGCGCAGGTCTCGCTTGCGATCACCCAGGCCTTGCCGAGACGACCCAGCGAGAGCGGACGGAAGCCGTGCGGATCGCGTGCGGCCACGAGCGTATCGTCGGCCAGCAGCACGAGCGAGTAGGCACCGCGCACGCGCGAGAGCGCGTCGGTGAGCCGCTCCTCCAGTGCTCCGCGCGAGCGCGCGAGAAGGTGGACGAAGATCTCGGAGTCCATGGTGGACTGGAAGATCGAGCCGTGGCCCTCGAGCTCGGCGCGGATGGCCGCGGCGTTGGTCAGGTTCCCGTTGTGCGCCACGGCCATCTGGAGCTGCGTGCCCTCGGCGAGGAACGGCTGCGCGTCGCGCAGGCTGCTCTGTCCCGCCGTGGAGTAGCGGACGTGGCCGATCGCGAAGCGGCCAGGAAGGCGCTTGAAGACGTCCTGGTCGAAGACGTCGGCTACCAGGCCCATGCCCTTGTGTACGTGCATCTGACGGCCGTTGCGCGTGACGATGCCGCAGGACTCCTGGCCGCGGTGCTGGAGGGCATACAGGCCCAGGTAGGCCAGGTTCGCGGCCTCGCTGTGCCCGGAGATCCCGATCACGCCGCACTCCTCCCGGAAGCGGTCAGGGGACGGGCGTGCCGGGCTCATCGCAGGGCCTCCGGTAGCGAGCGTTCCCAGAGATGCTGCGCTTCGGCGAGCGCCACGTCGACCCCCGGATCGATCCGGATGCGGCGCCCGCCCGTCACGCCGATGTCGCACGCCGGAACCCCGTGTCGCTGCGCGAGGGCGAGCAGGGCCTCGAGCTTCTCCGGGGCCAGCGAGAGCACGGCACGCGAGGCGGACTCCCCGAAGAGCAGGGCGTCCCGACGCAGGCCTGACGACTCGAGACGCACCCTCAGGCCGATCCCGGAGCCCAGCGCACACTCTGCCAGGGCCACGGCGAGCCCCCCGTCGGAGACGTCGTGGGCCGAGTGCAGCAGAGCAGTACCCGTGGCCTCCCGCAGCAGCCCCTGAAGCCGCCTCTCGGCCGCCAGATCGAGCCGCGGCGGCCGGCCCCGCTCCAGCCCGTGCCGCACGGCGAGGTACTCGGACGCGCCGAGCTCGTTCCGGGTCGCGCCCAGCAGCACGATGCGATCGTTCTCGGCCGCGAAAGCAGCGGGCAAGGCCCGTGTCACGTCCTCGAGCACGCCAAGCATGCCGATCGTGGGTGTCGGGGGGATCGCCGAAGCGCCCTCGCCGGAAGTCTCGTTGTAGAAGCTCACGTTGCCGGAGACGACGGGAGTTTCCAGCGCGCGGCAGGCGTCACCCATCCCCCGCACCGCCTCGACGAACTCCCACATGCACTCCGGCCGCTCGGGGCTCCCGAAGTTGAGACAGTTCGTGATCGCGAGGGGACGGGCTCCGGTAACCGCGACGTTGCGGGCCGCCTCCGCCACCGCGTGCTGGGCCCCGGCGTAGGGATCCAGTCCGCAGTAGCGTGGATTGCAGTCCGTGCTGAGCGCCAGGCCTCGAGCGGTTCCGGGAACGCGCAGTACGGCGGCATCCCCACCCGGCCGCAGCACGGTGCTGCCCTGTACGAGCTGGTCGTACTGCTCGTAGATCCAGCGCCGCGAGCAGAGGTTCGGCGAGCCGAGCAGCTCGAGCAGGGCCCCGGACGGATCGTCCTCATCCGGTAGCGCATCCAGCTCGAGATGCTGGCGCTCTTCGAGGTCGCGAGGCCGCGCGACGGGACGATCGTAGACGGGTGCACCCCGTGCGATCGGCTCCACGGGGATGTCCGCGACGATCTCATCGTGCCAGCGAATGCGCACGCACCCGTCGCCCGTGACGCGCCCGACCACGACGCATTCGAGCTCCCAGTGCGCGAAGATCTCCGACAGCTCGGCCTCACGCCCCGCCTCCGCCACGAGCAGCATGCGCTCCTGCGACTCCGAGAGCAGCAGCTCGTAGGGGGTCATCCCGGCCTCCCGCTGGGGCACCCGGTCCAGGTCGAGCTCGATCCCGCTGCCGGAGTGCGAGGCCATCTCGAAGCTGGAGCAGGTCAGACCCGCGGCCCCCATGTCCTGAATCCCGACGACCGCGCCGCTGGCGAAGGCCTCCAGGCAGGCCTCGAGCAGGAGCTTCTCGGTGAAGGGGTCCCCGACCTGGACCGTCGGGCGCATCGCCTCGCTGTCCTCATCGAACTCGCTCGACGCAAGCAGGCTCGCGCCGTGAATCCCGTCGCGCCCGGTTCGCGACCCCACGTAGAGCACCGGGTTGCCCTCCCCGCTCGCGCGCGCGCGGAAGATTCCGTCCGCGGGCGCGATGCCCACGTTCATCGCGTTCACGAGGATGTTCCCCCGGTACGAAGGGTGGAAGCTCACCTCGCCCCCGACCGTGGCGCAGCCGAAGCAGTTGCCGTAGTCCGCGATGCCCGAGACGACCCCACGCAGCAGAAAGCGCTGCCGCGCCTCCGCCAGCGGCCCAAAGCGAAGCGAGTCCAGCGAGGCGAGCGGTCGGGCCCCCATCGTGAAGATGTCACGCAGGATCCCGCCCACGCCGGTCGCCGCACCCGCGCGCGGCTCCACGAAGGACGGGTGGTTGTGGCTCTCGATCTTGAAGACGGCGGCCAGGCCGTCGCCGATGTCGACGACCCCGGCGTTCTCTCCCGGCCCCTCGATCACGGCAGGCCCCTCGGTCGGGAGCGTCTCCAGGTGAATCCTGCTCGACTTGTAGGAGCAGTGCTCGGACCACATCACCGAGAAGATCCCCAGCTCCGGAAAGCTCGGTGTCCGCCCCAGGATCTTGAGCATCTGCTCCCACTCGGCCCGGCTCAGGCCGTGCTCGAGCGCGAGCGCGGGCGTCACCGGCGGGTCGCTCAAAGCGGAGCCTCTTCGCAGCGAGCCAGGAAGCTGCACAGCAGCGGTGCGCCATCGGTAGAGCCCAACAGGGGATCGACGGCGTGCTCGGGATGCGGCATCAGCCCCAGGACCGCACCGCTCTCGTCGTAAACGCCGGCGATCGCATCGATCGAGCCGTTCGGGTTCTCGCCCGCGTAACGCAGCGCCACACGGGGGGGACGCTGCGGATCGGGCACGTAAGCGCCCTGGCCGTGCTTGATCGGGATCTGGAGCTCACGACCCCTGCCCAGCTCGGGCGCCAGGTAACCGGCTGGCTCGACCCGGACCGGAACCTCGAGACAGCGGAAGCGCAGCTCGCGGTTTTGCACCAGCGCGCCGGGCAGCAGCCCGGCCTCGCAGAGGATCTGGAAACCGTTGCAGATGCCGATCACCGGTCGCCCCGCCCGCGCGTGCTCGGCGACCGCCTGCATCACGGGCGAGAATCGCGCCATCGCCCCGGGCCTCAGGTAGTCCCCGTACGAGAAGCCCCCCGGTACACCGACACCGGCCACGCCGTCGGGCAGGGCCTCGTCGCGATGCCAGACCAGGACCACCTCCGCACCCAGGCGCTCGAACGCACGGGCCAGGTCCCGGTCGTCGTTCGAGCCGGGAAAGACGATGACCGCGATTCGCGACACGCAGCTGCCGTCAGAAGAGCGTGTAGATGAACGGCGCTGCCGCGGTCCCGCCGAGCAGGACGATCGCACCCAGGCCGAGGACCGAGATCACGATCGGCGCCAACCACCACTTCTTGTTGTTCTTGAGGAAGTCCCAGAACTCCGCAGCCAGACCGGTCCGCTCTCCCGCAGCCTGCGACGCAAAATCCTGCGCCGTGTCCCGATCGGAATCCGTGGTGCTCATGGCGGTCTCCTCAGAATTGCTTGAAGTAGCTCTCGGCGCTGCGCTCACGGCGCGCCTCGCTCCAGTAGCTCTCGGCGTCGGGCTCGAAGCGCCGCTGCAAGGGATCGTGTCCCAGGAGCCGGAGCCCCAGCCCGATCGGCGTGAAGAGAAGATAGAAGAGCAGCCCCAAGATCGCATACGAGAGGACGAAGCCGATCGGATAGCCGACCACGAGCAGCCCCACGTAGAGAGGCCGGTTGGCTCGGGGCCAGACGAGCGAGAAGAGTGCCGAGAGCAGCCCCAGGGCGGCAAGAAGCGCAGCGATGCGGGGGCGCCAGTCCCCCAGCCCGATGGCGAAGACCAGGCTCTCGGTCCAGGCCAGGACCGCCGCGAGCCCGAAGCCCCCCAGCGCCACGAAGCCGAACTGACGAAGGGTTCGCTCGGGAGGGCTCAGGTCGATCTCGATCATCCGGCTCACGGGATCAGTCCAGCTCGAACTCGGCGAGGTAGGCCGCACGATCGAACGCCTTCGCTTCGGGCTGATCCGCCTTGAGCAACACGAAGTTCTCGATCACGAGCGCATCCATGTCGGTAGACATGAAGCAGCGGTAGGCATCCTCCGGTGTGCAGACGATCGGTTCACCGCGAACGTTGAAGCTCGTGTTGATGATCACGGAGCAGCCCGTCTTCTCCTTGAAGCGCTTGAGGATTCGGTAGTACCTTCCGTGCCGCTCCTCGTCCACCGTCTGCACGCGCGCCGAGTAGTCCACGTGCGTGATCGCGGGCAGGCTCGAGCGGAGCTCCTTGAGCTTCTCGAGGCCGCGAGCCGACGTCGGTGAGTCCGCAAGCCGAAGCTCCTCCCGAACGGGCGCGACGAGAAGCATGTAGGGGCTGTCCTCTTCGGGCCGCATCTCGAAGTAACGATGGACGTCCTCCCGCAACACGCTCGGCGCGAACGGCCGAAACGACTCCCGGAATTTGATCTTGAGGTTCATCACCGACTGCATGCGGGGCGAACGCGCGTCGCCCAGGATGGATCGGTTCCCGAGCGCGCGCGGCCCGAACTCCATGCGGCCGGCCATGTGCCCAACCACCTGCTCGGACGCGACCAACGTCGCCACGCGATCCTCGAGCTTCTCCTCATCGGAGACGTGCTCGTAGACGGCCCCCGCGGCGTCCAGACACGCACGGATGCGCTCGTCAGCGAAGCGGGGGCCGAGCAGAGAGCCTTTCTGCGTGTCCTGGCCGCGGGTCTCCCGCGGATGGCCGAGGAGTTGGTGCCAAACGAAGAGTGCTGCCCCCAGGGCCCCCCCCGCATCACCCGCCGCCGGCTGGATCCAGAGCTCATCGAAGGGCCCCTCGCGCAGGATGCGGCCGTTCCCGACACAGTTCAGCGCCACCCCTCCGGCCAGCACGAGCTTGCGCAGGCCCGTGATTTCGTGGGCGTGGCGCACGACGCGCAGCATGATCTCCTCGGTGACGGACTGGATGGAGGCGGCGATGTCCATCTCGCGCTGGGTGATCGGGCTCTCGGCCCGGCGCGGGGGACCCCCGAGGAGCGCGTCCACGCGCGGAGATGTCATCACGTCGCGGTGGCAGTACGCGAAGTAGGACATGTCCATGCGGAACGAGCCATCGGGCTTGAGATCGAGGAGCTTCTCCAGGATTAGATCGCGATAGACGGGCTCCCCGTAGGGCGCAAGTCCCATCAGCTTGTACTCGCCGCTGTTGACTTTGAAGCCCGTGAAGTACGTGAAGGCGGAGTAGAGCAAGCCGAGCGAGTGAGGAAAACGCAGCTCCTGGAGCATCTCGATGCGGGAGCCGCTTCCACGCGCGATGCTGCCGGTCGCCCATTCCCCGACCCCATCGAGCGTCAGAATGGCGGCCTCGTCGAACGGGGACGGAAAGAAGGCGCTGGCTGCGTGGGACTCGTGATGCTCCAAGAACACGTAGCGACCGCGATAGGCCCCGCGGAGGCCACGGTCGATCTCGCGCGGCATGTGCAACTTCTGCCGCAGCCAGAGCGGAAGCCCCATCAGGAAGAGCTGGAAGCCGCGCGGCGCATAGCTCAGATAGGTCTCCAGCAGTCGCTCGAACTTGAGCAGGGGCTTGTCGTAGAAGGCGACGAGATCGACATCCTCGGGCGCCAACGCGCCCTCCTCCAGGCAGTAGCGAATCGCGTGCTCCGGAAAGCGATGGTCGTGCTTCTTGCGCGTGAAGCGCTCCTCCTGCGCCGCGGCGAGGATCTCCCCATCCCGCACCAGGCAGGCCGCGCTATCGTGGTAGAAGGCGGAAATCCCGAGGATGTTCACGCAGGCTCCCCCAACCCCCCGTGTCGGAGTCGCAGTATAGCAGCGGGACCGCTAGGGTTCCGTCCACGATGGGAGGTCGGGCTCACGGCGTGGGGAAGGAGTTCGCATACGACGAGGCGCTGGCGTTCCTGCGCTCCGCACTGGTGGAGAGCGCCGGAAACGCGCGGGCCTTCGAGCGGCGTGCCGGCGGGCGACCCACTCAGCTCTCGCCACGGGCCTGGCGCGAGCTTTCGGAGATCGAGCTGCAGCTCACGAACGTTCTCGAGAACGTGATCCGGAGCGAGCTCCGGGAGACTCCGTGGAACGGCTGGCTGCGCCTGCGCGCCCAGGCGCTCGGCTGCCGAGGCGCCCTGGGCGCTGAGCAGCGGCTGATCCAGCGCGTCCACCGACGCTGTGTCGACGCTCCGCTCGAGCAGTGGCGCGACGCTCGTCCGCAGCTCGAGGGCGTGCTCTGGCCGTTCTTCGTGGACCGCACGCAGTACCTTGCCAACACCCTGGCGCTGGCGCTCGATGAGCCCGCCCCCTACCGGCCCCTGATCTGGCACCCGGGCCGCCGCGAGTTCACCCGCTCTCGGCCTCGGGGAGCATGAGAATCTCGTAGCGCTCGATCACGGGGTTCGCGAGAAGCTTCTCGCACATCTCGACGACGCGGTCGTGCGCCCGCCGGGCGTCCCGCTCATCGAGCTCCAGCGTGATCAGCTTGCCCGTGTGGACCTCCTGAACCTCTGGGTAGCCGAGCTCCCCCAGCGCCCGCTGAACCGCGCGGCCCTCGGGATCGAGCACACCGGGCTTCGGGGTGATGAGCACGCGAAGCTTCACGCGCGGTCCTCCTTCTGCGTCGTCCCCAGCACGCGCTGGAAGATCGCTCGTGTGTGCCTGAGCTGCCGATCGAGATCGAAGCAAGCGGCGAGCTCGTCGGGCTCCAGGAGCTTCTTCACCTCATCGTCCTGGGCGAGTCGGTCATGGAGATGACCTCCCTCGTCCCAGGTGCGCATCGCGTGCGCCTGCACGAGCCGGTAGGCTTCGTCCCGCGACAGCCCACGACGCGCCAGCGCGAGCAGCACCGATCCCGAGAAGACGAGGCCCCGTGCCGCGTCCAGGTTCTGGCGCATCCGGTCGGGACGCACGACCAGGCCCTCGATCAGTCCGGCCAGGCGGTGCAGCATGAAGTGCGCCAGGGCCGTCGCATCGGGGCCCAGCACACGCTCGACCGAGCTGTTGGAGATGTCCCGCTCGTGCCAGAGCACGGTGCTCTCGAGTGCCGGGACCACGTAGCCCCTCAGAACACGCGACAGCCCGCTCAGCGTCTCGAAGCGCCAGGGGTTGCGCTTGTGCGGCATCGCTGAGCTGCCCTTCTGCTCGGCGCCAAAGGCCTCCTGCACCTCGCCCACCTCGCTGCGTGCGAGGTGACGCATCTCCACCGCGATGCGCTCGACCGACGAGCCGAGCTGGCCGAGCGCGACGAAGAGCTCCGCGTGCCGGTCACGCGGAACGATCTGGGTCGCCACCGCGGTCGGCCGAAGACCGAGCTCGGCCAAGACCTCCGCCTCAATCTCGGGCTCCAGATGCGCGTAGGTCCCCACCGCGCCAGAGATCTTGCCCACGGCGATCCCATCCCGCGCGCGAGCCAGACGCTCTCGCTGCCGCGTCAGCTCGTCGAACGCATAGAGCAGCTTCAGGCCAAAGGTCGTGGGCTCGGCGAAGATCCCGTGCGTCCGACCGACACAGACCGTGTCGCGATGCTCGAGCGCGCGACGCCTCAGAGCCGCGAGCGCGCGGTCACACTCGCCCAGGATGAGATCCATCGCGTCGCGAAGCTGGAGTGCCAGCGCCGTATCCAGGATGTCGGAGGACGTCAGGCCCAGGTGCACGTAGCGCGCGGCTGGCCCAATCGCCTCGGCGAGGGCGTCGAGATAGGCGTTCACGTCGTGATGGACGCGGGCCTCGATCTCGGCGACCCGCTCCCCACGGACGCCGGCACGGGCCTCGATGATCCCGAACGCCTCGCGGGGAATCTGCCCTCGCCGGGCGAGGGCGCGACAGACGGCCACCTCGATCCGCGTCCAGAGCGCGTAACGATGCTCATCGCTCCAGAGCTCGGCCAGCTCGGGACGGGTGTAGCGCGGAATCAAGCTCTCTCCTCTCGCGGGCTCAGGCCACGAAGCGCACGTAATAGTACGTCAGCAGCAGGTAGTACATCACGGGGATCGCGAGCAGCGCGGAGTCGATGCGATCCAGGACTCCACCGACGCCCGGAAGGATGCGTCCGGCGTCCTTGAGCGCCGCATCCCGCTTCAGGACGGACTCGACCAGATCGCCGAGGGTCGCGACCGAGGCGATCACCACGCCAAAGAGCAGCGCCGTCCTGAACGACAGCTCACGCGAGGCCTGCAGGGGGATCTGATCGAAGATGACTTTCACGACCGCGGCACCCAGCGCGCCCACCAGAATGCCACCGAGTGCGCCTTCGATGGTCTTGTTGGGGCTGATCGCGGGCGCCAGCTTGTGCCGGCCGTAACGCCGCCCCACGAAGTAGGCGCCGGCGTCGGAGAGGACCGCGGCGGAGAGGCAGAGGATCATGAAGAAGAAGCCCATCTGCGGATCGAGATGGCCCTCGAGGAGCACCCCATAGCGAGCCCGCAGGTCTTCGTGGATGAAGCGGACCGAGACCGCGTGCGAGAGCAGCCACCCCACGTAGAAGATGCCGAAGAACGTGGCCGAGACGCTCGAGATCGACTCACGCAGCTCGCTCTTCGTAAGCTGCAGGACCATCACCGTCAGCAGCACGGCGGTCATGAAGCTCGTGGCCAGGAACGCATCGCCCAGGTAGACGATCAGGGGGAGCACGCCGGCTGCCAGCGTCCCGAGCAAGCGGTGCGGGAGCACGCCCTTCTGGCTGATGAAGCTGTAGAACTCGTTGATCGCGATCAGGTTGAAGGCGATCACGACGGCGACGAAGGCCAGCCCGCCGGTGTAGCAGACCCAGACCACCGGCGGCACGAGGATCAGCGCGGTGATCAGACGCAGCGTGAGGTTGCTGGGACGCCAGCGCCGGCGCTCGGGCGAACGAGGCGACGGCGGGCGGGGGTGGATCCCCTCCTCCGCGCCTTCGGGCACCGTGCCGGGGGGCTGCGACGCCGGTGCCTCCCCGGGCGATCCTGGTTCACTCTGCACGGCTACGTCCCCGTGTGGCCGAAGCCACCGCTGCCCCGCTCCGTGGCTCCGAGCGCGTCGGGATCGTCGACCTCCTCGAAGTGGGCCGCGGCCACGGGACAGATCACGAGCTGGGCGATGCGCTCTCCCCGGCGAACGGTGTAGGGCCGTGCGCCCAGATTGTGCAGGATCACCTGGAGCTCACCGCGGTAGTCCGGGTCGATCGTCCCAGGTGCGTTGGGGAGCGTGATGCCATGACGGAGCGCGAGCCCACTGCGCGGTCGGATCTGCCCCTCGAAGCCGTGTGGGATCGCGACGGCAAAGCCGGTGGGAACCCGCACCGTGACGCCCGGCGAGATCACCAGGTCCTTCTCGACGGCCGCGGGCAGATCGGCCCCCACGCTGGCGGATGTGGCGGGCGCCGGCAACGGCAGGTCCGCATCGTGTCGGCCGCGAACTCGAACGATGCGCACGGCCGGGGTCACGCCGGGAGCTCCAGACCCCGTGCGGGCAGCCGGTCCAGACTCACGGGACCCACGGCCGCGAGCGCGAGCGGTCCGGCAAGCAGCTCGGCCGCCAGCGCCCGCAGCGTCGCGAGCTCGGTGCGCGCGATCGCCTCGATCTCGGGCTCGAGCATGAGATCGGACTCTCCGAGCATCACTCGTTCGGCCAGAAAGCTCATCCGGGCCGAAGAGGACTCGCAGCTCAGCCGCAGGTTGGTGCAGAGGGCTCGGCGAGCGTCCTCGAGCTCCTGCTCGCCGATCTCACCGTCGCGCACGGAAGCGAGCACTTCGGCCACGACGGTGAGGGTCTCGTCGAGCTTGGCCGGGGTCACGCCGAGATAGACGTTGAAGCTTCCCGCGTCGAGGTATCCCGCAAGACCCGAGAAGACCGAGTAGGCCAGACCGCGCCGGTCGCGAACCTCGCGAAAGAGCCGGGAGGAGTAGCCGTCCCCGACGATCAGCGAGAGAAGCTCGGCGCCGCGCCGGCGCAGGTCGCCGCGCGCGATACCGGGTGCCGAGAGGCAGACATGAACCTGCTCGAGGTCGCGTTCGAGCACGCGGGTCGAGCGGCGCGGCGATGGGGCCACGAGCTCGCGCGGCGCGCCTCCTCGAGGCAGGTCACCGAAGGCCTCGCGGGCACGTCCGACGAGATCGTCATGGTCCACGCAGCCCGCGGCTGCCACAACGAGATCCCGCGCCACGATGTGGCTGCGAAAGTGCCCGCGCAGCTCCGCCGGCGCCAGCCGTGCGACGGCTCGCGGCGAGCCCACGACCGGCAACGCCAGGGGATGCTCCCCGAAGTACGCCCGGTCGGCGAGGTCTCCGACGAGATCCTCGGGTGCATCCTCGAGGGCCGCGATCTCGGCCAGGATCACCTCCCGCTCACACTCGATCTCACCCTCGAGCCCCTCGGGCAGCGCGTGTGCAGCCAGGTCCGCGAAGAGCTCGATCAGCCTCGGAAGCTGCTCGGGGAGCACGCGAGCGTGCAGGCAGAGCGTCTCCTTGCTCGTGTACGCGTTGGCCGTACCTCCCAGCTGGTCCATCTCCCGGTTGATCTGCTCGCCGCTGCGCGAGGGCGTCCCCTTGAAGATCAGGTGCTCGATGAAGTGCGAGATTCCGTTGTTCCCTCGCGTCTCGTAGCGGGAGCCCGTCGGAAAGTAGAGCCCCAGCGCGACGCTCGAGGCGCCCACCAGACGCTTGCTCACGACGGTGGCGCCGGACCCGAGGTCCGTGCGTCTGGGTGCGCAGGACTCCGTCCCGGTCAATCGGTCGCCTCGGCGCCCTCCGCGAGCGCCGCACGGCGCGAAAGCCGGATCTTGCCGCTGGGATCGACGTCGAGACACTTCACCATGACCTCGTCACCCTCGACGCAGATGTCCTCGACCTTGCCCACTCGACGATCCGCCAGCTCGGAGATGTGAAGCAGCCCCTCCGTTCCGGGGAAGATCTCCACGAAGGCGCCGAAGTCGGTGACTTTCTTGACCTTGCCCATGTAGAGCTTGCCGATCTCGGCCTCCTGCGTGATCTCCTCGATCATTCCACGGCTCCGTTCCAGGGCGTCCGCGTCCGGCGAGAAGATCGTGAGCTTGCCCGAGTCCTCCACGTCGATCTTGGCTCCCGTGGCTTCCTGGATCGCGCGGATCACGCGGCCACCGGGCCCGATCACGTCGCGGATCCGGTCGGGCTTGATCCAGAGCACGCTCACCCGTGGGGCGTTGGCCGCCACCTCCGGGCGTGGACGGAAGCCGCCGAGAGCCGCGGAGATATCGCGCTCCATGCATTCCAGGATGTGCAGACGACCCGCTCGTGCCTGCTCCAGCGCCTTCTCCATCACGTCCCAGGCCAAGCCGTCGATCTTGATGTCCATCTGGATCGAGGTGATGCCCTCACGCGTCCCCGCCACCTTGAAGTCCATGTCTCCGAGGTGATCCTCGTCCCCGAGGATGTCCGAGAGGATCGCAAAGCGATCGCCCTCGCTGATCAGTCCCATCGCAATGCCTGCCACCGGTGCTTCGATCTGGATCCCGGCGTCCATCAGGGCCAAGCTCGAGCCGCAGACCGTCGCCATCGAGGAGGAGCCGTTCGACTCGAGAATCTCCGAGACGATCCGGATCGTGTACAGGTTCTCTTCGTCGGCCGGGAGCACGGCCTGGATGGCGCGCTCCGCCAGTGCACCGTGACCGATCTCGCGCCGCCCCGGCCCCCGCAGCGGCCGCACTTCGCCGACGCTGAACGGCGGGAAGTTGTAGTGCAGGTAGAAGCTCCGGTAGTAGGTCTCCCGTAGCCCCTCGATGAGCTGCTCGTCCCGTCCGCCGCCGAGCGTCGCCGCGCAGAGCGCCTGCGTCTCGCCGCGCGTGAAGAGCGCCGACCCGTGCGCCCGAGGCAGAGGACCGACCTCGCAGTGAATGGGGCGGATCTCGCTGGCCGATCGTCCGTCGATTCGGGGCTGGCCGTCGAGGATCCGCTGGCGCATGACGTCACCGCGCAGATGATGGAGCACCGAGTCGATTCGGGCCGCGAGCGCCTGCGCGCCCACGCGCGTCTCCTCCACGTCGGCCAGGCTACGGAACTCCCGCGGCTTGGACCGGTACTCAGCGAGCAGCTTCTCGCGCACGTCGGCCTGGATCTGATCGAAGCTGCGGTACCGCTCCTGCTTGTCGACGATCGAGCTCGCCTCGCGGATCCGCTCGAGCGCGAGATCCTCGATGCGCGCCTGCAGCTCCGCATCGGGAACCTCCGGCGTGGGCTCCCGCTTGGTCTTGCCGGCCCGTCGCGCCAGCTCCTCCTGCGCCTCGAGGATCGGCTGGATGGCGCTGTGCCCCACCCGCAGTGCCTCGAGCATGTCCGCCTCGCTCGCACCGCGCGCGCCTCCCTCGACCATGACGAGCGCGTCGCGTTTGCCCGCCACGATCACGTTGATGTCGGAGGCGTCGACCTGCTCAAAGGTCGGGTTGACGATGAACTCCCCCTCGGTGCGTACGACGCGAACCGCGCCGATCGGCTCCGGGAACGGAATGTCCGAGAGCGCGATGGCCGCCGAGGCCCCCACGAAGCCGAGCACGTCGGTGTCGAACGCCTCATCGGCCGAGAGCACCGTCGCCGTGACCTGCGTGTCATCGCGATAGCCGGCCGGAAAGAGCGGCCGCAGCGCGCGGTCGATGAAGCGGGAGGTGAGAATCTCCTTCTCGCTCAGGCGCCCCTCGCGCTTGAAGAAACCGCCGGGGATCCGCCCCGCCGCGTAGACCTTCTCCACGTAGTCCACGGTCAGCGGAAAGAAGTCGATCCCCTCTCTCGGCCTCGTGTTGTTCACGGTCACGAGCACCGTGGCGTCGCCGTAGGTCACCACGGCGCTCCCGTTCGACTGCCGGGCCAACCGACCCGTCTCGATTCCGAGGGTCCGCCCCCCGAGCGTGAACTCGACCTTTTCCATCGTCGCTCCTCTTCTCGATGTGAGCCCACGCACAACTGCGCGGGCTCCGTCTACGGAACGAGATGTGGGGTAGATTCGTCGTCTAGGATGCGGAATGAGCGATGGGCAAAACCGCTTTGCCCATCGCTCATCCCACATCTCGCATCCAGAAATCGAACGCGCTCGCCAGACGCTGACGGGCGCACTGCGTCGTCTGTCTATCTCCTGAGGCCCAGCCTCTCGATCAGGGCGCGGTAGCGGTTCTGGCTCTTTCGGTTGAGGTAATCGAGCAGGGCGCGCCGCTGACTCACGAGCAGCAGCAGTCCGCGCCGTGAGGTGTGGTCCTTGGGGTGCTTCTGGAGATGCGCCGTGAGCTGTTTGACACGCTCGCTGAGCAGCGCGACCTGGACCTCACACGAGCCGGTGTCGCCTTCCTTGCGCCGGAAGTCGCTGATGATCTCCTGTGTGCGGGCTGAATCGAGCAAGCAGAACCTTTCGAGAACGCTGCAGTCTATAGCAGAGCGCCCCTGGCCTTGCAAGCGAACGGATCGGCTAACTCTTTGTCCCTTCTAGAAAAACCCGCATCGTTCGCAGCTCGGCGACGCCTCGGCGAGCCTCCACCAGGGCCACCAGGCGGCCCTTGCAGACGAGCTGAAAGCGTCCCTCGAGGGGCACCCCGCGCAGCTCGCCTCGGGTGAGCTGCACCCCCCGCCCCACGCGCCGGGCCACGCCGGGATCGACCGGAAAGCTGGGCAGCCCCGTGGCCTCCGCCATCGGGAGGACGCGCTCGGTCCCATGGAGATCCAGCTCGTCAAGCGCCAGCGCCTGGGAGAGGGTGAACGGACCGCTGCGCGTGCGGCAGAGCTCCCAGAGCACCGCGCCCACACCCAGCCGCACACCCAGGTCCTGGGCCAGAGAGCGGAGATAGGTGCCGGCGCTGCAGTCCACCTCAATGGCCAGGAAAGGCGGCTCGTAGTCGCGGAGCTCAAGCCGATCGATCGTCACGCTGCGCGCCTCGAGTTCGACGGGCTCCCCACGGCGCGCCAGCCGGTAGGCCTTCTCACCCCCACGCTTGCGCGCGGAGAATGGGGGCGGCGTCTGCTGAATCTCCCCTCGAAACGTCTCGAGCACCTTCTCGAGCTCCTCGCGCCCCGGCCACGGCCCCTCGCTCTCGGCCACGGTCCGGCCCTCACGGTCGTAGGTGTCCGTCTCGATCCCCAGACGGATCCGGCCCCGGTAGCTCTTCTTCCCGTGCGTGAGGAGCTGGGAGAGCTTCGTCGCCTCGCCAAGCGCGAGCGGGAGCACCCCGGTGGCGAGTGGGTCGAGGGTTCCGAGGTGGCCGACCCGGCGTTGGCCGGCCCAGCGACGCAGCCGCTGGACGACGTCGTGTGAGGTCAGCCCGCGCGGCTTGTCGATCACGAGCAGCCCGTCGATCACTGGGAATCCTCCTCGAGCTCCGCCAGGATCTCCTCGATCCTGCGAGCCTGATCCGGCGTATCGTCCAAGCGAAAGTCGAGCTCCGGGACCCGCCGCAGGCGCAGACCCTCCGCGAGCTGCCGCCTGAGGAACGGACGGGCCCGCTCGAAGGCCCGTCGGGTCTGCTCCACATCCCCGAGGGTCCGGAAGTAGACGCGCGCGAACCCGAGATCCGCTGCGACCTCCACCGAGGTGAGCACGGCGTCGCGCAGACGCGGATCGGCAACCCGCTGGGCCAGGATCGTGGCCAGTCTCTCGCGCAGCTCGTGGGCCACCCGTGCGCGGCGATGACTCACTCCAGCCTCCGACCGAGCGTGAAGCGCACCGCCCCCAGATCGCTCTCGATCTCCTCGACCTCGTCGAGGCGCACCACCACGATGTCGTCGCCCACGAGCTCCGCGAGGCCGAGAGCTTCCACGTAGCGGACCACCTTCTCGAGCTGCGTGCGAAGATGGTCCGGCCGGACCCCGACCATCACGCAGCCGATGCAGATCGAGTGACGGTCATCGGGGTCGGAGAGCTCAGCCACCGACAGGTTGAAGCGACCCCTCAGGCGGTCCTTCACGGCGTTCGCCACCCGGCGCCGCGCCTTGAGAGACTCCGCCTCGGCGAGAGCGAGCTCGATCAACGCGGCTGCGATCAGCATCTACACTCCCCCGCCCCCGCGGCGGGATCAGCGATTCGCCCGGGTCTCCTCGACGACGTAGGACTCCAGCACGTCCCCGACCTTCACGTCGTCGAAGTTCTCGACCTTCATCCCGCACTCGATCGGACCGCTGACCTCGCGAACGTCCTCCTTGAAGCGCCGCAGCGACGCCAGCCGGCCGGAGTAGATCGGCACGCCGTTGCGAACCACGCGGACGAGGTTCGAGCGGCGGATCACGCCTTCAGGCACGTAGCAGCCCGCCACAGTGCCCACCCGCGGGATCACGAAGAGCTCGCGCACCTCGGCGTGTCCCGTCACCTGCTCCACCAGCTTGGGCGGCAGCAGCCCCTGCGCGAGCGCCTGCACGTCGTCGAGCAGCTCGTAGACGATGTCGAAGCTGCGCACGTTCACGTTCTCGCGCTCCGCGGCGTGCCGGGCGACGGCCTCGGGCCGGACGTGGAAGCCGATCACGACCGCGTGAGAGGCGGAGGCGAGCATCACGTCGCTCTCGGTGATCGCGCCCACGCCCGAGTGGATCACGGCGACCTTCACGTCGTCACTCGACAGCTTGCAGACCGCCTCGACGATGGCCTCGCGCGTGCCGTGAACGTCGGCCTTGATCACCAGGCGGAGCTCCTTCTGCTCGCCGGCTTCCAGCGCCGCAAAGAGATCCTCGGCCTGATCCGTTGCCGGAGCCGAGGCGGCCTCCCCGCGCGCCCGTCGCTCCTCGGCCACGCGCTGCTCGACGATCTCCTTGGCCTCGCGCTCGTTGCGGACCACGATCATCTCCTCGCCGGCGCCCGGAACTCCCGAGAGCCCCACGATGCGCACCGGGGCCGAGGGCCCGGCCTCCTTGAGGCTCCCTCCACGGTCATCCATCAGGGCCCGGACGCGCCCGTAGCAGGATCCGATCACCACCGCGTCGCCTCGGCGGAGCTGCCCCTCCCGGACGAGCACCGTCGCCAGCGGACCCCGGCCGCGGTCGAGCTCTGCCTCGATCACGGTGCCGCGTGCCGCGCCCTTCGCACGGGCCCGGAGCTCCAGAACCTCCGCCTGCAGCGCCAGCATCTCGAGCAGCTTCTCGATATTCGTGCCCTCCTTCGCGGAGACCTCGACGCAGATCACCTCGCCCCCGAACTCCTCGGGCACCAGGTCGTGCTCGAGCAGGGCCTGCTTGACCCGCTGCGGGTTCGCATCGGGCCGATCGATCTTGTTGATCGCGACCAGGATCGGCACGCCGGCCGCGCGTGCGTGTGAGATGGCCTCGACGGTCTGCGGCATGATGCCATCGTCGGCCGCCACCACCAGAATCGCGATGTCCGTGACGCTCGCGCCCCGCGCCCTCATCTGAGTGAAGGCCGCGTGGCCCGGCGTGTCGAGGAAGGTGATGCGATGGCCCGCCGCCTCCACCTGGTAGGCCCCGATGTGCTGGGTGATGCCTCCCGACTCGCTGTCCACGACGTTCGTCTGGCGGATGCGATCGAGCAGCGTGGTCTTGCCGTGATCGACGTGACCCATCACCGTGACGACCGGGGGCCGCAGGTCGAGATCCTCCAACGTCCCCCCGAGGGCAGCCGCCACGCTCTCCTCGAGGCTCCCCTCGACGCGCCGCACCGAGAAGCCCGCCTCCTCGGCGAGCAGCTGAGCGGTCTCGACATCGATCAGGGCGTCCCGGTCGAGCTCCGCCCCCAGCGCCCGCGCCCGGCGATGCAGGTCGCGAAGCTTGACGCCTGTGAGCCGTGAGAGCTCAGCAAAGGTGACCGGGCCCGCCAGCTTGAGCTCCAGCTTGCGCGGGCGCGCCGAGGTCGTGGGGGGCGGCCGGCCGCTCGCGACGGGCCGACGGCGAGCGGACTGCACGCGGGACTGCTGCTCGACGACCAGCCGCCGCTGCTCGAGACGCTGCTGCACGTTGCCCCGCATGCTGCGCGAAAGCTGATCCTGCTCGCGCAGGGCCACTCCTTCGAGCACTTTGCGCCGCGTCAGCTTGCGTGCCGGGGGCCGGTCCGGGAGACGCTCCGCCGTCCGCGAGGGCGGTCCGGCCGCGGGCCCCGTCACCGGGCTGGACGCGGGGCGCTCGGGGGTGAGGGGCCGGGGCTCCGGAACGACGGGAGCTTCTGCGAGCGGCGGGGCCTGAGAGTCGGCCGCCGCTGCGGCGTCGTCGGGCTCGGCCTGGGACTCTTCGGAGACTTCGGGAGCGGGCTCGGTCACAGCCGGCTCGGCACTCGCCGCCACGGGCTCCGGCTCGGGGGCGACCGATGCTGACTCGGGCGGCAGGGGCTCGACCTTGCGTCGCCGGCGCCGGATGACGGTGGATCCGACGCGCTTCTCGTCGCGATCCTGCTCGCGGATCCCTCCGAGCCGGCGTCGCAGGAGCTCCACCTGCTCCTCGTCGAGGCCCACCAGGTGACTGCGCAGCTCCACACCGAGGGCCGCAGCCTTTTTCAGGAACTCCTCCTTCTCGAGGCCGAGCTCCTCCGCCAGCTTGTATGCTCTGATCTTCGCCACCCTGCTCCGCTCTCCAGCAGCCGCCTCACGAACCGCGGGGACGCTCCTCAGCGGTGTGGGCCGGCGGGGCCGCCTCGCGACCCGCCGGCTCCCCACCTTCCGCCGCTACGCTCTCGCGCTCCGCAGCCTCCCGCTCCGCTGCCTCGGCCTGCTCCGCCGCCTCGCGCTCCGCCTTCTCGACCGCGAGCTGGGCAGCTCGGGCACGGACCGCCGCGGCTCCCTCCTCGGAGACGCCCGGGATGGAGACCAGCAGCTCGGTCGGCGTCTCCGCGAGCTCGGTGAGGCTCGCCACGCCGTGGTCGAGCAAGAGCTTGGCCTCGTACTCGCCCGCTCCCTCGACCACGGCCAGAGCCTCGGCGAGCTCATCCTGCACCTGGCGCATGAAAGACTCGCTCTTGATGTCGATCTTCCAGCGCGTCAGCTGGACCGCGAGCCGCACGTTCTGACCCTTCTTGCCGATCGCGAGGGAAAGCTGGTCGTCGGGAACGATCACGTCCATGGACTGTGCCGCGTCGTCCACCATCACGCGCACGACCTGGGCCGGCGCGAGCGCCGCACAGACGTAGCGCACGGGATCGGGGCTCCACGGCACGATGTCGATCTTCTCCCCCCGGAGCTCCTGGACGACCGCTTGGACGCGGCTGCCCCGCATGCCCACACAGGCCCCCACCGGATCCACATCGCTGTCGCGTGAGGCCACGCCGATCTTGGCCCGCGCACCCGGCTCACGGGCCGCGGCCTCGATGCGGACGATACCTTCGTAGATCTCAGGAACCTCCTGCTCGAAGAGCTTGATCAAGAACTCGGTACACGCGCGCGAGAGAATGATCTGCGGACCCTTCGCCTCGCGGAGCACATCCAGAACGTAGGCGCGGATCCGCTCGTTGATCCGGAACATCTCCCGCGGCACCTGCTCCTTGCGCGGCACGATCGCCTCGGCGCGGCCCAGATCGACGATCAGGTTCCCCTTCTCGATGCGCCGCACGACACCGTGGACGATCTCACCCTTTCGATCCTTGTACTCGTTGTAGATGATCTCGCGTTCGGCGTTGCGCACCTCCTGGATGATGACCTGCTTGGCCGTCTGGGCGGCGATGCGTCCAAATTCCGAGGTGTCGAGCTTGATTCCGATCTGATCGTCCACATCGACCCCGGCGTCGTGCTGGCGTGCCTCCTCGAGGCTGATTTCGCCCGGGGCGGGGGAGGAAGAGTCCACGACGGTCCGGAACTCGAAGAGCTCGATCTCGCCCGTCTCCTCGTTGAACTGGGCCTCGATCTCACGCTCGAGACCGAACTTGCGACGCGCGGCGGTGACGAGGGCCTTCTCGAGGGTCTCGACCACGGTCTCGCGGCTGATCCCCTTGTCCTTGCCCACCTGGTCGATGATCCGTTTGAGGTCCAGTTCCATGCCTACCCCCTGCGCGCCTGGAATTCCGAGCGATGGAAGGCGCGCGCCCGCGCGATCGCTTCGAAGGGAATCTCGACGTCGCCGGCCTCGGTGCTCACGCAGGCCGTCTGGCCATCGAAGCGGCAGAGCTCGCCACGGAAGCGGCGCTGACCGGACAGGGGTCTGCGCGTACGAATCTCGACGCGCCTTCCCACCGCACGGAAGAAGTCCTTCTCACGGCCCAGGGTGCGGTCGACGCCCGGGGAGCAGACCTCGAGCGTGTAGGCCCCCTCGATGAGGCCGGCGACGTCGAGGCCGTGACCGATCTCGCGCGAGACCGCGGCGCAGGCGTCCACCGTAACCCGCCCATCGCCCTCGGGTGTATCCAGGACGACCTGCACCAGCGACCGGCCCGGCCCGCGCCCGATCCGGGCGTCGACGAGCTCGAGGCCGTGGTCCTGAACGATCGGCTCGATCAAGTGAAGAAATCCCTCCGGAATGTCCCTGTACATCGACTGGTTAGACTGTTCGATCTCGTGATCCCTGCCCTCGCCCCGGCCCCTGGACCGCGTCTCACCGCGCGCAATTCGCGCACAAAAAAAGCGGACGTGGCGCCCACTTCAAGAAAGGTACCGCCCAGAAAGCCGGAAGCGTGGGAGGGATACCAAAAAAGCGCCCCACCAGCAACATAGGTGCTTGACTTTAGAAGGGAAACGCAGTTCGCTCAGGGCCTTTCGAGCGCCCCGACGAGCTCCCGGGCCGAGCGGAGCCCGTGGCGCTCGAGGTAGGCGACGAGCCCGTCCCGAACCTCGAGCGCCGCGCGCGGGTTCACGTAGGTCTGCGTACCCACCTGGACCGCGCGGGCGCCGCAGAGCAGGAACGCGACGGCATCCTCCCCCGCGGCCACACCTCCGATGCCGCAGAGGGGGATGCCGACCGCCTCGGACACCTGGTAGACCATGCGCAGAGCCACCGGCCGGATCGCCGGACCCGAGAGCCCTCCGAGGCCGTTGCGGAGCACGGGTCGGCGGGACTCCACATCGATCGCGAGGCCCTGGAGCGAGTTGATCAGCGCGAGCCCGTCCGCGCCCTCCCCTTCGCAGACGCGAGCCATCTCCACGATGGACGTGACGTTGGGCGAGAGCTTGATGATGAGCGGGAGCCGAGTGGCGGTGCGGCAGGCACGCACGAGGCGTCCGAGCGCGTCCGCGTCCTGTCCGAACTCGATGCCTCCCGCCTGCACGTGCGGACAGCTCGCGTTGATCTCGAGCCCCGCGAGACCGGGAGCTCCGTCGAGCCGCTTGCAGACCTCCGCGTAGCGCGAGATCTCGGTCTCAAAGGCGCTCGCGATCACCGGAAGACCGGGCGGCAGGGCCGGAAGCTTCTCCGCGAGGAAGTGCTGGACGCCCACGTTCTCCAGGCTGATCGCGTTGAGCATGCCCGAGGGCGTCTCCGTGACTCGCGGGGGGGGGTTCCCCGCGCGCGGCTCGAGCGTGAGGGACTTGGTCACGATCCCGCCCAGCTCCTCCAGATCGAGGAAGGGCTGGAGCTCGGTACCGTAGCCGCAGGTGCCACTGGCCAGCAGGATCGGGTTGCGCAGGTGGATCCCACAGAGCTCGATCGCGAGATCGGGTCGGGTCACGGCAGCGCGTCCCAGTCGACCGTCGCGGCGTCGAAGACCGGCCCGTCGGTGCAGACGTAGCGGAAGCCGTCTCGTGTCTGAATCGCGCAGCCCAGGCAGATCCCGAAGCCGCAGGCCATGTTCGTCTCCAGCGACGTCCAGCAGCGCGCGCGGGCGTCGCGGGCGATCCGGTAGCAGCGCCACATCATCTCGCGCGGCCCGCAGGCGTAGATCTCGTCCCCGGGGGCGGGTCGGAGCAGCTCCGTGATTCGCCCGCGATACCCGAGCGTTCCGTCCTCGGTCGAGATCTCGAGTTCGACCGGAAGCGCCTCGAAGTCCTCGAGCCCCAGGATCTCCTCGCACGTGGCCCCGCCCAGCAGGACGTGCGCACGCGAGCCGGAGCGTGCCGCGAGCTCGTAGAGCGAGGCGATGCCGGTGCCTCCCCCGACCAGAACCGGCCGCCCACTCGGCTCGCAGAAGCCGTTTCCCAGCGGCCCGACCACGCCCAGGGCGGCGCCCGTCGGCAGCGAGCCGAGCAGGCGCGTGCCCCGGCCCACCGGCTTGAGTCGGAACTCCAGCCGCTCTCCATCGGCACGGTAGATTGCCATGGGCCGCGGCAGCAGAGGATCGGCGCGCGGACCCTCGGGATCGAACGCGAGCATGACGAACTGACCGGGCCGGTGGCCGGGCCAGCGCGGCACCTCGACGGTCAGCTCGCGCGGCGTGCTGCGGAGCACCCGGCCGATGGCGCGGATCAAGGCCGAGCTCCGAAGAGCAGCGCGCTCTCCCCTCCAGCGTAGTACCGGGGCCGCTCACCCTCGCGGACGAGCCCGAGCTCCCGGTACAGCCGCTGCGCAACCCGGTTCGAGCGACGCACCTCGAGCTCGACGCGCCGCACCCCCTCGGCGCGCAGGAGCGAGAGGTAGCACCCGAGCAGGCGACGCCCGAGCCCGAGTCGGCGGAAGGGCGGATCCACGGCGAGCGAGAGAATCTCGACCGCGTCGCCGAGGCGCCCGCCAAGGACGTAGCCGATCACCTGCCCCGCCGGTCCGCGCACCACCAGCGCGCGGCACGCCGACCTGGCCAGCGCCTCGGCGAAGCTCCGCTCCGACCACGCTCGCGGCAAGGAGCGTGCCGCAACCTCCGCCAGGGCCACGGCATCCGCGAGCTCCGCCGCCGCGATCTCAACCTGCATCGCGCTCTCGCTCGACATCGATCCCGAGGCTGCGAAGCTTGCGCGAGAGACTCTCGCGCGCGAGGCCCACAACGGAGGCCGTGCGTGAGATGTTCCAGCCGTTGGCGCGAAGCTTCTCCTGAAGGTACTCGCGCTCGAACGCGGCGCGTGCCTCGGCGAGCTTTCCGCTCCCGATTCCGCGTATCCGCTCGCTCCGCACGGGACGCACGATCGGCTCGGGAAGCTCGCCCACATCGATCTCGCTGCCGGCCGACATGAGGACCAACCTCTCGATGAGGTTCTGAAGCTCCCGCACGTTTCCCGGCCACGGGTAGTCGATGAGCCTCTCGAGCGCCCCCTGCGTGAGCTGCTTCGTCTCGCAGCCGTTCTCGCTGCAGAAGCGGGTGAGAAAGTGGGAGACCAGGGCGGGCACGTCCTCCCGCCGCTCCCGCAGCGGGGGGACGTAGATGGGGATCACGTTCAGCCGATAGTAGAGATCCTCACGAAAGCGACCCTCGCGCATCTCGTTCTCGAGGTCCTTGTTGGTGGCGGCCAGAACGCGCACGTTGACCTCGATCGTCTCGGTACCCCCGAGCCGCTCGAAGCGGTGCTCCTGGAGGATGCGCAGGATCTTCGCCTGAGTCATCAAGCTCATATCCCCGATCTCGTCCAGGAAGATCGTTCCCCGGTCTGCGAGCTCGAAGCAGCCACGCCGACGTTGCACGGCACCGGTGAAGGCACCCTTCTCGTGTCCGAAGAGCACGCTCTCGATCAGCTCTTCGGGTATCGCTGCGCAATTGACCTCCGTAAAGGGTCCCTGGGCGCGCTTCGAGCCGAGGTGAATCTGCCGGGCGACCAGCTCCTTGCCGGTCCCGTTCTCTCCCGTGATCAGGACCCGACCCTCGGTCGGTGCGGCGATTGCGATCTGGCGCTTGAGCTCGAGCATGGCGGGGGACTCCCCGATCAGCTCGCTGTGGCGCGACAGCTCCCGACGCAGCACCTGGTTCTCGCGCGAGAGCCGCGCACTTTCCAGGGCGTTGCGTACGCAGAGAAGCAGCTTGTCGTACGAGAGGGGCTTTTCCAGGAAGTCGTAGGCTCCGAGCTTCGTGGCCCGAACCGCCGTCTCGATCGTGCCGTGGCCAGACATCATGACCACGGTCAGGTCGGGCCATTGGTGGCGCAGCTTCTCCAGGACCTCGAGACCGCCGATCCCGGGCATCGCGATGTCCAGGAGCACGAGATCCGGAGGCTGCTCGGCCAGCCGTGCAAACGCCTCTTCGCCGCTCCCAGCCGAGCAGGCCTCGTAACCCTCATCCACCAGGATGTCCGCCACCGAGCGCCGGATGCTCTCCTCGTCGTCGACGATCAAGATGCGGCCGGTCAATCTCAGGTCCTTGCGGGGAGCTCGATCATGAAGCGGGCTCCGCGCGGCTTGTTCTCGCGCACCCGAATGTAGCCGGAGTGATCGGAGACGATGCGACTCACGATCGCCAGACCAAGACCCGACCCGCTGCGCTTGGTCGAAAAGTAGGGCTCGAATAGCCGCGCACGATCCTGCGGTGGAATCCCACAGCCGCTGTCGGCCACCTCGAGATGCACGATGCCCACGGCACGCTCGATGCGCGTGCAGACGCGGACCTCACGCGGGCCATCCGCGCAGGACTCGATCGCCGCGATCGCGTTGTCGATCAGGTTGAGCAGCACGCGTTTGATCTGCTCACGATCCAGGTCCAGCGGGGGCAGATCGGCCGCCAGCTCACTGCGCACGTGCACGCCCGGATGAGCCGCGTAGAGCGCGGTCGTCTCCCGGACCAGCGCGTTCAGATCCGTCGGCACCGGCTCGGTGGCCGGAAGCTGCGAGAAGTTCGAGAACTCCGAGACCAGCAGCTTGAGGGCGTCGACCTGCGCGGTGATCGCAGCCGTGCACTCCCGGAGCACGTCACGCTCCTGGCCCGGCGCGAGGCGGCTCTCGAGCTTCCGCTGCAGGCGCTGGGCCGAGAGCTGGATGGGCGTGAGCGGGTTCTTGATCTCGTGGGCGATGCGCCGCGCCACCTCACGCCAGGCGGCCATGCGCTGAACGTTCAAGATCTGCGTGACGTCATCGATGACCATCACGAAGCCCGCGCTCTCTCCGTCGACGTCGTGGAGCTTGGAGACGGTCCAGTTCAGCGTGCGTACCTCCTCGCCGACCGTGATCGGAACCTGGCGTCGCAAGATCTCCGCCGGGCCGTTGGCCACGCGCTTGAGCAGCTCCTCGGCCGTCTCCAGGACCCCGCCCGTGAGCATCTCGCCCAGCTTGCATCCGACCCAGGCGCCGCGCGAGATGCCCAGCAGGCGCAGCGCCGAGGGGTTGACCGTCTGCACGACCCCGTCGGAGTCGAGCGAGATCACCCCGGCCGCCACGCTACCCAGAATGATCTCCATCTGGGCCCGGCGCCGCTCGAGATCCTCCCGGCCCGCGGCCAGATCCGTCGCCATCCGGTTGAAAGCCGCTACGAGCAGACCGATCTCGTCATCGGTCGAGTGCTCGATGCGCACGTCGAGATTCCCCGCTGCGATCTCCGCCGTCCCCTCCGCGAGATTCTGGATCGGGACCGTCACCTGCTTGGCGAGACGAAAGCCCATCCACGAGGAGAAGAGCAGGCTGACCAGCGTGATCATCCCCAGCAGGAGCAGCATGCTGGTTCGGAAGGTGCCCGCGCTGGGCTGGATTCCGCGATAGGCGTCCAGCGCCGCGCGGATCACGTCCACCCGCTCCCCGGTCCGGCTGGGGAGGAAGCGGTTCACGACCACGGCACCGACGATGTCACGGCTCTGAAAGGTGGAACGCACGGGCACGACGCCGCGCACGAGCTGCCCGGAGCCGGCGTCCTGGATCTGCGTACGCTCGACACCCGACAGACCGGTCCTCACCAGATCCGACTCGGGCGCCTCGAAGGACACGACCGCGACCTCGGGGTGGGTCGCGGTAGCGAGCTCCTCGAGCTGGGCGCTGAAGACCTCGACCACCCCCAGGTCGTACTCGCGCTGCTTGTCGGCCACGAAGGACTTGAGCTCCTCGAGGGCGTCCTCGCGAAGCAGGCGGTGCGCCTCGATCTCCTGGGCGATGCGCCGCGCGAAGTAGAGCGAGCGGTTCTCGATCTCGCGGTAGTACTCGTCGGCCACCTCGGCCGAGGCGTGCAGACCCTCGGAGAGCTGGAGGCGGAACCAGACGTCGATCGTGTGGGTCACGAGGAACGCGGAAACCGTAAACAGAAGCGCTGTGGAGAAGGCCGCGACCAGCACGAAGGATACGACGAAGCGCGTGTTCAGGCGCGACCCGATCCGGCCCCGACGCCGCTCCACGACCAGCTTGACCACGTTCCGGCCGAGCAGGAAGACCAGCACGCCGATGCCGATCACATTGATGTGCACCAGCGCCAGAAAGAGTGCGTCGCTGCGGATCGGGAGCGACTGCGAGAGCGAGAGCACCTCCCGCTCCAGGACGCCCACGCAGGCCAGGACCAACCCAACGATGCCCGCTATGCGCCAATCGCGCCTGCGGCGACGGCGCTCCTCGGGCGGGAGCGGGGCTCGCGTCGGGGGACGGAGCCGGGATGGGGCCGGGGAATCGGACACTCCGCCCGAACGCTAGCCCAGCTTCCGACAACCTTTCAACCGCATGCGCGCGCGGATCACCTGCCTAAGCCGGCGGAACGCAAGCCCTTTGACTCGTTTAGGCCTCAAGCCCGGGAGAGCGGAATCCGATGGGTCGGGGGTGCAGAGGCCGACCACCACCCTCGCCCTCGATGCCCGCCTCCAGCGTCTGCTGGAGAGCTTCGCGGTGGAGCCCACCGACCTCCCCGCGTTTCGCACGCTCGAGGAGGGTCTGTTCCTCGCCGGAGCCTGGAGCGAGCTGGCGGGGGTGTACGAGTGCCGGCTGGCCGCGCTGGAGAAAAACGATCCCGAGCAGACGGTCCTGCGGCTCCGGCTGGGTCGTCTGCTCGACGAGCGGCTGGGCGACGCCCGTGCGGCTCGCCAGCGCTTCGAGGAGCTGCTGCGGATTCAGCCCGGGAACCGGGAAGCGCTCGCGGCCCTTCGGGAGCTCCACACGCGCGCCGGCGAGTTCGCTGCATCGCTGCAGATCGCGGAGATGGAGGCGAAGCGTCGCCTGCCCCCGTCGGAGGCGGCCTCGATTCGCGCCGAGATGGGGGAGCTCTGGCTGCGCATGGGAGACAGCGCGGAAGCACGCCGACACTTCGACCAGGCGCTCGATCTGGACCCGGGCTGTGATGCGGCCCTGGCGGGCAGGGCGCGGCTCGCAGAGGAGGAGGGACGCCGTAGCGAGGCGATCCGCTTGCTGGAGCGCCGGCTGGACGGTCTGCGCGGAGCCGCCCGCGCCGACACCATGGAACAGCTCGCTGCGCTGCTCCCGGAGCAGCAGAAGGATCGAAAACGCGCCTTGCTTCGTGAAGTGATCCGTGAGGGTCTAGACCGCAAGAACGCGCTGGAGCAGCTGATTCATCTTGAGAAGGAGCGGGGATCCTGGGGCCGCGTGGACGAGCTCCAGCGCAAGCTGTGGCGTCTGATCGACCCCGCGGCTCGCTCCCCGCTCGCGCTGTCGGCGGCGCGCTCCCAGCTCGACGAGGCCGGGGACGTGGAGGCCGCTCTGTACTGGGCAGCGCGGGCGGATGAGGTCGGAAACGGGGAGGTCCGTGTGCAGGAGCTGCGGGCCGAGGTCTTCCGGCGGGCGGGCCAGACCGCAGCCCTGACCGATGCGCTCGAGCGACTCATCGCGCTCAGCGGTCCGACCCCCGAGCGCAGCCTGGAGCTCGCGCATCTGTACGAGCGCGACGGCCAACCCGAGTGCGCCGCCGGCCTGCTCCGGGTCCACCTGACCCAGAACCCGGACGACCTCGAGGCACTCCAGCTTCTGGCCCGCTGCCTCGGCCGCCTTGGCCACCACGCCGAACGCGCGGCGGTTCTCGAACGGCTGATCCCCCTCGTCGAGGACGCGCCCGCGGCGGCCGAGCTGGAACTGGAGCGGGCGGCTCTGCTCGCAGAGAAGCTCGACGATCGGGCCGGAGCCGAGCGCGCTCTGCGGGCCGCCCTGGAGAAGGCGCCCGAGAGCGAGGCTGCTGCGCAGCGCCTCTCCGAGCTGCTCCACGCGAGCGGCCGGCTCGAGGAGCTCGCCGGGCTGCTCGAGGAGCTCGCCGGGCGCAACGCACCGGGTCCCGCAAGGGCCCACATCCTGCGCCAGCTCGGCACGCTTCGCCTCGAGCTCCTCGATGACGCGGACGGCGCTCGCAAGGCCTTCCTGGAGGCACTCGACGCCGACGCCCGCTGCCTCGACGCGATCCAGGGCCTGCGCCTCGTGGCCACCGCGAGCGGGGACGAGAGCGCCCGGCTCGAGGCCTGTGAGCGCGAGCTGCAGCTCGATCCGGAGCGAGCCCGAGCCGCCGAGCTCCTGCGCGAGATTCTCGACCTGTGTCGTGCCGCCCAAGATCTTCCGCGCGCGCGGAGCGCGGCCGAGCGCTGGGCGGAGCTGGAACCGGAGCTTCCCGCCTGGCGCGCGCTCGCCGATCTCGGCCACAAGCTCGGGGATCCCGTCAGCGAGCGCCGTGGCCTCGAGGCGCTCGAGTCGCTGCTCATCGACGACGCGACCGAGCGCGCGCGCGTCCGCGCGCAGCTCGGCGATCTGGCCCTCGCACAGGCTGACCCGGAGGCTCTCGAGGCCGCGACGCGCTGGTACCGCGAGTCGTTGGCCCTCGACCCCTGCCCTGAGACCCGTGCACGACTGATCGAGATCTACCGGCAGACGGGGCGAAGCGCGGAGCTCGTGCACGAGCTTCGCGCCGCGCTGCTCCGATGCGAGAGCGAGGACTCCCTGCC
Source organism: Myxococcota bacterium (assembly GCA_046754285.1). Classification (GTDB taxonomy): domain Bacteria; phylum Myxococcota_A; class UBA9160; order SZUA-336; family SZUA-336; genus JBHHVJ01. The sequence goes on along the minus strand of JBHHVJ010000006.1, from coordinate 64,713 downwards.
GCTCCGACTCGATCTCGCGCGTACCCTCACGGAGCTCGGGGATCTCGCAAGTGCGAGCGCGGTGCTCCAGCCGGCTTTCGAGGAGCATCCGGATCACCCCGAGGTGGCGACGCTGCTCGAGCAGCTGCTCATCGAGCAGGGGAAGCCCGAGGTCCTCCGGGAGCATCTTCTGCACCGCATCGAGCACACGGCCGATCCGCAAGGCCGGCGGGAGCTGGCGTGCCGCGCGGCCGCGCTCGAGCTCGACAACCTGGGCCAGCCCGCTGCCGCCGCCGACCTGCTCCGCGAGCTGGCCGACGCCGAGCGCGATGGGGAGCTCGAGCAGCTCTACGGCCGAGCCCTGGAGCTGGCCGGGCCCGCACAGGAGCTCGAGACGTGGCTCCTGCGCCGGGAGGGCCACCTGGAGGGAGAGCAGCGGCTGGAGACCCTGATGAGGGTGGCGAGCCTCCAGGAGCAGAGCGGTCGCAACGAGGAGGCCCTGGGAACGCTTCGTCGGGCGGAGCGTTTGGACCTGCTGGGGCAGCGCGAACGGGTGCGGCAATCCATCCTCGCGCTGCTCCGACGTCACGGCAATCCGGAGCTGCAGCTTGAGCTGTTGGCGCGTCTGATCGAAGCGGAGGAGGACCCCTCGGTACGGGCGAGCTTCCGCCGCGAGCGGGCTCGCATCTGGTGCGAGCAGCTCAACCAGCCCGACGCGGCGCTGGCCGATCTCGAGGCCGCGCAAAGCGAAGGCCCGCTCGACGTCAACGAGCTCCGTCTGCTCACCTCCCTGCACCGGCAGCTACCGCCCTCCGAGCGCCAGGTCTCGGCGCTCGCCACACTGGCGGCGGCCAGCCCGGACCCGGAGGAGGTTCGCCGGGTCGTCTGGGAGCTGGCCCGGCTGAGGGCCGACGGGCCGGAGCCCGTGCGCGATCCCGAGCAGGCGATGCCCCTGCTGCGTCAGCTGATCGAGAGCCACCCCGAGGATCCCGCTGCGTTCGAGAAGCTCACGGCCCTGCTGCTCGAGCGCGGACGACGCAGGGATCTGGTCGAGCTGTTGAGCACGCGCTTGGCGCAGCCGGAGCTGGAACGCGGGGCCCGCGTGGATCTGGCCATGCGTCTGGCGAGGCTTCAGGGAGAGCTGAGTGAGTTCTCCGAGGCCGCCGCCACGCTTCGGGAGGCGCGTGCCCACGGTGCGGAGAGCCCCGCCCTCGTCGAGCTGCTCCACGCTCAGCTCGAGGCCGCGGAGGATCTCGACGCCCGCATCGCCCTCTGCGAGGAGCAGACCCGAACGACGAGCGGACCTGCGCGGGAGCGCTGGCTGCGGCGCTGGCTCGCGGCGCTCAGCTCTGCGGGAGACTCCGCCGAGGCCCAGCTCGATCTGCTCGAACGGCTGCTGAGCTCGCACCCCGATGACGCCGAGCTGATGGAGCTGCGACTCCCGTTCCTTCGACGGCTTGGTCGAGTGGGTACGCTGGCCGAGGCCCTGGCCCGGCTGCTGGAATGCCCGGAGGCGATCTCCGAGGGTCGGCGACGGCTCCACGTCCAGGAGCTGCTCCGCCTCTACGAGGGGCCGCTCGCCGATCCCGAGGCTGCGCTCGCTCTCGTCGAACGGGAGCTGCCGCGGGATCCGAGTCTGCGCATTCGCGGGATTCACCTCGCCGAGCGGGTCGGGGATCCGGCTCGGGAGGCCACCCTGCTGCGGCCCCTCGTGCTCGATGCACCCCCGGAGTCGCCCCCACCGCCCGATTGGGTCCGGCGCCTCGCGCTGGCCTTGGCGGCCAGCGAGGCCGAGGCCGAGGCCGAGCCCCTGCTCTGGCGCGCCTTGGAGGCGAATCCGCGCGACCGCGAGGTCCTGGCGTCCCTAGAGCGACTCTCGAAGGATCATCAAGATCTCTCTGCACAGCTTACGCTTCTTGAGGGATCCTTTCCGGTGCTAGAGGCCTCCGAGCGGCTCCGAGTGGCGCGGGAGGCGTTCACCCTGGCCGAGCGGCAGAGCCGTCCGGACCTCTCGCTGCGCTGGCTCCGACGCTGGCAGGCACTCGCCCCTCTTCCCGAGGCGGAGCGCGAGCGCTGGCTCGAGCTCGAGCGTCGAGAGGGGGACCTCGCGGGGACCCTCCACGCGCTCGAGACCATCCGCCGCGACACGACGGATCGGGACCGGAAGGGACGCCTCTGGGCCGAGCAGGCCCGCATCCACGCCGAGCGTGGCGAGCTCGAGCTCGCCCGACGCGGCTACGAGGAGGCGCTCACAGCCAGTCCATGCTCAGAGGTCGCCTGGCTGGAGGCGTACGAGCGGGTCCTGGCCACCCTTTCGCACCCAGAGCGCCGGCTCGAGCTGCTGCGAGAGCTGGCCCACCACCCCGAGCTGCCCGCCCGTCAGCGGACCCAATACCTCGAGACGCGAATCGCCCTGCTCTCGGCCCAGCCCGAGCTTCGCTCGCACGCCGCCGCCGAGCTCCAGGCCCTGATCGATGCCGAGCCAGAGGCGGAGCGGACGCTGCAGGCGAAGCGGATGCAGCGGCTCCTCGTGCTCTATGCAGATCTCGAGCGGACGGGGGCCTGGTGCGAGCTGGCCGCTCGCCTGCTGCCCTGGGTCTCGGGTGCGGAACGGGACGAGCTGGAACGCCAACTCGCGCGCGTCCTGACGCGCTCGCTGGATGCACGGGAGCAGGCCATCACCCGCTGGGAGGGGATCCTGGCCGCGCACCCCGAGGATCGCGAGGCGCTGACAGCTCTGGCGGAGCTGCTCCACGTACCCGGGCGTGAGGCAACCCGCGCCGAGATCCTCGAGCGGCTCGCGGCCGCGGGTGCGGAAGGACGCGACGATGGGCTCCTCGAGGCGGCGCGACTGCGCTGGGAGTCCCTCCGCGACGCCCACAGCGCGCTCGAGGATCTCGAGGCCGCGCTCGAGATCGATCCCCACCGTCGCGCGGTGCACGAGCTTCGCACAGAGGTTTGCGGCCACCTGGGCCGACCCGACGAGGAGCTGGAGTCCCTGCGCGTGCTGCTCTCGGACGGGCCCGGCCCTGCCGAGTTCGCGCCTCGCTGGCTGCGCCTGGGCCGCCTGCTGCTGGAGCGGCGGGAGCCCACGGAAGGGGTTCTCGATGCGGTGGAGACGGCACTAAGAATCGCAGGAGACAACAGAGAGATACGGAGAGAAGCTCGATCTTTGATCGAGAGCATCGGGGCGTGGCCCCGCGCACTCGAGCTGCTGCACGAGGAGCTCGAGGCCGCTGCGCCGGAGGACCAGGCACCGCTCCTCCGAGCCATCGCGAGGATCGAGTGGGACGAGCTCGGGCGTGCCGAGCCGGTCTGCACGACCCTGGAGAAGCTGGCCGAGATCGAGACGCCAGGAGCGGAGGATCGCCAACGCTGGGGCGATGCTCTGGCGGCGCTCGGTCGGTGGCAGGACGCGGTTCGGCAGCACCGCCTCGCCCTGAAGGCGCTCGGCGAGCTGGCCCCGGCTCGCGCCTGGCTCGAGCTCGCGCACTGCACCCTGGAGCGCTTGGACGAGCCCGGTCAGGCGCGCGAGGCCTGCAGCCGCGCGCTGGAGCGGGACTCGGAGCTCTGCGAGGCCGTCCGTCTGCGTGCGGAGCTCAACGCGCGCCTCGGAGACACGCGGGGCGAGCTCGCCGACCGGGTCCGCCTCGCTGAACTGCTCCGGGACGGAGCCGAGGCCGCCGAAAGCCTCTCCCGGGCGGGCGAGCTGGCCCGCGACGAGCTCGGTGACGACGTACAGGCCTGGCTGCTGTTCCGGGCAGCGCTCAAGAAGGATCCGGCTCAGGTTCCGGCGCTGCTCGGAGCGGGCCGCATCGCGCTGGAGAGGGGTGAGTGGTCGGAAGCCGAGCGGATGTTTGGCCTGGCGTGCTCGCTGCTGCGCGAGACCGAGGAGACCGGGCCGTTGGCGGAGGTTGCGCGTCTCGCGGCGCAGGCCGCGGCGATGCGGGACCGCTTCGCGGAGGCCTTCCGCTACCTGGAGCTGGCGCTCGAGCAGGACCCAGGGCATGCCGGGGCGCTCGACGCGATGGCGGAGCTCAGCCTCAAGCTTGGAGCCCACGAGCGAGCGCGCACCTGCCTCACCCGCCGGCTCGCGCTCTCGGATCTCACCCCCGAGCAGCGCGCGCAGCGACTCGAGCTTCTCTCTTGGGCGTGCGAGCTCGATGGGGAGCTTGGAGAGGCCGCGGAGGCGCTCGAGCAGGTCGTCGAGATTCAACCGGGCTCCGAAGAGGCTCGCATCCGCTGCCTCGACCTGCTCGAGCGGATCGGGGAGCCCCAGCGAGCCAGCGCACTGATCGAAGGCTGGCTCGAGCGGGTTCCCCCGGCGCAGAGAGCGGCCCTCGGGCTGCGGGCCGCGCGTCTCGAGGCCGCCGGCGGAGACCGGACCGCCGCGTGTCGGCGGCTGGAGGCTCTGCTCGCGGCGACCCCTGACTTCGCGGACGGCTGGCTGGAGCTCACTCGCCTCACGGTGGAGACTGCGGGTCCCGGGGTGGCCCTGGAGGTCACCTCCCGCGGCCTCGCGGCCCTGGCCGGCACACCGCGGCGCGCGCCGCTGCTCTGGGTCGAGGCCCGCTGCCTGGCGGAGCTCGGCCGCACAGCGGAGGCCACCCGGCGGGCCTGTGAGACTCTCGAGGCGGATCTCTACCACGTCGAGGCCGCACGGCTTCTCGCAGAGAATCTGGGCCGGGTCGGGGACTTTCCGCGAGCCGTGGCGCAGCTCGAGCGCACGCTCGAGGTCGCACACCCGAGCGCCGCCGTCGAGGCCGAGCTCTGGGAGGCACTCGGACGGGCCTACTCCGGACCGCTCGAGGACATGACGCGCGCCCGGAGCTGCTACCAGCGAGCCCTGGAGTGCAATCCCCTGCACACCCGCGCCCGAGAGGCACTCGCCGACGTGACCGCCTTCGATCCGGCCGCACACGCCGAGTCGCTGCGCCAGCACCGCGACCTGCTCGAGGCCTACCCGGCCCGGGCCGGCTCCTGGCGGTCCTTGGGAAGGATCGGCAGCCACCGTGAGCAGCACGAGGTGACACAGAGCTGTGACGTCGTGCTCGCGACGCTCGGAGAGCCTCCGCTCTCCATCACCGAGGGAGCGCGCGGCGCGCCACTGGTGAGCACCGCCGCCTCCGCGAACCCGCTCGTCTGCGGGGCGACCGAGCTGCTCCGCACGCTCGAGGAGAGTGGCACCTTCCCGGGCCTGGGCAGCCCGACGCTCGGCCCGCTCCCGCACGCCGTCGTGCAGTCCATCGAAGCCCTCGTGGGCGTCGGATGGCAGCTCGACGACGACACGCTCGCGGCGCTCTGGAGCCGTCCCTTCGAGGAAGGCGATGGCAGACCGGGTGCGCTCCCCCGCCGGGCGCGACGGCGTGTCCGACGCGCGCTCGAAGGCCTGGAGGTGGAGGCGCTGGGCGAGCTGAGGCCCGAGGTCTGGCGCGAGGAGGTGCTCGCACTCGCGGCCGCGATCGCGCTGCGCGAGGGGCGAATCTCGCTTCGCGAGCTGCTGCTGCACCTGCTCGCGGCCTGGCCGGCCACGAGCCACCTGGATCTGCGATCCGGCGGCAGCCTGGCCGCCGCGCTCCAGCTCTGCCCACCGGCTCGTGGGGTGATGCTGCGAATCGCCGACGCGGTGATCTCCGCGATCGGCCTGGGCTGACCCAGCCCGGGAGCCGCACGACGCGGGCACCGGCCGCGGGCCGGGGCGAGCCCGGCGTCCTAGGCGTGTCGCAGCCGGGGCAGGCGCAGGCGCGCGCGCTCCTCGGCAGGCTGGGACGTCTCGAGGCCGGGAACCTCGACGCTCCAGCAGCTCGGGTTCGCGCGCAGCTCCGCGACCAGCGCCTGATTGAGGGCGTGCCCGGAGCGCATGGCCTTGACGTGGCCCTGCAGCGGCAGACCGAGCAGGGCAAGATCCCCGATCATGTCGAGCATCTTGTGGCGCACGAACTCGTCCGGAAAGCGCAGGCCGTTGGGGTTGAGCACCCTCTCGTCGTCGAGGACGATCGCGTTCTGGAGCGAGCCGCCGAGCGCCAGACCGCGCGACTGCATGGCTTGGACCTCGGCGAGAAAGCCGAAGGTTCGAGCGGGTGCGATCTCGTGCTCGAAGACCGAGGGCTGCAGCGGCCCGACGTGGAGAAACTCCCGGCCGATGGCGGGGTGCGGGTAGTCGATCGTGAGCGAGAGCTTGAAGCTGCGCGATGGAATCGCGCGGACCCAGCGCTTCCCCTCTCGAACCTCGACGGGCCGACGGATCACGAGGCGGCGCCGCATCCGCTTCTGAGGTCGCAGACCTGCCTGGCGAATCAGGTAGACGAACGGCGCCGCGCTTCCGTCCATGATCGGAAGCTCAGGACCGAAGACCTCGATCGTGCAGTTGTCGACGCCCATACCTCGAAGCGCAGCGATCAGGTGCTCCACGGTGGAGAGCCGGAGGCCCGGAGTTCCGAGCGATGTGGCCAGCCGCGTATCGACCACCCACTCTGCACGCGCCGGAAACCGGATCTCGCGTCCACCGTCGGTGCGCACGAAGAGGATTCCGGTACCCGGCGCCGCCGGGGAGAGCACGATCTCGGCGGGCCTGCCGCTGTGCAGCCCGATACCGGTGCAGCGGACGCGGCTCGCGAGCGTGTGTTCCAAACCCGTCAAGATGTCTTCCTTCATCGACCGGCCCGCAGACATGCGAGGCCTCACGACCCGTCCCCAAAGCGGAAAACTGTGATATCCATCACATCCCTCACCCGGGGTGGAGGCTTAGCAACCTCTGTGCCGTTGAGCCCGCTGCGGAGTGGGCCTCCGTACGAAGCGAGGGAGCACGGCTGACGCTGCGTCGATGTGGGTAGATCACCTCGGTGCATCGAGGCGTGATGGCGAGCGATCGCGCGGGCGCAGTGACGAGGAGCTTACAGCGTGATGAAATCATCACGCTGGCTCAGCTCTGCTGCCGCAGGAACTCGGCGATCTCCGATGCGTCCTGGTAGCGCGCGTCGGGGTCCTTCTCCAGACAGCGCAGGATGATCCGGGCCAGACCCGCCGGCAGGTCCGGCCGCAGCTCACGCGGATCGGGTGGAGGCGTGTGTACGTGGTGGTGAGGCACGTTCCCCTTGCGAAACGGCAAGGTGCCGGTGGCGAGCTCGAACATCATCACCCCGAGCGAGTAGAGATCGGTGCGATGATCGACGCTCTGGCCCAGGGCCTGCTCGGGCGACATGTAGAAGGGCGTCCCCGAAACCTGGGTCGTCGCGTTGCGAACCTCCTCCATGAGCTTGGCCAGGCCGAAGTCCATGATCTTCACCTGCTTGTCGGGGGTCCACATCGTGTTGGCCGTCTTGATGTCACGGTGCACCACGCGCCGGGAGTGCGCGTAGCTCAGAGCCTCGGCCATCTGCCGGAGAATCCAGACGGCTCCGCCGGAGGGGATCGCCCCGCGTCGTTGCACGATTTCCTTCAGCGTCGTCCCCTCGACGTACTCCATGGCCACGTAGAACCCGTGCTCGGAGTCTCCCGCGTCGTAGACCGTGACGATGTTCGGGTGGTTGAGCTGCGCCGCGGCCTTGGCCTCGCGGAGGAAGCTGCGAAGGGCCGTCGAGTTTCCGCGCAGGGCCTCGGCCATGACCTTGTAGGCGACGTCCCGCTCGAGCACCCGGTCGCGCGCCAGATAGACGACCCCCATCCCGCCACGCCCGAGCTCCCGAACGATCTCGTAGCGAGGCTCCTTCGACACGCCCACAGCAGCGGCTGCCGAGCCCGATGGGGCGCGCCGAGCTCCGGCCTCGCTGCCCTTCTGCTCCCGAAGCTGGCGGGCGCGCTCGAGCCGCTCGGCGACGTTCCCGTAGTGGTAATCGAAGCTCAGGATCTTCTCGTAGAGCGCAACCGCCTCGCCATGCTGCTCGCGCTCCTCGTAGAGCTCGGCGAGCTGCAGGTACGCCTCGACGCTTTCCTGTGTCACAGGTCCCGCGGACGTCGCCTCCTCGAGCTTCTTGAGCGAGAGGGAGTCCATGCCTCGCTCGCGAAAGGCCCGGCCGAGCAGCCCCGCAGCCCGGCTGAAGTCCTCGTCGTCGGCCTCGATGCGCTGCAGAACGCGGATCGCGTCGTCGGGTCTCTGCTGGGCACCGTAGAGCTCGCCCGCCTCGAGCAGGCGCCCCGCCTTCTCCAGCATCTCGGCACGGCGGAGCGGCTCGCCGGCCTCGCCGTAGCACTGCGCGGCATCGTCGTAACGCCCCGCACGCTCGAAGCACTCCGCCGCGCGCTCGAGCTGGCCGCTGACATGGAACATCTCGGCGGCCGCGTCGAAGACCTCCGCCTTCCAGTAGCATTCCCCCGCCTCCTCGAACCGTTCGAGCCTGCGGTAGAGATCGGCCGCAGCCGGGAAGTCGCCGGCCTTCTCGAGCTGCACGACGGCCGCCTCGTCCTGACCCTTGTCCCTGAGGTATTCGCCGAGCACGCGGGCTGCGCCAATCTCGTCGCGGGCGCGCTCGAGAGCCTTGGCGGCGAGATCCCCGCGTCCGATGCGCAGAAACAGCTCGGCCGCGCGCTCGTTGGCTCCGCTCAAAAGGGCCACCTTGGCCGCGCGCGCGAACGCGCCCGCACGGACCAGGATCGCCTCCGCCTCATCGAAGCGCTCGAGCCGCGTCAGCAGCTCCGCGGCCTTGCAAGCGAGAGCTCGCAGCTCCTCGGCTTTGGCGCCCTGTGCGTTCGCGCCCCCCCCTTCCTCATCGAAAGCCGCCAGCAGGGATTCCGCTGCCTCGGGCTCGGCGCCAGCCTTGAGAAAGGCCTGGGCCGCGTGCCTGTGAAACCCGATCTCGCAGTAGCTGCGACCCGCCTCCCGGTGCTGTCCAGCCCGCTCGAAGAGCTCACCCGCGATCGAGAACTTGCCCGCCTCGAGGTAGCAGCGTGCCGCCTCCTCGTGGCGTTCGAGCTGCGCCAGGATCGCCCCCGCCGCCTCGTGCCGGCCCGCACGACGGAAGAGCTCGGCCGCACGCGGGAGGTCGTTCTGCTCCTGGAGAAGCTGCGCAGCCGCCTCCACTCGGCCGTGACGCACGTAGAGCTCGATCGCGGCATCGAAGAGGCCGTGCGTGACCAGGAACTCACCGGCAGCATCCGGTCCTTCCGTCTCCTCGAGTGTCGCCGCAGCACGGACCAGGCGACGAACCTCGGCGCGGCTGAGACCCCCGCGGCGTCTCGGACCCTCCTCGGAAGCCCGGCCGGCGGAGGCCTCGTCGATCTCACCGCGGTCGTCCTCCGCACCGCGGACCGCGACGCCGAGACCCAGCAGGCCAAGACCCAGCAGCGTCCCGTAGCCCAACGGACCGCAGAGGCCCCGGAACACCTGGCCCACGCGGATCTCCAGGGCCGGCATGCGATCCCGTTCAAGGCCTCGATTCCGAGCCGCCTCCATGACGTGATCGCGCACGCGCTGCTCGATCGCTCCGACGCGCTCCACACCGGAAAGCCCCACGAGGCAGAAGAGCAGCCCCGAGAGCAGCAGCGGAAGGGAGAGCAGCAGCGAGAGCAGCCAGACGAGGATTCTCACGCGGCTCTCATCGTCCAGCAGCGGAGACGCATTGAGGGCCTGGCTCAGCGGACCCAAAGGAGGCGGAGCGCCATCGCCACCACCGCCACGATCAGCACGGGCCGGATCAGAGGCGGACCGAGGCGGGCCCCCACGCGGGACGCCAGATAGCCCCCGATCCCGGCGCCCAGGGCCAGGATGCCGCCGTGCAGCCAGAGCACCTTGCCGGCCCAGGCAAACTGCGCGAGCGCCACGGCGGTCAGGGCCGCGATCAGAACGACCTTGACGCTGTTGGCCGCCACGAGGCCCAGACCGCCGACGCCCACCAGCGCCAGCAGCAGCGGGATGCCGAGGCCGGCCTGGACCGCCCCCCCGTAAAGACCGATCGCGAAGTAGGTGGCGATCTGGAGCGGAAGCGGGAGGCCACGAGCCCGGGGGCGCTCGCGCGGCCGGGGACTTCGCAGCAGCAGCGGCAGGGCCAGCAGCATGAGGATCCCGAAGAAGCGGCGGAAGACCTCGTCCGGCACCTGAATCACGCCCCAGGCGCCCAGCCACGAGCCGAGCAGCATGGCCGGCATGAGGCGCAGCGCGAGCGCCGCGCCGGGAACGCCCTCCTGACGGAAGCCTCCCATCGCCGCGAGGTTCTGCACCAGGACCGCGACCCGGTTCGTCGCGTTTGCGATCGTCGGCGGCAGCCCCACCAGGATCAGCAGAGGGACGGTCAGGAACGACCCACCCCCGGCCAGCGTGTTCACGAACCCCGCCGCCAGCCCCCCGGCCACGAGGGCCGCCACCTGCGGGAGCTCGGGCACCTAGCGGGCGGGGCCTCGGGGAAGGAACACTAGAGGAGCTTCTTCTGACCGGGACGTAGCGGTGCGCGGCCGCGTCGCAGCGGGCGCTTGCCGAAGTGCTCGAAGGCGCGCCGGGTGGCCACTCGACCGCGGGGCGTGCGATCGAGGTATCCCTCCTGAATCAGGAACGGCTCGTAGATGTCCTCGATGGTCCCCTTGTCCTCACCCGTGGCGGCGGCCAGCGTCTCGAGCCCGACGGGTCCGCCGTCGTACTTCTCGATCAGGGTGCGCAGCAGCTCGCGATCCATGCGGTCGAAGCCAGCCTCGTCGACCTCGAGCCGCTCCAGCGCGCGCCGCGCCACTGCCAGCGTGATGCGTCCGTCGCCCTCCACCTCGGCAAAGTCACGAATACGGCGCAGCAGCCGATTGGCGATGCGGGGCGTCCCGCGCGATCGACGGGCGATCTCCAGCGCTCCCTCATCGACGAGCGGTGCATCCAGAATCCGCGCGCTGCGTTCCAGGATGCGCACGAGATCGTTCGGCGGGTAGTACTCGAGCCGGGCCGTGATTCCGAAGCGATCCCGCAGCGGCGACGTCAGCAGACCCGCACGGGTGGTCGCCCCGATCAGCGTGAACTCGGGCAGATCGATCTTCACCGTCTTGGCCGAGGGCCCCTGACCGACGATGAGATCGAGCTTGAAGTCCTCGATGGCCGGGTAGAGGATCTCCTCCACGGCCGCACTCAGACGGTGGATCTCGTCGATGAAGAGCACATCGCCCGGCTGAAGATTCGTGAGGATCGCGGCGAGATCCCCCGCACGCTCGACCACGGGTCCGGCCGTGATGCGCAGCGGCGCGCTCATCTCGTGGGCGATCACGTGCGCGAGGGCCGTTTTTCCCAGGCCGGGCGGGCCGTAGAAGAGCGCATGGTCGAGCGGCTCGCCCCGAGCCCGCGCCGCCGCGATGAAGACGCGCAGATTCGCGCGGAGCCGCTCCTGGCCCACGAACTCGGCCAGGTTCGACGGACGGAGCCGCTCCTCGATCCCGAGCTCTCCCTCGAGGCGCTCCCCGACGGCGCTCTCATCGTGCGGCGACACGCAGAGCCTCCCGAATCAGGTCCTCGAGCGCGGGCGTATCCGGCAGCCGCTCGAGCGCCCGGCGCAGGGCCCTCTCGGCTTGGGCACGCGGATAGCCCAGGTTCAGCAGCGCGGAGACCGTCGCCTGCTCCGTCTCGGTCTCTGCGGCGACGTGCTCCGCCACCTCGAAGTCCGTGAGCTTGTCGCGCAGGTCCACGACGATGCGCTGGGCCGTCTTCATCCCCACCCCGGGAATCCCGTTCAGCGCCGACACGTCCTCACGGCGGATCGCCTGGACGAGCTTCGGTACCGGCAGACCCGAGAGGATGGCCAGCGCCAGCCGAGGCCCCACGCCGCTGATCCCGAGGAAGAGCCGGAAGCCCTTCCGCTCCTCCGGCGTGAGGAAGCCGTAGAGCTGGAGCTGGTCCTCCCGCACATGGGTGTGGATGCGGAGGCGCACGGTCTTGCCCTCGTCCGGAAGCTCGAGGAACGTGGAGAGCGGCACGCGCACCTCGTAGCCCACGCCGCCCACGTCGATTGCGACGACGTCCGGAGACTTCTCGGCCAGCGTCCCCTCGAGCGATCCGATCACGGCCCCTCCACGCCTGCCGCGGGCCGTCGGGACGCAGCCCACGGACGGCTGTGCGCATGGCAGATCGCCACGGCCAGGGCATCGGACTCGTCCGAGGGACACGGGGCCCCCAGAGCGAGCAGCCGCTGGACCATGAGCTGGACCTGGCGTTTGTCGGCCGCCCCGTAGCCCACCACCGCCTGCTTGACCTGAGAGGGTGAGTACTCGGCCGCGGTCAGGCCGGCGCCCCCACAGGCGGCAAGTGCGGCGCCCCGGGCCTGCCCCAGCAGCAGCGCCGAACGCGGATTGCGGGCCGAGAAGACCGCCTCGAGGGCCGCGGCGTCCGGTCGGTGCTCGCCGATCACGCGCCTCAGCTCCGCGTGGATGCGGGCGAGGCGAGCCGCCAGCGTGACCCCTCCCTCGCTGCGAATCACGCCGCCCCCCACGCGTCGCAGGGAAGCTCCCTCGCGCTCCACCACTCCGTAGCCGGTGGCGCGAGAGCCCGGATCGATACCGAGGATGCGCACGAACCCCCCCTTCGTGATCGCTCCAGGGACGTTAGCGGGCTCCGGCGGCTTCCATCAACTCCTCGTCCGCGATGTCGAAGTTGGCGAAGACCTGCTTCACGTCCTCGTGCTCATCGAGCGCCTCGTAGAGCTTGAGCATGGTCTGGGCTTCCTTGCCCGTGAGCTTCATCGTGGTCTGGGGCACCATCGAGATCTCCGCGCTCTGGGGCACGAAGCCGAGCTTCTCGAGCGCCTGCTGGACCGTTTCGAATTCCTCAGGGACCGTCTGCACCTCGATCGTCTGCTCGTCCTCGTTCACGTCGAGCGCGTTCGCCTCGATCGCGCCCTCCATCAGCGCCTCGCGATCGATCGCCTCCGCGTCGTAGATCAGCACACCCTTCTTCTCGAAGAGATAGGACACGCAGCCGGAAGCGCCCAGGTTTCCACCGAACTTTCCAAACAGGTGCCGAATGTCTCCGACCGTTCGGTTGCGATTGTCGGTGAGCGTGTCGACGATCACCGCCACACCTCCCGGGCCGTAGCCCTCGTAGCGGACCTCCTCGAGCCGATCCCCCTCGAGCTCCCCGGTGCCCTTCTTGATCGCGCGCTCGATGTTGTCCTTGGGCATGTTCTGGCCGCGAGCCTTGTCGATGGCCAGGCGCAGACGGGGGTTCGCGTGCGGGCTGCCGCCCCCGGTCCGTGCCGCGATGGTCAGCTCGCGGATCAGCTGCGTGAAGACCTTCCCGCGCTTGGCGTCTGCCGCGCCCTTCTTGCGCTTGATCGTGGACCACTTCGAGTGACCGGACATGCGGCCCCCTCCCCTCGTCACGCTCCGACCCGAGTTTAGCCCGGCGCGGAAGCCGGCGGCAAAGGCCGGCCCGAACGGATCGAGGGTCAGGACTTACCCGGCCGCTGCCGATGGATCAGGCGGAGTCGAGAGCAGCCGACTCCGGAGGCACGAATGGCCAAGGACGTCACCATCGGGATCGATCTGGGCACGAGCAACTCGTGCGTCGCCACCGTCCGAGACGGACGACCCCGGGTCTGCGCCAACTCCTACGGGGAGCCGACCACCGCCTCCGTGGTCGCCTTCGGCAAGGACGGAAGCATTACGGTCGGAAATCGAGCCAAGGCGCGCGTGATCCTCGATCCGAGGCACACGGTTTCCTCGTCCAAACGGCTGATCGGGCGATTCTGGTTCAGCGAGGAGGTGAAGAAGGCGCGTGCGATCTGTCGCTACGAGATCGTCAGCGGCGAGAACAACAGCATCCGGATCAAGATCCGAGACGAGAAATTCAGCCTTCAGGAGATCTCCGCGATGATCCTGAAGGAGATGAAGGAGATCGCGGAGGCCGAGCTCGGCGAGCCCGTCTCCCGCGCGGTGATCACGGTCCCGGCGTATTTCAACGACAACCAGCGACAGGCAACCAAGGATGCGGGGCGGATCGCGGGCCTGGAGGTGCTGCGCATCCTCAACGAGCCGACGGCCGCGGCGCTCGCCTACGGCTACGGACGAAACCTCCGCCAGCGCGTGGCGGTCTACGACCTCGGCGGCGGCACGTTCGACGTCTCCGTGCTGGAGATCGGAACGGACGTCTTCGAGGTCCTCGCGACCTGCGGGGACACGTACCTCGGCGGGGACGACTTCGACGACCGCCTGATCGACATGCTCGCCGATGAGATCGTGGCCACCCACGACCTGAACGTGCGCGCCGACCCCTTCGCGCTCGAAAAACTGAAGGCCGCCGCGGAGCAAGCCAAGATCGAGCTCTCTGAGTCGGATGTCGTCCGAGTTGAGATCCCCTGCATCGCAGAGAAAGACGGCGTCCCGGTTGGCCTCGAGCACGATCTCAGCCGCGAGCAGTTCGACAAGCTGACGCGAGACCTGATCCAGCGGACGTTCAAGGTCTGCGACGAGGCGCTTCAGCAGGCGGGCCTCACGGTCCGGGACCTCGACGGAATCATCATGGTTGGCGGACCCACTCGCCTGCCCACGATCCGCACGGCGGTGCAGGACTACTTCCAGCGCTCTCCGGAGGTGGACATCAACCCGGATGAGGTCGTCGCGCTCGGTGCGGCGATCCACGCCGACTCCCTGGTGTCCTCCGACCGCCAGACCTTCCTGCTCGACGTCACCCCGCTCTCGTTGCGCATCGGGATCACGGGGGGGATGGCGGAGACCGTGATCGAGCGCGGGAGCCCGGTTCCGATCGATCACACGCGGATCTTCACCACCGCGCAGGACAACCAGGAGAGCGTCTCGGTCCGCATCTATCAAGGGGAGAGCCGCGAGGCCGAGAACAACACCCTGCTCGGCGAGTTCGAGTTCTCCGGATACGCCCCGGGGCCGCGCGGGCAGGTCCAGATCGAGGTCAACTTCGCGATCTCGACCGAGGGCATCGTGAAGGTCTCGGCCCGGGACCCCAAGACGGGGGCCCAGCACTCCACCACGGTGTCGCTCTCGGCAGGGCTCTCGGAGCAGGAGATGCGGCAGATCCTGGCGCGGGCACGGACCGAGGACGTCCGGTCCTCCGCCACCCGCCGCCCGAACCGCGCCCCCCCCCAGCCCCAGGCGGATGGGGAGTTCCTGGAGCTGCCCCCGCTGGACGGCGCCCGTGAGGGGGTGGACGGGGCGCCAGGAGGCGGCGCGGACGACGCAGAGATCTTCGGCAGCCTCGGAAATGATCTCGGGGCGCCGGCGGTGTCGGAGGGTCTCGACCGCGACGTGGATCTCGCGGGCCTCGAGATCGCGGAGAGCGATCTGGAAGAGCTGGCGCCGGAAGAGGTGCTGGGCGAGGAGCCCCCGGAGTAGGCAGGGGGCCTCGGAGATGATTCCAGCCGAGATTCAGGCTCTCAGCCGGATGCTGGACGAGATGGACTACTACCGCCTCCTCCGCGTCAAGCCCGAGGCGCCCCCCTCCCAGATCCGGGCCGCCTACCATCGAGCGCGGCGCGAGTTCCACCCCGACGCGCACCTGCGCTCGGCCCCCGAGCTGCGGGATTCGGTGGAGCGTGTCGCCCGCCGCATCACGGAGGCCTACCTCACCCTGCGCGATCCGGAGCGGCGTACCGCCTACGACCGCGGCCTGGGAGAGGGACGGCTCCGCTTCTGCGCGGAGCTCGTGGAGGCCACGCGCGAGGAGTCCGAGGCGGCTCGGGGCCGATCGCCCAACGGTCGCCGCTTCTATGCCATGGCGCTCGCACAGGAGCGGGCGGGAAAGCTCGCCGAGGCGCTCTCTCACGTGAAGATGGCCCTCACCTTCGAGCCCGGCCACACGGGCTTCGAGAAGAAGTGCGACGAGCTGCAGGCCCGGCTGAAGGCCCAGAAGAAGAAGGCCTGAGCCCCACGCCGGTTTGACGGCTCCCACGTCGCTGTGCATCATGGCGCTCGCTCGCCTGACCGGCCGAGCCCCCCAGCACGCGACCGTCGAACGCGCCAGGAGAGGATGCCGCCATGACCGACGAGGCTGCGACCCGCAAGCCGCGACCGATCGTTCCGTTTCTCAAGATCCCCAACGACGGGGAGCCGTACCTCGAGGGCCATCGCTGCCGCTCCTGCCAGGCGGTTTTCCTCGGGGAGCGCCAGGTCTGCGCCCGCTGCGGGGCGCGCGATCAGATGGAGGCGATCCGCCTCTCCGACCGCGGTGAGCTCTACGTCTACTCGATCGTGCACCGATCCTTCCCCGGCATCGAGGTGCCCTACGTCTCCGCTGTCGTGGATCTAGAGGGCGGAGGAACCGTCAAGGGGAACCTCGTCAACGTGGAGCCCAACCCGGAGAAGATCCGCATGGGCATGCCCGTCGAGGTGATCTACCGCATCGCTCCCCGCAAGGACGCCGAGGGGAACGAGTACCTGACCTACTACTTTCAGCCACGGGAGGTCTGATGAGCGACGTCTACATTCTCGGCACCGGGATGATCAAGTTCGGACGTTTCCCGGACCGCAAGCTTGCGGACCTCGGTGCGGAGGCCGCGCTGCTGGCTCTCGACGACGCTGGCGTCGGCATCCGCGACGTGCAGGCGCTCTACTGCGGCAACCTGCTGCAGGCGGGCGGCATGGTGGGCCAGCGCATCCTCCAGGAGATCGGCCAGACGGGGATTCCGGTGGTGAACTGCGCCAACGCCTGCGCGACGGGGGCCACGGCCTTACGCGAGGGCTGGATGGCGATCCAGGCGGGCGCCTACGATCTCTGCCTGGTGATCGGCGTCGAGCAGATGGGCAAGGCGGGCCTGCTCGGTGGGGGTGGGGGGGGACGCGGCATCCCGACCGAGGGGCTGCTCGGCTCGGCGACCATGCCCGCCGTCTTCGCAGAGGCGGGGATGGAGCACGCTCGCAGGTACGGCACGAGCTTCGAGCAGTTCGCGGCCGTCTCCGTCAAGAACCACAAGCACTCGACTCGAAATCCCAAGTCGATGTACCAGATCGAGACACCCCTCGAACAGGTCATGAACGCCGAGATGATCGCCTACCCCAACACCAAGCTGATGTGCTCGGTCAACGTCGACGGGGCGGCGGCAGCGGTGATCGCCTCGGCAGCACGCGCTCGACAGCTCGGCCTCTCGCGCGCGGTACGTGTGGCGGCCTCGGTGCTGACCAGTGATCCGTGGACCGAGCGGGATCTGACCATGCCCGACGTCAATACCTGCACGCGGGAGGCGGCGCGCACGGCGTACGAGCAGGCCGGTTTGGGTTCCGACGACCTCGATCTCGTCGAGCTGCACGACTGCTTCGCAACGGCCGAGATCCTCCACTACGAGAACCTCGGGCTCTGCGCCGAGGGCGAGGCGGGCAAGCTGATCGATGAGGGCCAGACCGCTCACGGCGGGCGGATTCCAGTCAACGTCTCAGGCGGTCTGCTCTCCAAGGGTCACCCCCTGGGGGCCACCGGGGTGGCGAACCTCTACGAGGTCACCCAGCACCTGCGGGGCGAGGCGGGAGAGCGGCAGGTCGAGGGGGCGCGCGTCGGCCTGACCCACGTGATCGGCCTGGGCTCAGCCTGCGGCATCCATATCCTCGAGAAGGTGCATTAGTGTTCCGCCCCGGGCTCTGCGGTTAGTGCCCGCGCTGGTGCCGACGCCGAATCCGCATCCCGCGCTCGAGGCTGCACGGAAGTCCTGGCGCTTCGTGCAGGAGCGCCGCAAGCGAGATTGGCTGGCGCTGCTCGCAGACAACGTCGTGATCGAGGATCCGATCGGCGCCTCGCCTCTCGACCCGAGCGGGGCCGGTGTCCGAGGCCGCGCCGCGGCCGAGGCGTTCTGGGATCGGACGATCGCCCGGGCGTCGATCGCGATCGAGACGCACGAGTCGTTCGCCGCCGGGCTCGAGTCCGCCCACCTGCTCACGCTGCGGACCCGCTTCCCCGATGGCAGCGGCTTGACGGTGCGCGGGATCTTCACCTATGCGCTGAACGACGCCGGCAAGATCCGGGCGCTACGCGGCTACTGGTCGCTCGACGGGGCCTCCCGCGTGTGAGCCGCACGCGGGGCGCGCTCAGAGCAGCCGCAGAAGCGCCGCGATCAGCATCCAGAGCATCAGGAGCAGCCCGACCGTGTAGGCCAGCGTTCGGTGCGGCTGCATCCCGCGGACGTAGAAGACACTGTGCAGAACGCGCGCGAGCGTGAAGCCGATGAAGCCGATGCGGGCCGCAAGCAGCGAGGGATCGCTCAGCGCGAAGAAGAAGCCCACGGCGAAGAACGGCAGCACGTTCTCGAGATCGTTGCGATGCGCCCGCCTGGCACGCTCGATCTCCTCGTCCGGGCCGCTCACGGGCTCTGCGCCCACCAGGCGGTAGTCCTCGGCCGTGGCGTAGATCCCCTTGCGCATCCGGATCAGGCTCGTGTAGCTAGCCAGCAGCACCATCTTGAGCACCAACACGAGGGCGCAGATCCCAAAGAGCCGCACGGCCGGCTCGGCCCCAAGCTCGGTCACCGTCCCTCCTTTCCCGGCGCCTCGCGCGCCCGGTCCCGGGCTCGCGTGCCCGGCGCGCGGGGATTAGAGCACGGATTCACGCACGGGATCCAGCGCCGAGACTCCGCTGGGGTGCGGCCCAGGGCCATTGCCGACGGCAGTGGATTGTAGGAAGCTCCGAACTGCAGAAGGTGGAGATGCTGCGAGCGAGATCTCTACACTGGATTGCGGTGGCCGTCCTCTGCGGCTGCGTCAACGGGACGTACATCGAGGGGAACGAGATCGCCTGGGAGCAGGTCGCTAAGATCCGGCCCGGGCAGACCACCAAGGCCGAGGTACTGAAGCTCCTGGGCGCCCCACAGAATCTCTCGCGTCCGAGCGCCCTGGCGGAGTTCCTGGAGAATCAAGGGCTCGAGTCGACGCGGTTCGCCGGCTACCCTTTCAGTGACGTATTCACCTATCAGCGGACGCGTGGTGAGCTCTCGGGGCTCCTGGCGTTGCTCTACAACCGCTTCGAGCTGCACATCGAGGCCGACCTGCTCGTCTTCCTCTTCGACGAGGAAGACCGGGTTCAATCCGTGGGAATCCGCCGTGCCGGGCGTCCGAACCTCTGAGCCTCGATCCCGCCTCGCGCTGCTCCTCTGGGCGGCGCTCGGGGCGTGCTCGATCAGCCAGCTCTATGTGGGGTCGCCGCTCCTGGAGGAGCCCGATCACACTCTCCAGCCGGGCGTCACGACGATGGGCCAGGTGCTCACGCGCCTGGGCGCCCCGGACCGGATCCTCCGCAGCAGCACCGGCGACGTCTTCGTGAATCGCTACCTGAGACGCAACAGCAAGACGCTCACGCTCGAGGAGCCGGTGATCACAAACCTGGAGATCTTCACGTACTCGATCATCAGGGAGAAGGAGGACCGCCTGGTCGTGCTCTTCGACGCAGCGGGGCGCGTCGAGGGCTTCGGCCTGGCGCGGGGCACGCCGGAGCTCGACGAGTAGCCCACCGGAGCGCCGCCCGCGCGGTGCCGTAGCCTCAGGCGCCGAGCGCCTCGCAGAGCGCCTCCCAGGGAAGCAGAGCGCAGCGCTGGCGCGCAGGAGCGGCCGCGATACGGAGCAGCGGAACGAGTCGCGGATCGAGCTCTCCGGCGCCCTCCACCCCGGGCTCGGCCCGGATCCGGGCTTCGAGAAGCCGGGCCATGCGCAGCACCTCACCGGGCTCGCGACCACAGGCGACGTCCCCCATGAGACTGCCCGCTGCCACGACGATGCTGCAGCCCATCGCGCGCGAGCAGAGCTCCGCGATGCGACCCCGCTCGAGGCGGATCTCGACCTCGACCGCGTCCCCACAGAGAGGATTGCGGACCTGGGCTGTGGCCTCGGGTGTGGCGAGCCGGCTTCGGTGGTGTGGGCGGCGGTAATGCTCGAGAATCACGTCTCGGTAAAGTGACTCGACAGGGTCCCCTGCGGCACCCGAGACACGATCCTGCGCGGCGCTCGGCTCGCCCGTCAACGGCCTCCTCCCCCGATCGAGTCTACGCCGCTCGAGGCGAACCGCAATCGCAACTCCGCTCGATTGACACCGGCCGGAGAGCATTCCTACCATCCCGCGCAATCCCGAAAGCCGAGGTTCAATGCGGACTCGCCCCGAGCGCCCGACGCGCCCGCCCCGACAGCCCCTTCGTCCCTGGCGCGTGCTCGGCTCCGCCCTCCTGCTCCCGTTGCTGATCTCGCCCTCGGGCTGCTCGCCGTGCAGCTCCGATGCCTCACCTCCCGAGGTCCGAGCGGCTGCCGCTCCGGAACGACGGGAGCGCTCGCTCCCGTACTTCGAGGGGCGCCTGCTCGATGGAGGTACGGCCAGCACGGAACGTCTGCAGCACCGACGTGGCCTCGTGTACGTGTTCTCAGCGAGCGATCCCGACGCGGGGGCCGTTGCGGCCATCCTGAAGAGCCTCGAGAAGGAGGCCGCAGCCGCGAACATCGGATTCCTCGGCATCGCAAACGAGCCGGATCTCGAGGAGGCCCGAGCGTTCGTGCGCCGCAACCGGCTCGGCTTCCCGATCCTGCACGACCCCAGGGGTTCGATCCGCCGCCGCCTGGGCATTCCCGTCGGACGAACCGGTCTCCTCGTGGTGGACAGCGGAGGCTACGTGGTCGGCGGCTTCGCCGGGCTCGATGGCGATCCCGAGGCGCAAGGTCGGCTCTACGAGGGCGAGCTCCGCCGCCTCTTGAGGCTCGAGCGGGGGGAGGACGCGCTGGCACAGATCTTCGGACTGCAACCGCCAGCGCCAGACTTCACGGTGCAGACGCCCGAGGGCAAGCCACTTCGCAAAGCGGACCTCAAGGGCCGCGTCGTGGTGCTCGTCTTCTTCTCACCCACCTGCCCGCACTGCCACCAGGCGCTGCGCTTTCTGGATCGCCTGGCCCAGAAGCTGGAGAGTGAGGCTCTCAGCGTGGTCCCCATCAGCGTGAGCAATCGGCGCTATGTGATCGAGGACATGGTCGAGAAGCTCGGCATACGCTTGGCGACGTACCTGGATCCGAAGCGGACCGCGCAAGAGGCGTACGGGAACTCCCCGATCGTTCCCGATCTCATCGTCATCGACCGTGAGGGGCGCCTCGTGGGACGACACACGGGAGCGGATCCGCGGATCGAGGCGATCGTGACGATGGAGGTGCGCGGCGCGCTCGGCATCGAGAATCCAATCCTCCTCGACCGCGAGGGCTACAGCGGCGAGGAGGCCTGCCGCGTCTGCCACCGGCCGGAGCACCAGACCTGGGCGCTGACGAACCACGCCTACGCGTTCGAGACGCTGGTGCGACACGGGTCCGACCGCGATCCCGAGTGCCTGCCCTGCCACACCGTGGGCTGGGAGAAGCCCGGGGGGTACAGCCGGGCGACGCCGGCCCCGCACCTCGAAGGCGTGCAGTGCGAGAACTGCCACGGTCGTGGCGGACCGCACCAGTCGCCCGGCTTCACGGCGAAGGGCTACGAGCCGATCTGCCTTGGCTGCCACAACCCCCAGCACTCGCTCGGGTTCATGTTCGCTGAACGCCTTCCGGAGGTCTCCCACGGGGCCAACCGTCACTTTGCGAGTCTCAGCATCGAGGAACGCCAGGCGCTGCTCGAGCGCCGCAGCCACCGCAAGCGGAAGCTCTTCCCCGACGGAGACTACGTCGGCTCGAAGGCGTGCCGCGGCTGCCACGAGGCCGAGTACGCAATCTGGGAGCAGTCACCCCACGCCCACGCCTTCGCCACGCTCGAGCGGGAGAACGCCGCCGATCGGAGCGACTGCCAGCGCTGTCACACCACGGGCTTCGATCGCCCCGGGGGCTTCCCGGCCGGTGGCGAGAACCTCCGAAGCGTGGGCTGCGAGAGCTGCCACGGTCCCGGCGCCAGCCACGCCGCGGAGGGGGCGCGACGTTCGGGAACCATCCTGGCTCTCGCGGACAAGTGCGACAGCTGCGTGATCCTCCAGATCTGTGGAACCTGCCACGACGAGAAGAACGACCCCGGCTTCGAGTTCGAGGTGATCGAGAAGATCGACCGAATCCGGCACGGCCCGGCCAGCCGGGCGAGCGCCACGCGATGAACGAACGCTCTTTGCAGGCTGGGGTCCTCACTGCGCTGCGTCGCTCGCTCGAGGAGCTCGTCGAGGAGGGTGTCGAGATCGCCCCCCGTCCCGACGCTTCCTCCGCCCCGGAGATGGGCACGCCGAGCCCCACGCCGCACCGGCCGGGCCAGCCCACGCTGGCGCTGACCAACGCCGGAGAGGTCGTGGACCGGGCCGCCGCACTCGCGCAGATCCGCCGGGAGCTCGGCGAGTGCACGCGCTGCCGGCTCCACGAAGGGCGAAACGCCATCGTGTTCGGAGAGGGGGCGCCGACCGCGCCGGTCGTCTTCGTCGGGGAAGGACCGGGAGCCGAGGAGGATCGGACCGGACGGCCCTTCGTCGGCCGGGCCGGGGAGTTGCTCGATCGCATCATCGCCTCGGTGGGCTGGCGCCGCGATGAGGTCTACATCTGCAACATCGTCAAGTGTCGTCCCCCCGGCAATCGCGACCCTCAGCTCGACGAGGTCGCCACCTGCCGTCCCTTTCTCGATCGCCAGCTCGAGACGATCCGGCCCAGCGCGATCGTGACGCTCGGCCGCCCAGCCACCTCAACCCTGCTGGGCCGGAACATCGCGATCACCAAGCTGCGCGGTCTGTGGCAGGAGTGGCGCGGCATCCCGGTCATGCCGACCTTCCACCCCGCCTACCTGCTTCGCAACTACACGCGCGAGACCCGTCAGGCCGTCTGGGACGATCTCCGTGCGGTCCGCGCTTTGGTGGATGAGAGAGCCGGGAGCTAGCCGGGGCGCGCGAGCCTCGCTCGGCATCCGCAGCGGCGAGTTCCGAGGCCGCGCGGACAGCGACAGGCCCGCGAGCCCGGCCCGTCGGGCGGCTCGAGTTCCCCGCACGCTCGGCCGCTGGGCTTGGCTCGCCGCGCCCCTGGTGCTGGCCGCGATGGGGATCCAGGCCCTGGGGGCTGCCGAGGCGCGGAGCGCCGAGCTGCGTGCCGGCTTCGGGGTCGCCGCCCTACCCGCGCCCGCCGACGGCGTGCTGGCCGGCTACGGCGGCCTGCGCAGCCGACGAGCGGAGGAGCTGCTCGACCCTCCTCAGGCCCGCGCGCTGGTGCTCGAGGAAGACGGCAGCCGCGTGGCGATCGTGACGTTGGATCTACTGATCGCGCGACCCGCGCTGCGCGAGGGTGTGCTGAACGCCAGCGGTGATCTGCGGCTCGACGGTCTGGCCCTCGTCGCGACCCACACCCACTCCGGGCCCGGCGGCTTCGTGCCCGGGCGCCTCGCGGCGCGCGTCATGGGCGGGGGCTTCCAGCCGGGAATGCCGCGCGAGCTGGCGCAGTCCGCCGCGCGCGCCCTCCACCGCGCAGTCTCGGACCTGGCCCCTGCACGGGTCCGCAGCGGTGAGGGCAGCCTGGAGCTGGCTCGGAACCGCCGCAGCCCCACAGGGCCCCGGGAGACCGCACTGCCGCTGATCCGCCTCGACCCCATCGCGTCGGGCCGGCCGATCCTGCTCTTCGCGTACGGAGCTCATCCCACGGTTCTGTCGCCGCGCAGCCGGGCGTACTCAGCGGACTACGTCGGGGCCGCGCGGAGCTGGCTCGAGGATCGCGGCTGGCGGCCGATCTTCCTTCCCGGCCCGCTCGGGGACCAGGAGCCGATCAGCGAGCTCGGTCCACCCTGGCCCCGCTCGGTCGCACACCAGAGAGCACAGCTCAGCGAGATCGGAGCCCGCCTCGGTCGAGCCGTGCAGCAGCTCGCTGCGGGACTCGGGCCACCCGTGCTCGACGCGCCGCAGCGGCGGAGGCTCGAGCTTCGCGAGACCTGGATCCGCCTACCGCCCGCCCGCCTACGGCGCTTCTGTCCCGCGTGGTGGCTCTCCCCGCTGGTGCGAGGATCGCTGCGTGGCCTGATCTCGCGCCAGGCACCGGTGCAGGCGCTCCGTATCGAAGACGCCTGGCTGGTCCTGCTCCCGGCCGAGCCGAGCTCAGCGCTCGCCGCGGCGCTTCGCGAAGAGCGGCCCAGGCGTGGGCCGCTCTTCGTCATCGCGCACGCCAACGACTGGCTCGGCTACGTGGTATCCGCCGAGCGCTACCGTCGGGGAGGCTACGAGGCCTGCATGTCCTTCTTCGGGGAAGGCTTCGCGGAGCGCCTGGTGCGTGAGGCCCACGAGCTGGTGGACGCGTCGCCGTGACCGAGCTCTGCGGGATCGTTCTCCACCCCTCCGGACACACGCTCTCGCCGCTGCTGCACGAGGAGGCGTACCGGGAGCTCGGTCTCGATGCGGTCTACCGCGTCTTCGATGTCCCACCCGGCGGGCTCGAGACGTTTGTCCGCGGCCTCCCGCAGCGCCGCATTCGACAGCTCTCGGTTTCGCTTCCGCACAAAGAGGACGCGCTTGGGCTCGCGGAGTCGTCGAGCGAGGAGGCCCGACGCATCGGGGCTGCCAACACGCTCACACGGACGGCGGAGGGTCTGCGCGCAGACAACACCGACTGGCTGGGAGTGGTCCGAACGCTGGAGCCGTTCGGGCCCTGGCGGGGCCACCAGGCCGTCGTGATCGGGGCCGGTGGAGCGGCCCGGGCGGTGGTCTACGCCCTTGTGGAGCTGGGCGTCCAGGTTCGCGTCGTCAACCGCACCCGGGAGCGCGCGCAGCGGCTCGCGAGCGAGCTCGGCGCGAGTCTCGGCGATCTCGACGCGCCGTACGATCTGCTGATCCACGCGACCCCGGTGGGGATGGACCCGAACCCCGAGGCCACCCCGGTGCCGACCGACGCGCTGAGACCCGGCGCCCTGGTCTTCGACGCCGTGTACCGGCCGCTCGAGACACGCCTGCTGCGCGAGGCGCGGACGCGCGGATGTCGCACCGTCGACGGTCTCCGCATGCTCGTTCACCAGGCCCGAGAGCAGATACGAATCTGGAGTGGAATATCGCCTTCATTCGATCATTTGTATCGTATAGCTCGAGAATCACTTTAGGATTCTCGCGCCCCCAGCCAGAGCTCCACCGGGCGCTCGACGCCGGCGGGATCGAAGGGGAGCTCGACCGGCGCCCCGCGCCCGGCCGAGGCGTAGGCCGCCAGCAAGATCTCGAGCACCTGCCGGCCATCCCGCCCGCTCTCCTCCGGTGGCTCGCCACGCCGGAAGCGATCCAGGAAGTGCGCCAGCTCCATCGGGTAGCCCTCCTCCTCGAGACGATCGCCCGGCGGCCCACCGAGCTCGCGCCCGCTGCTGCGCAGGCGCAGGCCGCGCCCCCCCATCAGGTCGAGCTCGAGCACGTCCTCGGTTCCGTGCAGCTCCAGCGTGCTCTGCATCGGTCCCTCGATCGCCCACGAGCTCTCCGAGACAAGCTCCACATCCCCCGCGCTCGCGAGCCGAACCACGGCCTCGTCCTCCAGCCGGGTGCGCTGGCCATGGCGGGTCGTCGCAAGCGTGGCGCTCACGCGCTCGATCGGTGGCTTGCCCAGCAGCCAGCGCAGGCACTCGATCCCGTGGCAGCCCAGATCGAGCAGCGCACCACCCCCGGCCTCCTCGATCTGCCAGAACCAGGGGGAGTAGGGTCCTCCGTGCTTCTCGCTGTGGTGTGCCCGCAGCACCTCACCGACCGCCCCGTCCCGCACGAGACGCCGTGCCCGCCGGTAGCGGGGTGCGAAGCAGAGGTTCTCCGCATACGCGAGCCCCCGGCCCAGCCGCGCGGCGGTGGCGACCAGCCTGTCGGCGTCGGCCAAGGTGAGGCAGAGGGGCTTCTCGACGATGACGTGCTTTCCGGCGTGCAGGGCGGCCAGCGCGTGCTCGGCGTGCAGACGGTTCGGAGAGTTGACGCAGACGACATCGATGGAGGGATCGGCAAGCAGGGCATCGAGATCCTCAAAGCGGCAGGTCTGTGGGGCTCCGCAGAGTCGGGCCAGACGCTGGGCGCTCTCCAGCCCACGCGACGCCACAGCCCGCACCCGGGCTCCCGGAATGCGCTCCCAGGCACGTGCGTAGAGGGCGGAGATCTGGCCCGCTCCGACCAGCGCCACCCCCCAGCCCTCGCTCACGCTCGCCTCAGAGCCGCATCATCTGCGCCACGCGCTCGCGCTGCTCGCTCGGGCCGCCAAAGATCACCTCGTCCGACTTGGCGCGCTTGAAGTACAGGTGGCAGTCGTACTCCCAAGTGAAGCCCACGCCTCCGTGAATCTGGATGTTCTCCGCGGTGATGTGCCGGTAGGCATCGCCCGTGTAGGCCTTGGCCATGGCCGTGGCCAGGCGGGCCTCCTCGGGCGCGGCATCGAGCGCCCAGGCCGCGTACCACGTGATCGACCTGGACGACTCGAGCTCGATCAGCATGTCGGCGCACTTGTGCTTGATCGCCTGGTTCACGCCGATCGGCTTTCCGAACTGGATCCGCTGCTTTGCGTAGGCCACAGAGGCCTCGAGCGCGGCTGCGGAGCCGCCCAGGGCGTCCGCGGCCAGTGCCATCAGGCCGACGTCTCGAATCCTTTCCCAGCTCCCCGCCGCGCTCCCTTCCGCGCCGAGAGGCTCTGCGGGCGCGTCCGAAAACCGCACCTCTGCGATGCGGCGCGTCGGGTCGATTCCGCGCAGCGGCCGGACCGTGACCCCCGGCGCAGAGCGCGGCACGAGCAGCAGCGAGAGTCCCTCCTCCCCCTCGCCCCCCGTGCGCGCCACGACGACGAAGCGGTCCGCGTTCTGCCCGTCCGGCACGAAGAGCTTTGTACCGGTCAGGCGATACTCCGCGGCGTGCCTCTCGGCCCGCGCTTGCAGAGCGGCCGGGCTCTGGGTTCCCGGAGCCTCGGTCACCGCGAGCGTCAGGATCTGCTGGCCACTCGCCACCGCAGGCAGAATCTCCTTGCGCTGCGTCTCGTTTCCGACTTGGAGCAGTGCCAGGGACCCGAGCAGGTTTCCCAGGTACGGGCTGGGTGTGAGGGCGCGCCCCAGCTCCTCGAGGAGGACGAGCAGATCGACGAAGCCGAGCCCCGAGCCGCCGAGGTCCTGCGGGAGCAGCAGCCCCAGCCAGCCGAGTTCGGCCATCTTCTCCCAGAGCCCGGGATCGTAGCCACGCTCGGTCTCCATCAGCTCCCGCACGCGCGTCATCGGGCACTCTCTTTGGAGAAACTCCCGCGCCGTGCTGCGGAGGAACTCCTGCTCCTCTGTGAATCCAAAGTTCATCGCAGTCCTCTCCCTGGAAGGCAACGAGCGCCTGGAGGCTCCGGCAGGCGTCGGGCTGCCGCCCGCAGTGAGCGGCGTAGATCGCAGTCTACGTGGACCTGATTTTCGGGTCAACGCACGCTAGGCGGACTGGGGCTATCGTAACTGTCCGCCGTCCACCGCGTACTGTCGGGAGCCGCCCGGCGGCCGGGGGGCGAGTCCTGTGAAGGGATCCGGAGAGGACCGGGAGAGGACGGAAGCACGGCCGATGAGCGCGAAGATCGAAGCCCGGGACGTGACCAAGCGCTTCGGCGACCGCGTGGTGCTCGACCGCTTGTCGCTCGAGATCCCGCCGGGGGAGATCTTCGGCCTGATCGGCCCCAACGGCGCGGGCAAGACGACCTTTCTGCGCATTCTTACGGGCTACTGGCTCCCCACCTCGGGCGACGTGCTGGTGGACGGCCTCTCGGTCGTGGAGAGCCCCTATGCGGTGCAGCAACGTCTCGGCTACGCCTGTGAGCAGCCCAAGCTCTACATGGATCACCGTGTGGAGACCTTTCTGACCTTGATCGGAGAACTGCGCGGGATGCACGGTGCAGCACTCGAAGACGCCGTCGAGGAGACGATCCGCCGCTACAGCCTCCAGGAGGTGCGTCGTCGCCGCATCGGTGTGCTCTCCAAAGGCTTCCGCCAGCGCGTCTCGCTCGCGCAGGCGCTGCTGCACACGCCACCCCTGCTCGTGATTGATGAGCCGACCGTGGGGCTCGATCCCCGTCAACAGATCGAGCTCCGGCGGCGGATCCAGTCGCTCGCGGGCCGGCACACGGTGGTCCTGTGCACGCACCAGCTCCGTGAGGCGGAGGTCTGCTGCAATCGTGTCGCCCTGCTCGATCAGGGCAAGCTGCTCCGGATCGCCAGCACGGAGGAGATCCGCGCGGGCGGAGACCTCGAGCAGCTCTTCTTGGAAGCCACCAAGCGCGACGACGGCACGGAGGAGCCCGCATGATCCGAAGGCTCTGGGCCCTGCTTCGCAAGGAGCTGCGCACACTCTTCGCGTCTCCCATCGCGTACGTCGTGCTCACGGCCTTCGTCGCCCTCTCGGGGGTCTACTTCTTCCAGCACCTGCTGCGTTACAACCGCCTGCTCTTCGCGTTCCACGCGGAGGCGATCGGCGGCCGCGGCTTCGATGCCGGAACGGTCCCGCTCCAGATCAACAGCCTCACCGAGGTCTTCATCCCGGCGGCCAACGACTTCAGCCTGCTGCTGCTCGCGGTTCTCCCGCTCGTCACCATGCGCGTCTTCGCCGAGGAGCGCGCCCAGGGGACCGACGAGCTTCTGCTGACCACGCCGCTTCGCCCCTGGGAGATCGCCTTTGCGAAGCATGCGACCACGTACTTCTTCGTGCTGCTGATGCTCGCCGTCAGCGCGATCTACCCCGCGGTCGTGGTGACGCGGAGCCAGCTCGGCATGGAGCATCTGCTCGCACTCTACACGGGTCAGCTCGGCTACGGCGTGGCTGTCGCGGCGATCGGGCTGGCCTGCTCGTCGTTGACGACCAGCCAGATGGTCGCGGCCGTGCTCGCCTACGCGATTCCCTTCGTGATCATCGACTTCGCCTGGCTCCGACCCGTGGTGAGTGAGGGGGTCGCCTCGCTGCTCGATCAGATCGCCCTGCAGGCGCACTTCGAGGGCTTTGCCCGGGGGGTGATCGAACTGCGCCACGGGTTCTACTTCGGTGGGATCCTGGCGTTGGGCTTCACGGTCTGCGTGGCCTCCCTACAGCTCTCGAGGGCGCGCTGATGCGATTCTTCGGTGCCGCCGGGCTGGTGATGATCCTGTCCGGGCTGGGGGCCTACTACGTGACGGGCACGGGTGAGCTCTCGGTCTTCTCGATCCTCAACCTGGCGGCCGGCCTGCTGATGATCCTGACCGGGGCCGTGATCGAGCTGAGACGCTTCCAGGGCTTCAGCGGCGTGCGGTCCCGACGGGTCGTGCTGCACTGGAGCATGATCGGGACGGTCGTATTGCTGGTCGTGATCGGGGCAAACGTCCTGGCGCAGCGCTGGCTCGCGATGATCGATCTGACCGAACAGCGCCTCTACTCGCTCTCCGACCAGACGTTGCGGGCCTGCGAGTCGCTCGAGCAGGAAGGACGCGCCGGCCGCACACGGCTGCTGCTGCTCGAAGATGCGTTGCTCGCTCGCGAGGTGCACCTGCTGCTCCAGGCCTACCGCGCGGCCTGCCCGGCCGTCGAGGTGGAGACCATTCGCACGGCCGATGCCCCCGCGGACGCTCGGCACGTGCTCCAGACCATGGAGGTCACCGTGCTCGCCTGCCGTCCCGGGCGCTGCGAGGGCGCGGGGTTTCCGACGGAGGAGAACATCACGAACGCCCTCGTGCGCCTCGGACGCCAGCGACGGATCGAGGTGCACTTCCTGGTCGGGCACGGGGAGGCCAACCTGGCCAGCCCGTCGGCCCTGGGGTACTCGCAGCTCACGGCCTCGTTGCGGAACGAGGGTCTCCAGCTCGAGGCCCTGGTGGGCCCCGCGCGCGTGGGCGTTCCCGCGAGCGCCGCCGTGCTGATCGCCGCGGCCCCGGAGCGCGACCTGCTCGAGCCGGAGATTCAGGCGATCGAGCACTACCTCGAGGGGGGCGGTCGCTTGCTTGCGCTGCTGGAGCCCGAGCGCCGCACGAACCTCGAGGCGCTGCTCGCGCGCTGGGGCTTCGACCTGCCCCCCGGGGTCATCGTGGATCGCGCGACGAGCCCGCTGCTCGAGGACCCGGAGCCCGTGACGCTGCTGGTGACCCGCTTCGACCCCTTCCACCCCGTCACCCGGCGGCTGAGCCGTCGAACCCTGCTGCTGATGCCGGGCGTGCGCGCGATCGATCTGGCCCGCAAGCCCCAGCCCGACGACCGGCTCACGCGCCTGGCGTACTCCAGCCCCGGGGCTTGGCTCGAGCAGGACGTGGACAGCGCTCTGACGGACCGGGCGATCGAAGCCGATTCCGGGGAGCGCCGGGGCTCCGAGCTGCCCCTCGCCGCCGCGGGCCGCTATCCCCGGGGGGACCGTGAGGCCCGCATCGTCGTGATGGGGGACCACGACTTCGCGTCGAATCGACTGCTCGGGGATCTGTACAACCGCGACTTCGTCCTCAATGCCGTGCTCTGGCTGGCCGAGGACGAGGAGCGGATCGCCATCCGGCCGAAGCTCTGGACACCCGATCAGGACCCCCTGACGCTCCAGCAGACGCTGGCCTACTTCTACTTCCTGGCCTTCGCCCTGCCCGAGCTGCTGCTGCTCCTGGGCATCCATGCCTGGTACCGACAGCGCTCGGGTTGAAGATCCCGGCCACGCGCGCGGTCCAACCGGCTCGATGGTGGAGGTCGCGCTGTAGTGTAGTAGGATACGCCTCCCGGGCGGCCCGGTCCCCTGTACGGCGTGAGGCGCCAAGGGACTTCGGCAGGTGGACCCAGAGGGGACCCAGAAGGGGTAGTTCCCCGGCAGTCGCTCAGCACGCCGAGCATCAAGCTACGGAGGAGACCCGGTATGAAACCATTCGTCACGATCGCGCTCGCCGCGGGCCTCGCGATGGGGACACTCGCCTGCCAGCCCGGCGGCGAGGAGCTCAAGCGCATCTCGGAGCAGCAGGAAGAGATCCTGCAGAAGCTCCGCACTCTGGAGTCCAACCAGAAGCGCCTCCTCTCGCCCGCCGCTGCGGCGCGTGCGCAGCGCCCACAGGAGGATCCCAACAAGGTCTACAAGATCGACATCGGAGACTCGCCGATCCTGGGCAAGCCCGATGCGCCGGTCACGATCGTGGAGTATTCGGACTTCCAGTGCCCGTACTGTGCACGGACGCAGCCGCTGCTCAAGCAGCTGCACGAGAAATACCCCGACAAGGTGAGGATCGTCTTCAAGCACTTCCCGCTCTCGTTCCACCAGGGCGCACGGCCTGCAGCCATCGCCTCGATGGCGGCCAAGGAGCAGGGCAAGTTCTGGGAGATGCACGACGTTCTGTTCGAGAACCACCGCTCGCTGAATCCGAGCAACATGGAGGAGATGGCGAAGAAGGCGGGGCTCGACCTAGAGCGCTTCAAGAAAGACATGGAGGAGAAGGCGCAGGATTACGCCAAGCAGGTCGATGCAGACTTCCGCCAGGGCCAGACCGTGGCTGTCCGCGGCACGCCGACACTCTTCGTCAACGGCAAGAAGGTGCAGAACCGCTCGGTCGAGGGCATGTCGGCCATGATCGACGCGGCGCTCAAGCAGTCGACGAAGGGCTCCTGAGCCCCCAGCCGGCCGGGCCAGCTGGGGCTCGGCCGGCTCCGGTCAGGAGCCGCTTTCTTCCTCGAGAAAGCGCCTCTGGAATTCGATCACTCGGGCCGCGTTGGCCCCGAGGTCTCCCCGTCCCACGCGCGAACGGGAGCGGAGATCGATCCTCGAGCCCCCGTCCTCGGGCCGGATGCGGATGACGACATCGTCCACGAAGCGGAAGATCCGGCTGAGGGCCACCGCCTGGATGATTCCTCGAGACTCTTCCAGATCGGTCACGCGCCATCGCTCCATCCGCTTGGCCAGCTCGAGGGCCCGCGGCCACGCCTCTGCGGGCGGCAGGGAGGAGTGGATCGGGGCGATCTCCGGATAGCTGCGCCGTTGGAGGGCGCGCAGTTCCGGGGGCGGTCCCTGCGACGCGGTCGTCCCCGCCGCAACATCCGGAAGGAAGAAGGGCGGATCCTCGAGATCGGTGCTCACATCGTTCAGCACCACGCGTGCGCCGGGGTTGGCGAGCTGCGGGATCACGATGGCGAGCGTGACGACGAGCGGGATCAGGGCGGCCTTGAGCGCCGTGGCACGCCAGTCCCGGCCCGTCGCGCTCGCAAACGCGGCGGCCCCCGCCAGACCCACACCCAGGAGCGCACCGAGCAGAACGCCGAGGCCGAAGATCCGAAATCCAATCTCGGGTCCGAGCACGCCCATGTGAGCGCCTCCCGCTCCCACGACGACCAGGGCCAGAACTCCGAGGCCCGGCACGATCCACCGTCTTCCCATTTCCCGACCTCCCCCCCTATCCCGATCCCGGGGCCCCGATTCTACACCGAGGGCCGAGGGCACGGCCGCTTGAAGGCTGCGCGCCGGTGTTCGACCTTCTCGGCCGCAGACGCATGAGCCACGACCACCATCAGAGAGCGGCCCCGAGCGAGGGGCTTCGGCTCGCCTTCGGCATCACGCTCGTCGTGCTCGTGCTCGAGGTCGTCGGGGGGCTGCTCACCGGATCCATTGCGCTGCTTGCGGACGCCGGCCACATGCTGACCGACTGCGGGGCGCTCAGCATCGCGCTGCTGGCCGCCTGGGTGGCCGCGCGGCCGCGAAGCGTGCGGAAGAGCTTCGGCTACGGCCGTGCCGAGATCCTCGGCGCGCTCGCCAACGGCGTGCTGCTGGGAGGGGTGAGCGTGGCCGTGGCCCTCGAATCGCTGGAGCGCCTGGGGCACCCGCGCCCGATCGCCGCGGGACCCATGATCGGGATCGCGGCCGTGGGCCTCGCGGCGAATCTGCTCTCCGCGCGCCTGCTCTCGCGCAGCGCACGCGGAAACCTCAACGTCCGCGCCGCCCTGTTTCACGTGCTGGGCGACGCCCTGGGATCGGTGGCGGCCATCGCTGCGGGAGTCGCCGTGCTGCTCTGGGACCTGCGGCAGGCGGATGCCATCGCGGGTCTCGTGATCGCGGCTCTGCTCGTCGTCAGCGCGTTCCGGCTTGTGCGTGACTCGGTCGATATCCTGCTCGAGGGAACGCCGCGCCACCTCGACGTCGAGAGGATCGCCGCCGACGTCGGCAAGCTCGCGGGCGTCTCGAAGATCCACGATCTCCACATCTGGACGGTGAGCGAGGGATTCCCCGCCATGAGCGGTCACATCGACCTCGCTCCGGGCGCCGACGCGGAGTCGGTTCGCCGCGCGGTCCACCGACTGCTGCACCAGCGATACGGGATCTCGCACACGACGATCCAGACCGAGGCCGCGCCCGCGCTTCTGGGAATCGAGAACGGTCCCGAGCCGAATGACAGCTGAGCGCGTCCGGCTATAATGCCTTCCCTTCCACGGGAGGGCGGATGGCCAAGAAGGATCTGATCCAGGTGAGCGGCGCGGTCGAGAAGATACTCGGCGGCGGCCGCTATCAGATCAAGCTGGACAACGGCCACCGGATCACGGCCCAGCTCTCCGGCCGCATGCGACGCTTTCACATCCGAGTGATCCCGGGCGACCGGGTGACCTGTGGCGTCTCGCCCTACGATCCGACGCACGGCTTCATCACCTACCGCGAGCCTCCGGGCGGCCGACCCCAGGGCGCAAGCTAGAGGCCGACCGGCTCGACGCCGAGCACGGTGCGGCGACGGAGCCGCCAGCCGGGCTCCGCGACCTCCATCTGCAGCCCGAGACTACAATCGTACTGTAAACGGCTCGGTGGTGACGGTTTTCCTTGACTGGAGGGGTCGCGAGGGATCTAGAATGGAGCATGCTCGTAGTGGATCAGGCGTCTAGGCCTGCTCCCGCGTGGGGCGGGTCCCCCATGTCTCGATCGACCGGAGCTCGGAGACGCGCTCCTCACGAGGAGATCTGAAGATGGCACTGCACTCCATCCGCATCGGCCTCGGCGTGGCCACCACGACTGCGCTTCTCACCTTGGGCTCGGGGACGGCTTGGGCGTCTCTTCCGTCGTCGCAGCAGAGCTGCGTGAACACCATCAACAAGAACCTGCAAAAGGTCTCGTCGAAGCTCGGCAAGGAGATCTCCTCATGCCTGAAGGACTTCGCCAAGGGCAAGAGTGTGACGGACATCCCCGCCTGCGTGGCGCAGGACCGGAAGGGGAAGGTCGCGAAGGCCAAGAACAAGGCGCTCGCCGCCGACAACTCGAACTGCATTCCGAACCCCCCGCGCCTCTACACGGGCGCCGCGAACGCGAACCTGGCCGCCACAGCCAAGGAGGCGGCAGTGCTCGAGATCCTCTTCGGCTCGGACGTGAACGGCAACGCGATCACCGAGGCCACCGACAAGAACGGCTCCAAGTGCCAGCAGAAGATCACCAAGGACCTGACGAAGTGTCAGGACAGGAAGCTCAAGGAGTTCAACAAGTGCAAGAAGGACGCGCTGAAGAACCTCGGTGACGTCGCAGAGGTCGAGGCCTGCGTCAGCAGCCTGAGCACGAACAGCAAGGTCGCGAAGGCCTGCGGCAAGATCACCACCGATCTGGGCAAGAAGTGCATCAACAAGGGGGTCGACCTCCAGCAGGCGTTCCCGAACTGCGGCTCCACGGATCCGGCGGTCGTGTCGAGCTGCCTCGAGGTGCCCGTCGAGTGTGAGACGTGCAAAGCGCTCAACAAGACGGATGCGATCATCGTGGACTGCGATGCCTTCGACGACGGCAACGTGAACGGGAGCTGCCAGTTCTGCGGCGACGGCATCGTCCAGCCCGAGCTCGGTGAGCAGTGCGAGGCGTCGCAGGGGAGCTGCTGCTCGCCCACCACCTGCCAGTTCATCTCGGCGGGCACCGAGTGCCGCGGCTCTGCCGGCATCTGTGACCTCGCCGAGTCCTGCACGGGCAGCGATGCCGCCTGCCCGGCGGATGGCTTCGTCAGCTCCGGCACCGAGTGCCGCGCCTCTGCCGGCGTCTGTGACCTCGCCGAGTCCTGCACGGGCAGCGATGCCGCCTGCCCGGCGGATGGCTTCGTCAGCTCCGGCACCGAGTGCCGCGCCTCTGCCGGCGTCTGCGACCTCGCCGAGAGCTGCACGGGCAGCGACGCCGCCTGCCCAACCGACGGCTTCGTCAGCTCCGGCACCGAATGCCGCGCCTCCGCGGGGGTCTGCGATCCCGCCGAGAGCTGCACGGGCAGCGATGCGGCCTGCCCCGCGGACGGCAAGAGCACGGCGGAGTGCCGCGCCTCCGCCGGCGCCTGCGACGTGGCCGAGTTCTGCGACGGCACGAACAACGACTGCCCCGCGGACGTCCTCGTCAGCGTCGGCACGGAGTGTCGCGCCTCCGCCGGCGTCTGCGATCCCGCCGAGTCCTGCACCGGCAGTGACCCGGCTTGCCCGGCCGATGCCTTCGAGCCCGCCACGACGGTCTGCCGGCCGTCGACCGGTCAGTGCGATCTGACCGAGAATTGCACCGGCACCGATCCGGACTGCCCGGCCGACGCGCCCGTACCCGATGGAACGCTCTGTGACGATGGGGATATGTGCACGATCAATGATCAGTGTCAGTCGGGGAGCTGCGTGGGTGGCCCCACTTGTGGCGACGGCACAGTCCAGACCATGTGCGGGGAGGAGTGCGATGACGGCGGGACGGTGAGCGGCGACGGCTGTGACGCCGTCTGCATCATCGAGTTCTGCGGGGACTCGGTGATCAACAACGGTCCGCCGGGCGGTTCAGGAGAGGAGTGCGATCCACCCGGAATGGGGAACTGCCCCGGAAGCACGGACTGCGGCGTCTCGTGCCAGTGTGAGCCGATCGGCGCCCACAAGTGCGTCTTCGATGCCGGCAGCACGATCTCGATCGTGACGGCTGCCCTCCCGCTACCGCCCTTCTCGGTCACGGGGAGTGTGGACATCGACTGCGGCACGGTGGATGCCGGAACCGGGAAGGCCCCCTGCACCTGCTCGCTCCAGAGCCTCGACCCGTTCGCGATCGTCGCGATCGGAACCGTCTGTGTGGACCCCGGGACCGCACCCTGCCCGGCCGGGGAGATCGACTGCGACGGCGGGAACGCGCTCGGCACCGACCTGACCTCGCAGCACGGGAGCATCGGCACCTGTGCCAGCCAGGCGGACTGCGCCGCACTCTGCACGACGCACTGCGGCACGACGACGGCCCTGAACCCCGCCTGCGAGGGCTACTGCCTCGGTGGCACGAACGCGGACACCCCGTGCACCGACGACTCGGACTGCCCCGGCGGGAACTGCCCGGGCAAGGACACCGCGCCGCATGGGAGCCCGGGTGCGCGCGAGTGCCAGTGCTCCTGCTCCAGCACGGGGCTCGGAAGCCCGAGCCCGGCGGGCTCGCTCTTGTGCGCGATCGGCGTGGAGATCAACGTCGAGAGCACGCCGCTTCCGGATCCCTGTGGGAACGGGGACATCCTGATCGCGGTGGGCGAGACCTGCGTGGCCATGACGACCGAGACCGCCACCAGCGTGATCAACGACGCCAACTTCTCGACAGGGGCCACGATCCCGCCGAGCAGCCCACCGGCCGTGCTGATGGGCTCGGGCGGGGACTGCGCGAGCCTCGTCAACAGCGTCACGACCGGGATCGAGATTGTCGGGTTCGCCAACTTCTTCGACTCGACGATCGGAGACCTGCAGGCGTCGCTCGTCTTCGGGTGCCAGTGAGCCCAGCGCGCTGATCGAGCGCTGGCAGATGTGTGCCGGCCCCCGGGCGAGACGCCCGGGGGCCGGTTTCGAATGATCAGGAGAGACTCGATGGTCCGTCTGCTCTCGACCGCTGCCGCGCTCCTGGTGCTCTCGGGGTCCCTCCCCGCTCAGGCCCTCGACCCCAACGGCCCAGCTCCCAAGGTCGTCATCTCGATCGCGAGCGGCGGCGGGACCACGCTCTGCGATACGGGCTGCAGCACCTGCACAGTGGCCTCGGGAGAGTGCGTAGACGTCGTGGAGAACGACCTCGTGCTCTGTCGGCCCCTCGCAGCGGGGCTTCCGATCACGGCTTGCGACTGGGAGCTCTTCTTCGACGGGGACGCCAACGACATCCAGCTCAACAACCAGCTTCGCGCGCTCGAGGTCGCCCCCAACGGCAGCCTCGTCTTCGTCGCGCTCAACGACACCGTGGTTCCGGGCATCGGAGCGATCAAGAAGACGGACGTGGGACTCTTCACGCCCCAAGACATCTTTCGACCCTATCTCGGGGGCGGCGCCTACACCGCCGGCGCATTCAAGCTCTACCTGAACGGAGACCTCACCCAGCAGGACGAGACGACCAAGCCCTGGGACTCCCTCGAGATCCTGCCCGACGGCGTCTGCGAGACGAACATCGACACGGCTTCGAGCACGCCCCTGAGCTGTCCCATCGTGGGCTCGCTCACGTCCGGCTCCGGCTCCAACGGGCTCGGAGGGATTCGTTTCCGGAACGAGGATCTGCTGCGCTGCGAGCCCTCCGGCTTCGCCGTGAACGGTACCGTGGAGGCATGCAGCTACTCTTTCTTTTTCGATGCGAGCAACCTGAACGCGGCTACCCAAGGTGAGGGAAACGGCATCGGCTCCGACATCGAAGCGATCGACTTCCTGAGTTTCGACCGAGTCACCATGACGGGGGAGATGGTCTTCAAGAAGGGCAGCGGGACCCCGCCCGGCTTTCCGAGCCACACTCCGGCCCGCGACCTGCTGCTCTACACCGGCACGTTCGGAGCGGGCAACTGCGTACCGGGCGGTCGCCCCTGCGCTGGGGACTCGGACTGCCCCTCGGGCGAGACCTGCGACACCGGCTCCTGCTCGCTGGACTCGGCGCCGTGCCACACCGATCTGGACTGCTCGGGCTCCGGAAATCTCTGCCACACGACGCGCTTCCCCGCCGGCAGCGTCAGTCTGTTCTTCGACGGGACCGCCGTGGGCCTCTCCGGGGCCGGTCAGAAGATCGAGGCCTTCTCGGTGATCCCGGATGCCGATGATGACGGGCTGCCCGACGGCCTCGACAACTGCCCGGGGGTCGACAACCCGCCGAGCCTCTGCAGCGACGGGATCACGCCCTGCCCGTCGGGACTGAGCGTGGAGTGCCCGAGCGGCGAGTTCTGTGAGCAGCCCGATGAGGACGGCGATGGCGTTGGCGATCCGTGCGACAAGTGCAACGGCCGCGACGACGCGGTCTGCTTCTGCGGAGACGGAATCCTCGACGTCCCCTCCGAGCAGTGCGATCTCGGATCCTTCAATGCGGATCCGAACGATCCCAACGCGCCCGAGAGCCCGTGCAGCGCGAGCTGCGGCGTGATCGGGACCTGCACCGGCGGATCGGCGACCTCCTGCACGACCGCGGCAGACTGCCCTCCTGGAGAGGGCTGCTGCGGGAACGGGTCTCTCGAGGGGGATCCGAATCAGGGGACGGGGGAGGAGTGCGACGACGGCAACAGCATCGACGACGATCTCTGCACCAATCTCTGCCTGGCGAACCCCACGGGTGCGCCCCTGCCGCCCGGCTGTGCGGAGCTGCAGGGGCCGAACGTGGTCCAGGCACTCGTCAACCCGATGAAGCTCAAGAGCTCCGACCTCGATGATGTGTTCGAGAAGTGGCAGACCAAGGGCCAGTTTGATCTCTTCGACGGCGTGACCTTCGACCCGGACAGCCAGCAGACGGCGATCGTCTTCAGCCAGGGCGACGTGATCTTCTCAGCGGTCCTCTCGCCCGGCGCCTTCACGCAGGACCCGCCTGGCAAACTTCGCTGGAAGTTCAAGGATCGCGAGGGGGACGTACCGGGCGCCGAGAGCTGGACCATCGGAAAACACATCGTCAAGAACTCAACGCGCAAGCGGCCGCTCGCGCAGGTCCGCTACACGCTTCGCGGACGAGGCGACAGGCTGGTCCCGCCCCTCTCGATCCCCGTCGACCCGAGCGGCATCGGCGGCTCGCCACCGAACGGCATTCGGATCCGGCAGTCGGTCCTGGTCGGCACGACCTGCGCGACCCGGGTCGTCACCTGCGAGCGCAAGAGTGGCGGCAAACAGCTCAGATGCCTCTCGCTGTTCGGGCCCTGACCCCCCGGCCGACGGCGCCGGATTTTGTTATCCAATCTCATCGGTCCATCGGAGACGCGGGCTGAGGAACCCCAGGGCCACGGCTCAAGTCCGGTGTACCGCGCGCCCGATGCGTTGAAAACGGACCCCGCCGCGTGACCATCGCGTGCCGGGGAGCAGGCGCAGGAGAAGCGGATGAGCCGGGAGAAGAAGGGCTTCGTAAACATCCTGCAGGAGTTCTCGATACCCCTCCTGTTGGGCGTCGGCGTCGCGCTGGTGGTCGCGAATCTCTGGCCGGGGTGGTACGCACACGCGCTTCACTGGGAGCCGTTCGGCAAGCTTACCGTGTTGGGGCATGCCGTCTCGCTGCACTTCCTGGTCAACGACGTGTTCATGGTCTTCTTCTTCGGGATTGCCGCAAAGGAGATCACCGAGGCCTGCCTTCCTGGCGGCAGCCTCAACCCGCTGCGCAAGGCCCTCAACCCCTTGATCGCGACGCTGGGCGGTGTCGTGGGACCCGGGCTCGTCTTTCTGGCGGGGCTCTGGATCTGCTACGCGAGCGGGATCTACTCGACGGAGACGGTCGCCTGGGGCACCGCGGTGCGCGGCTGGGGCGTGCCCACAGCCACCGACATCGCACTGGCCTGGCTCGTGTCCCGCGCGGTCTTCGGCAAGGGTCATCCTGCCATCGACTTCCTGCTGCTGCTCGCGATCGCCGACGACGCGATCGGACTGGTGATCATCGCGGTCTTCTACGGCGATCCCTCCCATCCGTCCAATCCGGCCTTTCTCGGCCTGGTGGCAGCGGCCATGGGTCTGGCGTTCGCGCTGCGCCGCGTCGGCCTTCGGCTCTGGCCGGTGTACGTCTTCGGCGCCGGGCCCCTCGCATGGACCGGTCTCGTGCT
The DNA here is from genome assembly GCA_046754285.1 of Myxococcota bacterium. Lineage (GTDB taxonomy): Bacteria > Myxococcota_A > UBA9160 > SZUA-336 > SZUA-336 > JBHHVJ01. The sequence continues at coordinate 25,043 of JBHHVJ010000006.1, read as the reverse complement.
TGCCCATCTCCATCCGGCGCTCGCCCTCGTGTTTGTCGTCCCCTTCCTGCCCGGCCCACGGCGCGACGTGGGACTGTTCCGCGAGCAGGACGAGGTGGACCTGATGGGCGAAGCGCTCGCGCACGATCTGCACATCGAGCACTCTCCTCTCTACCGCTTCGAGCATCAGCTCAAGCTCTTCGTCGATCTCGGTCTCTTCTTCTTCGCCTTCACCAACGCGGGCGTGGCATTCTCCGAGATCGGTCCGATGACCTGGCTGATCCTGGGTGGACTGGTCATCGGCAAGACCATCGGTGTGACCTCGCTCGGCCTGATCGCCACGCGCCTCGGTCTGCCGCTTCCCAGCGGCATGGGGCTCCGCGAGCTGGTCATGGCGGGCTTCATCGCTGCGCTCGGGCTCACCGTCGCGCTCTTCGTCGCCACGGCGGCATTCCAGGATCCCGGTCTTCAGGGTCAGGCGAAGATGGGCGCCCTGTTCTCGGGCTTCGTGGGGCTGGCGGCGCTCCTCCTGGGTCGACTCGTTGGCCTGGGTCCCGCGCGCACGCACGAGCCCTCCCGCAGCGCAGCGGTCGCGGCGCTGCACGGACCGGTGGCCCCCGCGGGGAGCGAAGGGGAGTCCTGAGCTCCCGCGCCGCCCCGGGGCTTGCGCTCGGGCTCCCGCTGCTGGATTCTGCGCAGACCCGACTCCGCTCGACGGGCGCGCGAGCGCCCCCACCGGCGAGGAGAGCGCGCATGAGCGATGAGCCCCGACCGCAGTCCCCGACGGCGCGCGTGCTGCTCCTCGGAGGAAGCCCCAGCGACCTGGACCTCATGCTCGACGCGCAGGAGACGCTCGACGAGCTCGGGCTCGGGAGCCGGCTGCGGATCGTCTCCGCGCACCGCACCCCCGAGGAAGCCGCCGCGACGGCGGCGAACGCGGAAAAGGACGGCTTCGGGGTGTTGATCGCCTTCGCTGGGCTGGCCGCCCACCTCGCGGGCGTGACGGCCGCACACACCCGCCTTCCCGTCATCGCCGTACCCCGGGCCGTGGGACCTCTGCATGGAATCGAGGCCGCCCTCGCCTCGCTGCAGATGCCTCCCGGCACGCCCGTGGCCACGGTCGCGATCGACGGAGCCCGCAACGCCGCCCTGCTCGCCGCACGCATCCTCGGCGTTGACCGACCCGATCTCCGCGACCGTCTCAGCGAGCTCGCCAAGCGTGACCGGGAGCGCTACGCGGAGGACCGCATCAAGGATCTGATCAGAGAGCGAATTCGCGCGAGGCGCAGCCAGAAGCGCGAATGACGTCGGAGGCCCTCAGCCAGATCGGTCTCCTGCTCGTCGGAGTGAGCCTGCTCTGGAAAGGTGCGGACTGGGTCGTGCAATCGGCCTGCCGCATAGCCCATCGCTTCGAGCTCTCCGATGCCGTGATCGGCGCCACGGTCGTTGCGATCGGGACCTCCGCGCCCGAGATCACCGTCACGCTGGTGGCGGCCCTGCGTGGACAGCCCGACATCTCCATCGGCAACGTGGTCGGCTCCAACATCTTCAACCTGGGCATCATCCTGGGCGGCTGTGCCGCAATCTGGAGTCCTGTCCCGATCGCCCGCTCCCTGGTGCGGCGCGACGTCCCCGTCCTGCTGCTCGCCACGCTGTTGCTTCTCGTCCTTCTGCACGACAACGCATTGGACGCCTGGGAAGGACTGGCGATGGTCGTGTTCCTCGGCATGTACGTGCTCTACCTCGTGTCGCGGGGAGGTCTGGCGCTCGAGGATGGCGAGCAGATGCCGGAGGGCAAGGCGACGCGGAGGGACTACCTGGTGCTGGCTCTCGGCCTGGCCGCGGTGATCAGCGGAGCGCATCTGCTCGTGCGCGCCGCGTCCGAGCTCGCCCTCATGCTCGGCATCTCTCCCTACGGAATCGCCGTGACGGTGGTCGCCATGGGAACCTCCCTGCCCGAGCTCGCAACCGCCCTGATGGCCGCACACCGGGGGCGCATGGCGATGATGGCCGGAACGCTGGTCGGCAGCGACATCTTCAACGTGCTCGGCGTGCTGGGGCTCGCGGCCATCCTCCACCGGCTCGACGTCAGCCATGGTGTCGAGTGGAGCCTGATGACGATGGTCGCGATGGTCACGGTGCTGCGGATCGTGATGCGGCGGGGATGGTGCCTGACCCGGACCGAGGGAATGATCCTGGTTCTCGTCGCGCTCCTGCGCTGGAAGTTCGATCTGTCCCTGCCCGGCTGAGCGCGAGCCCTCGGCGGAGTGCGTCCAGGGCGTGCTCGTCAAGCACGGGGGATTCAGGCTATCGTGCAGCCATGTCCGGCCTCTGGCTACTCGCTCTCGGGCTCGGCGTGACGGTCGTCTGGGTGGGGCTCCGGCTCGGGTGGGGCTACGCGCGACCGGAGCGGCCACTCGAGATCCTGCATGCGGGAGAGTACGCGTTTCTCGCTGCGGTGGCCGAGGCGTCCCTGCCCCCGGGTGGTGCTCCGGCGCCTTCGGGAACCGAGGCGGGCATTCCCGAGTACGTGGACCGCTACCTGACGGTGCTTCCCAGGCGGCTCCGTCGGCTGATGCGGGCTCTCTTCTTTCTGCTCGAGCACGGGACGCTGCTCTTTCCCGCAGGAGGTCTCACGGGAATGCGCCGCTTCACGTGCCTCCCCCCGACCTCCCGCACGCGCTACCTCGACGGCTGGCGGCGGAGCCGGCTGTACGCACGGCGGCTCGCGTTCACGAGCCTGCGCTCGGTATTGGGAATGGCGTATCTGGCCCACCCAGCCGTCCAGCGCGACCTCGGAATCGCTCCGCTGCGGATCGCTTCGCCGGTCTGCGAGGCGGACCTGCTCTGGCCTCCGATCGGCCAGCCGCCCGAGGCGATCCGCTACACGCGCGAGAACCTCGACCCGCCGAGCTCCGGCGAGCCGCTCGATCCAGACGGGCCCCTCCACCCCGCCTTCGAGGAGAGCACGGGTTGAGCGCCGTGCCCACCGTGCAGGTCTTCGCGGGCTACGGCGGAGACCTCCACGAGAGCGCGGATGTCGTCGTCGTCGGCTCCGGCCCGGGGGGGGCGGTGGTGGCCCACGAGCTCGCCCAGGGGGGCCACGACGTGATCCTCGTCGAAGAGGGCCCGCCCTTCACGCCCGAGGACTTCGAGCTCGACGGAGCTCTCTCGATGGCCCGCACCATGCGGGAGGCCGGTCTGCGAACCACGCGCGGCTACATCATGCCCACCATGCAGGCGATTGCCCTGGGCGGCGGGTCCCTGGTGAACTCCGCGATCTGCGTGCGCGCACCGGCTTCGGCGCTGGACGCCTGGTGCGAGACGCACGCACTCGCCTCGACAACGCGGGCCGATCTCGATCCGCACTACGAGGCGGTTGAGAAGTTTCTCGGCATCGGGCCGACGCCAGAGAACGTGCTCGGCGCACGGAACCTGCTGTTCCGCCGAGCGTGCGATACCCTGGGAGTCTCGAGTGAGCCGATACCCCGAAACGTGATCGGCTGTCGCGGAAGCGGTGAGTGCTTCACGGGTTGCCGTGCGCGCGCCAAGCAGTCCATGGACATCTCCTACGTACCGGCCGCGGTACGCGCCGGCTGCCGAGTGCGCACCTCGCTCCAGGTTCAGAGGCTGCTCATCGACGGGCGCCGTGTGCGAGGGGTCGCAGGTCGCGTCGTGCGACCCTTCACGGGCGAGCCGTCCCACCGGTTCGAGATAGAGGCTCGCATCGTAGTGCTGGCCGCGGGAGTCATGGCCACGCCCGTGCTCCTGGCCCGCAGCGGCAACCTCGCGAACGGCTCGGGACAGCTGGGCGAGAACCTCCAGTTCCACCCGGGCGTGGCCGTGATGGGCGTTTTCCCGGAGCCCACGCAGCCCGTCTTCGGGGCCACGCAAGGCTGTCAGTCCCTGGCCTTCCTCGATGAAGGCTTCAAGCTCGAGACGCTCTGGGCCCCTCCCGCGCTTCTCGCGGTCCGGCTGCCGGGGTTCGGCCACGAGCTCAAGCGCCGACTCGCGGAAATCCCGAACGCCGCGGTCTGGGACGCCTTTGCCTCCTGCCACCGCTCCCTCGGCCGTGTTCGGCCTCGCCCCGGCCGCATGGATCCCGACATCCAATGGCGCTTCCACCCCGATGACGTGCGGATCCTGCGACGCGCTCTCTGGGTTCTCGCCGAGCTCTTCTTCGCGGCCGGCGCCCGCAAGATTCTTCCCGGCGTCAACCGGCTTCCGGAGGAGATGCACTCCCTCGACGAAGCCCGGGTGCTGCGCGACCACGACCTGAGAGCCACCGACCTGGTCTGTGGCGGCAACCACGTCTTCGGGAGCACGCGAATGCACGGTGATCCCCACCGGGGTGTCGTCGGCGAGGACGGTCGCTGCTACGATCTCGACAATGTCTACATCGTGGACACGGGCATCTTTCCGCGCAGCCCTGGGGTGAACCCCATGCTGACGTGCATGGCCCTGGCGCACCGAATCGCGGGCCACGTCGCGGAACGCCTGTAGGAGGTCAGCCATGGACCGAAGAAGTGAGCTCCACGCAATCCTGCGCGCGTCCCGGGTGGACCGGGAGGCACTGGCCAAGCTCTTCGAGGAAGCCCCTCCGGAAGAGCGCATCCAGCTGATGGAGTCCATTGACGGCCGCGAGCAGGCGCGGCTCTGGGTGGCGGCCGAAGGGGGCCGTGTATCGATCGACGCGATGGTGCCCCGCGAGTGTGGAGCGCTCGTCCCCGTCATCTTCCACGGCAAGAACTCACTTCCGCTGTTCACGCGCTTCCAGAAGCGGTTCTGCCGCCCACCGAGGGGCAATGCCGAGGAGGAGCTCTGGGGCTACAACCACCAGCCCGTCCGCTGGCTCGCGCCGCTGACCGGACCGGGCTACTTCGTAGCGTACGACTGTGCCGACCCACGGGGCAGCGTCGCGGTCGACTACCGACGGATTCCGACCGCGAGACCCGCCGACTGGCCCGAGCTGCACGACAACCGATACCGGCTCTCACGGCTCATCTACAACGGGATGGTCGACTACCTGCGGCGTGTCTCCGACCATCTGCTGATCGGCCGGGCGACGCGCGGCGATCGGGAGACAGACAACTACTTCCTGCTCTGCCGCGAGGATCCGAGCCCCGGACAGCCGCGGTCCGGGAAGCAGCCTTCATCGAGCCAGGCCTGAAACGACGTGTAGGCGTGGGCCTCCCCGCGCTCGAGCAGCAGCTCGGCCCGCTTCCTGAGCCCGGGGGTGAGAACGAGCGTATCGCGGCCGCGCTGGATCACGCTCGGCGGGCCCGAGAGCGGCGCGGAGCGGGCGATCTTGTCCGCCAGGGTCCCGTAGCGACGTGCGAAGCTCGCCGCCGCCTCGGCGTCGGTCCAGCGCACCCACCAGGCCAGCTCCCACCCCCCGGGACAGTCCAGCTGCACGAATCGGTCCCCCGTCCAGGCTCGGAGCAGCTCCGGAGCGTCTTCTCCCGCCCCATACCGTGTGAGCAGAACCTCGAGGCTCAGGCTCCCGGCGACGTTGCTGTGGCCCACCTCGCAGCCGCGCGGACCGAGGACCTCCTGCAGCTCCGCAAGTGGGAGCCGCAGGAACTCCACGGGTCGGTCCGTACTGGGGTAGCGGACGTGGAGCGTGGAGAGCGGCGGCTCGCGCAGGGCACGGTCGAGCCCGTGGTTGCCCGAGCGCAGGTACACCTCGGCCGCCCAGGGCGTTCCGTACGCATAGGGAAAGGCCTGCGCGACGCGCAGCAGACGCGGCAGATTCGGGGCCACGTCGGCCTGCTCGACTTCGTCGAGAACCTGCGCCTGAAAACGTAGAGCGCTCTCGTGGCTCCGTCCCAGCGGGTGGGCGGAGTCGTAATCGAACATCGTTAGGGACGCGTCGCCCTCGACGCTCGAAGCGATCGCCAGCGCCAGATCGTCGTTGTCCCGCAGGGTCTGGAGCAGGGCGAGCGTCTCGGGAAAGTGCTGGTCCTGCAGGGCATGCACGAGCTCGTGCACGAGGATCATCGACCGCCCCGCATCCGCGGCAGCATCGACGTCGTCGACCACGTAGAGGGTGCCGCGCTCTCTGCTGTACAGGCCCACGAGGCGCGTCTCAAGCAGATCCAGGAGCGCTTCGAGCAGCTCGACCTCCGGACGGATTAGACCCATGGCGGCGTAGGCATCCCGATACGCCTCGACGAACCCGGGATCGTACTGCGCCTCGAGCTCCCGGCGCACGATCGCACGGAGCTCGTTGCGCGAGATCCTGCGCCACACGACGGGCTCGCGAAAGCCGAGGCCGCGAAGCTCGCTCGCACGCTGCATCCAGGCCGCGAGCTCAGGGGGGACCCCAGGCTCGGGGGCGGAAGCGCAGCCCAGCACGAGGAAGAGCGCGGCCAGGCGCAGGCGGCGTGACCGGACCGCTGCCCACGCGCACCCCCTTGCTCCGTCAGATGTCACTGCGGTGCACGATCGGGAGACGCCTTCCGGTTCCGAAGGCCTTGGGGCTCACCCGCAGCACGAGCGGAGCCTGCCGCCGCTTGTACTCGTTGCGGTCGAGCTGCTGCAGAATCCAGCGAATCTGCTCGGGGGTTGCCCCCGGCGGCGGCTCGAGGCGGCCCGCGGGCCGGCCCTGCTCGATCACCTGCGCCAGGACCTCGTCGAGCACGCCGTAGGGGGGCAGCGCATCGGAGTCGAGCTGGCCCGGAGCCAGCTCTGCCGACGGAGGCTTCTCGATCGTGTGTGGAGGAATGCGCTCGCCGGAACGGTTGGCGAAGCGGGCCAGGCGGTACACGTCTCGTTTGAGAACGTCGCCCAGCACGGCCAGGCCACCGACGAGATCCCCGTAGAGGGTCGTGTAGCCCACCGAGAGCTCGCTCTTGTTCCCCGTCGCCAGGACGATGCGCGACTCGTGGTTACTGACGGCCATCAGCAGCGTGCCCCGCACCCGAGCCTGAAGGTTCTCCTGCGTGACTCCGTAGCTCTCGGCGGGGCCGAAGAGCTGGCTGAGCTGCTCCAGGAAGGCCTTGTAGATTCCATCGATTCGAATCTGTCGCGTCTCGAGGCCGAGATTACGAGTGAGCGCCTCGGCATCGGTCACGCTGTGCACGGACGAGTACGGCCCCGGCATCAGGAGCCCCAGCACGTTCTCGGCCCCCAGGGCGCGCTCCGCGATGTGCGCCGTGACGGCCGAGTCGATCCCGCCCGAGAGCGCCACGACGCAGCGGGTGGCGCCGATCTTGTGCAGGTAGTCGCGGACGCCGAGCACCAGCGCACGCTCGAGAAGCTCGACGTCCTCCTCGTCCCGTTGCACGCCGAGGGTTGTGGCCGTGTCCGGATCCACGACCTCGAGGTCCTCCTCGAAGCACGCCAAGCGTGTGGTGATACGGCCGGCCGCATTGACTGCGAAGCTCGCACCGTCGAAGATCAGCTCGTCGTTGCCGCCCACGAGATTGACGAAGATCCCCGGCACTCGATGGCGTCGCGCGTGGTCGGACATCATGGCCTCGCGCAGCGCGATCTTGCGCTGCTCCCAAGGCGATGCGGAGACGGTGACGATCAGGTCTGCCCCCGCCTCGATCTGCTCACGCACGGGATCGAGGGGGTAGAGACGGCGCGGACCCCAGAAGTCTCCACTCCAGATGTCCTCACACACGGTGAGCCCCAGCTTGCGCCCTGCAAACTCCCACGGACGGCGTCGTCGCGCGGGCTGGAAGTAGCGGGACTCATCGAAGACGTCGTAGGTCGGCAGCAGGGTCTTGGCCTGGACGAACGCGACTCGGCGCTCCGCGAGCGCGACCGCTGCATTGGAGATCTTCTCCGAATCGCCTTCGGAAGAGACAATCGCCCCCGTGACGATCGCGATTCCGTGGGCCTCGGCCGTCAGGGCTTCGAGAGCCTCCCGCTGACGGGTCCGGAAGCTCTCGCGTTCGAGCAGGTCCATCGGTGGATATCCGCAGGTCGCGAGCTCGGGCAGCACGACGAGCTGGGCGCCGGCCTGCCGCGCCTTGGTTATGGCGGCCCGCTGCTTCTCCAGATTTCCCGAGAAATCTCCGACGGTCGTGTTGATCTGCGCCAGTGCGATTCGCATCGGAGGGAGCTTGGCAAATGCGCGCTTGCCTGACCAGCGCCTGCGCACGGGCGCGGCTCAGACGTCGCCGGTCCCACCGCCCCGCCGCTCGCGCAGCCACACCTCAACGCTGGCCACTTTATTCTCGAGGGACTGCTCGCGGTCGGTCCGGCTGCCGAGCTTGATCGTGCAGCTCACGCGTGGCACACCCTTCGCGTGAAGCTGCTCGAGACAGCGCCGGAGGGCGGCAAAGACCTCGTCGTATTCGCCTTCGACGTTCGTCCCCCAGGCGTGCAGGCGGCAGCGCAGACCCGAGCGCTCCAGCTCCTCGTAGACGACGCCGACGTAAGAGGAGAGGGAGGTTCCGACACCGATCGGAATCACGCAGACGTCCGCGCTGACCTTCATGCTCGATCCATCGCGTTCCCATAGCGAGTCTAGGTGCTTTCGGGACCCCCTGCACTGGACTAGCCTGTCGCTGAAACCGCTTCTGGAGCGGGCGCCCGAGGGAGCTGTAACCGCCGGGCGTCGCGGCCGTAGAAGCGCAGGGGTGGAGTCAGGGAGGTCCGAGGTGACGCGAAGCGGCCGCTGGTGCTCGTTCGGACTCGTGCTGCTGCTCGCCCTGGCCGGAGCGCCGGGGGCCCAGGCAAGGCTCGACGTTCCCGAGGGCGCCCTGCACCGGGGCATCGTCCTTCGGGACGAGGCCCAGGTGGAGGCTCGGCTGCTCGTCGATGCCGTCGCGCTGCGTCCGGGAGATGACTTCAGCGTGGGAGTGCTCTTCGACCTCGAGCCGGGCTGGCACATCTACTGGCGCCATCCGGGCAAGGTCGGCCTGCCGACCGTGATCCGCTGGACGCTCTCACACGCCACGCCGGGAGAGCTGGAATGGCCCGCCCCGGAGGTGTTCGTCGAGGGAGACGGCAGCCTCACGAGCTACGGCTACACCGATCAGGTGCTGCTCTTCGCGCCCGCCCGGCTCGCCCGCACCGCGCGTGGAGAGATCGAGATTCGCGCGGAGGTCGAGTACCTCGCCTGCGACCACGAGTGCATTCCCGGTGAAGCCCGGCTCAGCCGCCGGCTACCGGTCGCCGCAAAGACGAAACCGGCTCCCGATCGCGTGCTCGAGCTCTTCCAACGCTACGGAGAGAGGCTGCCGGCTCCGCCCGAGGCCCTCGATCTCAGCGTGGAGGTGCTCTACTCGCAGAGTGCGATTCGGCCGGGCGACGCGTTCCGTACGGCGTTGGCTCTCGTCGCCTGCCAAGGCCACACCGACCTGCCGCACGAGTGCCCGATCGTCCGCCCGGCCCCGCCCTCGATCCGACAGGTCTTCGCGCAGGATCGCATCCCGGAGATCGAACTCACGGTCACGGACAGCCGCCGTCACCCCCGCGTCCCCTCGGGCTGGCTGGTGACGCTGGCCGGCCTCGCAGGCCCGGAGGATCCCGGCGAGGACCAGCACCTGCGCGGGGTGGTCGCCCTGGAGCGCGGAGACGATACACCGATCTGGGTCGAGGTGGACCTTCCCCTGCCCCGCGCACGTCCGGGAAGCGAGGTCGCCGTCTTCGATCATCCCTGGCTCGAGCCTCGGGCCTACCTCGCCGGCGGCGCTCCCGCGAGCCTGCCGCTCTGGCAAGCCGTGCTGCTCGGCCTGCTCGGGGGCCTGATTCTGAACCTGATGCCGTGCGTGCTTCCGGTGCTGGCCATCAAGGTGCTCGGGGTCGCCGAGCTGGCACACGAAGGACGCCGGCAAGTGCTCCGGCACGGGGCGGCCTATGCCGCGGGCGTGATTCTGACGATGCTGCTGCTCGCGTCGGTCATCAGCACACTCCGGGGTGTCGGCAGCGCGGTGGGTTGGGGGTTCCAGTTTCAGGAGCCTCTCTTTCTCGCCACGCTCTCCGTCGTGCTCTTCGTCTTCGCGCTGAACCTCTTCGGTGTGTTTCAGATCTACAGCCAGGGGGGAAGGCTGGCACGCGCGGGCCTGCGCGCGGCGGGTGTCCGGCGATCCTTCTTCGAGGGCCTGCTGGCCGTGGTGGTCGCGACACCGTGCAGCGCACCCTTTCTCGGTACGGCCGTCGGCTTCGCGCTCGCCAGCCCGACGCCGGTGATCTTCGCGGTCTTCGCCGCCATCGGACTCGGCCTGGCCGCGCCCTACGCGCTCATCACGCTGGTCCCGGGTTGGGCCCGCGTGATCCCACGCCCCGGCCCCTGGATGGAGCGGGTCAGGGCCCTGCTGGGCTTCGGGCTGCTGGGCACCGTGATCTGGCTCGCGCGCGTGATGGGAACCACGACGGGGGCCGCCGGAATGACCGCGCTGCTCGTGCTGCTGCTCGCCGTCGCGGCGGCTTGCTGGCTCTACGGGATCACCCAGGGCTCCGGCCGCCTCCCACGCCTGGGGGGTGTGACGCTGGCCGCTGCGCTCGTCGTCACGACGGGTTTCCTGACCCTGCGCTTTCCGGAGAGCGCCTCCGAGCCGGCGAGTTCGGGCGAGGGAGCTATCGCCTGGGAGCCCTTCAACCCGGAACGGATCCGCGCCGCGGTCGCCGACGGACGCACTGCCTTCGTTGACTTCACGGCGGACTGGTGCATCACCTGCGGCGTCAACGAGCGGCTCGTGCTCCAGAGCCCCGTCGTGGTCCACGAGCTCGAGCGCCTCGACGTCGCCACCTTCAAGGCGGATTGGACGCGGCGCAACGAAACGATCCGGCGCGAGCTCGCGCGTCACGGACGGGCGGGTGTCCCGATGTACCTGATCTACCGCCCCAATGCACCCGACGATCCCATCCTGCTGCCGGAGCTGCTCACGATCGACGGCGTGGTTGAGGCCCTGCGGGCCGCCGCTGGAGCGGGCGACGTGAGAGTCTCGGCCAAGGCCGGCGGCTCCGGCTGACCGATCGCGGGGATTGCCCCGCCCCCTAAAGGTGCGAGACTGCCCCCATGGTTTCGGGGGTGGGAGCTTCGGTGGCCGTGAGCACGGCCCCGATCATCGAGCTGGGACTCGGGCTGAGCATCGCCCTGGGGGTGGGCGTGCTCGCGCAGAGCCTCGCCCGACACCTGCACGTGCCCGGGATCGTCGTGCTGCTCGCCAGCGGCGTACTGCTGGGGCCCGACGTGCTGGCCTGGGTGGACCCCAGCAGACTCGGGATCGGCCTGCTGGAGATCGTCCACCTGGGTGTCGCGCTGATTCTCTTCGAGGGTGGCCTGAACCTCGAGTTCTCGAGGCTCCGCCGCGAGAGCGGGCCGATCCGACGCCTGATCAGCGTCGGCGCGATCGTCACGCTAGCGGGCGCCGCGGCAGCCACCCACGGGGTCCTGGGCTGGAGCTGGGGGCCCTCGGTGCTGTTCGGGAGTCTCGTCGTGGTGACGGGACCCACGGTCGTCACACCGCTGCTGCGCGAGCTCAGGCTCCAGCGCCGCGTCGCGACCGTGCTCGAGGCCGAGGGCGTGCTCATCGATCCGATCGGCGCCATCTTCGCCGTGCTCGTGCTGCAGGTGGTGCTCGAGCCCGAGGTCGATCTGGGCATCGAGACGGCGGCCCTCGTGCAACGCATCGGCCTCGGGCTGCTGGCCGGCTCGCTGGCCGGCCTGATGCTGGCCGGCCTGCTGAGAGCCCGGCGGCTGGTCCCCGAGGGTCACGAGAACATCTTCACGCTGGCCTCCGTACTGCTGCTCTTCCACGGCTGCGACGCGCTGGTCTCCCAGAGCGGGATCCTGGCCGTGATGGTCGCGGGGATCTGGGTCGGCAATCTGCGGACGCGCGTGGACCGGGATCTGCGCGAGTTCAAGGACCAGCTGACGGTCCTGCTGATCGGGCTGCTCTTCGTGCTGCTGGCCGCGGATGTCCGGATCGCGGACCTCCGTGCGCTGGGCTGGCCCGCCGCGGGTGTGATCGCCCTGCTCGTGCTGCTGGTCCGTCCCCTCTGCGTCTGGATCTCGACCGTGGGCTCCGAGCTCTCGGGCCGCGAGCGGCTGCTGCTCGCGTGGCTGGCGCCCCGGGGTATCGTGGCCGCCGCCATTGCATCGCTCACGGCGGAGCTCATGGAGCAGAAGGGCGTCGGTGGCGGCCAGGAGCTCCGCGCGCTCGTCTTCCTGACCATCGGCTCGACCGTGCTGCTCGCGGGGGCCACGGCCCGGCCCGCCGCCTGGCTGCTCGGCCTACGGCTTCCGGCGCGCGAGACCGTCGCGATTCTCGGCGCACAGGGGCTCGGCCTGATGCTCGCCGACGAGCTGCGGCGGGCGGGTGTGCCCGTCCTGCTCATCGATGCGAACCCACAGCAGTGTCGCCGTGCGGAAGAGGCGGGACTTCCCGTGGTCTTCGGGAACGCGCTCGAGGAACGCACGCTGGCGCGCGCGCGCTTCGAGCAGGTTGGTGCGGCCATCGGGTTGACCGCGAACGAGACGCTCAACAGCCTCTTCGTGGAGCAGGCGAGCGAGCTCTTCGGCGTGCCGGAGACCTACGTCGCCGTGCTGAGCGAGGAGTCCGGTGTGACACCCGAGTTCCTGGCACAGCGCGGAACGCGGATGCTCTTCGAGGCGGCGCACGACGTCGAGCGCTGGGACGTGCGCTCCCGCCACAGGGAGATCGCACGAGAGCCGCTCGTCTTCGCGCCCGAGGAGCCCGGCTCCGACCCGGAACCGGGAGCAGCGGTCGAGACCCTCTCGGGTGAGGCCTTCGTGATGCTCGCGATCCGTCGCGGCTCGAGCGCCTTTCCGATGTGGGCCGGCTTCACCCCGCGCGTGGGTGACCGCGCCACGCTCGCGGTCCACAAGCCCGAGCGGGGCGAGGCCCTGGCGGCGCTGCGTCGGATCGGCTGGCAGTCCGACGTCCCTCAGGAGACGTAACCCACGGCCCCCGTAGGCCTTTCTTCCGAGAGCCTGGCGATCTGAATACGGGTTTAGTATTCTGAATCTAGATTCAGAATTCTGAGTTCTCGTTCACCGGCTGCGGGGAGACCTTGGAGCCCGTCGCCGAGCCGTCGGCGAGCCGGACCGAGAGCCGGGGAGGTTTGGACCATGAGAACCCTCGCCAGCGCCCCACGGGAGGCCGCCCGCAGCGCCCGCCGTGCGGCCCTGCTCGCGGCCGCCGAGCAGGTCTTCGCCGAGCGGACCTTCTCGGGAGCGACGATGGCCGAGATCGCCGCTCGTGCAGGCTACTCCGCGGGGAACCTCTACAACGTCTTCGAGAGCAAGGCCGCTCTCTACCAGGAGATCCTCAACGCGCGCGGTGAGCTCTTCGTCGAGCGCCTCGTTGGCGCGCTCGAGAGCGGGGGCCCGGTCCGCGCCACGATCGACCGCTACATCGACGCGGTGCTCCGCTTCGTGGAGGACCACCGGGACTTCTTCATCATCCTGAGCCAGCCGACGGGCATGTTCGAGTGGGGAACGGGCGCCTCCGCGCAGGACGTCGATGGCATTCGGGAGCGGATCGAGAGAGCGATCGACGGGCTCTTCGCCACGGGTGTGGAGCGGGGCGAGCTTCCGCCCGCCGAGCCCCTGGTCTACTCCTCGATCGTTCACGGCGCGCTCAGCGCCTACCTCTCCCGTTGGATCCGACACGGCGGGGACCCGACCGAGCTCTGGAAGCACCTAGAGGAGCTGCGTGAAGCCATCCACCGCGCACTGGGAGCCACATCATGAGCCTTCGAAGAGCTGGGACCCTCACCGGGCTGCTCGTCTCCGCTCTGGCCGTGGGCTGCGGCACATCGACGCCGGAGATGGAGGAGGCCCCACACTCACGCCGGGTCGCGGATCCGTCTCTCGAGGTATCCACAACCCTCGTGCAGCAGGGAGCGATCACCCCCCGGATCTCCGTCGCGGGGAGCTTGGTGGCGCGTCGCGAGAGCCGCATCGGGCCGCGCGTCTCCGGCCCACTCGAGCGGATCTGGGTCTCGGAGGGGGACCGCGTCGCACGGGGCGACGCCCTCTTCCAGGTGGAGCGGGCCGCCTATCTGGCCGCCCTGCGAAAGGCGGAGGCCGGTGGGGACCTGCTCCGTGCGGAGCGCCGCCAGGTCAAGGCGGATCTGGAGAGAGCGAAGAAGCTCTTCGCCAAGCAGATCATCGCGAAGCAGGATCTCGATCGGCTCGAGACGCAGCTCGCCGTAGCGGCCGCGCGCGAGCGCCAGGCCGTACAGGCCGTCGCCATCGCGCAGCGCAACCTCGAAGATACGCTGGTGCGAGCACCCTTCTCCGGCTCGGTGGCGAAGCGGCTCGCCGACGAGGGAACAACCGCCACGCCCCAGACGGTCGTCATCGTCCTGCAGGAGACGGGTGTGCTCGAGGCACGTGCCGCCATCGCGGAGGGCAGTCACGCTCGGATCCAGGTGGGTGACCCCGCACGGTTGTACGTCGAGGGCATTCCCGATCCGCTCGTGAGCACGGTCAGCGCGGTGAGCGATACGATCGATCCCGACACGCGCACCTACGAGGTGCGCATCACGATCCCGAACCCCGATCACGTGTACAAGTCGGGGATCTTCGTCCGCGTGGAGATCGAGCCCAGCTCGAGAACCCATGTGACGCTGATCCCCACGGACGCGATCCGGCGGGAAAATGGCGAAGACCGCGTCTACGTCGTGCGGGACGGGCGCGCACAGCCCGTTGCCGTTCAGCTCGGAATCGTCACGGAGCGTGTCGCCGAGGTTCTCGATGGCGTGGTGCCGGGAGACGAGATCATCGTGGGAGACTCGGTGCGGCTGGTCTCCCCGGGGATCAAGGTCCACGTCACGGAGCGTGAAGGGTCCTCCGCGTGAACCTACCCGAGCTCTCGATCCGTCAGCCGGTTCTGGCGGTGATGATGATCGGCTCGCTGGTCGTGCTCGGCATCGTCGCCCTGCCCCGCCTGGAGCTCGGCCTGCTGCCGAAGGCGGAGCTCCCGATCGTCTCCGTGACCACTCGGCTCCCCGGCGCCTCACCGGACACGGTCGAGCGCGAGATCACCCAGCCCCTCGAGGAAGCGCTCAACACGATCGACGGCATCCAGGATCTGGTGAGCACGTCGAGCGAGTCGCTCTCGCAGATCATCGTGAGCTTCGACCTGGAGCAGGACGCCCACGCCAAGGCGCAGGACGTCCGCGATCGGGTTGCGCGCGCGCGCGCCGAGCTGCCTCGATCCACCGAAGCCCCCCTGGTGGAGCGCTTCGATCCCTACAGCCAGCCGATCCTCGCCGTGCTCTTCTCGAGCTCCGGTGCGATCCGCCCCCTCACGGAGCGGGTCGACAAGAAGATCAAGCCGCGGCTGGAGCGTCTCTCGGGCGTAGGCAGCATCAGCCTGATCGGAGGTCGCAAGCGGGAGATCCGCATCTGGATCGATCCACTCCGCATCGCCGGCTACGGGCTCGCCGTGGACGACGTTCTCGACGCTCTCCGGCGCGAGCACGTCGAGATTCCGGGCGGACGCATCGAGACAGATCTTCGCGAGTACACCGTCAAGACGCGGGGCCGACTCACGCGCGCCGAGCAGTTCGGCAGCATCGTGATCGCGGAGCGGGGGGGCCGGGCCATTCACTTGCGAGATGTGGCGACCGCAGAGGACGGCATGCAGGAGGAGCGAACGCTCTCCTTCCTGAACTCCCGCCGGGGTGTCTCCCTGCTGATCCGGCGGCAGTCCGGCGCCAACATCGTCCGCGTGGCCCGCGCCGTGAAGGCCGAGCTCGCGGCACTCCGACCCTCACTCCCCCCGGGCGTCGACTTCATCGTGGCGCGGGACATGAGCCGATTCATCGAACGCTCGGTGCGCTCGGTCGCTGAAGATCTCGCTTGGGGTGCCCTGCTCGCCACGCTCATCGTGCTCGGCTTTCTGCGCAACGTACGCTCGACGCTGATCGCGGGGATCGCCATCCCGACATCGGTCGTCGCGAGCTTCGCGCTCTTCTACTTCTTCGATCTGACCTTGAACAATCTCACGCTCGCGGGTCTCTCCCTCAGCGTCGGGATTCTGATCGACGACGCGATCGTCGTGGTGGAGAACATTCTTCGACACATGGAGCGGGGCGGGGAGCGCCGCTCCGCCGCGTTGCAGGCAACGCGCGAGATCGGCCTCGCCGTGGTCGCCACGACACTCGCCATCTGTGCGGTCTTCGTGCCCATCGCCTTCATGGCAGGCACCGTCGGACGCTACTTCCGCGAATTCGGGCTCGTCGTGACCTGTGCGGTGACGACCTCCACGATCGTCGCTCTGACGCTGACGCCCATGTTGAGCTCCCGCTATCTCAGGCTCGACAATCGTGAGAGCCGGATCTACGAAACCCTCGAGCGAGGCTACCGTGGGCTGGAACGCTTCTACCGCAGGGTACTGCGCTGGGCGCTCGCACATCGACCCCACGTGCTGGGCATCGCCGGGGCCGCACTCGTGGGCGGTCTGGGGATTGCGACCACGTTGCCCGTGGACTTCGTCGAGATGGCCGACCGCAGCGAGTTCAACGTGGTGCTCAAGCTGCCCGTGGGCAGCCCCATCCACCGCACGCTGGCCGCGACTTCCCAGATCGAAGAGCGTCTGCTGGAGCACCGGGAGATCCGCGCCGTCTTCTCGACCATCGGCGCCGGGGCGCGCAGACAGGTCCACAGCGCAGAGCTCTACGTCCAGCTTACCGACGCCGAGCAGCGCAGCGTCTCCCAGGCCGATCTCATGGAGGACGTCCGCGGCGTCATCGAGAACAGTGGCATCGGCTTCGAGGAGTTCTCGGTCGAGGCGATCCCGTGGATGTCCGTGCGTGGCGGGAGCCTGCATCAGCTTCGCTACGCGATCCGGGGACCGGAGATCGCAACGCTGGACCGGTATGCGCAGGCGCTGCTCGCACGCATGGAGGCGGCAGACGGCTACGTGGACCTGGCGACATCCTACGAGACCGGTCGACCGGAGATCTCGCTCGAGATCGCGCGCGAGCGCGCGGCGGATCTCGGCGTTCCGGCGGAGCAGATTGGACGGACGCTCTCGACGCTTCTGGGGGGTCTCGAGGTCACGAGCTTCGAGGAGAAGGGCGAGCGCTACGACGTGCGGGTGCAGCTCCGTCCCGAGTACCGGAACGATCCGCTCAAGCTCGGGCTGCTCAGCATCCGCTCTCGGGAGGGTGCGCTGATCAACCTGAGCAACCTCGTCACCCCCCGGATGCAGGCCGGTCCCGTCGAGATCCACCGCGAGAACCGTGCTCGCGTCATCCACGTGCTCGGCAACCTCTCGGGCAAGGCCCTCGGAACAGCGGTAGAGGAGATCCGCGGCTTCATCGACGAGCTCGAGATCGAGGACGGCTACGAGATCGCGGAGGTCGGCCTGGCCGAGCACATGGAGGAGACGTTGCAGAACGTCGTCTTCGCCTTCGTGCTCGCGATGATCGCGATGTACATGATCCTGGCTTCCCAGTTCAACTCCTTCATCCATCCGCTGACGATCATGCTCTGCGCACCCCTCTCGTTCATCGGCGCCTTTGCCGCGTTGGCGATCTTCGGCCGCACCTTCAGCATGATGAGCCAGATCGGCCTGCTGATCCTGATGGGGCTGGTGATGAAGAACGGGATCCTGCTGGTGGACTACACACGGAAGCTGCGGGATCGGGGCAAGGCGCTGCGCGAGGCGATTCTGGAGGCGGGCCCGACCCGTCTGCGGCCGGTCCTGATGACGACGGTATCGACCGTCTGCGGCATGATCCCGCTCGCCTTCAGCGGCGGAACGGGCATCGAGTTTCGGAGCTCGATGGGGCTGATCGTGATCGGCGGGCTGATCACCTCGATGGCTCTCACGCTGCTCGTGGTTCCGATCACCTACTCGTGCTTCGAGGACCTCCAGACGAGCCTGCTCCGGCTCGCGGGCCAGCTGCGTTCGCGCTCGCTTGCCCAGCTGCGGGGCCTGCGATGAGCGACCCGACCCCGCTGCCCAGACGCCTGTCCTTCAGCGGGGCGGACGGGCTCGAGCTTGTGGCGGACGGCTGGGGGAGCCCGACCGCCCCACCGGTCGTCCTGCTGCACGGCGGAGGCCAGACGCGACACGCTTGGAGCCGCACGGCGCTCGCCCTCGCCGAGCGCGGTCACTACGCCGTCAGCCTCGACCTGCGCGGCCATGGGGAGAGCGAGTGGTCCCCGCACGGGCGCTACGCCCTGGAGGCCTTCAAAGACGATCTGCGGGCGGTGGTCGACGACCTGAGCTCTCCACCCGCCCTGATCGGGGCGTCGCTCGGAGGTCTCAGCGCGCTGATCGGAGTGGGCGAGCCACCCGCCTGTCCCGCCCGTGCGCTCGTGCTGGTCGATGTGGCTCCGCGGCTCGAGCCAGGGGGCGCGCAGCGCATCCTCGAGTTCATGACCGGCCACCCGGAGGGCTTCCGCTCCCTGTCGGAGGCCGCGGACGCCATCGCTCGCTACACGAGGCATCGAAGCCGCGAGCGAAACCTGAAGACGCTCGAGAAGAACCTGCGGCGAGGCCCCGACGGACGCTATCGATGGCACTGGGACCCCCGCTTCGTCAGCCGCACGGGTCCGGAGGAGCTTCGTGACCCGAGCCGGCTGCTCCGGGCTGCCGGCTCACTGCGGATCCCGACCCTCCTCGTACGCGGACGCGAGAGTGATGTTCTGAGCCACGACGGTGTCGCGGAGTTCCTCGCCGTAGTTCCCCACGCCGAGTTCGCCGACGTCTCGGGCGCCGGTCACATGGTTGCCGGCGATCGGAACGACGCATTCAGCGAGGCCGTGATCGGGTTCTTGGAGCGACACAGCGCCGCGGATCGCTCATAGCTCCGCGCGCTGCAGGCGCAGCGCATTGGCAATCACCGAGACCGAGCTCAGGCTCATCGCCGCCGCGGCGACCATCGGATCGAGCCTCATCCCCCACAGGGGGTAGAGAGCTCCGGCCGCCACCGGCACGCCCAGGGCGTTGTAGACCAACGCGAAGAAGAGGTTCTGGCGGATGTTGCGGAGGGTGAGGTGGCTCAGGCGCCGGGCCCGCGGAATGCCACGGAGGTCCCCTCCAACGAGGGTGACCTCCGCGCTCTCCATGGCGACGTCCGTTCCACTCCCCATGGCAATCCCCACGTCCGCCTGCGCGAGGGCCGGTGCATCGTTGATTCCGTCCCCCGCCATCGCGACGCGAAGGCCTCGACGCTGCAGGTCGCCGACGACCCGGGCCTTCGCCTCGGGCAGCACCTCCGCCAGGACCTCATCGATGCCGAGGCGGCGGGCCACCGCTTCCGCGCTTGTCTGCACATCTCCGGTCAGCATCACGACGCGCAGCCCATCTTGGTGAAGTGTCCGGATGACCTGGGCGGCGGACGGGCGGATCGAATCAGCGACCGCCAGCAGGCCGGCCGGTCGACCGTCCACGGCCACGAAGACCACGGTCGCACCCTCCGAGCGGAGCTCAGCGGCCCAACCCTCGGGCAAAGCGATCCCCCGCTCCTGCAGCAGAACCGCGTTTCCGAGCACCACCCGGCGGCCCGCGACCGTTCCGCAGACACCGCGGCCGGGGAGCGCCTCGAAGGCACTCACGTCATCGAGCTCGAGCTCGCGTTCCGCGGCGGTCGCCACGATGGCCTCCGCCAGGGGATGCTCGCTGGCCCGCTCGAGGCTCGCGGCCACCCACAGAAGCGTCCTCTCATCGAACCCCTCCTCCGGCACGATCGCGGTCAGCCGGGGGCGACCTTCGGTGAGCGTTCCGGTCTTGTCCACGACGAGCGTATCCACCGCGTCGAGCTGCTCGATCGCCTCTGCGTTTCGGAAGAGCACACCGGCGGTGGCGGCCTTGCCCGTGGCCACCATGATCGACATCGGCGTGGCCAGGCCCAGCGCACAGGGGCACGCGATGATCAGGACGGCCACTGCGCTGATCAGCGCGTGCGCCATGCGGGGCTCGGGCCCGAAGCTCGCCCAGAGCACGAATGCGAGGACGGACACAGCGATCACCGCCGGCACGAAGCCGCTCGCGACACGATCGGCCAGCCGCTGAATGGGCGCCCGGCTGCGTTGGGCCTCAGCGACGAGGCGCACGATGCGCGCAAGCAGCGTGTCCGCGCCTACGCGCTCGGCCACGATCACGAGCGCACCGCTTCCGTTCACCGTCCCCCCTGTCACCGAGCTGCCCACCGTTTTCTCGACGGGCAGCGGCTCCCCGGTGAGCATCGACTCATCCACCGAGCTCGCCCCCTCGAGCACGACGCCATCCACCGGCAGCTTCTCACCCGGCCGCACGCGCAGGCGATCTCCGACCCGGACCTCCTCGAGCGGAAGATCGCGCTCGGAGCCGTCCGGCTCGATGCGACGCGCCAAGGGAGGCTTGAGGTCGAGCAACGCGCGGATCGCCGCACCGGTGCGCCGACGCGCCCGCAGCTCCAGCACTTGCCCGAGGAGAACCAGGGTCACGATCACGGCGGCCGCCTCGAAGTAGACCGCGACGTTTCCCTGGGTGTCCCGGAACGAGTCCGGGAAGACCCCCGGCGCGAGCGTAGCGGCCGTGCTGTAGAGGTAGGCGGCCGCGGTACCGAGCCCGATCAGGCTGAACATGTTGAGCCGCCGGGACACGAACGAGTCCCAGGCCCGCACGAAGAAAGGCCAGCCACCAAAGAGCACCACCGGCGTGGACAGAGTGAGCTGCAGCCAGTCCAGCCACAGGCCACCGAGCCGAGCCTGAAGAGGCTGGCCGGGGAGCATTTCGTCCATCGCCAGCGCGAAGACCGGCAGCGTCAGCAGCGAGCTGAGGCGAAGGCGGTGGGTCATCTCATCGAGCTCGGGGCTGGCCGCCTCCTTGGCGGCTGGCTCGAGAGGCTCGAGCGCCATGCCGCAGAGTGGGCAGCTTCCCGGACCGATCTGACGAACCTCGGGGTGCATCGGGCAGGTCATCTCGACGTCGGAGTCCGCCGTCTCCGTACGCGCGGAGGGCGGGGTGAGGTAGCGCTCCGGCTCCGAACGGAAGCGCTCCAGACAACCAGCGCTGCAGAAGCCGTAGGGAATGCCCGCGTGCTCCCAGCGGTGCGGGCTCTCGGGTCGCACGCTCATCCCACAGACCGGGTCCCGAATCGGATCGGCCACGCTCAGCGCCCCCGAATGCGCGCGTAGCGGGAGAACACGTCCATCAGCTCGTCGATCTTCCGCGCGCGCTCACGGGGGCCTCCGCTGGCCAGCGCATCGGTCAGGCAGGTCTCCACGTGCCCCCGCAGGATCCCCTTGCCGAGCTGATCCAGGGCCGCCCGCACCGCGGCGATCTGGAGCAACACGTCGACGCAGTAACGGTCGGCCTCGATCATGCGCTCGACGCCTTCGACCTGACCGCGGATACGCCGCAGGCGCGCCCGGGCACTGCGCTTGGTCTCGACCCTCACGTCACGGACTATACCCCATGGGGGTATACACGACTACCCGGCCCGGTGCGCGTGGTAGGCTCGCCGCCATGGAGTACGGCCTGACCTTCTTCTCGACCGACTACGGCATCCATCCCGCAGATCTCGCACGTGGCGCCGAGGAGCGCGGCTTCGAGTCGATCTGGCTCGCGGAGCACTCGCACATCCCGGTGACCGACGGGACGCCGGGACCCCCCGAGCCCGGCAAGCCGGGCCTGCCGCGCGAGTACTACGCGGCCGGCGACCCGTTCGTGGCGCTCGCCATGGCCGCCGCCGTGACGACCCGGCTACGCATCGCCACGGGGATCTGCCTGGTGCCGCAACGCGACGTCTTCCAGACGGCCAAGCTCGTCGCGACGCTGGACCAGTTCTCGGGGGGGCGCTTCCTCTTCGGAGTGGGCGGCGGCTGGAACCGTCCGGAGATCGAGGATCACGGCACCCCGTTTGCGGAGCGCTTTGCGGTCATGCGGGAACGAATCGAGGCCATGCAGCAGCTCTGGACCCAGGAAAAGGCCGAGTACCACGGAAAGTACGTCGACTTCACCCCGTGCTGCGCCTGGCCCAAGCCCGCCCAGAACCCCCACCCCCCCATCCATGTCGGCGGGGCTGGGGTGCCGGCCCTGCGCCGCACGATCCGCTACGGGGACGGCTGGGTGCCCCTGTGGAACGACGGCGAGAACGCACCCTTGCCCCTGCTTCCCCGCCTGCGTGAGCTCGCCGAGCAGCACGGACGCGATGTGGAACGCCTCGAGGTGTCGATCTACTTCTGTCCGCCAGACCCGGACACCGTCGAGCGCTGTCGCGAGGCCGGGATCACGAGGGTGCTCTTTCCGCTCGGTGCGATGGGCCGGGATGCCACGCTCGCACAGCTCGATCGCTACCGGACACTCATGGAGTAGCGGGCTCGAGGGGTGTGCGGATCAGGCGCACACCGCGCACGATGACCTCGCGAATCCGGTGCAGGGCTGCCACCGAGCGGGTCGGATCCCCTTCGACGAGGAGGAGATCGGCGCGCCGCCCGACCTGGACGCGACCGAAGTCCGGCTCCTCCGTGGGCTCCAGGAAGCGCGCCGCACTGATCGTCGCGGCTCGGATCACCTCGAGCGGCGTGAGGCCTGCCCCCGCAAGCAGATCGAGCTCGCGATGCAGGCCGGCGCCGGGGAAGACACCGTACTGCGCATCGCTCCCCGCAAGAATCATCACGCCGGCCTCGTGCAGACGTCGCACGTTCTCGCGTCGGCTGGTGCGCTCGGCGGCAAGGCGCCCGAGCCAGTCGCCGAAGCGATCGAGCAGATCGCTGTCCTCGGGCGGCGTGTTGAAGGCTTCGAGAACTTCGCGGGGAACCATCTGGCGCTCGAGCGCCGTCGCATGGCGATCCGCCCGGGGCATCTCCGCGTAGCTCTCGAAGACGACGGAGGTCGGCACCATCGGGATGCCGAAGCGCGCAAGCGTCGGGATCTCCTCGTCGGGGATGCGTTCCAGGTAGACGCCGTGAACCCACGCCGCCACGCCGGCTCGGGCCGCGTCGAGCGCATCTTCGAGCCGGCCGATGTGCGCCAACGTCCGGAGGCCGCGGTCGCGGGCCTCGGCGACGATGTCCGCGATCTGCAGAGCGTCGAGGCGGGGCGCCTCGCTCGGGATTCGATCGACCATGACCTTGAGAAAGTCCGCGCCCTCGCCGGCCACTCGATCGATCGCGTCGCGGATCTCCCGCTCCGACGCCACCTGCCGCGCGGCACGGGGCGCCAGATACCAGGCCAGCCACCAGGGCGCGAGGGCGCGGACCATGGCCACGGGATGTCCTCCCGGAGCCGTGAGCGGGATGCCGGCGGCGTAGATTTGCGGTCCCAGGAGCTCACCCCGAGCCACGGCGTCTCGTCGCTCGAGCGCGCCGCCCGTCGAGTCCGCCGGATCGAGAACCGTAGTGACACCCGCAAAGAGGTAGGCGCGAAGGTTCGCATCGGGATCGGGCATCGTGAGCTGCCAGGGAGGGGCGTGCGCGAGCGTGATGTGTCCGTGCGCATCGATCAGGCCGGGCAGAAGCGTTCCGTGCGCACCGTCGATCGTCTCGGCACCCTTGGGAGGCGTGAGCGTTCCGGCGGGCTCGATCGCCGCGATGCGATCGCCACGCACCAGGACATCGCGGTCCAGCGCGCGCACCCCCGTCTCCACGTCGAGCACGGCGACGCGGCGGATCAGCAGCGCCTCCGGAGCGGGCGCGGGCTTGCGGACGAGCTCGGGAGCCGGGGGGCCACAGGCGAGGATGCCCCAGAGCATCGTCGAAGCCGCCCACAGGGCTCCACGTCTCCTGGGTCCCCCCCTTCTGGCTCGCTCCCCAGGCACAGGCCGGCCAGAGTAGCACGCGGCGGTGACGACCCCGCGCGCACGCTCACGCCGTGAAACGGTGTTAGAGTCGACGAACACGACTCGGAGGTCCCCCATGCGAGAGGTGTTCATTGTCGAGGCCGTGCGGAGCCCGCTCGGGAGACGCGGTGGAGCGCTGTCCGGAATGCATCCCGCCGATCTTCTCGGAACGGTCCAGCGGGCGGCGCTCGAGCGGGCGAAGGCAGATCCGGCTGCGCTCGGGCAGATCGTGGGAGGGGTCGTCTCCCAGGTCGGCGAGCAGGCCTTCAATCTCACGCGAAGCGCCTGGCTCGCCGAGGGTCTGCCCCTCGAGGTGGCGGCCACGACGATCGACAGCCAGTGCGGCTCGAGCCAGCAGGCAGCGACGCTGCTCACGGGCCTGATCGCCGCGGGCCTCGAGGAGGTCGGAATGGCGTGCGGCGTCGAGATGATGTCACGCGTCCCGCTCGGCTCCAACACGCGGGGAGGGTTTCCGCTCCCGCCGCGATACTTCGACCGCTACCCGTCGAAGAGCCAGTTCCAGGCCGCGGAGCTGATTGCGGTCAAGTACGAAATCACGCGCGAGGAGACCGACCGATTCGGCCTGCGCAGCCAGGAGCGCGCCCAGAAGGCCTGGTCCGAAGGCCGTTTCGCGCGCGAGATCGTTCCGATCCAGGCCCCACGTCTGGGCGAGGACGGCAAGCCAAGCGGGGAGACGCTCCGGGTGGAGCAAGACGAGGGGCTCCGCTCCACCTCGCTGGAGAAGCTGGCGGCTCTCGAGCCCGTAGAGAAGGGGGGGCTGCACACGGCCGGAACCTCGTCCCAGATCTCCGACGGCGCCGCAGCGCTGCTGCTCGCCTCGCGGGAGGGTCTGCTTCGACTCGGGGTCGAGCCGCGGGCACGGATCCTCACGACGACCTTGATCGGCGTCGATCCCGTGACGATGCTCGAGGGCCCGATTCCGGCCACCCGGAAGGTCCTGGAGACGACGGGTCTAAGCCTCGAAGCGATCGACGTCTACGAAGTCAACGAAGCCTTCGCCTCGGTCCCGCTGGCCTGGCTTCGCAGTAGCGACGCGGTCGAGGAGCGTCTCAACCCCTGTGGGGGTGCCATCGCGCTCGGGCACCCCACGGGCTGCACCGGCGCCCGCCTGATCACGACGGCCCTTCACGAGCTCGAGCGCAGCCAGGGTCGCCTCGCGCTCGTCACGATGTGCTGCGGCGGAGGCCTCGGTACCGCGACGATACTCGAGCGCCTCTAGTCCACATTTCAGCGCGGCTGGGGAGGTGGCGGGACGGGCGGGGGAGCACGATCTGAGCCCGATAGGGGCCCAGTTTCTGGTTTTTCTGCTGTATCACGACGTCGAGCTT